>CACYPK010000017.1 GCA_902776285.1 uncultured Eubacteriales bacterium
ATTCACGGTGCCTTCAGAAATAAACAGCCAAAATAAAAACTATGGCTGCATCTGGATTGACATAACCATAGCCAAAAATGTGGTGGAGATGGTGGGAGTCGAACCCACGTCCAAGAGTATTTCCGAAGGACTTTCTCCGAGCGCAGCCGCTTGCTGCTGTTTCGCTCACCCCTCGCCTCAACGGCAAACTTGGGGATCGCTATCCCGTGGATACTCTTACGTTACCGGGAACTCACGCAAGAGGTCCCTGCATGCATGACGCCGGATTCTCAGGCTGCAGGTGACCTGAGGCCGACGCGCGGGGCTGAACTATGCAGCCAGTGCGAAGTTGTTGTTTGTTTTAGCGTTTCTTCTTAACGGGTACTTTTATCGTGGATCACCGCCACGGCTCGCTTATCCTTGTTCCACACACCTGTCGAAACCTTTACACCCCCACAAGTGATATAGGACGGCAGTCTCAACTGCCGCCCTATATTTTATACGATTGCGCGTATTTGTCAACATATCTGTCACTTGATCATCCGGATCGATTTGATCAATAGTTTGGTTTCAGTTCCATATAAAGATCTCTGTATTTTTCAGCGGATGCTTTCCACGACACGTCTTTTGCCATATCCCTCTGGACCATCTCGTCCCACTGCCAGCGGTCGGTGAAGTAAATGGTCTTAGCGCGGTTTATCGCGTCATAGAGAAGTCCCGCCTCATAGCGGTCGAATGTGAAGCCGTTGCCGTCATTGGTGAACATGTTATACGGCTGGACTGTATCCTTCAGTCCGCCGGTTTCACGGACGATAGGGACTGTACCGTATCTCATCGCAATGAGCTGTGTGAGTCCGCATGGTTCAAACAGCGACGGCACCAGCAGAGCGTCCGCGCCCGCGTAGATCCTGTGAGCCCTTCCTTCGTCATACATGATGCAGGAGCACACGCTGCCCTTGAACCAGTTCTCAAAGTTGCGGAAAGATTCCTCGTACACGGCATCGCCGGTCCCCAGGACCACGACCTGCGTGTTGCCGTCGATCAGACCCGGGAGTATCTCGTTGACCAGATCGAGCCCCTTCTGATTTGTCAGACGGGAGATGAGGCCGATGACGAATTTGTCATCACTCACTTCCAGTCCGAGTTCCTCCTGAAGGGCCTTTTTATTGCCCCTCTTCTGTGTCAGTACGTTTGAGATATCGTAAGGTGTTGACAGCTTCGGATCGTTGGCAGGATCCCACTGCTCAACGTCGATGCCGTTAACTATGCCGCGCAGCTTTCCCGAATGGTGGCGGATATGCTCGTCCAGCCCATCGCCGTAGAACGGAGTCTGTATCTCTCCCGCATAGGTCTCGCTGACTGTTGTGATGATGTCAGCGTAAGCGAGACCCGCCTTCAGCATGTTGGCGTCTTCGTATCCTGTCTTGAAGACATCAATGTTGAATACATCATCCGGCAGATTGGTCCAGTATTTGAGCGTAGGGATGTTGTATACTCCCTGGAAGCGCAGATTATGTATGGTCAGGACCGTCTTGGAATCCCAAAGCGCAGTATTGGCAAACTGCGTACGCAGCATCACCGGTATGAGGCTTGCCTGCCAGTCATGGCAGTGGATGATGTCCGGGACCCAGTTCATGTAATTCAGGGCCGCAAGCGCCGCCTTGGAAAAATAGCAGAACTTAGGGATATCGTCTACCAGATTGGTATATGGATTGCCGTATGAGAAAAATTCATCGTTGTCGATAAAATCATAGACTACGCCGTCCCAGACGTATTCCATGATGCCGACATAGAATGACCTCCCGTCCGCGCAGAGGTCCATGTTGAACGAGCCGCGGTATACCATCTTTTCCTGATACTTCGATGGAATGCAATGATAGCGCGGCAGGATGACCTTCACGTCGCAGTTCATCTCAGCCAGAGCCTTAGGAAGTGCGTACATTACATCACCGAGGCCTCCGGTCTTTACGAACGGATAGCATTCCGAACCGATAAACGCGATACTTCTTCTTGTTTCAAATTCCATAGCATGTCTCCTTTTTTATCTAAAGCTCTTGATCCAATTGAGCAGAGAGTCTCTGTAAACGTTTTCTCTTACTTCTTTTTTCATGCGGTCAGTGAGCGGTCCATTGGCGGCCAGTCTGGCAAGTACTTCAGCCTGAAGCTCTTCTATGCTCATCTCCTCCAAGCTTTTACCCTCGGCTGCCCTTTGCGACATCGTCTCCGCTTCGCAGCCCGAGTCCGCTTCTTCTGCGCCGGACGGCAATGTGACTTTCACAGGCTCATAGCGCTTTTTCTCACCGGCAGGGATCCATATCTCGCCGCTGTGTCCTTCCTGTGTGAAGCGGAGCCGTCCCTGATCGGAGCGGATCTCTCTTCCTGAAAGCGCTCCTGTATAGGAACCGTCGAGCGCCAGATCAAAAGACTCCTCCGCGTCGCTGTTGGTGACGGTCACCGGGATGTCTCCCCGCATGAACGCGTATTTTGTT
Organism: uncultured Eubacteriales bacterium; assembly: GCA_902776285.1. Lineage (GTDB taxonomy): Bacteria > Bacillota > Clostridia > Peptostreptococcales > Anaerovoracaceae > Crickella. Next base: position 2,469 of record CACYPK010000017.1, read on the forward strand.
GTCGTCAGTTCGAGTTCGCGGTATTCCCCATACCATAATGCCGATTCGCCGCTGTATATCCTGCCAAGCGCGCTGATAAGCTGAAGAAGAGCATTATCTTCTGACGCAAGATCTTTGAGCGAAAGCGCCGGGCGGAGCGAAGCGTCCGAGCCCCTCTCCTTTCTTCCCTCTATGCCGAACTCTGAACCATAGTATACAGAAGGAATGCCGGGAAGTGTATAGAGAAGAACATGAAGAGGAAGAAGCTCCCGCTTGTCGTTCAGTCTTGTCGCTATGCGCTCTACATCGTGGTTGTCAGCGAAATTATACAGGTGCGCCCCGCCGAGGCCCATCTGGTTCTGGCGGATTATGGTATGAGCTATCTCAAAATAGTTGTGGTCGTTGTGCGCGCTGTACAACGCTTTATGAAGAGCATAGTTGGTCACCGAGTGCAGAGTATCATGATTGACCCAGCGCGAGTAATCACCGTGGATCACCTCTCCCATCAGCCAGAAATCCTCTTTGATGCCGTTTGCCAGTCTGCGCAGTTCATGCAGAAAGTCAAAGCTGAGAGCATCTGCCACATCCAGCCTAAGGCCATCGATATCAAACTCATGTACCCAGAAGCTGATCGTATCAAGCAGGTAATCTTTTACTTCAGGATTATGCAGGTTCAGCTTAGGCAGCAGATTGTGTCCTCCCCAGTTCTGATAGGAGAACCCGTCGCCGTATTCGTTATTCCCTCCGAAATCCACATTGCAGTACCAGTCGCGGAATCGGCTGTTTTCCCTGTTCTCTCTCAGATCTTTAAAGGCGAAAAAGTCGCGCCCGGTATGGTTGAAAACTCCGTCAAGTATCACGCGGATACCCGCCTGATGGCAGCTGCGGACCATCTCTTTAAGGTCCTCGTTCGTTCCAAGACGCTCATCGACCTTGCGGTAATCTGTCGTATCATACCCGTGCGAGCCTGAGGAAAAGCACGGTCCGAAATAGAGCGCGGTAAATCCGGCCTTTTTCAGATGTTCTATCCAGCCCTGCATCTCTGACAGTCTGTCTGCAGGTCCGCTGTAATCATTATATTCGGGCGCTCCTAAAAGGCCCAACGGATATATGTGATAAAATACGGCTTCATTATACCAGCCCATATAAACTCTCCTTATTATTATTTTATTACAAACACCGCTATGCTGTAAGCAGGCATGTTTATTTTTCCCCTTTTATATGTCATTTTTTCTTCGTTGGTCGTCAGGGATTCCGCCAGCCTTGCTTTCCTTTTCAGCATCGGCAGTTTCTTCCCGACCGGCTCCGAACGCAGATTCATCACTATAAGCAGGTCGCCGTACTCCTCGCTCCTTCTGTAGAACGCCGCGACCGACGCGTCGCTTATGGAGTCCGCCTTCTCCGTATAACCCCTCGCTATCGCCGGGTATTCATTTCGCACGCGGATGACTTCCTTGAACCAGCTGTAAATCGACTCGCCGTCTTTGATCTGTTCCGCCGCGGACGGGAACTTCATTCGCACGTCATCCATATCAGGGGGACCCGCGCACATCTCAGGATCATTTGCGTCATCGCTCCAGTATATGGGAGCGCGCCTGTTGTCGTCCTTGCCGGCCCCGCCCATGCCCAGCTCCTCGCCGTAGTAAACGAAGGCGTTTCCTGTCATGAACAGATCCATCGCGTACGCCATCTTGATGGCGGGGCCGTCATCATCCGGATAGTATTCCGCGCTCCTGTCCATGTCATGATTCGTGTAGAAAGGCGCGTCAACACAGCCATGATTCACGTTCGAGTACAGGTTTTCTGCCTGCACCATTTCATTCACATAGTCTGAAGCAGCGCAGTTACCGGAGATGGTTCTGGCAATAGTACCGTCACGCCCGGCGGATGGAAAGTCAAACAGCGAGTCTATGCCGCTCGCGTAGAGCGACGCTATGCTGCTTTGATCCGTCCACGCCTCTCCAACGAGATAGCAGTCCGGATCGATGCTGCGCGCGGTCTCAGTCAGGAATCTCAGAAACTCCGCGTTTGCTGCCGGATCGTCCTGATAATATGACGTCACCGCGTCCAGCCTGAAGCCGTCGACGCCCTTGTCCAGCCAGTACTCCATGATATCACGGATCTCGCTTCTCACGGCTTCGCTGCTCAGGTTCAGATCGGGCATCTCAGACCAGAACCTTGACTCGTAGTACCATCCGGTGCCTTCTATCTGCGTGTAGCCGTCCGCCGGATCCCTTCTGAAATTGTAATAATCGTAGTATTTGCAGTATGACGGGTCGGGATCCCAGCCGTCAGGAAGCTCGCGCAGGTAATCCGACGCGGCCCTGAACCACTCATGATCTTCCGATGTGTGATTCAGCACCAGATCCAGATACACCTTCATGTCCCTGTTGTGGCACTCCTTCAGCAGGGCCTCGTAGTCCTCCATCGTGCCGAACGAAGGATCGACGGTGTAGTAATCGTCCACATCATACTTGTGGTAAGTCGAAGAAGGGTGCACCGGCGTCAGCCACAATGCGTCAAAACCGAGATCCTCAATGTAGTCCAGCTTGGAGCGGATGCCGTTGATATCGCCGATGCCGTCCTGATTTGAGTCGCAGAAAGAACTGACAAACACCTCATAAGTGGTGCGGTATCTGTCATCGCTCGCCGGCCTGTCTGCCTTAGCGGGCCTGTTCGCCCTGCAGCCGGACAGGCACAGCAAAGCGCATATTATTATGCATAACGCTTTCTGAACTCTTTTCATATAAAGGAAAAAGCCCCGGAGTCGTACCTCCGGGGCTCACTATTGAACGTATTAGAGGTTGTCTGCGCCATATTTGTTGAGCAAGTCGTGCTTCAGGTTCCACAGCGGCTTGCTGAGGTCGACGTAGTAAGTCTGCGGGTTCTCGAAACGGAGACACTCGCCCCAGAGCTTGTCCACCTGCTCGGTGCACGTGGCCTTGATCTCGTCGATATCCGGCTCCTTGTAGACCAGCTCGCCTTTCTCAAAGATCGGAACGAGGAGCTCGACTGCCGTGTAATCGTAAAGCACCTTGCGCTTCCAGACGGCGTTAGGGTCGAATATCTCGAACGGCTTGCCGTCAGGCAACGGTTCATCTCTCAGCATGATCACGTCGGCAAGAGCCTTGCCGTGGTCGTTGCCGTAGAATCTGACTACCTTCTTGAAGCCCGGGTTGGTGATCTTCTCGACGTTTTCGGAGATCTTCATCTTTGGTACCATCTCGCCGTTCTTCCAGATTCCGGACAGCTTGTATACGCCGCCGAATACCGGTTCGGATCTTGCCGTGATCAGTCTCTCGCCGACGCCGAACGAATCGATCTTGGCGCCTTCAAGGATGACGTCGCGGATGATGTACTCGTCGAGCGAGTTGCTGATGACTATCTTGCAGTCTTCGAGGCCTTCAGCGTCGAGCACCTTGCGGCACTCTCTGGTCAGGTATGTGATGTCTCCGGAGTCTATGCGGACGCCCATCTTTGCCGGTTTGAGTTCCTTGAACACCTTGATGGCGTTAGGCAGACCGGATTTGAGCACGTTGTAGGTGTCAATAAGCAGTGTCGCGTTCTGCGGATACAGTTCGGTGTATTTGTAGAATGCCTCGTACTCGCTGTCAAAGCTCTGGACCCAGCTGTGCGCCATTGTGCCGAGAGCCGGAACGTGATGGTTGCGGTCGGCGATAGTGCATGCCGTGCCGACACAGCCCGCGATGTACGAGGCCCTGGCGCCGTAGACCGCGGCGTCAGCTCCGTGAGCTCTCCTTGTGCCGAATTCCATGACCGGTCTTCCCTGGGCCGATCTTACGATACGGTTGGATTTGGTAGCTATCAGACTCTGATGGTTGATCTGCATAAGAATGAAAGTCTCTACGAACTGCGCCTGGATGAGAGGTCCCTTGACTATCATGATAGGCTCGTGCGGGAATATCGGGTAGCCTTCAGGCACCGACCAGACGTCGCAGCTGAATTTGAAATCTCTGAGGAAGTCGAGGAACTCTTCGCTGAAGCAGTTTTTGCTGCGCAGATAGTCCGTGTCCTCTTCCGTGAAACTGAGACGCTTCATGTAGGCGATGATCTGCTCGAGGCCTGCCATGATGGCAAAACCGCCGCCGTCAGGAACACGCCTGAAAAATACGTCGAAGCAGGCTTCCGCGTCCTTGATATCTGAATTGAAATAACCGTTTGCCATCGTGATCTCGTAGAAATCCGTCAGCATGGTGAGGTTGTAATCGTTAAGCATTTCGCTCTCCTTTGCCGCCATTGGGCTGTGCCGCGCCGTTCTCTGTCCCTGCGCCTTGTTACCTTATAAGTATACTGTCAGTGCCCTGTATTTGCAATGGAACAATATGGAACGGGCGGAGCGCGCCGGTGTGGAGAGGATACGGCGCGCACGTCGGCTGCAGGCTGGTGGCCGCTCAGTCTTGAGCGGGTCGCCCGCTCGTGATAAAATAATTTGGTTAAAGGGCGCAGCGCGCGCCGCATGGAGGACCATGAGAGAGATCGTAATCACAGCAAACGATTCCGGACGCAGGCTAGACAGATTCCTGAGAAAATATCTGCCGGGCGCGCCGTTGGGCGAGGTCTACAAGGCGATCCGAAAGGATGTCAAAGTAGACGGGAAGCGCAGGGATGAATCGTACATACTGAATGAAGGCGAAGTGCTGGCTCTGTATCTGACGGACGAGGAGCTTGAGCGCTTCGGCGCGGCCGGCGCCGCGCGGGCGGGCGATGGCCCGCCGGCCCGCCAAGGTAAGGCAAAGGGGCGGGCGAAGCGCACCTTCAGCATCGTCTACGAAGACGAAAACGTGCTGATCGCAAACAAGCCTTTCGGCCTGCTGACCCACGGCGACTCACATGAGAAAAAGGTCCATCTGGCAAATCAGGTGAAGGATTACCTGATAGAGACCGGCGCTTTCGACCCGCGCAATGAAAAGGTCTTTGTACCCGCGCCGGTCAACAGACTCGATCGTAACACGACTGGAGTCGTCCTGTTTGGCAAGACCGCCGCGGCCATGCGCGAACTCAGCCGTATGATACGCGAAGACGACATCCGCAAGTTCTACATGACCATCGCCTGCGGCGAGATCAAAAAAGAGCTGCATCTTGGCGGATCTCTCATCAAGGACGAATCCGCCAATAAAGTCGAGATCCTTGATAGTGATGAAGGCAAAGCGATCGAGACCATCGTAAGGCCTATGGAAGTCCTCACCTTTGGAAACGGATTCAGGGCCACCCTCTGTGAAGTCGAACTCGTTACCGGCAGGTCGCACCAGATAAGGGCGCACCTGGCAAGCGTGGGCCACCCGCTCATAGGCGACAGCAAGTACGCTACAAGGAGCGTCGCGGAGATCAATAAATACGTCAATAAAAATTTCGGTCTTACGACCCAGCTGCTGCACGCGGACAGAGTGGAATTCCTCACGTCCGCCGCGGATTCCGAAAGCCTCGGCTATCTTGCCGAAAGGGCTTTCGACGCGCCGGTCCCTAAAAGATTCCGCGAGATATTCACGGGACTCGGCGGCAAAAATAATTATTAGTAACGGAGCATTTTAAAATGAGATCAGACAGATATAAGCAAAGCAACGATGCATCAACAATGAAAGAAGAAGACCGAAAGGACTTCTGGAGCGGCGCCGGCCTCGACGAGCACGCGGAAGACGTGTCAGCGGGCTCGACCGGCAGTTTCCTTAAGAGCCTGCTGGTCGATGTGCTGATCGCGGTGCTTCTTGCCGGCGCGGTCCTGTATTTCATCAGACCGACCATCGTCAAGCAGACCTCCATGGAGGACACCCTCCACGAGAACGACTACATGATAATGTACCGCCGGGCATATAATAAAAACGACCCTGAGCGCGGTGACATAGTCGTGTTCCAGAGCTCACTGACTGATGAGGAATCCGGCCATGACAAGTTGCTCATAAAGCGCGTCATCGGTCTGCCGGGCGATGAGATCATGATCTCAGACAACCAGTTATACATCAACGGCGAAGAGTATTACGAAGATTACCTCAAGGACGGATACACTCCGGCATTTGAGAGACCTGCCGAAGGCGAGACCTACACCGTGCCGGAAGGTTATTACTTCTGCATGGGAGACAACCGCGCGGGCAGCGTAGACTCGCGACGCTTTGAAGTCGGCGACGTTCCTCGCGACGCTATCCGCGGCAAGGTCATCATAAGGCTCTTCCCGTTCAACCAGATAAAGAGATTCTAATGGCAAAACGTCAGCGCAAAGTCATCGTGAATAATAAGAAGGCGTTCCACGATTACATCATCGAGGACCGCTTTGAGGCGGGCATCGTTCTGACGGGCACTGAGATAAAGTCGATCCGCAAGGGCTCCTGCAGCATCAAGGAGAGTTATGCCAAGATCACCAGCAAGGGCGAACTGGTCCTGACTGGGATGCACATCGCCCCGTATGAGCAGGGCAACCGCTTCAACGTGGATCCGCTGAGAGTCCGCACTCTTCTGATGCACAAAAGAGAGATCAACAAGCTGTACGGCACGGTCAAGACCCAGCAGGGCCTGACGCTGATACCTCTGTCAGTCTATCTGGACGAGCACGGCAGATGCAAGATCGAGCTGGGACTGGCGCGCGGCAAGAAGAACTACGACAAACGCGAGGCCGAAGCGAAGCGCGACGCGGAGCGCAAGATGGATAAGGCAATAAAGGCGTCAAAGCGCCGTTAAGTATCAGGGGACTTCACGCGGTCCCCTGTTTTGATATATGGCAAGGAGGTAACCAAATGCTCAACAAATTCTGCAAGAAACCGCTCTATGAAGTGACGCTCACGATGGCAAATGTCGCCATGGGCGTTAAGAAGGCTGACACGGTCATCAAAAACGCGAAGCTGGTCAATGTCTGCACATGTGAGATTCAGGAAGGCATCGACGTCGCGATAGCCGAAGGCCGCATCGCTCTTGTCGGTGACGCGTCGCACTGCATCGGTGATGACACAAAGGTGATCGACGCCGCCGGACAGTACATCGCTCCGGGCTTCATGGACGCGCACATCCACGTAGAGTCGGCAATGATAAGCGTCGGCGAGTACGCGAGGGCAGTTGTTCCTCACGGCACCACCGGCATATTCATGGATCCGCACGAGATCTGCAATGTCTGCGGTCCTGAGGGCGTAAAGGCCATGATCGAAGACGGCAAGCGCGTGCCTCTCAAGGCGATGTCCAATGTGCCTTCATGCGTCCCGGCTGTAGCCGGCTTCGAGGATACCGGTTCGCACATCGGACCTGAAGAGGTCCGCGAGATGATGACCTGGGACGGCATCATGGGTCTGGGCGAGATGATGAACTTCCCGGGCGTGATCTACGGTGATCCTAACGTACACGGCGAACTTGCTGAGACGCTCAAGGCCGACCAGGTGGTGACCGGTCACTATTCGGTGCCTGAGACGGGCCCGGGACTGAACGCTTTCATCGCTTCGGGCGTCAGATGCTGCCATGAATCGACACGCGCCGAGGACGTTCTTGAGAAGATGCGTCACGGAATGTACGCGCTGATGCGTTACGGCAGCGCGTGGCACGACATGCCTGTTATAATCCGCGCGATACTCGACAACAACGTTGAGGACCGCTTCGCCTGCCTCATCTCCGACGACACGCATCCGGACACCCTGATCAGCGAGGGGCACCTGGATTACATCGTCCGTCTCGCAGTGAAAGAGGGGCTCGACCCTATCAAGGCAATACAGTACGTCACCATCAATCCGGCAACCTGCTTCCGCATGGATCACGAGATGGGAAGCATCACGCCGGGCAAATGCGCTGACATCGTCTTCTTTGACGATCTGAACGACATACGCATCACGCGCACCATGATCGACGGCGATGTCGTTGCCGAAAACGGCAGGATGACCGTGGACATCGGAAAGTCCGCCTTCCCTGCTTCAGTCTACGATACCATGCACGTTGGCGAGACCATTACTCCGGAGAGCTTCAGGATAGCGGCTCCGGAAGGCGCCGGCAGCAGTGTCAAGACACGCGTTATGGAGATCATACCGAACCGTGTAGGAGACTATGAGAGGATAATGGATCTCAAGGTCTCGGACGGAGCGGTTCAGAATGACGCGGAAAATGACGTGATAAAAATGGCCGTGTTTGAGCGCCACCACGAAACAGGAACCAAGGGACTCGGATTCCTTAAGGGCTTTGGTTTCAAGAAAGGCGCCATGGCTCAGACCGTATCCCATGACGCCCACAACCTGCTTGTCGCGGGTACGAATGATGAGGATATGTCTCTTGCCGCCAACACGCTTGTCGAATGCGGCGGAGGCCTGTGCGCTGTAGCAGACGGCAAAGTTCTTGCGCTGGTGCCGCTGCCTATCGCCGGACTCATGAGTGATGATCCGGTCGAGGAGGTCGCGGATCAGATCACGAAGCTCGACGCAGCATGGAAAGAAATGGGCTGCACCATCAATTCACCTTACATGACGATGGCGCTTATGGCCCTCGCCTGCCTGCCTGAGCTGAGGCTCACCAACCGCGGCATGGTCGACTGCAGAACATTCCAGTTCGTCGATCTGTTCGCTGAATAGCAGAGGAACGATCCCCCGGATATAATCGAATTATTGACGATCAAAAGGCCCGCGTCTGCAGACGCGGGCCGCTTTTTCAATGCGGTATGGCTCAGATCTCAAACACAAGCCCTGTTTTCAGAGTGCGGACTCTGTCTCCGAGTTCCTGCCTGAGTATGCTGAGGCCCCTTTCTCCGGTGCAGTGTCCGGTGTAGATGCTCTCCACACCTGTATCTCCGAGGCGTGCCGCAAAGGCTCTGACATATTCATCGCTTTTGTTGAACAGATGGAACCCGCCTATCATTGCCTTTATCCTTTGGCCGGGATATGCCGTTATGGCTTCGTTGACGATGTTGTCAGCGCCGGCGTGCGAGCAGCTGTTGAACACGACTATGCCGTCATCCTGCTCAAATATGAGACTCTGCTCGTGGCAGAAATCGTCAGGCACATAACCCAGGCAGCCTCTCTTCAGGAACATGTTCTCCGCGAGTCCCAGTCTTTCGAGCCCGGCTGTGCTGTGCCCCAGCAGTCTGATGCCGCCATCTATCATCATATCGTCTTCGGCTCTGATGATCCTGTCCGCATGTCTTCTCAGGATGCCTCTCGGTATGCCCGCGTACTTGTAGCGTCCCTCTACAAGATCATAGCAGTTTTCGCGGCATCCCTTCGCGATATACAGAGGAGCGCTGTTGTTCACTTCAAAAAAAGTATCCAGGCCGTTCGCGTGATCATCGTGCGCATGGGACAGCACCGCGGAGTCGACAGCCGAAAGATCGATGCCGAGTTTCTCCGCGTTCTCCGCGAAAAGACCTGACAGGCCGGTGTCCAGAAGGACGGCTTTGTCTTTGTATTCAATATAATGCGACAGGCCCCACTCGCCTTTCAGCGATTCTCCGTCCAGATTGTCCGCAAGAACAGTTACTCTCATACTTCCCCAGCCTTTATATTACTGTAATAAAGTGCCCGCTGGCATTGATCAGCTTCGTACCGGACTCATGTATCATCGTGCTCTCGATCTGGCCATACTCTTTATGTACATGGCCATAGACATGCAGCTTCGGATGGTGCTTGTCGAGCAGCTGATTGAAACATTCGAATCCGGTGTGCGCTATGTCCTCCATATCGCCATGTCCCTTGCAAGGAGCGTGGGTAAGGAGGATGTCGAAGCCGCTCTTTCCTCTGAGTCTGTCACGGAAGAAAGCCTTGCGCAGACCCGCTATCCGCCGGGACATTTCTTTCTCTGTATACATATCGGCGGCATCGTCCTTGTATCTCATGGAGCCGCCGAGGCCCAGGATGCGAACCGCTTCTTTCGCTTTTTTCTTGCCGCAAACTACTTCAACTATCCTGCCGTCCGCGTCGACGCAGCCTTCAGGCGGCTTTTTATCATACTGTACGTCGTGGTTTCCGCGCACGTAAACGAGCGGCACGTTGAGCATGGTCACGAGGAATTCAAGATAGTCCGCGTTCAGGTCTCCGGCCGAGAGGATCAGGTCTACGTCGGACAGTGCGCGGGCAGTCGCGTCGTTCCAGTCGTCCCACAGGGCTCTTTCTTCATGATCCGCAAGCAGAAGTAACTTCATTAGTCTTTCTTAGCCTTTTCCACGCCGCTGAACTTTACGGTTGTCTGCGCTTCTTCTGTGAGTGCGTCTATCTTAGGGATCTCTCCGATGATGTTCTCATTGAGCCAGTCCATCATGATGATGTCCTTGCTTCCGAGCGGCTCATCCCCTTCTTTTCTGATGATACCTTCCTGACTCCGCAGTTCGCCGTCGAACGGGTTGAAGCGGCCGTCAATGATGTCCTGCCTCAGCAGACCGATCAGCTGACGGGTGTACGCGGACAGATCATCCGACAGTTCTATGTCCACGACACCGGAGATCATGCCCCACCAGTAATTCGTCGCCTGATCCTTTTTGTCGACGAGGCTCGCGTGGTATGTCCCCTCGATCATGGTCTTGACGATGATCTCGTAGAGCTTGCCCCACTTGAGGATCGGCACGGCAAGATTTCTGATCAGGCAGGATCCCGACAGGTCGTTGCCCTGTCCCGGCTCGCAGCGCTCCACGTGGCAGACGCCGTACGCGTCGCTGCCGTCCGGATTGTGCTTTGAGTCCACGCCCGAGATAATGTGTATGCCCTTGTCGACCATAGACCACCACCAGTTCACTTCCCTGCGGCTGGCCCACTCAAGGTGTATCTTTACCTGCGGGTCCGCCATTGCCGCGCCTATCGCGAACGCGTTGATGCCTGCTACCGTTCCGTATATCGGATAGTCAGAGCAGTAGCCTATGATGTGTGTGCCGTCCGCCGCGGCCGCCATGCCGGCGACGATGCCCGCAAGGTATTTTGCTTCGTATATCTTCGCATAGTATGTACGCACCGCCTGGTGAGCAAGGTTGACCGAACAATTGAGGAACTCTATGTCTTTGTACTCAATGGCGGCTCTGAGCGCGTCGTTGATCTGTGACGGAGAGGTCGTAAACACGGCCTTCGCGCCCCACTCAGCGGCGTCTTTCACTGCGGCTTCGAACGACTCCGAGCTTCCGCAGTCCTCGTAGCACCTTGTCTTTACCATCCCGCCGTACGCTTCCTCGAGCCTGAGGCGTCCCTTCTCGTGATCCGCCAGTCTCGCCGAAGCGTCGATTCTCTTATGGTATATGAAGGCGGCCTTGAAAGGGTTCTTTGCCGAGTATGTGACAGGCAGCACCTTTCCGATAAGTGAATCCGGGCCGGCCACAAGATTGCCGGCCTTAGTTATAAGGCTGCCCGCGTGCACCGCCTCTTCCGATGATTCGACCAGCGCGACTCTTTCCTTGTTGTGCTCCATCAGGAGTTCCTTTTTGATCCGCAGCAGCTTTTTGCTTACCACTGACGGCGGCTGGTGCTTAAGAGCATCTTTTATATAGATCCTCAGATATACTATGAAAGCGTCACCCGGAAGAAGATCCGGCATTTTGTCTCCGAGGTCTTTCCACGCGAGCAGGAATATCCAGTACGCGCTTCTGAGCGACCTGACAAGGTCGTCAGGCCACGGAGTCTCAAGGTCCATCCCAAGAAGCTCGGCGATCTCCTCATAGGCGCCGGTCCATGTAGCTTCAATGTCATATATCGGTGCTACTTTGTAGAATCTGCGGAACTCCTCGTACTCCGGGTGCTCCTTCAGCACTTCGGCAGGCGGCACGACCCTTGTCACATCCGCGCTTATCGTCGGCATGTCCAGATAATTGCTGACCGAAACGCGCTTGTTGCCCTCCTGGACATAGAAGCGGTGCAGATATTCGTAGACCTTGATCGGGTCGTTGAATCCTTCCTTTATCTGCGCTTTGTACAGATTGTCCCACTTAGCCGCGAACTCGCTGTCCGGCTGGATCAGCGGCATAAATCCCGGGGCAAACGAATTCTGTCTGGCGCGCGTCTTTGTGCCCGCTATCAGTTCGACCGGGATCTCCATGATCCCCAGATCATGATGCGTATACTTGTCCGCGTCAGGCGCGATGTCATCGAGCGCCGGCAGGTATGGATATTCACCCGCGGCGACCCTCGCCCTAAATTTTTTTTCTCCGGCCTTAAGGGCCTTCATGTAATCGTCTGTCATTATATTTTTCCTATATCTTTTTCCTATATCGTTACATCGATCCAGCATACCGGATCTGAAAGCTTTTCAAGTTCATCCACCGTCAGTTCGACTACCGAGTCCTCGCCGCCGATGCCCGGGAACACGGTCTCTCCCTTGTGTTTCATTATCGAAAGGTCCAGATAGAGCTTTGCCGTATCCTTAAGGCAGAACGGGTTGATGGTCCCCGCGATATGGCCGGTAAGTTCTTCGGTCTGCTCGGCCGGCAGCATGGTCGGTCTGAAGCCCAGAACATTTCTGAACTTGCCGTTATTGACCCTGGACTTGCCCGACGCGATCACGACCACCGCGGTCCCGCCTTTGCCCTTGAAGACCAGCCCCTTGCAGATCCTGTCTACGTCTACGTCCAGCGCAAGAGCCGTGCTCTCGGCAGTTATGTCCGTATTCTTGAAATCGATTATCCTGTCCGCGTATCCCTTGCTCGCGAGGTACTCGCGGCCTCTTTTTTCAGCTTCGTTCATTTCAGAATCTTCCTGTTCTTTTCTCTTTTCAATTCGTTATTTTACAGTCATTCGCGAATGAGTTCAACCGTGCCGCCTGCTCGCGGGAAGTCCTTTTTCAGACAATAAAAGCACTTTTTCCCACACTGATCCCACGGAGCATGTTCGAAAAAACCGCGTAGTCCTTGCGATCACGGCGTTTATCGCGTTCTTTTCGATGATTTGACCTTGTCCCGCAGCTGCTGACATACTATGGTCCACCGGAAAACTACAGAAAAGGAGATCGACAAATGTTGGATTTTACAGATTTTAAAACGGCGCTCGTCGCCGGCTGCCGGAGCATGCTGGACGCCATACCGGAAGACAGCATCCTAAAGAATATAGAGTTAGAAGAACGCAGTGTCACAAAAGCGCAGCGGGGAGAGCTGTCCGCGCTTCTCTTCAGAGCGCCCGGCACGGCCTGCGCTCCGACATTCTACGTCGAAGATTTTTATGGTATGTACAGGGATGGACACCCGCTTGAAGAGCTGTATGTCAGATTGGTGCAGGACGGCATCCACTACGTTACCAACCCGCCATCGATCGCGGGGATCGATCCGGAAGCCCTGGCGGAACGCGAAGGCTTCGGCGTGAGACTGCTGAACAAAGCCAAGAACCATGACTATCTGAAAGATGTACCCCACATAGACGATATCGGTCTCGCGCTGATCGCAGAAATGAGGTCAGGCGAGTTCCGCGCGGTCATCACCAACAGCCTTATGGAAGAAATGGGACTTACCAAGGAGGAGCTGTTCGAAAAAGCGCTTAGGGAATCCGCCGAAAAAGACCGTGCCACACTTTATAGAATAAGCGACATGCTTTGCAGCCCCGAGTCATGTGAGAACCTGCTGGAAAGCGGCGCTGACGCCATCAACGAGTCCGATCCTTTGCTTGTGTTAAGTAACGAGGATTGTTTCTGGGGAGCTGCGGCGCTGTTCTATCCCGGCATGCTCGCGAGGCTGAGCGACCTGCTGGGCGGGAATTTCTACGTGCTCCCTTCATCCGTGCATGAAGTCCTTCTGCTTCCTGTCAGTGAGGGCGATCCGCAAAGCCTCGCCTCGACAATAAGAGAAGCCAACAGGTCAGTTACCGATTGCAGCGTGTTTCTGGCGGATGATCTCTTCGTCTGCGTATCAGGCAAACTGAAGCAGGTAAGCTTCGGCGGGGTCATACCGTCACGCGGAAACATACCCTGTTGATTCCGCTTCGGAGCAATAAAAAGGCGGTCGATTTATCGACCGCCTTTACGAGTGTATGATTTAACAGCAACAGTATTAGTGAATAAATACTATGACACTCGAATCATGACAAACACATATCAGTAACTTCTAATCAGAGGCAGTGAAAATGAACAAGCAATGCAGATACGAATTAACAGATTACCTAAATGAGATCAAGACTCAGTACACAAATCAGAGCAGCAGACTGCAACAGCTTGAAAACTACTCTTCCATGCGTATGAAAGGCAACAAGCATGGAAAAAACACCTATTATTACGTCTTTGATGTGAAAACGAACAAGTTCCGCTATCTGGGCAAAGAGACCGACGAAGAAGTTCTTAAAATCAAAGAAGCTCATTTCCTTCAAGCTTCTACTCAGGAATTGCAGCGCGAAATAGCAACCATAGAGCAAACTCTCCGGCTTTCAAAAAATGTTGACTATGATAGCATTAACAAATCCTTAAGCAGGGTTTATAGGGACAGCAAGACATCACCTGTATCACATTCGTCGGACATCGCCAGAGAATGGAAGCGCTCCATGGAGGAATATAAAAAGACCTTCCCGCCCTTCCGCCCTGAAGAATTGATACACCAAACCAGAGATGGCACCATGGTCAGGTCATTGGGCGAAGCGTTGATTTACAATTATCTGCTGGACATCGGAGCTGTCTTTATATATGAACTTCCTCTGAGAATCAGAATAGGCAGCAAAGACTCTCTGCTTCTCCCTGATTTTACGATACTGTCTGAGATAGACTATAAAACAGTGATCTATATAGAACATCAGGGATTGATGAGCGACCCTAAGTATAGAAATAAATTCAATGACAAAGTGTACAAATATTGGTTAAACAACTACCTCCCTGAAAGAGATGTGTTTTTTACTTTTGATTTACCAAATGGTGGTTTTGACGGCACACCAATAAAAAGCATAATCAGCAGGTATATAAGGCCGACCTCACCCGGCACACTCACTCTCTTATAACTCTTATAAACTGATATCCTTATCTAATATTGATCCATTAATTCAACCAAACGGCTCACATGGTCTAAATACGCAAACAACACATCAAAGTTGGTCCGATTTCAGGGGATAATCTGGAATCGGACCAATTATTTAATCAAAAGAATCCTGTTTTTGGTCCGATTTTGATCCAACAGTCGAAATCGGACCATTTTGCCGCTCATTTTGGCCTCATTATTGGTCCGTTTCTGTTCCACCGCCCGGAATCGGACCATTTTGCCGCTCGTTTTGGCCTCATTATTGGTCCGTTTCTGTTCCACCGCCCGGAATCGGACCATTTTCCTGCCCGTTTTGGCCTTACTATTGGTCCGTTTCTGTTCCACCGCCCGGAATCGGACCAATTCCCTTCGTGACCTGACTTCATTTTTGTCCGGTTTGGATGTACCTACCTTGATGTACCGACTTTGATGTACTGGTTTTTAAGTACCAATCTTAATAAGAGCAATAAAAAGGCGGTCGATTTATCGACCGCCTTCTTTACGCTTATTGTGCTTTGCCGGGTTTTGCCTATTACGTGGCTTTTCGGCTTAAGCTTCACGCTTATTGTGCTTTGCCGGATCTGCTTATTCCGCAGCCTTTGCGGCTTTTGCCTTTTCTGCTTCTTTGGCTGCAGCGGCTTTTGCCTTCTTGGCTGCCGCGGCCTTCTCGGCGGCTTCCTTCTTAGGCAGCTTCTTGAAGCTGTTGATCGCGCCGGTCGGGCAGATGGCTGCGCAGAGTCCGCAGCTCTTGCACTTGCTCTCGTCGATCCTCGCGAGGTTGTCCTCTACGTGGATAGCGTCGAAATTGCAGACTGTGGTGCACTTCATGCAGCCGATGCATGCATTGTCGCAGTTCTTGCGGGCAACAGCGCCCTTGTCTGTGGATGAGCACAGAACGTGTACCTGATTCTTCTTTGGTACGAGCTTGATGATCTTCTGCGGGCAAACGCCTACGCACGCGCCGCATGCCACACAGTTTTCTCTGTTGACTCTCGCAACTCCGTCTACAACTCCAATGGCGTCGAACTGGCACGCGTTCATGCAGTCGCCGAGTCCGATGCATCCGAACATGCAGGCGTTTGGTGATGTGAACCATCCCTTAGCGCCCTTGCAGGACTGCATGCCCTGCCAGTCGAGCACGGTGCGGGAAGCTTCACATGTTCCGTTGCACATTACCTGAGCTACCTGAGGCTCAGCGGCTCCGGCGGATCTTCCGAGGATCTCGGCGATCTGCGCGGCAACTGCCGCTCCGCCCGGGGAGCACTTTGTGCAAGGAAGTTCTTCGTCAGCCACAAGGTTAGCAGCGTAGTCATCGCATCCCGCGAATCCGCAGCCGCCGCAGTTGGCGCCCGGAAGACACTCTCTTACCTGTGTGACTCTTTCGTCTACCGCTACATGGAATACCTTGGACGCGAATACCAGCAGGCCGGAACAGACGAGTCCGATTACTGCTACTAACAGTACGGGTGTCATTACTCCACTCATCTCTCTACCTCCTTACTGGAACATCCCGGTGAAGCCCATGAATGAAAGCGCCATGATCGAAGCCGATACGAGGATGATGCCGACGCCCTTGAACGGCGCAGGTACTCCCTCAAGATCTACCAGCTTCTCCTCACGGATGCCCGCGAAGAGGACCATCGCTACCATGTAGCCGACGCCCGCTCCGAAGGCATACACCACGGACTCGATGTAGGAATAGCCATAACTTATTGCGTTGATCGTCGCGCCCAGGATAGCGCAGTTTGTCGTGATCAGCGGGAGGAAGATACCGAGGGCCTTCTGGAGGGCCGGCAGGTACTTCTTCATGAACATCTCAACGAACTGTACGAGGGCGGCGATCACGAGAATGAATACTACAGTCTGCAGATATCCGATCTCGAATTTGTTGAGGAGCTGCATTACAGGCCATGTAACGAGTTCGGCGATAACCATTACGAAGACTACCGCGCCGCCCATGCCTACGGATGAGCTCATCTTGTTTGACACTCCGAGGAACGAGCAGATTCCCAGGAACTGAGACAGTACGAAGTTATTAACGAGGACTATCCCCATGAAGATTACTATAAGATTTACCAACATGTCTGTCCTCCTTTCTATACTGCCTTAGCAGCCTTGGCTGCAGCGACTTCCTCATTGGCCTCAGCGGTGTTGCACGAATTGTACATCGGGCAGAGTCCGCAGCTGAAACCCTTGGCCTTGAGAGCCTTTCCCTTTGTAGCTGCCTGCATGATCGCGATCAGAACTCCGAATACGAAGAATCCGCCCGGCGGCAGGTTGAAGAAGCCGATCGAGAAATTCGGGATGATGGTGAAGCCCAGAAGGCAGCCTGTTCCCAGAAGTTCTCTTATAGCTCCCATGGCTGCGAGCGCAAGTGTGAATCCGATTCCCATGCCGATTCCGTCAAGAGCGGAATCAACAACGGTGTTCTTGTTCGCAAATGCCTCAGCGCGGCCGAGGATGATGCAGTTTACTACGATCAGCGGGATGAATACTCCCAGAGCCTTGTTGATTTCCGGAGCGTAAGCCTGGAGCACGAACTGTACCAGTGTTACGAATCCGGCGATAACTACGATGTAGCAAGGTATCCTGACCTTGTCGGGAATGACCTTACGCAGCAGTGAAATTACGATGTTGGAACAAATCAGTACGGCTGTAGCCGAAAGTCCCATTCCGAGCGCGTTGATCAGTGATGAAGATGTAGCGAGGAACGGGCAAGTTCCGAGCAGGAGTACCAGTGTAGGGTTCTCCCTGATGATACCGTTGGTCAGTATCGAGAGCTTACTTTTCTTTTCCATTACTTTACACCTCCCATCGCTTTGAACTGCTCAAGCGCGCAGTATACGGCTTTGTGGACGGCTCCGGACGACACGGAAGCTCCGGTCACGTGCTGAACGGAAGAGTCGTTCTTGACCTGGTCGCTTGTGAGCTCGCTGAGTCCCTTGTACTGATCGAGGTGACTGTCAGCGTGCGCCTTGGTACCAACGCCCGGTGTGTCGGCGTGCTCTGTGACCTTGACGCCTGTGATCTCTCCGTCCTTATTGATGCCGACCATCGCGGTCAGCATTCCTCCGTAGGAGTTTGTCTTGACCGTTACTACCATGCCGGCTCCGTTGTCTGCCGTGTAGACTTCTGTCGCGTAGACCTTGCCTTCTTCGAGAACGAAGAGGTCGGCGCCCGCGTCAGTGAAGTTGTCCGCGTCAGAAAGGAGTTCCATTCTGGCTTCGCTGGCGGCCTTGGCTGTGTTCTCAGCAATGATAGGCGCCGTCACCCCGTATGTGAACGCCAGCAGGAATGTCGTCACAAAGCATATCAATACGAGTACCAGTATAGGCGAGAAGTATTCCTTGAATGCGCTGTTTTTATTTTCCATTCTTAGCACCTCCCTCCTTCAGGTAGAACTTGTAGGACAGGTTGTTGAGCAGCGGTGTGCAGAGGTTCATCAGCAGGATCGAGAAGGACACACCTTCAGGATACGCGCCGAATAGCCTGATGCTCATGGTTATGATCCCGCAGCCGATGCCGAAGATCAGCTGACCGAGCGGCAGCTTAGGCGATGTGACATAGTCTGTCGCCATGAAGAATGCTCCCAGCATCACGCCGCCGGACAGGACGTGGAAGAGCGCCCAATGAAGGCTTCCCGTCGCGATAAATCCGAAGACGAAGACCGTGCCGATGAAAGCGCATGGAATGATCGGGCTGATGACCTTGCGGACTATCAGGTAGATGCCGCCGATCAGCAGAGCGAGCGCGCAGACCTCACCGGTCGAGCCGCCGTGGAATCCGAGGAACAGCTGCATGAGTCCCGGGATCTGATCCTTGCTTCCCTCAGCGTATAGCGCCAAAGGTGTAGGACCTGTCACAGCGTCTGTAGCCTCCGCCAGTCTCGTCAGAGGCCATGTGGACATGTTTGCCGAGAACGAGATGAACAGGAAGATACGGGCCGTGATGGCCGGGTTGGAGAAGTTCCTTCCGATTCCGCCAAAGAGCTGCTTCACGACTACGATTGCGAAGAGGCAGCCGATGATAGCCTGCCAGAGCGGGAAGCTTGCCGGCACGTTGAACGCGATCAGCAGTCCCGTCAGGGCTGCGGAGAGGTCTCCTACAGTCTGTTTCTTATGTGTGATTGCGTTGTACGCATACTCGAAGAGTACGCTTGCCGCTACGCATACGACCGACAGCAGCAACGCTTTTACTCCGAAGATGTAGATGCTGGCGATCCATGCAGGGGCGAGTGCCAGAAGCACTGTGCCCATAAGCCTTGTTGTATCCGACTCCGTTACGATGTGCGGCGAGGAGGATACGATCAAATTTTCATGAAACTTATTAGCCATTACTTTGACGCCTCCTTTACCATCATCTTAGCGAGCTTGTTGGTCAGGCTCAGCGGACGTCTTGCCGGGCATGTGTACGAGCAGCTGCCGCACTCCATGCACTGCATGACATTGAATCTGTTGAGTTTGTCCACGTCCTTATGCTCGTACGCCTCAGCGAAGATGCTAGGCATCAGGCCGAACGGGCAGGCTGTATGGCAGCGCTGGCAGTTGAGACACGCGGTCTCTTCCTTTACCTCTGCCATTTCCTTGCCGAAGCACAGGATGGACGATGTGTTCTTCATTGTCGGGGACTCATCGGACTTGGTCGCTCTTCCCATCATAGGTCCGCCCATGATGATCTTGCGAGGCTCCTTCTTGTAGCCGCCGCAGAACTCCACGACATCGGCGATCCTTGTGCCGATCGGGACGAAGACGTTCTTAGGCTCGGCAACCGCGTCGCCGTCGACCGTAACTCTTCTTCTCACGATAGGCATGCCGGTCTTGAAGTACTCGGCCATGACTCCGATCGTCGATACGTTGTCGAGAATGACTCCAAGCTGAGCAGGGAGCACGCCCGCGTTCATCGTCTTGCCCGTGACCTCGTAGACGAGCACGCGCTCAGCGCCCTTCGGGTAGCTGGACGGAAGCGGCACGATCTCGATATCATCGATCTCGTTCTGTTCGATCAGTCTCTTGAGGTTTGCGATCGCGTCAGGCTTGTTGGTCTCGACTCCGATGAACCCCTTCTTGAGATTCAGCCACTGCATGACCAGTTTCATGCCGTCAAGAACGTCCTGACCGTTCTCCACCATCTCTCTGTTGTCCGTCGTGATGAACGGCTCGCATTCCGCGGCGTTCACGACGAGGTACTCACACTCATCGAGGTTCTTAGGATTCAGCTTTACATGGGTCGGGAAGGAAGCTCCGCCCAGACCTACCATACCGCTGTCTCTGGCAGCTTTGACGAAATCCTCAAAGCTGTTGACCTCAGGTATTTTGACTTCCTCGCTGATCTCCTGTTTTTTGTCTGTCTCGATTACTATGTGAGTTTCAAAGCCGCCCATTGAACCGCGGACCTTGTCGATCGACTTGACGGTACCGCTGACGCTCGAAAAGATAGGTGCGCTGACAAAGGCTTCGACGTCGCCGATCCTCTGTCCTACCTTTACGTAATCACCCTTCTCTACGAGGGGTTGACAAGGAGCGCCAATATTCTGGGACATGCTTATGCTTACTTCATCCGGTATCGGCATCGTAACGGTCTCGCATGCGGCCGTGTTTTTGTGATGCGGTACATGGATGCTTGGCAAATGTTTCCTTTGGCTCATCCCTTTAGAAACTCCTTTCACATAATACCTTCATCTTGCAATAACTTGTTTTCGCCCGCCGTATGCTTTTCCGGCGGACGGCTGTTGCCCGTCTTTTTGCACATCAAAAGAAGGGCGCTGTCAAACAGCCTACATATTATATACCATTTAATTCAAAAAATGATGATTGCCAAAAACATAACAGTACAAAAGTGTTCCTTTTGCCGTGCAAAAGCGCTGCTGATATTCTTCTGCCTGCGCGTTATATCACCGGGGATCCCGCCGCATAGCCCTCTTCGGCATATCAACAGCGCGGTATAAATGGTATAATATCCAAAATATTAATAATCTGTTACTGGCAAAATGCAGGTTTCATTATGAAAGAATATACGATTGCAGATTTTCTGAAAAAGAACGCGGCGGCAGGTGACGTCTCCTTCCACATGCCCGGTCATAAGGGCAGGAACGCGCTTTATGATGAAGAGGGCTATGGCGCGCTGCTTAAGAATGCTGCCGCCTGGGACATCACTGAGATCCCGGGAGCGGACACGCTGTACTGCCCGCGCGGCGCTCTGCGTAACGTGATGGAGAATTACGCAGAGCTGTATGGCGCACGCCATACGGAGCTGCTCGTGAACGGCTCCAGCGCGGGCCTGATAGCCGCCATCATTTCGAGCGTTCCGGTCGGCGGCAAGCTCATACTCAGCCGTAATTCACACCACGCCGCATTCAGCGCTCTCAGGCTCGGCGGCATCAATCCCGTTTACATCCGTCCTGAAACGGATCCCGATTACAATATCGCGGCAGGCATCTCACCTTATGAATTGGAGGCTGCCTGCGAAGCGAACCCGGACGCCTCGGCCGTGCTAATCACGAGCCCTAATTACTGCGGCCAGCTGAGCGACATCGCCGTACTTACCGACGTGGCGCATGACCACGGCATGCTGATGATAGTCGACCAGGCGCACGGCGCGCATCTGAAGTTCTTTGACTACGACGCCGAGTCCGCCAGAGAGGAAGGGGCATACATACCTCACATGAAGCACGCGGCTGAATCGCTCGGTGCTGACATCGTCGTGAACAGCACTCACAAGACCCTCCTCAGCTTCACGGGAAGCGGCATTCTCAACATCTGCGGCGACAGTGTAGACATAGACGCGGTCAGCGAGGCGCTCCGCATGGTTCAGACCACCAGTCCGTCCTACCTGCTGATGGCGAGCCTCGACATAAATGAAAAGATCATGCGCGGCAAGTGGCGTGAGATCATAAAAAACTGGAAAGAAGACCTGCGCGGCTTTTATAAAGGAGCCTCAAAGATAAACGGCCTAACCATCGTGACCGGCAGCGGCGCGAGGGGTTCCGGCGCTCAGGACGAAGATGTCTTTGCCCTCTACAGATACAGGGAAGGACCGGATCCTACCAAGATCAACATCAGCATGTCCGAGCTCGGTCTCTCAGGCGAACGCCTTGAAAAAGAGCTCCGGTACAGAGGCATCATTTCGGAAATGGTGCACGGCGAGTACGTACTGCTGATGACCGGGGCCGGGAACGTAAGAAGCGATTACGAAAGGCTGCTCGCGGCCCTGCAGGAAATAGCGGAAGGCTACGGAGTAGGCGCCCACGTGGACCGCACACCTCGCTCATTCGACGACATAGTGCTCGATTACGCGGACGTGCCGGTAGACGGAGTGTACGTGCCGCTCTACGAAGCGGTGGGCAGAGTGCTCTATGACCCTATCATCACCTATCCGCCGGGCACGCCTATAGCCTGCCCTGGCGAGATCCTGTCGATGGAAGTGATCAGCCATATCTCCGCGATACTCGAAAGCGGCGAAAAGATCTCCGGAGTCGACGAGGAAGGCATGGTAAAAGTCGGCACAGGATATTAAACAGTCAAATAGAAAAAGAGACCGCGCGCGGTCTCTTTTGTTATGCATCTGATGATTTGTTATTTGATGACCTCGCGGCCGCCCATGTACGGACGCAGGGCTTCAGGGATCACGACCGATCCGTCCTCCTGCTGGAAGTTTTCCAGAATGGCGGCGACCGTGCGGCCTACCGCGAGTCCGGAACCGTTCAGCGTGTGGACGAATTCAGGCTTGGAGTCCTTGTCCCTCTTGAAGCGGATGTTCGCGCGCCTCGCCTGGAAGTCCTCGAAGTCCGAGCAGCTGGAGATCTCAACGTATCTGCCGTAGCTCGGCATCCAGACTTCGATGTCGAAGGTCATGGCTGAGCTGAATCCGAGATCGCCGGTCGAGAGCCTGACTACCCTGTACGGGATGCCCAGCCTCTTAAGTACTTCTTCGGCGTCATTGGTCAGTTTTTCAAGTTCGTCGTAAGATGTCTCCGGCGTGGTGAACTTGACCATCTCGACCTTGTTGAACTGGTGCTGACGAATGAGTCCTCTTGTGTCCCTGCCGGCCGAGCCTGCTTCCTTACGGAAGCACGGAGTGTATGCCGTGTAATAGACCGGCAGTTCTTCCATCGGAATGATCTCCTTGGCGCGCAGATTGGTGACAGGCACCTCCGCGGTCGGGATAAGGAAGAAGTCCTTTGCCGGGAGGTAGAACATGTCGTCCTCAAACTTAGGAAGCTGGCCCGTTCCGGTCATCGCGTCGCGGTTGACCATGAACGGCGGCAGGATCTCCGTGTAGCCCTGTTCCTCAGTGTGGAGATCGAGCATGAAGTTGATGACCGCTCTTTCGAGTTTCGCGCCGAGGCCCTTATAGACCGTAAACCTTGCGCCGGACAGTTTGCCAGCTCTTTCAAAGTCGAGTATGTCGAGGGCTTCACCGATATCCCAGTGCGCCTTTGCCTCAAAGTCGAACTCGCGGGGCTCACCTACTCTGCGAAGCTCCACGTTCGCCGTGTCGTCCTCTCCTTCCTGCACGTCCTTGTTAGGAACGTTAGGGATGCCGAGCAGCACGCTCCTGAGCTCTTCTTCTATCTCAGCTACCTCGCCGTCAAGTTCCTTGATGCGCGCCGACAGCTGCTTCATCTCCTTGAAGAGTCCGGACACATCCTTGCCTTCCTTCTTGAGCTTAGGCACCTCGCGCGATGTCACATTCTGCTTGTTCTTGAGCGCTTCGACTTCCGCAAGGATCTGACGCCTCTTCACGTCGAGTTCCTTTACGCGGTCGATACCGAAATCACCCTTGCCGCGTCTTTCGACGCCGGCTTTCACACCGTCAAAATCTTCTCTTATCCTTTTGATATCCAGCATAGTTTTACCTTTTTTTATAAAATATTGCGTCTGTATCTTCCGTAGACCTCGCGGAGCTCCTCGAGCTTTTCTTCTATCTCGAGCTCGAGCCTGCTGAGGCCGGCGTAATCATTTTGATCGATGGCGTTCCTCGCCTGCATCAGCAGGGAGTCTCTGCCGTTCTCCTCGCGCCCTATCAGAGACTTGAGCTCCGCAGCCTTCTGCCAGTTGGACGCGTCATATTCGTTACTGTCATCTTCATGCATCTTCACGCAGCTCCTGAGGAGATCCATGGTGTTCTGGATGTATCTGTCATGATACTCCAGAGTCCATTTGTGGATCATCTGCTCGCGGTATGACCTCAGTATCATGGCCATGGTCTCGTCTCCGCCCGTGATCAGCCTCACGCTTTCCGGATCGAAGCATCCGTCTCCCCAGTTGAGGAAGCTCTCCCATACGTTTGCCGGAGCCCTGCCGAAGAGTTTCTCTCTTTCTTCGGCCGTGAACTCGCTGAAGAGGTTGCGCTCGGCTCTGTACTCGCGGTTTTTCTCCAGGTAGAAATCCTCTTCTCCGTACTTCTTGCTTATAGAGGCTTCAAGCTCTCCCGGCGTCTTTCCGGCGGCCAGCACGGCCTTTATACCGTCCAGCATCGTCAGATAGCCCGCGCCGATTATGAGATATGTGTTCGTGTGCGGGTTAGGTGACCTGAGTTCGAACCTGGTGGCCAGCGGATTCAGGCGGTCTCTGACCAGTCCGATCAGGACGGTCCTGTTACGCGAAGGCGTCATGTGATCCATGCCAAGCGATGTGACTATGCATACCGGCGCCTCATAACCCGGTTTCAGTCTCTGGAACGAGTCATGTTCAGGCGCGATTATCGGATTGAGGATCTCATAGTTGCGGAGTATCCCCATCAGCGCTCCGTAACCAACCGGGCTCATGAAGTCATCATCCCTGGCAACCGGCTCAAACAGGTTGACTGTCTTGCCATCCTTAAGCTTTGCCGCGATGCCGAAGTGCGTATGCTCACCCGAGCCTGCGACACCGATCATCGGCTTCGCGTGGAATGTGACCTCAAGGCTGTTCATGCGGAACACGTCCCTGATGATGTGCTTTATCTGAGCCTCGTTGTCCGCGGCCTGCATAGGGCCTGCGTACTTCCAGTCGATCTCGAGCTGCTCCATGATGTGGTCAAAGTTGCCGGAGTTGCCCATCTTGGCTTTTACTCCGCCTACTTCCTTGTGACCCATCTCGACGCCGAAGCCGTAATGATCGAGTATCTCCAGAGTCTGTTCAAGGGCTGTAGCGACCGGGCCGCTGACCCTCTGCCAGTACTGTTCCTTCAGTTCCTGCGCGATGGAGAGCTGATCTCTGTCCGCGCTGTCGTCAGGCGTCTTTACCCAGAACTCCAGCTCAGTAGCGTTCGTCAGCTTTATCTCATCGATATCCTCAAAGCTGTCAATGCCTCCTATGTGTTCAAACACATACGGATGCGCTTCCAGTTCTTTAATGAGTCCGGCCTTGAACCTTTCCGTCGATTCCTTGAGAAAGACCCTTGAACCCACCATCCTGTCACCGTTGTGGAGCAGGAAGGACGGTATCCTCAGCGTGCCCACGGGCAGTCCCGTCTCGTAGTCGGTGTTGCCGTAATTGTACTCGACAAACCAGTTGACATCCATGTCCGGCACCAGGTCGACTCTCGCGTTGGAGAGATCGGCGATGGTCGGAAGAGCTACGGACGAACCGTCAGTCTGCACGCCTCCCTTGAGAAGCTTCTCCATGTCGTCAATAAAAAGCGCGACCGGTATTTTTTCATCCGTGCTGTGGTTTCCCATGTCAACACCCGTGAAGGATACGAATTTGACCTCAGGGTGAGACACGAGACGACTCCGGACGGTCTCTGAGTCGTGCTCGTCCGGAGTCAGTGTAAACAGCATTCTGTTCAAATCAAATCTAATCATCTTTTTCCGCTATATTCTCCTGTCCCAACTTGCTGTTTAAGCGGCGTCGTCCTCTGCAGGCGCGGCCTCTTCTGCCGCCGGTGCCGCAGCGGAACCGCTTCCGCTCTCATTGGCGAGTTTGGTCAGATAGTTTTCCAGCTGCTTTATGTACTTGCCGTAGCCTTCCCAGTCGCCGTTCTTCTGGCACTCGATAGCCTTGTCGTAAGCGTTCTGAGCCTTGCTGATAAGCGACTTGACGTCTTCATTCGCGCCGCCGCTGCCGTCATCGAGGCTGTCGATCTTGCTTCCGCCCGAATCGGCCTCTCCGCCGAACAGGCTGATCAGCGCTTCGGCTAGTGTAGGCTCGTATGCGATCTTATCCTGGTAAGCCACGATTACTCTCTTGACCTCCGGGATAGCCTGATTGGTAGCCTCCAGATATACCGGCTCGACATACATCAGTGATGTGCCGATAGGTATAACGAAGAGGTCGCCTCTCTTATACGTCGATCCCGACTGTTTCCACAGCGAGAACTCCTTGGATATCTCGGTGTTCTGGTCGATCTGGGCCTCTATCTGCATCGGGCCGTAGATGGTCTTGTTCTTAGGCATCGTGTATACGATCAGCTGACCGTAGTTGTCGCCGTCGTTACGCCCCATCATGATGGCCGTCATGTTCTGCTTCGACTTCGGAGTGAACGGCACCATGTTGATGAACTCGGCGCCCTCTTCGGTGTCAGGCAGATTGAATACGTAATAGCTCGGATCCATCTCGACATCGTCCACGCCGTAGATCTGGTGAGCGATATCCCACAGGTCCTCCTTCTGGTAGAAGACCTTGACCTCGTCCATGTGGTACTTGCAATAGACCTGCGCCTGGATCTTGAACATAGCGTTCGGGTATCTCAGGTGGAGCTTCATCTCGTCCGAGATCTCACTGTAAGGCTTGAAGAGTTTCGGATAGATCTTCATATATGTCTGAGCGATAGGATCGGTTTCATCCACGATATAGAAGTTTGTGGTTCCGTCGTACGCGTCAACGATGACCTTGATAGAGTTCCTGATGTAGTTGGTCGGACGGACAGCGTTAGGATCGTTGTTGTAAGGCTCCGAATATGGATACTTGCTGCTTGTGGTATATGCATCGAGTATCCAGTAGAGCTTGCCGTCCACTATCGTCATGTACGGATCCTCTTCATACGCCAGATACGGCATGATCTTCTCGACCCTGCTGACAACGTCCCTGACAAGCATGATCTTGGACTTGCTTGTGATATTTGACGAAACGAGGATGTTGATGTTGCCCTCTCTTATCGCGAACAGTAACCTGTTGAAGAAGTTAAGCTTGATGCCCGAGTTTCCTTCGTACTCGGTGTACTTGTTTTCGCTTCCGTCAGGATAGTCGAACTCGGCTTCCTTGGTATTTACGATGATGTAATCCTTGGAAAGCTCGCCGAAGTAGATCTCAGGTCTCTCTATGTTGAGTTCCTTAACGTTGGTCTCCGGCGGGATGTTGCCCTCGATAACGTCAGGCTGACCGGATGAGGTGACCTTGTCTACCTGCGATACCGCAACGCCGTAGCCGTGCGTGTACTTAAGGTGCTTGTTGATCCACGTATTGGAGATCTTTTCCTCATCTATCTCTCTGGCTGAGAGGTAGGTCTGCGTGATCGAGTCATCTATCGTATATCTGTCGATATCCACGTCGTTGAATCTGTAGTACTGACGGATCGACTGCGTCTGGTTGTAGAAGTCTTCTACAGGCAGATAGTCGTTGATACGGATATTGCCGATCGTCTCGTCCGCCCCGCTGATAACTTCAGCATTGAGCGTATCGTCGGCTGCGAAGTTCGCGACTCTTACATTGTCGATTCCGTAAGCGTGCCTTGTGTATTCAATGTTGTTCTCAAGGTACTTGGACTCCTTGTTGATCTCGTCCGGGGTAACGATGAGCGACTGCACGAGGCTGCCGGCTCCGACTCCCAGAGCGTATACGAGCACCATGATCACAGGCAGCTTGAGGAGCTTTGTGATCTCGCCCTTCTTGATGTGTACAGCAAGTGTGATTGCTCCGACAACGCACAACAGCATTATTATGCGGTATACCCAGAGCGTGATGTTGACGTCAACGAATCCCGCGCCGTAAACGACACCGTTATGAGCGTGCAGCAGGTCGAACTGCTTCAGGAAGAAGTCGACCGCGAGCATCAGGTAGAAGATGACACCCAGGATTATGAGCTTGCCGCTGGCGATGCTCATCAGGTTCTCAACGTTGCTGTTGTTGATGTCGGTGCTGTGACCTCTCTTCTTCTTGCGGTTAGGGTCAAACGCTGCCTGTACGGCTTTTCTGCACGCTCTCACCATCCTGCCGATCACGGAGTGGTCGATAGGCGTGCGGTAGATCACCTTAGGCTCCTCGTCCTCTTCTTCTTCCTCCTCAAATTCCGGTTCAGGCGGCATGTCGTCTTCATGATCGAAGATGTCAGGCGTCCTTACCGATAGCAGGAATGAATAGTAAACGATCGTCACAACGACGAGGCCGATGACAGAGACCAGAATGATCTCATTGACCTTGTCGAGCCAGTCCAGATTGAAGATGTAGAAACCGATGTCCAGATTGAACAGCGGATCCTTCAGACCGAACTCAGTCGAGTACTTCGACTTGAGGAATGTCAGCCATGTCCCCGTCGATGTGTAGAACGCGACGCCGAGGCCGAAAACAAGGGAGAGTATCCACGATGTGGAGTTTATCCTCTTCAGATTAGGTATCTCATGCGACTCGATCTTTTTGAAATAGCCGTTCTTGAGCGTCCTGAGGTAGAACCTTGCGAGCAGGGTCACCACGACGAACACCGGCACTCCGAGCTCAAGCTGTGTGACCAGTCTCTTCCAGAACACGCTTGTGTATCCGAGATCCTTGAACCACATCCAGTCAGTAATAAAACCGACCGTCAGCATGAGGAACGAGATGACCAGAGCAATTATCATTATGGCCAGGGAGAATCCCTTTCTGCCTCTTCTGCGCTTTCCCGTAAACTCGCTTTTTTCTCTTCTCTTTCTTTGTTTTTTTGGTTTATTTCCGTCTGTGAATTCTGCCAAAGCTTTATTCCTCCCGGCACTAAGCCCCAATTAGTTGTCTTAAAATAATTGCAGCGACAGCGTCGGCTGCCGCTGCAAGTGAAGTTATGGTTTTACTTGCTGCCTAAAGCAGGAATTGTCCGCCGCCCGGCGGTAGCATGCTGAAGCTGGATGTGATGTTCTCGATAAGCGAGTCGATCCACGCAGCAGCACCGCTGTCCGGCGCGATCTGGAGGATCAGGATCACCGCAAGCAGCATGATGAGGATGAGCGCGATTATTACTGCAAGGATCGTAAGGAACTTGCTGCCGTGCTCTACGTCTTCGTACTCGACTTCGACTTTCTTCTTTTCCTCTTTCTTCTTTGGCTGCTCTGCCGGAACTTCGGCAGGAGCTTTCGCTTCAGCGGCAGCTGTCGTGACAGCCGCTGCAGTCGCTGCGGCTGCAGCAGGGGCTGCTGCCGCGGTGGCACTCGCGAAATCGACCTTCAGCTGCTCGTCCAGAACGTCCTTAGGCATGTAGATGGTCTCGTCCTCTACCTGTCTGTAAGCCTTTTCCTTCTCTACAGGGACCGCAGGTGTCTCCGGTTCCGCAGGAGCAGGAGCAGGAGCTTCGACGCCTGCCTTTGCGGCGGCCTCTACGTCGGCCATCTTTGGAATGGCGTCAACGGCCTGCTTCTCTTCTTCGGTCAGTCCGCCGCCGTGTTTGAGCTTTTCATATTCTTCATCGAGAAGTCTCTGGAACTCCTCGTTCTTGCGGTAAAGCGTGTAGAACTTGTCGATCTTCTTTGTCTCTTCAGCCTCGAACTCTTCATCGAGTACATCGCCGAACAGGTCTCTCTCGAGTTCCTCAAGCGAAAGCGCGTCCGTGTCTTTTTCTTCAGCCGGCTTTTCGGCTGCAGGCTCTTCGACGACTTCTTCAACCACAGGAGCTGCTTCTTCGACTGCCTCTTCAACGACCTCTTCGACTACAGGCGCTGCCGGTACTGCAGACTCATCGACCTGTACGAACAGGTCAGGAACTTCTTCCGTTACCAGTTCTTCAGGCACCTCTACGTTGAGGTACAAATCCTCGACAGATGGTTCTGCCGGAGCTTCAGGTTCCGGTTCTGCTGTTACCACAGGCTCTGCCGGTACTACAGGCTCTTCAACGGCTTCCTCAACCACCGGTGCTGCCGGAACTTCAGGTTCTGCAACGGCTTCAGGCTCTGCCGGAGCTTCGACTTCCGCCACCTTGCTTGCAGGCTCAAGTGATTCAAACAGCGCATCGATATCAGGTGTGACTTCAGGATCGAAGGCGATATCGGCTATTGCCGCCTTGCTTGCAGGTGTCAGGCTTGCGAAGAGCTCATCTACCTCAGGAGTCATCTCGACCTCAAAAGCGAATGTCTCGCTCTTCTCTTCTTCAGGCTCTTCAGCAACTTCCGGCTCTGCCGGTTCTTCGTATTCTTCAACCTCTTCTGGTTCTTCGGCTTCTTCGAATATATCGTCTCCCGGCTCTTCGAAAAGCTCGTCTACGGGTTCTTCCGCAGGCTCTTCTTCGATCTCGTCGGGTTCTGCCGCTTTTTCAAGATCCTGAGGGGCATACATGTCTACGCCCGTGAGCTCAGCCAGTCTCTTTCTGAGAGCTTCTATCTCGGATTCCTTGTCGGCAGGAGGAGCGATGGTCATGCTCGGTTTTTCTGCGATCGACTCTTCCATTTCCTTGAAAAGTTCGGTCTCATCGATCTTTTCATCGTCGTCATCGTCCTCTTCATCGTCGTCATCGTCATCATCATCGTCGTCATCGAGGTCATCGTCGTCGTATTTGTTCAGTTCATATCTGGTACCGAATCTTCCGACGGTATCGCTCTCGCTGAGTTCGAGATAGAGGTCTTCCATGGATCCGTCTTCAGCATCGTCTGCTTCCTCAGGTTCCGCCTCATCATACTTAGGCTCCTCAAAGACCGGCTCTTCGAACGAAGGCTCCTCAAACGAAGCTTCCTCGACTACAGGCGCTTCGAATGGAACTTCTTCTGCTTCCGGCGCTTCCGGTTCCTCGAACGAAGGCTCCTCAAACGAAGCTTCCTCGACTACAGGTTCCTCAAACGAAGGTGCTTCGAACGGAGTTTCTTCGACTTCTGGCTCCTCAGGCTCCTCATCGAGTTCGATTACAGGAGGTTCGTCGGACTGAAAAGGTTCCTCGATCTCCTCAGGTTCTTCCGGTACTTCAACAGCCGGCTCTTCGACCTTAGGAACTTCTATTTCAGGCTCTTCTTTTCCAAAGTCCGCAATCTTTTTGAGGAAATCAGGCAGCTCAAATTTCGGAGCGCTCACACGAGGCTCTT
Organism: uncultured Eubacteriales bacterium; assembly: GCA_902776285.1. Classification (GTDB taxonomy): domain Bacteria; phylum Bacillota; class Clostridia; order Peptostreptococcales; family Anaerovoracaceae; genus Crickella. Next base: position 33,479 of record CACYPK010000017.1, read on the forward strand.
CGACCGGAGCTTCCTCGACTACAGGCGCTTCGAACGGAGCTTCTTCAACTTCAGGCTCCTCAAACGAAGGCTCTTCGACAGGAGCTTCTTCAGCTTCCGGCTCTGCCGCGATGCCCGCCTCTTTTTCAAAGCTCTTTACGAACTCGTCGAACTGGGCGATGGTCTCTCTCGATAATTCGAGTTCGGACTCGTCAGGATCCGTGAGTCCGTTATACTCTAACGTCTCCGGCTGCTCTTCGAACCTCGGCTCTAACGTCTCCGGCTGCTCTTCAAACCTGGGCTCGTCCTCAACGACAGGCTCCTCAGGAATATCAAAATCCGGAATGTCGAAAGGAGTCTTCACAGGCTCATCCACATCGTCATAAAGAGGGGCGAGGTGGACTCCCGACATCTCATCGAAAGCAGCGAGGTCGTTGTCGAAATGAAGCACTTCGGTGTACTCGATCGCTTTGTCTGCCGCGGCCTTTTCTCTTTCTTCCTTCTCTGCCTTGAGAACATCGATGAAGCTCATCGTACGGCTCTTGCCGCCCGGATTCGACATCTCGGCGAAAAGCTCTTTCTCGTCAATATTGCCTGTCGTTCCCCACGGCGACTTGATATCCTGGATATCTTTTCTGCGCGGCTCGTCGACTACATTGCTCCAGTCGAAAGACACTTTTTCCCTTACCGGTTTTTCGTCAGCAGGAGCTGTCTCGACTGTTTTCTTCGCTTCCTCCGGCTCCGGAATCTCGATGTCCGCGAAAGTTCTGAATTCAGGCTCCGGTCTGGCTACCCTAGCTCCGCATTCGCTGCAGAACTTGGCGCCATCGACAAGCGGGCTTCCACAATTAGTACAGAACATTATTACCTCCGTATAGTCTATTGCCCTCAGAGGGCCGTTTTACCTTTTTTTGCACGTTAAAAACGTGGCTGTTCATAAATATTCAGTGAAATACTACTATATTATAGTTTAAAATTCAATGATTTGATTGAGATATGAACGTATTGTAAGGGAGCTAAGCATAAAAAACCGCTGATTTGGGCAGTTTTTTAAATCTTTTCTATTGACTTGAACTAACTTGGGTGGTAATATCATCAAGCGGCTCGCGAAAATCATCTTGCGAGCGCTGATGCGAATATGGATGATTAGCTCAGCTGGCAGAGCACCTGACTCTTAATCAGGGTGTCCAGGGTTCGAACCCCTGATCATCCACCAGACCAAATCCCCAACCTCAGTGATTGCAAGCGGTTGGGGATTTTCCTTTTCTTCAAAATCAGCCTGAAAATGCCGTTTGCCCACATTTTTGCCCACAAGTTAGTGGGCAAGCTCTTTTTCCATCAGATCCACCGCACGCTTACGGGTCCTCTCGTTCACATGAGCATAGGTGTTCAGCGTGATACTTATATCTGAATGTCCCATCAGTTCCTGTACGTCCTTGTAATTCGCTCCGCTTGCTATCATGTTCGATCCATAAGTATGGCGAAGCCCGTGCATATGGAACGGGATGGTATTCAGGTTCTTTTGAACGACCTTGTTGCAGTTCTTGAGAGTCTGGATCGTGACCATTTCGCCGTCTGACTTTCTGCAAACGAATTCCAGAGGCAAGAGCCTTATCTTTTTATCCGCTTCCTCAATGAGCCTGCCGTGTCCTACCCTGCTGCCGATAACACCGTTTTTCGTATGGATATCCGTGAATATCATGTTGTGCTGCCGTCCTTTGATGCTCTGGATCTGGCAGTAATGCTTCTGATAAAGCTCACCGTACAGCTTTCTGTCACGCTCCTGCTGTTCCTTGGCTTCTGTAAGGATGCCAGCAAGCGTCTCGCCGAAGTCAACGACTCTCTGCTTGCCGTTTTTAGGCACTTTGAGTTCCCAGCACTTTGTTCCGCTATCCTTGAACATTGAACGTCTTACAATGAGCCTGCGCCCCGGGATATCGATATCGTCCCAGCAAAGGCCTGCGATCTCGCCGGCGCGAAGCCCGGTGTAGTATGAGATCTGCACAGGCAGAACCATATACTCGTAACCGTCTCCGTAGCTGTTCTTATGAGTGCTGAGAAATTCGACGACCTTCAGAAATTCATCATGGGTAATGGTCTCCACTTTCTCCGCATCATCGCCGAAAAGATCTGACTCTTTTGGTTTCTTGCGCTTCTTCACATGCTGCATCGGGCTCGATTTCAGATACTCCTTCGGATAGACAGCGAATTTGAAGATCCCGTTCAGGACCACGAATTCTTCCTTCATCGAGCTTTCAGAGTAAGAATGTTTGATTTCTTTGCCGTTTTCATCGTATTCGCCGAAGTATTTTTCATCGACATACGCCTGCAGGACCTCCACAGTCACCTCTTTCAGCTTCAGTTTACCGATACGGTGAGCCCTTACGTGATCCATCACATTACGATAGCTGTCAAGCGTAGTAGTTGCACGGCTGCTCGGTTCTATCTCTGTCCGGAACCATTCGTCCATCAGTTCCTCAACAGTTATGTCACCGGGATCAAGGAGCTTACCGAGCTCGTTGTACTCATCGATCGCTTTCTTCAGTATGTTCTCTGTCTCACGCTTCGACTCGGTCCCGACGAATTCGTGCATCTTCATCGTGCCGTCAGGCTCTTCCATCCTGAATCTGTAGTAGTATTTTCTTCCTCTCTTTCTTACGCTTCCCTCCTGATAAGATATTTTGTGATTCAAAAGATCCTCCTTTTCCGGCAGAACCTTTTGTGGGCCTGGATATAGATTGCTTAGAGGTATATCGCGGCTCCGTCCGGTACTGCCTATTATAAATTGTAAAGTTTTAATATCGCTCTCATGTGGTTCTGCGCTGCCTGCGGGTCTTGCACATAGCTGCGCAGGGTCTCACTTACATCATACAGAGTGCTTACTGTGTGCATGATCTCGCGCTGGAAGAGCATGGTGCTGAAGTCCTCCAGCGACTCGCCTATCATCTTTGCAAATTCCTCGTTCTCCTTGTTCCCGTCAAAATCGAATCTGTGGCACGCTTTGGTGAACGAGTCTGCAAATTCAAGATATTCTGCCAGCATGACCAGCAGCATATTCTCAGCGAACTCATTATCGGAAGATGCTATGCCAAGCGGGATCGCGCCCAATACCTTTTCCATAAGATCCCTTACCTGAAGCAGTCTCCTGTCAGTAATCTCAGTATTGTACTCATCGGTCTCGCCCCTGAGATACTCAGGAGTAACATGCAGCGCATTGGCCAGCCCTTCGACAACCAGACGCTTGGTATTGTCAATAGTTCCCTTCTCATATCTCATGATCGTGGACTTGTTTACATCCAGCTTCTCTGCCAAATAGTCCATTGTGAGCCCGAGCTCCTTGCGCCTTGCCTTTGCACGGCTTCCGATTGTTTTGCGAAGTTCTATATCGTTCATTTTATAGCACCCCTCTTTTTGATCATCCCTGCGATAGTTTCGCCGGGCTTTTTCATTTTGGATCATTTTTCACACTCAATATAACATTTTTGCAAAATATATGCAATATGCAATTTATCATATTCTGTCTTTGTTGCTTATTGCTTGACAAATATTTCAAATGTGCTATTATAGCAATGGATAAAAGTTGCATATCGCAACATCCAAGAAAGAGCATCAATTGCAGAAAGGAGGTAACGTATGACGGAAAAGATCGCACTGACGGTTGAAGAAGCAGCTGACTTCACCGGTATAGGCAGAAATACACTCAGGCAGCTCATACGCTGTGACATGATGCCTACGCTGAAAATCGGACGCAAGGTCCTTATAAGGACAGAAGACCTGGACAGATTCCTCGAGCTCAACCGTGGCATCAATCTGAGGAATCAGGCGGAAGTACATCCGCTTAGGCAGACAAATTAAAAGCGGTCCAACACATGAACCGCTGATGTAACGGAATATCCGGCCGGAGCCCCGATATACCTCTAAGCAATACAAGTATATCACAAGGCTCCTCCGGATGAACAAGGAATTTTTCAGAAGGAGACATTTTATGACAGAACTAAAAGGAACTAAGATCATCGCCATAGATCATGGCTATGGCAACATCAAGACAGCAAACACCGTGACACCAACAGCTATCACAGCCTACGACAGCCCGCCGGTCTTTACCGGAAACATTCTGGAATACGAAGGCAGATGGTACAGGATCGGCGAAGGCCATAAGGAATTCACACCTGACAAGGCGATCGATGAAGATTATTACCTTCTGACCCTGATGGCCATCGCCAGAGAGCTCAATCAGGAGCATATCACGGAAGCCGATGTGCATATCGCATGCGGCCTGCCGCTCAGATGGGTCAGTACCCAGAGGGAGACCTTCAGAGAATATATGCTCAAAAAGAAAAGTGTCAGGTTCAAATTCAACGGCACCGAATACCGCATCAGGATCACAGGCTGTACGGTCTTCCCGCAGGGTTACCCTGCGATAGTCAGGAATATCGATCAGTACCGCGGGGTTCATATGCTGGCGGATATCGGTAACGGCACGATGAACATCATGTATATCGTCGACAAGAAGCCTCAGGAAGGTCGCTGCTGGACAGAGAAGCTTGGCGTCAACCAGTGCATGATCAGGGCACGTAATGCAGTGATGGACAAATATGCAGTGAGTATCGACGAATCCATAGTCGAAAGGATTCTCAGGTTTGGCACAGCTGACATCAGTGAGAAGTTCACTGATGTCATACGCAGCGTTGCGGAAGAATATGTAGAAAACATATTCGCTGCACTTCGCAAATACGAGTATGACCCGGATCTTGTCAGTCTTCACATAGTCGGAGGCGGAGCATGCCTCGTGCAGAACTTCGGCAAATATGATCCGGACAGGGTCGAGATCAACGACGACATATGCGCAACGGCAAAGGGCTATGAGTATCTGGCCTATCAGATGCTCAGAAGGGGGAGATGATGGAAGAAAACACAAGAAAGCTCCCCGTACGCTTCAATCTGGATAAACCGGATCAGCGTAGAGCCTGGGAGTATCTGCAGACTATGGACAGGGATATATTCACTTCCTGGAACCATGTGATCCATCTCGCTCTGCTGGACTACTTTGACCGTTATTACAAGGTTCAGGAAGACCCGTATCTAGAGACACGCGAGCGTGAAGAAAGATTCATACAGCAGATAGTAGATGGTGTCTGTGAATCACTGAAGCAGACATTGCCGCTGTTTCTGGCAGGCTGCATGACAGGCTTATCCGCCATACAGCCTGCATGCGCTTCTGCACCCCAGCCATTGCAGGTTGAAACTCCTCCGTCTGAGGAGGTGGCTAAGGCTGATCCTGAAAGTATTGACTGGGGATTTCTCGGATCGTGATATTCCCTGCCTGTGATTAGCATGGCTTATGAATGCAAAGGCCGGTACCAAATCATGGCTTATCTGATGCCGGCCAGATATCAGAAAACGGCGCAATATATATCAAAGGTTGCGCAGATCAGTGATTAGGCGGCAGATGGTATCACAAAAGATGAAAAGTCATACCACCTAAGTGTCAACAGCAGAAAAGATCGCTGTCAGGCCTGCAGAAGAACCACTAATACACCAAAGCACCGCCTGACACGGTGCGCTAAACAGAAAATGCATTCAGCCGGGCAGCAACCGCATCTGAAACCAAATGAATAAAACTGCCGTATGGGGTCTGCTGAGTTGGAACAAGCACTGCATTCCTGCTCCTACTGACCGGAATGCGAACCTGGTGGCAGCCCCCAGACCCCCGGCTGAAGCCGATCAAACAAAATATTACACGAGTTATGCCTAGGAAAGGAGACAAAAATAATGATGCGAAGAGATATAAAAAAGAGTTTCTGGGTAAACAGCGAAGAAGACCGCGATATAAAAGCAAAGTCGCAGGCAGCCGGTCTGACCGAGGCTGAATTCCTCAGACAGAGAGTCAAGGGGTATCACCCGGTCGTAACGCCAGATGAGGTCTTCTGGCAGGCCATGGAGAGCATCCGCGGATTTGCCGACAAGATCGATGAAGTCGCGATGAACGCCGACAACAAAGCGGATATGATCGCGATCATGGCGGAAGCCATGAGATGGAGAGCTTTCCAGAATGGTATCGAACAGGAGATCCTCATACCGAAGAGAGGTGATCGTTGATGGCAGTAACAAAAATCTGGAATATACGGGGCCGGGCGGAAAGTCCGCTTGAGTATATCACGAACCCTGAGAAGACTCTGCGTGAGTTCACGGAATCTGAAAAGCAGGCTCTCGCTGATGTGATTGCCTATGCGGCAGACGAAGACAAAACAGAGCAGTTCTTCTACACGACCGGTATCAACTGCAGCGTGGAGTTCGCCCGCGACCAGTTCAATGCCACCAAGATAAGGTTCGGCAAGACCGGCGGCAATGTTGCATATCACGCTTACCAGAGCTTCCGCGAAGGAGAGGTTACTCCTGATGAAGCTCACGCTATAGGTGTACAGCTTGCCAGAGAACTATGGGGCGACCGCTTTCAGATAGTGGTCGCCACCCATGTTAATACCAAGTGTACTCACAATCATATAGTCATCAATTCAGTTTCATTCAAAGACGGACTGAAATTCCATGACTGCAAAGACACTTACAGACAGCTTAAGGAGGCATCCGACCGGATATGTCTCGAACGCGGTCTGTCTATCGTTGAAAACCCCAAAGGCAAAGGCGTGAACCAGTATGTCTATAAAATGGAAAAAGCCGGAATGCCTACGAGGTACAACATAGCACGTCAGGCGATAGACGAAGCAGTTTCTCTCAGTCTGAACATAGAAGAATTCAAATATGAGCTCAGAAAGCGTGGGTACAGCTACCGTTTTGATCCGCAGAGGAAGTACTGGACGATCACTCCGCCCGGCGGCAGGAAGCCTATCCGCATACATAAGCTCGGGGACGATTACTCAAGAGAGAGTATAGAGCGGAGGATCTATGACAATGATCCTTCTGTAAGGACGGAGAGACTGCGTCAGCAATACCGCCAGCCAAACAATTATAATCTCCGCCGGCGTATCGACCGCATTATGGGGCGCAGCGGTCTGGAAAAGCTTTACCTCAGGTACTGCTACGAGCTCGGCTACCTGCCGAAGTATCAGCAGAACCCGACAAAGCTCCACATTCTGCTGAAGGAAGACCTTCTGAAATGCGATCAGTACTCAGAACAGGCCAAGCTTCTGTCCAGGTACCACGTGGACACTGAAAAGGATCTCTCGGATCTTATGGAGAGTATTGAGGGCAGCATAAAGGAACACAGCCTTGACCGGGATGATTTCAGACGAACAGCGCGCAGGGTTCTGCCGGAAAGCGAGATAAGCGATGCGAAAGACAGGATCAAAGATCTCACCGCAGAGATCAGAGAGCTCCGCCACGAACTGAAGGTCTGTGGAGACATACAGCAGCGCTCCGGCCATGTAAGAGAGAATCTTGCGGCCATTGACAGAGACAGGTTGCGCGAAAGAGTGCGCTAAAAGCTATTATCACAATTTGAAAACTCAAAACCAGGAGGTTCACATGAACAGAGAAACAGAAAACACAACTAAGAACAGCTTATTCAGATACAGATGTATAGACCACAGGAGGCTTGAATGACAGAAATAACAGCAGATTATATAAATAATGATGACAATTCAGATATGAGCCAGAGAGAATCGCCTACAGGATCAGGCGACTGGACAGATCAGCTCACTCTGAACAAAAATGGCAGAGCTTGCAACACTCTCTGCAACATGCGGATGATCCTTGAAAATGATGAGGATTTTCAAAGCATCGTATTCAACCAGCTCGCTGACGATCTTGAGATCAGAGGCAGTGTTCCGTGGAATAATACTTCAAAGTACTGGCGCGATGTGGATGACGCGCAGCTCATGTGTCTCGTTGATGAACGCTATGGCAGCTTCACGCAGAACAACTACCGCACAGCGTTGTCGAAGGTGACATACGACAGGTCATATCACCCTGTCAAAGATTACTTCGCATCGCTGCCTGAATGGGACAATGTGCCAAGGGTCGATACTTTGCTCATCGATTACTTCGGTGCTGACGACACTCTTTACGTCAGAGCGGTAACAAGAAAAATGCTATGTGCTGCTGTCAGCCGTATATTTAAGCCTGGGATCAAGTTTGACCACATACTGGTTCTCAACGGGACTCAGGGCATCGGCAAATCCACCTTCATCTCAAAGCTCGGTATGGAATGGTACTCTGACAGCCTCAGTATTTCCGACATGAACGATAAGACGGCGGCAGAAAAGCTCCAGGGTTACTGGATACATGAGATCGGCGAGCTTGCCGGCATAAGAAAGGCTGACATAGATAAGGTCAAGGCATTCATCTCGCGACAGGATGACAAGTACAGGGCTTCTTACGGCCGCAGGGTCAGTCCTCACCCCCGGCAGTGCGTTTTCTTCGGAACTACGAATGCAGAGAACGGCTTTCTGAGAGACATAACAGGCAACCGCAGATTCTGGGCAGTCAGAACTCCCGGAACAGGCATCTTTAAGCCGTGGGATCTCACACAGGATGACGTCGACCAGATATGGGCTGAAGCGCTTTACCTTACCAGTCAGGGTGAAACATTGTTCCTCTCACACGAGTTGGAAGAGGCTGCCAGGGTCGAGCAGGCTGCCGCCATGGAACACGATGACAGAGAAGGTCTTGTTACAGACTACCTTGACCTGCCTCTGCCCGTAAACTGGAGCGATCTGTCTCTTTACGACAGGCAGGATTATGTTCAGAGTCAGGGACTGCTTTATAGCGGCGGAGACGTCAGATTAAGAGATTACGTATCTAATCTGGAGATCTGGTGCGAATGCTTTGGCAAGGACAAGGCTGATTTCCAGCATAAAAACAGCTTTGAGATCAGTGCCATAATGGCGCGTATAGATGGATGGGAGAAGACCGGCAAAACTATGTGGCTACCGATCTATGGGAAGCAGCGAGTCTACAGGCGGAAAAGCGAGACCGGTCCTTTGGAACAAACTACGGAACGATCTCCGGAACAAACGGTATAAATAAACACTTAACGAAAAAACACCCGGAACAGTCTGAAAACACTCTATAACAGAGATTTTTTCACGGACTGTTCCGGGCTTTGTTTCAGAGATTGTTCCATCTCAACACGCTAAAAGCACAGTGCAAAAACACAAGTGGGAACCTCTCTGTTCTCTCAAATAGTTCTCTTACGCTTGATTGACTCAAAGGCGCAATCTCACGAGAGCGCCCTTCTTTCCCACAAAAGCATCCCCATACATAATTTGAATTTGAATATTTCAATCAGTATCAAAGAATCGCATTTTAAGAGTCCCGTTAACGAGAGGGAGCCGCAGATAAGCACTGTTATCTGCGGCTTTATGAAATGTATAGCTATCTGTTCCGCTGGGAAGCGGATCAGAACGCTATTCAATTGTTTGCTGCAATCTTACCTGTTTTGACGATGATCCTGCTCTCGCCATCCATATTGTCTGCTATTCCGCCGATCAGCCTTCATCGAGAGATGCTATCAGTTTTCTGACACCTTCCCTGTCGAAAGTATCCATGCCATCATAGAGCTTGCTTGCGCCTTCATACAGATTGGACGCACCATCTGACAGCTGAGCGGCTCCATCGCTTAGTTCAGATGCTCCCTTTGATAGCTTATTTGCTCCATCAGATGCCTGATCTACTGCCGATGTGTATGCAAGGACCCCCAGATAAAATGCGTTATACTTATCTAGTGATGTCTTCAAAGCGATAACAGCTTTAGCCCCTTCTTCTGCTTCAGCAAGCTTGTTTTGTACCTCCTCAGATTCCATGGCTTCATTTATGAGTTCCTGTATCTTTGCTTCGGTCCCGTTAGCTATCTGCTGGCTGATCTCATCGCTCGCCATTGTTTGTTCAATGAGCTGACTGATCTTGGACCTAACTTCTTCACTGCTCATCTTCTCTTTTACCAGCACTTCGATCTGAGCCTTTATTTCATCGCTGGCCATTTTTGCAGTGGTCTGCTGTTTTATTGTCTCTTCAATTTGATTCCTGATTTTCTCAGGGATCTGTCCGGCAGAAGCTGCAGCTTCATAGTCTTCAACACTCATATTTACAGCCTGTTTTATTACAGCTTCTTTTACTGCAGCCTCTACACTTACCTTTACGCCAGCTGTTACCTGATCCTTGACATTATCCTCAACGCCGGCGGTAACATTAGTCGTTACGATCTCTTTAACAGCTGCAGTGACTCCGGTCTCAATTGTGTCTCTGTTCTTTTCGACTTCAGCAGTGACCTGTTTAAGCGCCTGTTCATACACTTTATCCTTGTCAAGCGAATCGATCACCTGCCCGAGTTTATCCTTGTAATTTCCTATTGTCAGGCTGCCCACACTAAGGCCGGTCGCTTCGATCTGAGTCTGCGCTGTGGAGAGCAGAGTATTGAACACCTCTCTGGCCCCACCGTTCAATTCTCCTGACTTATCGCTTATCTTATCAAGACCGCTCGCAAGCTGATCTGCTCCTGCTGCAGCAGACGCTGCTCCATCCGATATCTTGCCTGCGCCTTCCGCTAGTTCATATGCCCCGTCAGTCAGCTGGTCAGCACCTTTGACCAACTTGTCAGATGCGTCTCCGAGTTTTTCCATACCATCCTGGAGCTGCTCTATTTTTGATTCCAGTGAATCGCTGCCATCAAAGTCTATGTCCGAGAGCATACCTGTCATTGCAACTGTATAAGTGCTGTCTATCTCAAAGCGATCCGTATATGCCGAGATCATAACAGTTTCCGGGATCTCGAATTCAGTTGAGTGTATGTCCAGATTTTCTGCCAATCCCGGGAACGCAAGACCGAGGCAGATGCATTTATTCCCGTCGTCTATCACTTTCCCGTCGTTGACTTTGACATCTGTAAAGTGTTCATCGTCCAGAATGACACCGCTAGCCATAGTATAAGGTGTTTTGAATACATATCCGTTCGATGTTGCTTCTGTATTGATTGTATAGTCGAATCTGATCGTTACGTTTCCTGCCTTTCCAGCGATATCCCCGGCGCTGATGCTCTTACCGTCGAGATAATATCTTACCTTCACACTGACCGGAAGTTCCTTATCAATCGTACCTTTGTACTTGATATCGGATCCGTCCGCCTCCCAGACCACACTGTTGCCGTCGCGTGTGAACGGCTTGTCATTTGATGTGTTTTCTATGTCATTCAGAGTTGAAACATCATTGATGCTTTTAGCTCCTGTACCGTTATGAAGCCATTCTGTGACCGAGGTATCCTGTATATTCCCATCTGCGTCCATGGCTACATAGATGACTTCCTCTTTGCTGACCTCTCCGTCCTGACAGTGTGACGCGAGGAGATCAGGATATTCTTTTTCGATCGCTTCCTGAGTTTCTGTAGTATCCTCAGCATTGCTCTCTGCTGCGCTGCTTCCTTTCTCGGCTATCCATAGCAGGGATCCGAGAACCATTACTACGGACAGCACCATTGCAATGATCTTATATGCCTTTTCTTTATTGATATTATTTTTCATTTATACCCTCTCCTTAGCATATAGCTGCATCCCCGTTTACAGGTGAATGCTCATTGATAGATTCTTTCATTCCCACTGTGGTCCTGCAGATGAGCTTGTCAGATGCCATAAGCAGTGACGGAAGCAAAAATATGACCGTGAACATGCTTATCACCGCTCCCCGGGCCATAAGCCCGCATACCGTACTTATGATGGCGATATCAGAGTAAACGGCAACTCCCACCGTCGCTGTGAAAAAGCCAAGCGCACTTACTATTATCGATGGTATTGAAGTATGGGCAGCCTCTTCGATTGCATCCCTTTTCTTCCTGCCCCCGATCCTTTCCTGTTTGTATCTGGTAGAGAGGAGGATCGCATAGTCAACAGTCGACCCAAGCTGTATAGTACTGATCAGCACAGGTACGATGAACGGTAGTTCAAGGCCTGTATAGCCGCATATACCCAGATTGAGTATTATTGCGAATTCTATGGCCAACACGAGGATAACCGGAAGCGATGCCGACTTAAGCACAAGCAGTATTATCACGAACACCATGCCGATGGATATCCAGTTGACTACCGTAAAATCCCTGCCGGTTATCTGTATCAGGTCTTTGGTTGCCGGACCTTCTCCGATAAGAGCAGCGCTTGCATCATATTTGTCCATGATCTCATTGATACGGTCGATCTGGTTATTGCATTCCTCAGTCGATACTCTATAAGCGCAGTTGACGAGGATCATCTGATGCTGATCTCCTATCAGCGCTTCACTGACCTGATCTGGCAGCATGTTCCTTGGTATAGCGGTGCCAAGAAGGGCGTCGATCCCTAGTACACTTTTGACACCGTCTACTTCTTCTATCTCTTTGCACATCGCCCTTCCTTCTTTAGCAGGAAGATCCGCATCAGCGATAATGATGTGCGATGTTCCGATATCAAAGTCCTCGCGGAGTTTGTCATTGGCGATCATGAACTGCTTGTCTTCATCTGCCATGCTCTCGGCATTGCTCGAGAACATCTTGGTGAAGTCGTAGACCACATTCTTCTGATTGTAAAAAATGACGGCCGGTACCAGAGCGATAACGAAAACCAGAATGTATGCCCAATACCTACCTGTAAGAATGTGAGCGAAACCGGTCATATCCGGTATAAGGGATCTGTGTCTTGTCTTCCTGAGAAGTCCTGAGAATTTCAATATCATGACCGGAAGAACAGTAACGCTTGCAAGCACCCCAAACATGACCCCCTTTGCCATTACAAGGCCAAGATCCCGGCCCATCGTGTAAGTCATGAAGCAAAGTGCCAGGAAACCTGCGATAGTGGTAATTGAACTGCCCGCAACAGAAGTCAGCGTATCATTGATCGCTTCCGCCATGGCTCTGCGTTCCAGTTCTTTCCCATCTTCTCCGCTGTCCCCCTGTTCAGCTTCATCCAGTTTCTCGGTATACCGATGCCATAAAAATATTGAATAATCCATAGTGACAGCAAGCTGAAGAACCGCTGCAATGGCCATGGTTATAAATGATATTTCTCCGAAAAGAATGTTTGTACCCATGTTATAGAGGATCGCCATGCCTATTCCGATCAGGAACAGGAACGGTATCGCAAACGAGTCCAGCAGGAGCATCATTGCGGCAAGCGCCATAACGACCGCGACCGCGACATATTTTGCTTCTTCTCTTTCACACAGGTTCTTAAGATCAAGCACAAGCGAGCTCATTCCGGAAATATAGGATGTCTTCGTAAGAATTTCTCTAATGTCTGAAACCGCATTCAGAGTTTCCTCCGATGAGGTAGAAGAATCGAAGAATACGACGATCATGGATGCGTCAGGATTGTTGATGCTGTCATTTACAATATCCGGCAGCATGCTTCGCGGTATGGAAGGGTCGAGTATGCTTTCCAAATCGATCACACTGTCGACATGATCGACCTCTTCTATCCTTTTAGACATCCGGGATACATCGTCAGACTTCATGTCCTCAACAACTACAATAGAAAAGCCTCCCTTCCCGAATTCATCCAGAAGGACGTTCTGTCCCTGAACTGTTTCTATATCCTCAGGGAGGTAATATAACATGTCATAATTGATCCTTGTGGCGATCACGCCCAGCACAGACGGAATTAGGAGCACTAAAGCTGCAATTAGTATTATTCTTCTGTGCTTGACTACAGTATTCCCAAATTTCATTCTCCCTCTCCTGTAATGACAGTACCGCAGCAAATTCACGCTGCTACTTTTTCTGTATCGACCTTACAGTTGTATATGTTCTCTCCATCAGTAAAAATCGCCAGCGCATTTTTCGGATAGTAATCATTAAGGATCACGATGCTGAAATCCCATCCATCCAGCCCAGCCTTTCTGATGCCTTCCATCCAGTCCCGGCTGCAATCACACGCCTGTTCACAAACCTCGCCCCATTTTTCGTCATTGTCATCCTGGATCGACTGCGCTACCCCATCGACCATTATCTTGCACACTATGCATTTATTGTCATAATCCAATGTCACGTCACTCAATATCCCGCTGTCTGCCATACTCTTTTTTATATAATCCTTAGTTGATCTGGCTATTTCGATCTCCTGCGGGTCAGCACAGTCTTCCTTCTCGCTTACTGCTGCATATGTCACGCCTATCTTTCTGGCAGAACAGTGATACAGATCCATTGCATTGAGTTCTTTGAACACGCTGCCTATATAGCCGAATACCATTACTGCTATTAAAAAGAAGGCTGTATATAGCGTGATGTTTATTACTCTGCGCTTCAATGTCATCATCTCCTTTGTAATTAGGCATTTGCATAGTTTTGTCTGTTTTCTCAACAAGCCGCATGTATTAGAATAAAAATGCAGATTTCGTTCCTGGAATATTATAAGCATGATCGTTTTATCTCAAAACGGTCATTCTCTTCCGGCTGTTCGTAAATCAGGCAAAGAAATGAAGTTGACTAATAAAGGAGATACGGCAAAATGTCAGCTGCAGATATAACCAGATCCGCTATACGGGCAGCCTTTCTTGAACTGCTGAAGGAGAAGAATCCCGAGAAAATAACTGTAAAAGATATTTCGGAAAAATGCGGCATCAACCGAAATACTTTCTATTATCATTATCAGGACACCTTTACGCTTTTGGAGGAGATCTTCGAACTGGATTTTGACCAGATAGTTGAGCAGTATCCTAAACTCAATTCTCTGGAAGAGTGTCTGGATGCTATTACTTTGAACGCAAAAGAAAAGAAACACGCGATCATGCATGTATATAGGTCAGACAGGAAAAACATCTACGTGGACGTACTATGGAAAATGTGTGAATATGTTACAAAGAAATACCTGAGCACCGTCTTCCCGGATGTGCAGTTGTCTGATTATGACAGACAGCTGATAACGAGATACTTTAAGTGCTCCTGTTTCGGACTGACTATTGACTGGATAAAGGCCGGCATGAAGGATGAATATATTGAGGATATGCACAGGATATTGCAGCAAAGCAAAGGTGTTGCCGATCTTATAATTAAGAACTGTATTGAATCACAGCAGTAATGCTTCGCACGCATATTTCTTTAATTGACTTGAGATAATCGAATCTCCTGTAATGTGCAGGAACCCGCCTAGGTTCTCTGATCTGCGGGCTTCCCGGCGGTTCAAGCATGCCTCTGCCTGTTGTGAATTCGCCGTCTGCTGCATCGGTGCCGAGAAACAGTTTTATAAAACAATGCTTATGGAGAGAAAACGCCTTATTCTGGATCAATCACTCAGTCTGCTTAATAGAACAGAATCTTCATATTCAACTTCTATATAACTTCTTTTTGAACAAGAAGTAAACGCGAAGCGCCCTCAACCGAGAGCGCTTTTCTTCCCACAAAAGTTTCTGCCTTTTATATTTTTGCATATTTTTCTGAGTGCTGTTATTTCATGTTATCAGAGCTTGGAACAATTGCAATTGCTGCGTTACAGCTATACGAGATAACATCTGACGGCACCCTGTAACACCTTATAAAAAGGCAACTGGCGGGCAGGGTGTCCAGGGTTCGAGCCCCTGATCATCCACCACAGACCTCCGAGAAATCGGAGGTTTTCTTTTGTCGGAAGACATCTTAAAAGCGGGCAATTACGATCACCCGCTCCAGAAGTACCGCAAGCGCAAATATATCAAACCGTTATATAGCCTCTCCACCCACGCACAGAGTAGTATGAATCCGCGCCATTGTGAAATGTAAACACAACACCGTAGCGACGCTCACAGAACAAAGCGCCTCCTTTACTGCGGACATCATACGGAGTTGCTATCCAGCTTGACGTTTTCTGATCAAACGGCCCAAGTTCCTGTAACCGCCTGTACAGCTCCTCAGTTAGCATGGATACACCCATCTCCTGAGACTGATGCATGGCACTGCCCGAAGGCGGGTTCTTTTTTCGCTTTTCCAAAGCTTCATCATCATAGCAAAGGCTTCTGCGGCCAGCGGGAGTTTCGCTTGAGCAATCGCAGAAAATGATTTTTCCGCTGGATTCATCTATACCAATAGCGTCCGGCTCGCCGCCGCTTTCCTCCATGCGCTTCAGCACCTCAAGCACTTCCTTGTTTTCGTTCAGACGATCTTCAACAAAGGCCCATTCCAGGTCAGGGTGTCTTGTCATATTCTGACAAAATCTGTTCTTAAGTATTTCAGTTATCATTATGCTCAAGCCCTCCTGAACGCAAGGCGGAATACTTTCGACATAAGAGGGATGTATGTTGCCGCAAATACACAGGCTGCAGCTCCAATAGCCTTCTTCTTATGGTTTTCAGGAACCTGTGTCCCCGCTGCCAATCCCATTGAGAACAAGCAGAACTTAACAAGCGCAAAATCCTTCCAGGTGCTTTCTCTTGCGTAACGATTGCCAAAATCAAACAGTTTATCCATAATCGGCTCCTCCTCGGTTAAATCTGCAAGTCCAGCCATCTGCTGTTGATCGGAAAACGTGAATTTGCCGACTCGACCTATATCATCTCACTATATCGTCTCTACTTCAATTTCCACGTCGCTCCCGAACACTTCATCAATCAGGATCGAAATGGATCCTTCACCGCAGAACTCCCTAACGGAATAGCCGAGATTCGGAGCTTTGTAGGAAACATCTGCTCCGGCGTCTTTTAATGCCTGCAACACACTTCTGAGATCTTCGTGCAATTCCTCTGTGAAGATCCGGTCTGTCCCTTCACGATGTTCTGCATAATTGTACGATGGCAAAATCTGCTTTGTCTGCAGCGCAAAACGATTTGATCCTGAATTGCCATATGAATCAAGCGCATTCACATCTGCACCCATATCCAGCATCCTTTTCAGGACATCGAGAGCTTCAGCCGCTTTCTCCTTTGTTGAGAAAACCTTGAAGCCCATATTTTTATCATTTGTATTCCACCTGCATGACATCACCGCACAATTGATCGCATCATGGATCACCGGTGTTCTCCACGCGTTGCAGCAGGACTCGTCCTCGATAAAATTCACATCCGCGCCCATATCCAGTAAGTAGTTGGCAATTGCGGTATTGCCCGTTTTGAGCGCGACCTGCAAAGGCGATTGTCCGTCATCCTTCTTAGGCGGCTGCTTTGCCACACAATTTACCAGTTCAGGTTTCTTCTCGATGATCAGCCTCACCATCTCAAAGTCAGAAGATCTTATAGCAGTAAACAGTTTCTTCATACAACTTCACTTTCCCCGATTATGTTATTCTTGCTTTCACAAGTCATTTCCAACTTTTCTGAAAACATGAAATGGCTTTCTCTAAAATATCATTTCATAAAAGATATTGTTCACTGAAATCACCTTTGCAAGTGAAAATGTATCTACTTCATTCTCTTCTCAAATCTGAACATCCCGTCCATGTTATCCAGCATACCCTCTCCAGACTCCTCATGTTCGTTGGGATCTTTATGATACTTGTTAAAGAATTCAACTATATGAAATCCGCAGCGGTTAACATAAAAATGAATGTTTCTGGTTTCAAAATACGGTGTGACCGTCTCCCAGATTTCCACTTCCGGATGAAGCCTTTCGATCTCGCACCAGGCTGCATGACCGATTCCTTTGCTGTGGACTTTGGGGGATGTAAAGAGCAAGTCAAGTTCTCCTCGAGTCCCGTCGATCCTGATTACAGCTCCGCCGGCTTTTTTATCTCCATCCATAATGCGATAGGCTATTCCGCTGTCAATTGCCTTTTCTATCGTTTCCCGCGAGATTATTTGACCGTCTTCCTCCAGATGGTCATCACGCATCCCAAACTCTTCAAGGGCGCCATAGTTAAAAGCTTCCTGATTGTCCAGTATAAATTGTTCTCTGTCGTCCTGCTCAAGTGGAACAAGTCTAATGCCAGTCATTACCCACCTCTATAAACTTCCGAGAGCTATGTATCGTTCTTAAAGGGTTTATATCACTTATCAGCGTACAAACGGTGCGCGATATTCCGCATTGATTTCGCTGATCTCCTTCTCACCATCAATATATGGCTGATAAAGAGAATCTATCGTTCCTCCTCCGTGATTGTCACATCCCGAGCAGAATTCACATTCGATCCCGCAGTCACCCCAGAGTGACTGACGGACGATCTGTTCTCTTTCTTCACGTGTCGTGTCCTTGATAAGAATTGACTTCATAGTGCCGCCTCCCTTTCAATCTTCATTTATATTTCTGTAAAGATCGTTGATGCTCCTGTTGGCGTGCTCTGTGATATGCTTGCTTATCAGGCGGTCTCTGAGGTCCTTGATCGCTATCATCTCATCGGCAACATCTTCGAGCCGCTTCTTAGGTCCGGATACATAGTACATCATCCGCTCAGCAGTAAAATCCGTGCTCATTTCAGCGCATATAAGCCGGGAGAATTCTTCAGGATATCCCTTCCGCAGCATCAGTTCATACAGTAATTTGCTCTTCTCGCTCATGAATGATATGTTGACGTGTTCTTCAGCACTTGCTGCAGAGTGGCTTTCATGCTTGGGATATCCAGCGGCTTAGCGATATGCCCGTTCATGCCGACTTCCTCAGCTTTCTTTATATCCTCCTGGAACGCGTTAGCTGTCATGGCGATGATCGGGATACCGGCGAGGCCCGGGTCAGAAAGATCGCGTATCGCCTGCGCTGCCGTATATCCATCCATGACCGGCATTTGTACATCCATCAGGATCACATCATAGTATCCCGGCTCTGACGCGGCCGTCATCTCCACGGCGATCTTTCCGTTCTCCGCCGTTTCGATCAGGAATCCCGCCTGTTCCAGCAGCATCTGCGCGATCTCCATGTTTATCATATTGTCCTCTACCAGCAACGCGCGCTTGCCGTCAAATGAGATCTTCTCTCCCTCGGCGGAGCAGTTCTCCTCATGCGGTTCCGCCAATGGGAAGCTGACGGTAATAGTAAACTCCGTACCTTTGCCTTTCTCGGTCTGTACCGTTATATCGCCGCCCATCATGTCAACGATGCTTTTTGTGATCGCCAGACCAAGTCCCGTTCCCTGGATCCTGCTGACCGTAGAGGTGCGTTCGCGTTCAAACGGAATGAACAGGCGCTCCGCGAATTCTTCGCTCATGCCGATCCCCGTATCTTTTACGCGGATCTCATAACTGCCGGTTTCATCTCCGTAGGCGATCTCATTCAGCCGCAGGGACACTTTGCCGTTTTCTTCCGTAAACTTTCCCGCGTTGCACAGCAGGTTCATCAAGGCGCGGTCCAGCATGGCCTTATCGCACATAACCCATTTATGTGAAACATCGCAGGATACCGACAGTTCGATTTTTTTGGATTCCAGCTGTGTCCTTACCAGATCGCACGCTTCCTGCACACAGTCTTCCAGATCCACGCTGGCCGGCTCGAGGCTGAACTTTCCGCTTTCGATGCGGCTCATATCCAGCACGTCGTTCACGATTTCCAGAAGCTGACGGCTCGCCGTTTCGATCTTGCCGATATACCCGCTTTTTTCCTCATATGTAACACCGTCATGATTTGCAAGAGTGGTATATCCGATAATGGCATTCAACGGCGTGCGGATGTCATGGGACATATTGGACATGAAAAAAGTTTTCGCTTTACTGGCTTCTTCTGCGGCGAGCAACCTTGCCTCAAGCTGCTCATTCTTCTGGATCCTGTCAAATGTACGGCGGATGAGAAGGAGCATGACAAACACGAAGATGCTCCCGCCAAAAAGGATGCCCGCCATAACGAGGTCCGGCTTTCCGAATAATCCGACGACCAGATATCCTATGAAAAACAGGATCAGCAGCATGATAGGAATATTAAACAGCTTTTGCTCCTGATCCCAGTTTCCGTGTTTTCGGACATCCCTGGAGAAGCACACATAACGGTATATGTTGTAAGCCATCAGCGCGCTGCCGGCATATATCATCAGATAGAGGAAAACGTTCTTCATAATACCACCTGTTTCGCACAAATCCTTTGCCTTGGTTATTCTCCCTGTTTTGTTTCAGTATTGTTGTCAACTCTAATTATAATATAAAACATCAGGAGAGACAGAATTTGATTTAGATATATCATTTCACGACCATTTTTTCCCGGATAATAACAGGATAATAAATTGTAAACAAGAATATAGTTGACATTTCTTCCTGAAAGCAGTAGAATCGCACCGTTGTTTAAAGAAAGGAGAAAAATCATGGTTGTATTAAAGTGGACAAACAAGTACAGCGGTGATACCGGATACGTCGCTTCGATATCCACAAAAGAACAGTGCTTTATAAATACATTCGACATAGACGAAGCCAAGAGATATTCTGAAAAAGCGGTCAAAGGTATCATGACAAAGCTCGAAAACTATCACGAGACAGAGAACAACATCTTCGAAGTTATCGAGGCGTAAGAAAGACCCTCAGGAAGTCATTATCCCGAGGGTTTTTTCTTTGGTTCCGGTCCTTGCTGTCACTCACATTTCGCTTCTTTTATCTTATATCCGGAATCTCTGAGCGTCTCCAGCGCTCTGTCGAAACAGTCTTCCTTTGTGAGTATGTAATCGGTATTGTAGGTGGAAACAGCAAATATGCCGATCCCTTCAGACGCGAGGATCTCTGAGATCTTCGCCAGTATTCCTATCAGTGAAAAATCAAGTATCCCGACAATGCGGAACGCTCTCCAGCCGTCATCACGCTCAGTGGTATTAGCCGGAACTGTCTCCGTCGGACATACAAGCGAATACTCTTCATCCGTGGTTCCCGTAAAACAGAATGGCCGGCTCAGGTCGATCCCGGAATAATCCTCTACCTTGCATACAGACAGCCTTACGTCCAGTGGTTCCAATACGATGTTCAAGTTCCTTTGTTCATTCATTGTATGTTCCTCTTCCCATATGATCATTATCAGCGGTCCTCGACCTCCAGCCTGAGCACATCAGGTCTGGCATAATGCCCGATCGCGTCATGTTCCATTTTGCACGCTGCAGGCAGATCCATATCCAGATCCGCGAAGATGATAGTTTCCTCGTCCCAAACCGGCTCCGTTACATAGTGCCCGAATGGATCGATGATGCAGCTGCCGCCCCGGCATACCATATCCGGCATGGATCTGATTTCCTCTGACTCATTCAGGTCACCCGGATATGACTGCTTACGGATGATCATGTCGGCATTGATAAAATAGCACTTGCCCTCAATCGCTATATGCTGTATCGTGGCCTGCCACTCGGGATTATCATTGGTATTAGGTGAAATATATATGGTGATGCCCTTCTGATACAAAGCCACTCTGGCCAGAGGCATATAACTTTCCCAACAGATCAGGCTGCCGACAGGTCCCCATGGAGTCTCTGTTACAGGGAAAAAGTATTTGTCGGCATCTCCCCATACCAGACGTTCTGAGCCTGTTGGTTTGAGCTTGCGGTGGATATTATATGAGCCGTCCGGGGCAAATACAGCATTGCTGTTATACAGTGTCCCGCCTACCGCGTCGCGTTCTGAGAAACCGATGCTTATATAAGCTCCGTTTTTCTTTGCCGCCTCCGCAAGCCTGCGGAACTCATCCCCGCCGGTCACCACAGACGCGTCATAGTATCGCTTCCAGTCTTTCCTTCCCGGCTCGGTTCTCTTGCCGACGCTGAATCCGAAATTCATGCCGACCGGATACCCCGGTATGAAAAGTTCAGGAAACACGATCAGTTCCGCTTTGGCGGAGGCTGCTTCTTCGATGAGTTTTAACGCCTTATCCACACAAGCCTGCTTATCAAACATCACCGGCTCAGCCTGCACCAGCGCTATCCTGCATATTTGTTTTTCCAAATCCTTCATTATGCTTATCACCTCGGTTTCAGGAAACAATTACCTGATGTAAATCAGAAAAGGCGAATCAGTATCATATAGCAAATAGTTCCGGCCACGATCGACAGGTACATATTCCTGCGGATCAGCTGGAGAACAATTACCAGTAAGCTTGCGATGATCTCAGGGATCCCGAAAGGATATTCAATGAAAGAGGTCTCGCGAAGACAGTATATAACCAGCACTGTCATTATGGCCGGAGGCAGGACCCTTCCCAGATAATGGACCATTTCAGGCAATGGCCTTTTGCCGAAAATAAGAAAAGGGAAAGCCCTTAAAGCCCATGTTACAAGAGCTGTTACAGCTATTACCGCTACCGGATAAAGCGCGCTACTTGTCATCTGAAACCTCCCCGGCCTTTATTGGCCTTTTAAGAAGCATCAGCGATAAGAAGCATGCGATCAGTGTCGGTATTATAAATGATTCTTTACCGAAAATGAGAAGGCATACCGCCGAGCAGACTACTGCCACCAGAAATGGAAGTTTGGATCGCTGCTGACGCCATTGATTGACAACGACCACCAGGAAGAAAGCTGTGGCGGAAAAGATTACCCCTTCCATATCAAAATTTAAATACTGTCCTGCACATGAGCCCAGAAAGCAGCCGAACACCCAATACATGTGATCAAGGAAAGCGATCAGAAAAGCCGACTTGTTCCTGTCAAGTCCGGGTTCATACTCCACTGAGCACAACAGAGAATACGTTTCATCTGTTAATGTGAGGATCATATAAGGCATTTTCCATCCCATACTGCGGAACTGTTCAATAAAACCGATCCCGTAAAACAAATGGCGCGCGTTGATGAAAAATGTCATTACCGCGATTGAGATCAGAGAAGCTCCGGACGTCATCATCGGGACCATCACTATCTGCATGGATCCGGCAAAAATGAAAAAAGCGGAAGCAGTGGTCAGCAACACACCATAACCGGCATCACTCATAAGTATGCCGAAAGCGATGCCTATGAACAAATAGGTGAAGAAAATAGGTATGGTATTTTTTATCGCAAATCTGAACTCTTTCATTAGGGCCCTAACTCTCCGCGAATACAAATCCATTTCATTATATATTATAAAAATGAAAATGCCGAATGTATTCTCTGTACCATATCCATGATGTTTGAATCATACCGGTCGATGGCGGGTCCATGTTATTTTCCTGCGATCTGAATTACTTCTTCCGGAATCGCATAATCCGGTTTTTCCAGTTCATTATACCTACTGAAAAGGAATGCTCCGTTGATCGTAAATTTCAGATCCACAGACACGTCTTCATAGGTTCCCTTTCCACGGCAATCCACATTCCTAAGTTCAACAGAAGACACCAGGAAAGTCGTCTTATCAACGTTATATACGATCTCTCCTCCCTCGACGGTAATATCTTTCACATCGGCTATCCCCAGATCTACCCGGTCAAGCAAATGCAGGTCTTTAACAAGGTCGCCTGTTTTTTCTGCCGGTATGGTCAGAGTATAGAATTCATCGGTTTCATTGAAGGCCGCGTTCTCCAGGACAGTCTTTCCGGCGACAGCGATTCCTCCCACCAGTTCCTTGAATCCCATCTGATCCGCGTGATTCCCTGACTTCTTCCATTGCGGCGGTTCGCCGGTCTTCGAATAGACCGCCAGGTCCTTCATGTCCAGATATAATTCTGACGACTGTACCGAAACAGCCTCGCCAAAGATGGTAACCTTGGCGTCCGTAATCACATGCGCGCTGTCGCGTCCCGCGTCAGCGCTCAAAGTCATGTTTACCGGCAGTTTCAGATCCAGCACATCCAGTATGGGCGGAAGCTCCTCATAATCGAGGGCGATATCCATGTTCACATCGCCGTCCATATGGTAGTTTTTCACTTTTGACTGCGCTTTGATGTTTGCCGCTACAAGCGACTTTACTCCCGTGATCTTCGGCCTCATTACATTTGTAAACACAAACAGGCTTAAGATCAGGCACAGGATCGCCAGGATCGCAATGATAAGGATCCTTCTCTTGTTATATTCTTTTTCTGTAATAGGACCTTGTCGCATTTGTATCGATCACCTCTTATCTCTGTCGACCAGTTTTAGAGCAATCACCGCTACTATAGCGAAGACCGCTATCATTATCAGAAGCGCGCCCCAGCAGTGCCACACATTCACCGGGATGGCTTCATAAGACGGAACAGAGGAATTTTGTCCGGACCAGACCTTAAAGGAATCGACCAGATCGTTTTCTTTCATATATACCACGAGTTCCTTGATCGGCTGCCTGTCCTCAACATAGACCTCCTTAAAGCGGACCATCGTTTTCCACAGCGTTGTCATAGGCAAGGTGTTGTACCGCCCGACAGTGCACATACAGTCCATGCCCCAGTGGGAGATGGTAAAATTCTTGACAAAATCCGCTCTGCCCAGGTTGAAGAAGTTCCCGGAAAAGATCAGCTGGAAAATCAGCAGGAACGGGACGACAGTCATAGCCATCGTAGGTGTTCTGACGATACACGAAACCATCAGTCCGAGGATGTCGGCCGTATATGTGACGATCAGTATGGTGATGCCCAGATCGACTATGCCCCAAGGCGTTATGATGCCTTCCGCAGGGAATTTCACACCGACGATCCAGCAGACAAGAAGCGTCACGCCTGTCTGCATAAGGCAAAGCATCAGTTGGTATAACATATGGGCTACTGCATATGAAGACACATGCAGTCCGGCCCGGTGCTCTCTCTTGAGGATATCCCTTTCACGGCAGACCACCTGGATCGAATTGAACACTCCGTTCCAGATACATGCGCAGGTCAGCGCGAATGATCCGTAGTTTGTGCCCTCCATCGTCACAAACATGTTTTTACCTGTGACGAGGGTGACCAGCGCGGCGATGACAGCGCCTATCGGCAGAACTATCCAGTCGCTCTGATAAATAAACATCCGCAGGAATTTTCTTAAATAGATCCCGACCTGCGCGATCCTTCCGCGGTATTTGATCTTACCTTCTGTCATGAGGCCTGTCCTCCTTTCCCGGAAACGACCTGATCCGTGTATTTCTCTATCAGTTCATCCGCGCGGCCCTCACCGCCTTCATCTTTGGCGTTTACGCTCCTTACGATCTTTTCCATGGTATCTCTCTCAAAGAATTCCCTGGCTTCCTGCGGAGTTCCATAGAAACAGAGTCTGCCTACGCGGCCGGAGTCTCTGGCGAGAATGATCACTTTATCAAAGAGATCGATCACACGGTCCGGGGTGTGAGTGATCACTATAACGATCCTTCCCTCATCCGCAATCTGACGCAGCCTGAGGAATATCTCGCGGGAAATGGCTCCGTCAAGCCCTGAATCCGGTTCATCCAGAATGAACAGTTTCGGATCGGTGATCAACTCCGTCGCGATGCATATACGCCTCAGCTGTCCGCCTGATTTCTTGGAAACCAGACCTTTCTGACCGGATGACAGGCCCAGAAGTTCCAGGATCTCTGCAATCTTCCGGTCTTTGTTTTCCGCTGAGATCGTATTCGGCAAGCGGATCTTGGCAGCATCTTCGATCGTCCGGATGACAGTGTCCTTGCCCCGGATCAGATTCTGCTGCGGAACAAACCCTATATCGTGTTTGACGACATCTTCATTCCTATATATATCTTCTCCGTCCAGCAGTATCGTCGCGTCCGCTTTCTCATAGCCGATCACCGCGTTGATCATGGTCGTTTTTCCGGATCCTGAACCGCCGAGCAGCAATACCAGGGACTTTTCAGGGATGTTCAGGGCAATGTCTTTCAGAAGATATCGCGTTTTTCCGAAGTCTCTGACCGTGCGCTTACGTATATGTATGCTCAGACCTTCATTGATCAGAGGGACAGCGTTGCAGAGTTCATCGGAAAACTCCCTTGGCTTCGATCCGGCCTGCCAGTTTTCTTCTTTGATGTTATCGTGCTGCGGCTGGTACGTTTTGCTGAGACCGAAGACCAGGATCGGAAGCCAGTCCGCGACCAGAAAGAGGATGATCCAGGCCTTACTGGCTTCATACAGCTTCAGGATCTCAAGGAACAGCCTGAGCCTGTAGATCAGAACGAAAATAAGGACGATCAGCTCAAACAGAAAAGCTATTTTCAGAAGCTTACCGTCCATGACCGGAAGATTGATGATCAGGGACAGGATATAGAAAACATCCAGGATACCGCAGATCATTCCATCCCTGTACTGCTTGAGAGACGCTCCCAGGCAATACATGCGAAGACCGGGGATCCAGGCCTTCCATCTCGTTTTCCATTTGAGTTCCTTTGCAATCAGGAACAAGGAAAGCGAAAGGATCACTTCATTAATATAGGGTGAAATAGCGGACAGTTCTGCAAACATTGCATTCTCCTTTACGAATCAAGTTTCTATTTTGTTGCAAACACTATTTTACAATGCAAGCAATAGTTTGTCGATTATTTCGGCATAGTAAGGATCCCTGTTTTACGGTGTGATATGAAAGACTATTTCGCAAAACCGACTGATAGTCGAAAAAGTGCTTGACAAGAGGCCGGAGCTTGCATATCATAAAACCGACCGATAGTCGGTTTGGAGGCAAACTATGAAAAAAGGTGAAAAAAGAAAACAGGATCTGTTAAAGATCGCTTACGATATGTTCCTCTCTCACGGATATGAGAATACCAGCGTAGACGAGATCATAGAGAAAGCGCAGATCGCCAAGGGTACATACTATCACTATTTCAAAAGCAAAGAGCAGATGCTTGAAGAAGTGATAGAAATGATGATCGAAAGAGAGGCCGAAGCGGCAAAGCAGATAATCGAAATGGATATTCCGGTACCGCAGAAGATCGCCGGGATACTTTCTTCTGTAAAGCCAGCCGAAGCGGAGATGCCTATAGAGGACGCTCTTTTCCACCCGGAGAACGCGCTGATGCACAACAAAGTCAGAAAGAAACTGATCGATGTTCTCACTCCTCTTTTATCTGAGGTTGTAAGGGAAGGAACAGAGAAAGGCATATTCGAGTGCGATAACATACCGGAACGCGTGAGAATGCTCCTTGTCATCAGCAACGGAACGTTTAATGAAGGAACGTTCAGTGAGCGTGATATAACCGTCTTTATTGACACGGCAGAAAAGATCCTCGGGGCCGAAAAGGGAACGATGAGTTTTATTTACGGCCTGATAGATAAGAGTGATATGGAGACTGACGAATGAGCAATAACAATACGGCTGACTACAGATACCGCCCTGTCCTTTTCTTTGCGCTGGCATATGTTTTCACCTGGATATTCTGGATCCCGGCGATATATTTGCCGGAGAACATCAGTCCGCTGCTCATGCTGATCGGGCTTATAGCCCCTGCTGTAGTATCTACAGTCTTCGTTATGGTGTCGGGGTCTGACGCGCTTAAGCAGGACCTTAAAAACAAGATATTCGATTCTTACAAGGTGAAGTGGCTGAATGTACTTTGGGCGGTGATAGTATTTGCGATCGTAATAGTCTGTTCCATACTGATGTCGCTGCTGTTCGGGCAGTCGCTCGATCAGTTTTCTTTCACCGAAGACTTCTCTTTTACCGGCGTCGGAATAGCCGGCGCGTTTATCACCATTACGGTCGCGTCAATAATCGAGGAAGTAGGATGGAAAGGATACTGCGAGGATTCGATCGGAAACTACATGAACTGGTTCTGGGAGTCCATGATCTTCGGAGTTCTCTGGTCTTTATGGCACCTGCCTCTGATTTTTATACAGGGAACTTATCAGGCAGGTCTTATGGTGAATCCGCTGTTTGTGATCAACTTTTTTGTGAGCGGAATACCTATGGGTTTTGTAATTACATGGGTGTACCTTGTGAGCGACCGCTCGATACTGGCCTGTATGATATTCCATTTCTTTGTCAATTTCATGCAGGAGAAGATCGCGATGACGCCTGAGACAAAATGCGTGGAGACTCTTGTTATCACCGTGGTCACCGCAATCATAGTAATCGCTAATAAAGACCTCTTCTTTGAGACACGCCATGTCGGAAGGCTGCTCGAATACAGCAATGAACGTAAGTGATACGGAAAGAATGATCTGACCGGGATACTGATGAAAAGCAAATCGCGCTTCGGAAAATTTATATTGTTGTGGACGGGAGAGCTGATCTCGTCGATCGGGGGAGGCCTTACTAGCTTCGGGCTGGGAGTATATGTTTTTAAGCAGACCGGAAGCGCTGCCTCAATGGCGGTGATAACGCTTCTGGGCTTTCTTCCGACACTGCTGTTTTCAGCACCCGCGGGAGTGCTTGCCGACTGGTATGACAGGCGGCTTATGATGATGGTGGGCGACGGTTTTTCAGCCCTTGGTATAGTATACATACTTGTATGTATGGCCCGGGGAAATGCCGCGCTGTGGCAGATATGTCTGGGGGTGTTTGTCAGCGCCGCGTTTTCTGCCTTGATCGAGCCGGCGTTCCGTGCGACGATAACGGATCTTCTGACGGAGGAGGAGTATTCGAAAGCAAGCGGTCTTGTTTCTCTTGCCGGAAGCGCGAGATACCTTATTTCTCCTGTCATCGCAGGTTTTCTGTTGAGTATAAGTGATATAAAGCTGCTTCTGATCATAGATATCTGCACATTTTTCATCACGATCGCATGCGCGGCAGTTATAAGAAAAAGCATAGCGCCATCGGCGGCTGCAGACCACGAGTCTTTCCTGACAAGCATGAAGGAAGGCTGGCATGTCGTTCATGACAGCAGGGGCATTTTCGCGCTCGTCATATTATCCTCCCTCATAACGATGTTCATGGGAATGTTTCAGATTCTGGCAGAGCCGCTTATACTGTCTTTCAATGACGCGAAGACTCTGGGCATAGCTGAGACGGTATGCGCCTGCGGCATGCTTGTTTCAGGGCTTGTACTCGGGATCCGGGGCATAAAAAAGGGATATGTCCGGACACTTGTGATATCGCTTGCCGCAGCCGGCCTGTGCATGATAGGTTTCGGACTTGTTGAGAATATGCTGCCGATCTGTATATTCGGATTCGGATTCTTTTCGATACTGCCTTTTGCGAACAGCTGCATGGATTATCTCGCGAGGACCAACATTGCGGATGAAGCGCAGGGGAGAGCCTGGGGGATGATCGGTTTCCTGTCTCAGATGGGGTATGTTATCGCCTATTCCGTTTCCGGCGTCGCGGCGGACAAGATAGGAGTATTATTGAGCGTCGGAGTGGGAAGAGGCGCGGCCATGGTTATACAGGCCGCGGGAATATGCATGATGATAGTTTCGGTCATTTGCCTTTTGTCTCCGTCGATCAGGAGGCTTGAAAACACTAAATAGAAAAAGACCCGGAGCAAAGCTCCGGGTCAATTTTGTATTCTGCTGTTATATTTCTTCAACGGGTACGCAGCACTTGTCGTTGATATCGCACACCTTCTGTACTCTTCTCCTGTATTTCTCTTCCATGAGAGGATCTGTATTGAGCCATGTCTTTACGATCTCCATTGAAATAAGCGTCCCTATTATCTTGGCTCCCAGGCAGAGAATATTGGAATCCGTATGCTGACGGGCCAGAGTCGCGCAAAGCGGATCCTGACAGACAGCCGCGTAGCATCCGTTGATCTTGTTGGCGATCAGAGCGCTTCCGTATCCGACTCCGTCGCAGAAAATGCCTCTGTCACATTCGCCCTTTGCTACCGCAAGAGCCGCAGGAAAAACAAAATCTGACAAATCGCAGCTTTTTTCATCATATGTACCAAAGTCCTCTACTTCATAGCCGTTTGAGAGAAGATATGCCTTTATCTCGTTCTTCATCGCCGTTCCGGCATGATCATTTGCCATCGCTATTTTCATATTGTACATCTCCCTTCTTCTCTTGTTCCTTTGAGCATCATTCAAATTATGAGTGCATGTCCCGCAGACGTTTTCACTATTTGATCTTGATCATGTTTGCTTTCTTAATCATACCACATACACACAAAAACCTTGGAGTGTTAAATACCCCAAGGCTTCTTTTTTCTCAATGGCATACGCGGATCGATTATTTTGTCAGTCCTTCTGCTATCTCGATCCCCTTAGTGAAAGCGTCCCAGCCGTCATACTTGAGCTTGACCGGGATATACATCGTCAGATTCCCGAGTACAGGCAGGCCGTACTTGTTGAGGTACTTGACTGTTCCGACAACACCGCCTACGAGGGCTGCGCAAACTACTAATTTCTTCATTTTCAAAACTCCTCCCGTTCAGATAAAGCTGCTGTTAGATTTTTTATACCACTCACAGCGCGAAAAAACAACTGAGAGCGACTTGGTATTGACTATGTGTTCCGGTCCGGCACGGATCCTTCTGCTTCGGGATCTTCATTGTCCGGTTTCTCTGCTTCCGGAGTTTCTTCATCAGACTCTTTATTGTCAGATTCTTCCCCGCCGGATCCCCTTTTTCCGGGTTTTTTGTAATAATAATTATATTCAATGACGGCTATCATCGCCAACAGACCTATTAACAGTTTCCACCAGTTATGCACCAGCCAGGCAGTAAGCAGAATCAGCATTTACACACCGTCCTTTCATTCATCCTTAAAATTATACAATAATCTCCGGCACAGCGAAAATGCTTTTCTTCCGGTCAAAAGGGAAATCCTCCTCGTCTTTTGAAATGGTCAATGATATAATTACCGACAACAATGAAGGAGGGCGTCTCAGATGGATGAAGAAAAAGATATAAAAGGCATTATATTCACCATTATAGTCATTGCCGGTTTTGCTCTGATCTTTATATTTGTGCCCCGCCTTGTCCAGGAATACGGATTGAACCACGGCAAGACATGGGGAAAGGGAATAGGCTATCTCGCCGTTGCCCTGGCCTGGTGGTTCTGGACCGAGTTATGTTTGATTATCAAGAACCACAGCGATATCGATTGATGATAACGAAAAGCCTCCGGAGATCCGGAGGCTCTTTTTTGTTTCGATGCGGATCTTCAGCCATGAGCAAAGCTCCGACAAGCTCGCTTGATTGGAGCTCCCGGCGTCTGTTATACGAAGAAGAATGCCGCTCCGATCATGACATATACTGTCACCAGCTGGAGTCCCTCAAGCCAGTTCGATTCTCCGTCTGAAGCAACACGGTTCGCGA
The DNA here is from genome assembly GCA_902776285.1 of uncultured Eubacteriales bacterium. Lineage (GTDB taxonomy): Bacteria > Bacillota > Clostridia > Peptostreptococcales > Anaerovoracaceae > Crickella. The sequence continues at coordinate 64,259 of CACYPK010000017.1, forward strand.
TGAGTACCGATCCTGTCACCGCGACCAGTTCAAACGGCGTAAATACTATGCTCATCGGTGTGAACAGAAGGCTGAGCAGTGTCAGCACAGGTATGACGAAGAGGATTATCTGCAAACTCGACCCCAAAGCTATCTCTATGGCGGCGTTCATCTTGTTCTTTACCGCCATGATGATCGCTGATGAGTGCTCGGCAGCATTGCCGATTATAGGGACGAGGATGATGCCTACGAATGTCTTGTGGAGTCCCGCACTTTCGGCCATAGGCTCCACTGTGGCCACGAATATCTCCGAAAGGAGGGCGATGCATATCGTCGATGCTATAAGCAGAATGATCGCGCGAGGCAGGCTCGCTGTATGACCTTCCTCTTCATCAGGGATCGATTCCTCATACAGGTTGCGGTGTGTCACGAAAGTGAACACGAACTGCATGACGTATACGAGCAGCATAAGCAGAGCGATTATCACGCTGAGGCCTTCGTACTCTGTCGTCAGGCTACTCTCCGGGAACGCGTGTGTGAATATCGCCGGGATAGACAGCCCGAGCACCGACAGAAGGAGCATGCTCGATGTTATGTTTATGGAGTTTTTATTGAACGTCTGGGTCTTGTATTTAAGCCCGCCCAGCAGCATCGACATTCCCAGCACCAGCAATATGTTGCCGATGACTGAACCCGCGAGCGACGCCTTAACGACATCGAACATCCCTTCCTTCATGGCGACGAAAGCGATGATAAGCTCTGTCGCGTTTCCAAAGGTCGCGTTCAGCAGACCGCCTATCTTCTGTCCGCAGAAACAGGCGATGTCATCGGTGCTCTTTCCCATTACTCCCGCCAGCGGGATTATCGCCAGCGAACTGCACAGGAAGAGCGCGGGATCCGAAAACCCCATGAATTTACCCGCGATGGTGACCGGTATGAAAACCAGCAATATGTAAAGATACTTCAAAACGTTACTCTCCCTTGCTTTCTTCCGGCCTGTCCTGAGCGTCGTGCTTGCCGGTGGTCTTGTTTTTGTTCTTTTTACGCTTGAACACGACTTTGAATATGAATACGAGCAGTCCGACAATGATGAGCGTGGCTCCTGCCAGGACCATGATCTCCGCGACACCCTTTGGGACCGCGAGCTGCGATACCTTATAGCCCAGCCAGAAGACCAGCGCGCCGATCGCCGCAGTATCGAGTCCCCTTATATACTTTCTTACTTTATCAAGAATAAGGCTCAGCAATACGATGGCGATGATGCCGGCTATAACATACAGCAATAATTTGGACTTGAATATCTCCGGGTTTTCCCTGAATAAATCGATAATGTCTCCAAACATGGGGATCCTCCTCTTACTTGTTCTCGCGGTAAAGAGTATCGCAGTACACGCATCTGTAGCTGCGCGCCTCCTTATCTATGAGCCTGAACTTCTGCGGTATGCCTCTTTCCACCGAGGTGATGCACCTTGGGTTGCGGCATTCGATGACGTCCGTGAGGATCTCCGGCGGGGCCGGTCTGACCTTTTTTACAAGCTTGCGATCCTTCACGACATTGACCGTGATGTTTGTGTCTATGTATCCGATCAGGTCATAGTCGAGAGGTATGTCCGCGTCGATCTTGATGATGTCCTTCATGCCGTATTTTGCGCTGCTTGCCCTCTGTATGATGGCTACAGTGCAGTCCGCCTTGTCGAGGCCAAGGAGGTGATAAAGCTCAAAACCCTTGCCGGCCTTGATGTGGTCCAGCACATATCCCGTGTTGATTCCGTCTATGTTCATATGAAACCTCCTCTATTTTATGCCCAGCAGATACAGTATGAGCGCCATGCGGATGTACTTGCCCATGAGCGCCTGATAGAAATAGCAGGCCCTCGGATCGTCGTCCACATCCACGTCTATCTCGTTGACGCGCGGCAGCGGATGCATGATTATCATATCTTCCTTCGCCGGCTTCAGCATGGCTCTGGTCAGTATGAAGCTGTCCTTGAGTTTTTCGTATTCTTCCCAGCTCGGGAACCTCTCCTGCTGGATCCTGGTCATATACAGTATGTCGAGTTCCGGTATAGCCTCGTCCAGGCTCTCCACCTCGTGCCATTCGACGCCCGCCTCATCGAGCATCTCCCTGATGTATCCCGGCAGTCTCAGTTCTTCCGGTGCGATCAGGTAATACTTTATTCCCTTGTATCTCAGCAGAGCTTCTATCAGAGAATGCACCGTTCTGCCGTACTTGAGGTCTCCGCAGAGGCCTACTGTGAAGTTGCCGATCTCGCCCTTCTTGCGGTGTATCGTCATCAGGTCGGTCAGTGTCTGTGTCGGGTGGAAGTGCCCGCCGTCTCCCGCGTTGATGATAGGTACCGAGGATTTGACCGCGCCTACTACCGGCGCTCCTTCCTTAGGATGCCTCATCGCGATGATATCGGCATAGCAGCCCGCCATGATTATGGTGTCAGACACAGACTCGCCTTTCTTTGAGGAGCTCGTGTCTGCCGAAGCGAACCCCAGCACGTTGCCGCCGAGCTCCATCATGGCAGCCGTGAACGACAGCCTGGTACGCGTGCTCGGTTCAAAGAACAGCGTGGCCAGTTTTTTGTGAGCGCAGGCGTCCTGATACTTCTCCGGATGCGCGATTATGTCATCGGCAACAGTCATCAGGTGATCAAGCTCTTTTACGCTCAGATCGGTTATGTTGATCAGATGTCTTAACTCTCCCATGCGGATCCCCTTTCTGTTTATCGATTACTGTCTCGCCTTGGAATACTGTTTCCAGTCAAGATCCAGTCCGTTTGCTACTATTGTGATAAAGTCCTGCACGTTGGTCACGATGGTGGTAGCCGCGAGGCTTCCCCTGTCGAGCAGCTTGTTGACTACAAACTCATCGGCGTCCACTGTATAAAGGAATACCGGCCTGACAGTGCCGTCATCAAGCACTCTGAACGACGGTGTCATGTTTCCCGTCGCGATGGTGTGAAGCATGGTAGCCAGGCAGATGACCGTGGTCGTCTTTCTAATCACCTTGCGCATTTCGTTCTGTCCCTCATAGACGTCCGCGATGACTTCCGGGATAGGGCCGTCATCTCTTATGGAGCCGGTCAGTACGACAGGCACATCGTTCCTGAAGCAGCTGTAGATGATGCCGTTGTCGATGCCGTAGTCCTTTATGAACTGCGGGATCGAGCCGCTTCGCCGCACCCTGTTATCCACGTCGAGATGGTTGTAGTGGCCGTTGGGCATCGACCTCTGAGTGTAGATGTCCTGCCCGAGCGCGGTGTTTAGCATGGCACCCTCAAGGTCATGCGTCGCCAGAGCGTTGCCGGCCATCAGCGCGTCTACGTAGCCGTATTCTACCAAAGACTGCATGCAGGCTCTCGCGTCATGATCAAATGCGAACGCCGGACCCATGACCCAAGTAATGAATCCGTGCTCTTTTTCATATTTGAGCAGTTCAAACAATTTGTCATAGTCGTGCGCGTATGAGGTCTCTCTGCTGCGTCCCTGGCGGAACACGAACTGGTCAGCGATCTCGCTCTCATAGACCTCAAAGCCTTTGCTGTGCACATAGATGCCTTCATGTCCGTCCTCGCTCCGGCCCAGAACCACCATGTCTCCCTTGCGGAGGTTGCGGTTCTCGACTACGTCGAGCCGTCCGTCCGGTCTCAGCACGACGCTCGAGTCCATGCGGCTCTCTCCGGCAAGTCTCCATTCTCCGTTCACCTTGAAATATTCCGGGAACATTGAAGTACTGTGATAGTACTCCGGCGCCACGCCGTCCATGTCCGCGGCTTCGAGCCTGCAGTCAGGAGCGTTCGCGAGTTCCGGCCTTGTGAAATCCGGTGCTGTGTACACAGGCATTTCAAACAACATCTTCCTGATATCTCCTCTCTGAAACAGTGTTATCTTTAACCGGCAAGGGTCGCTACAACGACAGCCTTTATGGTGTGCAGTCTGTTTTCTGCCTCATCGAATACGACGGAGTTCCTGCCGCTGAATACCTCTTCGGTCACCTCGCGTATGTCGTATCCGAGCTTCATCTGCTCGGCCGCCATTGTCGTATCGAAGTTGTGGAACGAAGGCAGGCAATGCATGAAGATGTAATCAGGATTCTCCGTCTTTGCCGTGAGCTCTTCAGTGACCTTGAACGGTGTCAGCATCCTGACTCTCTCAGGTATCTGATCCTCTTCACCCATGGATGCCCAGATGTCGGTGTAGATGACGTCCGCGCCTTTCAGACAGGACTCATCGCTCGATACTGAGATCTTTGCTCCGGTCTCTGCTGCCACGGCGTTGGCCCTCTTCAGCACTTCGGGATCGACTCCGCCGCAGAGTTCCTCAGGTCCGTATGCCACAAACTCCATACCCATCTTGGCGCAGCCGTACATCCACGCGTACGCCATATTGTTGCGTACGTCGCCTACGAATACGACCTTCACCTCGTTCAGCGGCTTGTCGATGTGCTCTTCGATCGTCATGATATCGGCGAGTATCTGCGTCGGATGGTCCACGTCAGTGAGGCCGTTCCATACCGGGACTCCGGACTCTCTGGCCAGTTCCTCAACTACGGCCTGCTCAAAGCCTCTGTATTCGATGCCGTCAAACATTCGCCCCAGCACCCTGGCCGTGTCAGCGATGCTTTCCTTCTTGCCCATCTGCGAGCTCTTGCTGTCCAAAAATGTTACGCCGGCTCCTTCATCCATGGCGGCTACCTCGAACGAGCATCTCGTTCTTGTCGAAGTCTTCTCAAAGAGCAGCACTATGTTCTTGCCCTCGAGAGTCCGTCCCTTGATCCCGCTTTTTTTCTTCGCCTTCAGCTCGTGAGCGAGATCGAGCAGATACCGGATCTCCTCCGGCGTGAAGTCCATAAGTGTCAGAAAATTTCTTCCTTTAAGGTTGATTGCCATTCTATCCTCCGTTAGTGATATTTTATAGATCATCCCTGTTTACCGGACACGACATGCAGCGCGGACCGCCCCTGCCTCTTGACAGTTCCGAGCTTGGCATCGTCAGCACCTCTATGCCGTTTTTGTCCAGCAGATCGTTGGTTACGTAGTTTCTTTCATATGTGATGACCTTGCCCGGCGCTATGCATAATGTGTTGGATCCGTCGTTCCACTGCTCTCTCTGAGCTGCCATCACATCATCGCCTCCGCAGCGTATAAGCCTGACGCCGGGCAGACCGAGTTCCTTGGCGAGAATGTCGTCCAGATCTTCGGTAATCGACTTCAGCTTTATCTCTTCGTTCGCTTTGAGGCTGAGCTCATATATCTGCAGCGGCCCTTCTATCTCAGGATGGATCGTGAACTTGTCATGGTCGACCATGGTGAGTACTGTGTCAAGGTGCATGAACGCTCTCCTCTTAGGTATGTTGAACACCAGTACCTTCCTGAAATCCGATTCAGCGAGCAGGTTTTTTGTGAGTCTTTCGATCCCCGCAGCCGTAGTCCTCTGTGAAAGGCCTACCGCGACTATGTCCTTGCTCAGCACCAGTATGTCGCCGCCTTCGAGGCTGAACGGGTCATTGTAGTCATACCATTTTTCCGTGCCAGCCGGCGCGAAATCGCTGTTGAACTCATATATGTACCTGAACAGCATGCTCTCACGCCTTCTTGTGGCCGTGCTCATGTGGTGTATGGTGACTCCGTTTCCGACGCAGGCAGCCTGATCGCGCGTGAAGTACATGTTTGGCATCGGATCCAAATAGAACGGATATGCCTCGTTTATCTTCTCGGCGAGCGTCCTCGGTTTATAATCCGGGATATCGGTCTTTCTTATTCCGGCTATGACCTTGTTGACCAGATCATGCGGCGTCATAGCTATGAGATACGCGTAGATCGCCTCTTTTACTCCGCGCGATGAGAAGTTCACTTCATCGAGCATCTCCCTTATGAAGCGGTCCTTTATATCCGGCTTTTCTATCGCCTTTGCGACTTCATCGACGTAATAAACGACCTCGACGCCGTTCTTTCTGAGGATATCGGCAAAGCGGTCGTGTTCCTGCTGAGCCACTTTCAGGTAAGGGATATCATCAAACAGAAGTCTGGCGAAGTTGTCCGGGACGAGCCCGTCGACTTCACCGCCTATGCGATGAAGCAGCACCTTGTTGAGTTTGCCTATCTCCGAATAGTTGTGTACTCCGCGTACCATTATCTGTTATTCCCTTTCCTGTTCCCTCGCGTGCTCTTCTTCTGCCTGCCTGAGCTTCTCGCCCAGACCGGTGAGCGCATCAAAAGGAGCGAACTGCTTGGCTCGCTGTGAACGGGGCATCTTTGGTCTAGCTGATTCCGGACGCTCCCATATCTTTTCCTTGTCCATTATACTATTTATCCCGGTCTCTTTCATCACTTCTGCTCATTCTTTGTGGCCGCCGACCTGGTGATTCCTCTCCCTGGTAGTCGCGGCTTCTTCAAGATCCATCCCCCTGAACATGGCGTCCTTGCCGTACTTGTTCCTGATGGAATTTACCGCCTCCTGCAGGGCAGTATCGCGTTTGAGTTTCGCCTGCGTCTCGGCGACCGGGTCCGATCTGTCGTCTCTTTTCTTCTGACCCTGCGTCTTGCCTTCTTCCGCCGCCTCGGCATCCGCCAGGTCGAAAAGCGTCATCTGCTTGTCGGCGTCCCTCGGCTTTATGTCGTTGAAGTTGACGAATATCCTTCTGACCGGATACTCGTGGTCTGTGATCCTGTCGTAGAGATCCGCGACCGCCGGCATGATGAGCGAAGACGCGTCAGTTGCGACCGGAAACGACACCGACCCATGCGACATCGGCATATGCAGTGCATTACTGTATCCGACCGCGATCGATACGTTCTGGGTCACCTTGCTTATGCCCGTCATCTCGTGGCAGAGCTGCTCGGTCATCTCTTTTATTATGAGGCGGCCCTCATCATTGGTGTAGTCGCGCATCAGCACCTGACCGTGCGAGAGCGAGTGGCTCTTCGTCTTGTATCCCTTTATGTCGGACATTTCGGTCGTCTCTATGCCGTACGCGTGGTCTATGAGGAGCTCCGCGTTTATCCCGAACATCCTGTAGAACCAGTCTTCGTCATGCGCGGCCAGCTCAGCTATGCCGCCCATCGTAGTGATGCCTATGCGCTCAAACTTCTTAGCGGTCTGGCGTCCTATCATCCAGAAATCAGTGAGAGGCCTGTGGTCCCACAGCTGTTCTTTGTAAGCGGTCTCATCGAGCACGCCTATGAAGTCGTCAGCGTGCTTGGCGATTATGTCCATGGCTATTTTTGCCAGATACAGGTTAGGACCGACACCGGCAGTTGCCCTTACGCCTATGCGCTCATATACCTCCCTCATAAGGAGCTCGGCCATCTGCTTTGGATCGAGGCCGTAGATCCTGAGGTACTTTGTCACGTCAAAGAACACCTCATCTATCGAGTAGACGTGCATGTCCTCAGGCGCTATGTAATCAAGGTAGACCTTGTATATGGCCGCGGCGTATTCAAGATAAAGGCTCATCCTCGGCGGAGCCATAATGTATTCGAAGCTTTTCGGTATCTCGAACACCCTGGGCCTGCCGCCGACTCCGCGCGCTTTGAGGGAAGGAGACACAGCGAGGCAGATGGTACGGTCCGAACGCGTCGGATCAGCCACGACAAGATCTGTCGTCATCGGGTCGAGACCGCGCTCTACACATTCGACGGAGGCATAGAAAGACTTGAGGTCTATGCAGACGTAGGACCTCTCCCAATTGCCGTAATCGAATTTGCGCTCAGTCTTTTGCATGCAGCTCCTTATAATAATTCTTATATATGCCCATCATGTCCGTTCGCGCTAACGTTCAAACACTGCGGTACTAAGCTCTGTCTTCGCTGACGCTTGCCAATCGCCAAGTACCGGCGTTTTCAAGTTGCCTGCCGGACATATATAAGCATTTCAGAAAACTATCCGAATTGCCGGCGGTATTCGACCGGCGTCATTCCTTCGGCTTCGGTAAAATTCTTTGTAAAGTAACTCTGCGAGCAGAACGCCAGTCTGTCAGCGATCGCCGCGACGCTGAGGTCCGTATCTCTCAGCATGCGCTTTGCCTCAAGGAGCCTCTCGTTCAGTATGAATTCGCTTATCGTGATGCCCAGTTCATCCTTGAACACGGCTGAGGCGTACGTTCGGCTGATGCCTACCGCCTCGGCTATTTCCGCCAGCTCTATCTTTTCGGTCAGGTGCTCTTCGATATATGTCATCATGCGGGCAAGTCTCGGCGAGCGCTTCTTTTCTCTCAGCACGTACTTCATTTTGACGGCATAGCTGTGGGCCATGCCGTGGACAAGGTCGTAAAGATCGGGCAGCGAGACCGCGTTGTCGAATTCCCTGATGAACTCGTCGCGGATGTCGTACGACACCATATCCAGCAGCCCCGCCTGTATCGCGATGAGGCACATCTCGTTTGCCGCGCCGACCGCCTCGTAGTACATCTTATCCATTGCCTCACTGTAAGAGCCGCACCTGTTATACAGAGCGGTAGGGTATTCGTAGTTTTGCTGTGAAAGCTCGGCTATCTTATCCGTGTCACCGGCCGCTATTGCCTCAAAGTACGGCTTCTTGCGGGCGTACGGCAAATAGATCTGATTGCGGCGGGTACGGCTGAGTATTAAGTTTGCTGTTTTCTTTTCTGACATGTACTCTTTTGTCCGTAATTATGTTATAGAATTCGTAACAATATTATAACATCGCTGCGCCGCATTCAATACAATGTATGTGTAACGGGTGTGTTTTTGCAGGCTGTCAGTTCGACCCGCAAGGGTATGTTTGCAGGAAAACGTTACAACAGATCCTCCGGTCTACGGGAGGATCCCCTTTGAAACTCGATATGAGATAGTGCTTTGAAGAAACGGCTATGCACAGGTTGATGGGGTTCGGCTTGTTCAGAGTCGTTTTTTCATTGTACTGAAAAAGGGAGGCCGCAGCCTCCCTTTGTGATCTTTACGGTGCTATCTTACATAGATCTCATCGTCGTACTTGCAGCATATCCATCCGCCGTCTATCTTCATCCAGCTTCCGCTGAGCTTGAGGCATTTCACCTTGACGCCAGGCTTGAGTACCGCGTATGTGCCCGAGTATGTCTTGCTCTGCATCGACGAGCTGAGGTTGCTCCTTATGACTCTGGCATAATTGGTTCCCGGACCCTTTCTGATATTCAGGCCTTCCTGGATGGTATATGTATTGCCTACCTTATATGTTACTGAAGGCGTGGTCGTCAGGTACTTCGATTTCTTCTTGGAAGCCTTTTTCAGGTAATTGGCGCATACATCGCTGATATCCTTGTTGGCGCTTCCCTTTGTCTTGTCGCCGACCCTGATAGGGATGAGCGCGTACCCGGCGTACTTGCCGATACCCTTTACATAGATGTAGGCTTTTCCCTTTCTGTTGTTGCGTATTCCTCCGATGGTGTAATCGACACCGGCCCTCAACCTTGTGTTTCCGTTGTAGATCTTGAATTTCGGACTCCTGGCGTCTGCTAAGCTGAGCGTCCTGCGTCCTTTGATCACGCCGATCGCCTTAGGATTGACCTTCTTGTTGAGATACCAGAAATTGACATCTATGTTGCCCTGTAATCCGGTATACGAAAGCATGCCGTTGATTCTGGCGCTGCTGGAATACTGCCATTTGCTGTATTTGACGGACGACTCATTGCGCGAGTAGTACTGCGCGCACCACAGGTCTACGTCCGGAGCCAGCTGGCTCGTCGCGATGTACGATCTGAAGAAGGTCGTATTTGCGTAGATTCCAGGAGTATAGCCCGCCGCCTTGATCGTGTTGCAGAACGCGACAGCCGCGTTTGTGGCATTGACCCTGCTTATGCCGTGCATCCTGCCCAGCACTCCGCCGGCGAATTCATAATCCATATATACAGGCAGCTGAAGGTCTTCAGGTCCGATGCGGAGAGCCTTGAGCCTGGCAATTGCATAGTTGGCTTCCTTGATGCCTTCAGACGCGTTCTTTGCCTGTGAGAAGACATAGACACCCTTCATGACATTGCCGGCTTTCGCGGCCTTGTACTGAGAAGCGAATTTCTCATCCGCGTGCAGGGTGAGATTGCCCTTGCCGTATGATGTCCATGTGACTCTCATGATCGCGAAATCCACGCCGGAGGCCTTGGCCTTTGTGAAGTCACAGTTTCTGGACTGCCAGTCTGAAATGTCGACTCCGTTGACTATCAGGTTTCCGGTGAATCTGCCGTTATGGTAATAGGTAGATTTTCCGGTGTTGCTGAACGGGCTGGAGTACTTGAATTCAGACGCGGCATAAACCGGATCATCAAAATATGATCCGCTCCAGAACATGCATACCATCAGCATGCACGTGAATATAGTCCTTGTGATTCTTCTGCTCTTTTTATCCATATCAGAAGCTCCCCTCCGGTCGCCGTTGTCCTTCTGTTCGATATTATTGCTTGTATATATTATCAGAAGGTAGCTACCTCAGGCTTGCATGCTTCACATTTTTTAAGATTCCTGATGTACAGGACCGGACCTTTTTCCTGATACGCGTCAGTGTATTCACAGCGCACCTTGGCCGTTATCTCTATCCAGTCGCCGACGTTCAGTTTTTCCGCGCCGGAATAATACGCGAGCAGTCCCGCGAACTGTATATCCGCCTCGCAGCAGGTCATCACATGGCGTCCGAAAGCGAACTGTCCCTCAGGCAGCTCGTCGGAGAGTGCGACACGGCCTTTTATGATAAAAGTCTTGCCGTCGTAATCGTCCTCGTTCTCGTTGATGTCCCTGTACCATTCCGCGTACCACTCGTCCTCTATCTTTATCCTGGAGGCGTTCATGTCGTAAGGCAGCGGATCGATTATGTCGTCGGGTTCTATGTCATTTATCCCGTACTCGTAGACTATCATGTTGCGGCGGTTGGCTATCCTGACCTCCTTGTGGTAAGGCATCTTGTCAAAGCCCTTCTCGCAGCGGTTGAAAACGACCATGTCGGCGGTCTGCATCTTGTTGAAGCAGAGCTGACGCATGTTCTTGTTGTACATCATGAACGTTGTCGTGTCGAAGAGTGCCATCTCCTGCGCGATGACCCAGCCCGGCGGCATTGCGGCAAAGAGTTTCTGATTTTCCCACATGCCGTTCATTTCGACGACCACGCGGTCGAATCCGCCCTGTCTGTCGATCCTGCCCAGATTCACCTCGTTGAGCTCGGCTTCGGACTTGATGCGTTCGATCCTGACTCCAGGTCCCACGAATTTCTCCGGCTCGTACTGCACCTCGCCGTTCTCGCATATTAAGAGAAGGGTGCGGCCGTCATCGCCGAACTCATGATTTTCAAGTGTTTCCTTTATGAATGATGTCTTGCCGGCTCCCAGAAAGCCGGTGAACAGATAAACCGGTATTTCTCTCATTTCTTACTTCCTTCCGGCGGCTCTACGCCAACCTGAAGAGTTCGTGCAGCTTCTCCTTATTGAGTCTCGTTCCTATCACGGCTACCATGCCCGTCGCTTCGGCGCCGGTCTCTCTGACCTCGCCTTCGCCCGGTACATAGTCGAACTCCAGCCAGCCGCCGTCGGCGTTCTCTACGATGCCCTTTGCTCTGAGGACTTCGCCGCACTCATCGAGGGAATCGATGATCTCTTCCAGTTCGTCCTTCGTGTACTTGTTGCTGGTCTGAGCGCCCACCTCATCGAATACCTCATCGGCATCGTGCCCGTGGTGATGATGGTGATGGTGGTGATGATGTCCGCAGCCGCACTCATGGCCGTGGTCTTCATGATCGTGATGGTGGCATTCATGCTCGTCATCGTCATCATCGTCATCGTGATGGTGGTGATGATGATGTTCATGCTCGTCATCGTCATCATCGTCATCGTGATGGTGGTGCTGATGGTGCTCATGCTCATGTTCATCATCGTCGTCATCGTGGTGGTGGTGGTGATGCTCGTGCTCATCCTCATCGTCGTCGTCATCGTGATGGTGGTGATGATGGTGCTCATGCTCATGTTCATCATCATCGTCATCGTGGTGATGGTGGTGATGCTCGTGGTCATGTTCGTGCTCATGCTCATGCGCTTCGAGCTCCTCGTAGGCCTCCGCTCTCAGCTTGTCGAGTTCAGCATTCAAAGTCTTGTCGGACTCCATTACCTCGAGCATCTTGGCGCCGGACAGCTGATCCCATTCCGTGGTCACGACCTGCGCCGTCTTATTGAGCGTCCTGATATCCTTGACCACTTCATCGAGTTCGGCTGAAGACATGCCCTGCTGGTGCGAAAGGAATATGGAGCTTGCATGCTCTACCTGGTTCGCGAAGAACTCGCCGAAGTTTTCCATGTACATCTTATATCTTCTGGCATCGACCACGGTCGTGAAACCGTTGAGCTCGATCTTGTCGTTCTGAAGATCCTGCACTGCAATGATGACGTCGGACAGCTTGCCCACGCCGGACGGCTCTATGAGTATGCGGTCAGGGTCGTATTGCTCAACAACCTCGTTGAGCGCCTTGCCGAAGTCTCCTACAAGAGTGCAGCAGATACATCCCGCTACCATCTCGTTGATCTGTATGCCGGACTCTCTGAGGAAGCCCGTATCCACGCCTATCTCACCGAACTCGTTCTCGATAAGCACTATGTTTTTTGTATCATAGCCCTCTGAGATGAGTTTCTTGATGAGAGTGGTCTTGCCCGCTCCAAGGAATCCTGAAAAGATATCTACTTTTGCCATTATTACGCCTTCTTTCTTTGCAGAAATTGTTCTGCCATTTATTATTGTTATTTTGATTGGTCCGATTTCATGGATCTTTTCTGAATCGGACCATCATTTGCTGTTTGTTCGTTTCTATATTAGTCCTATTTTGAGCATTTCTTTGAAATCGGACCAATTTTGTCGGTCTTTTCCGCATGTTTTTGGTCCGTTTTTGCCATTTCTGTCCAAATCGGACCATTTTTACCGGCTTTTGCCGCGTGCTTTTGGTCCGTTTTCGCCACTTCTATTCAAATCGGACCATTTTTACCGGCTTTTGCCGCGTGCGCCATTTCTATTCAAATCGGACCATCATTGCCGGTCTTCACGCTCTTTGACCCAGGCCGGCAGGACTATCGCGATGATTATGAGGATGGCTCCAATGACGATACCCGGAGTCATCGTTTCGTGCAGGAACACAACTCCAAGCACGGCCGCTGTCAGCGGATTGAACACCGCGAGTATGCCGGCGCGCTCCGCCGAAATATACTTTTGCCCGAACGGCTGTATGGTGAAGCCCACGGTGCTGCAGATTATCGCAAGCGCCAGGACGGCTCCCCACTCGGTACCGCTCTGAGGCAGGCGTATCTCCTCAAAGAAGAACGCGCCTATGTAAGCGAATATCGCGATAAAGAGCAGCTGGTATATCGATACTACCAGCAAGTCGTCGTTCTTGGCCGCTGTATCGGTAGCGATGACCGACAGCGAATACCAGACCGTTCCCAGCAGGACGAGAAGCTCGCCCTTCGTGAAACTTACACGGTCGCCCTTGAGTGTCAGGAACGCGACTCCGACCAGACAGATCACCGCGGATATCAGGGTGATCTTGTCGGGCAGTCTGCGGTAAATGATGCAGGCCAGCGCCGGTACCATGATCACGACCACTCCCTCAAGGAATGCCGTGACCGACGACGGTGTCGTCTTAAGGCCCATCAGTTCGAAAAGCATCGCGAAGAAAAACGTGATGCCTATCAGCGCGCAGTGCAGCAGTGTCTTTGCATCCACATTCCTGATGCTCTTGCGGAACAGGAACGCGATAATGACGAACGCTATCGTAAAGCGTATCGCTATCGTCAGAAAAGGCCCCATGGTGCGCATGGCCACGGTCGCGAAAAGCAGGGAGCTCCCCCTCAGCGCGAGGGCCAGCCCCACCAGGAATTCGCCCATTCTTTCATTCATCTCGATATCGATCTTCTTCATGTCCCAATTGTCCGTGGGCCGCGCCGGTCCCGTTAAGATGCCGGACAGTCCGCAGGGATCAGACTAAGAACTGATCCTTTACCCCTTTGTATTCATCAAGTCTGTACGGCGAGAGCACTCCCTGATCCGTGACCACCCCGGCCACGAGCTCCGGCGGCGTTATGTCGAACGCCGGGTAATACCCTTTCACGTACTGGTTTGCCGTTGGAACTCCCATTGCCTGAAGCACAAATTCAGGGTCCCTCATTTCGATCTTAACGGTGTCCACGGTCGGATGTCCCTGGTCCGGCGTACCGCTCACATAGTACGGTACCCCGTGGTACTTTGCCGCTATCGCGATCTGGTACGTTCCTACCTTATTGACTACGTGACCGTCGCAGCAGATCACATCCGCAGCTGAGGTGAACAGGTCTATGCCTTCGTTCTTCATGACTGCCGCGGGCATGTTGTCAGTGATGACAGTGACGTCAAAGCCCATGTCACGGCAGACCGTCGCGGTAAGGCGCGAGCCCTGAAAATACGGTCTGGTCTCCGGGCAGAAAATCTTTATGTCCTTTTTCTGCTTCTTCGCTTCCCTCAGCATCATGCCGACTATGGTCTCGGCAAAGCACTGAGTCATGATGGCTCCTTTTTTAGGGAACAACTCCGCCATATATCTGCCGACCTTGGCTATGCCTTCGTATCTGCGGTTGTTCTGGTCGATAGCGCGTTCCCTGACAGCATCAGACACGTCCTGTATGCCGAATTTGAGCGCGTCCTTAGCGGCGTTCAGACATTCTTCGGTGATCTTCTGCATGCGCCATGTAGTCGTAGGTCTGGCGTGTGAGATCGTGTGCGCGGCCTTTGTCAGGTAGTCGATCTGTTCGGCCTCGCTTCTTCCGGCGCATTCATGCGCGGCAAGAGCCATACCCATGGCGGCGGCCACATAAGGCCCCGCACTCTGGGTCACCATGTCCCTGATCGCCGCCGCCACCTCGCGGTGGTTATTGCAAACGACCTTCTTTACTTCAATAGGGTAGATGCGGCGGTCCAGTATATAGACCTTTCCTTCCTCATACCAGGCGATGTTCTCAAACTGCAGCATCCACGCCAGGTCAAGATCCTGTCTTAACATTTCATGCCTCCGGCTCCGCGACCTTCGCGGCCGCTTCCTCTGCTTTGCGTTTCGTTTCCTCTTCTTCCTCAAGGACACGGTAGGCCACCTTGCCCACCAGAGTCTTCGGAAGTTCTTCGCGGAATTCTATGTCGTACGGCATCGCGTACTTCGCGATGTTTTTCCTTGCGTATGCCATAAGCTCTTCCTTGAGAGCCTCGTCGGCCCTGACGCCCTTCTTAGGCATGACGAACATCTTGACTTTCTCCATCTTGTAGTCGTCAGGCACGCCGATAGCGCAGCTCATCTGCACCTTCTCATGCGCGTCAAAGATGTTCTCGAGCTGGGCCGGGTAGATGTTATAGCCCGACGAGATGATCATCCTCTTGGCCCTGCCGCGGAAATAGATGAAGCCTTCGTTGTCCATCGTTCCGAGGTCGCCCGTGTACAGCCACCTGAGTCCGTCTTTGTGCTCTCTTATGGTGTTCGCGGTCTCTTCAGGCATGTCGAGATATCCGGCCATCACGGTCGGCCCGGACATAAGTATCTCGCCCTCTTCGCCGTACGGCACCTCTTCTTCAGTGCCCGGCTTCACGATCTTGTAGTACATGTCAGGGAACGGTATGCCTATGCTGCCCTCCTTGTGCATCTGAGGAGGAGTCAGGCACGCGGCCGTTACGCTTTCGGTAGTGCCGTAGCCCTCACGCACCTGGATCTTCGATTTGTGATCGTAGAGGAACTTGTCGAACTTCTTCTTGAGCTCAATCGAGAGTGAATCGCCTCCCGAGAAAACGCCCTTGAGAGACGAGAGGTCCTTTCCGTCCATCGACGGAAGCCTGAGCAGCGCCTCAAAGAGTGTCGGGACGCCGGCGATGAAGTTGCATTTGTACTTTGTGATCAGTTTTGCGTAGCTCTTTGGCGTGAATCTAGGTACCAGCACGCAACGTCCGCCGCCCGCCAGCATCGTGTGTATGCATACACCAAGGCCGAAGCCGTGAAATATAGGCATGGCGGCCAGCATCTTGTCGCCTATCCTGTAGATAGGGTTGGCCGCTATTACCTGTCCGCCGAGAGCGTTGAAGTTGAGGTTGGTAAGGACTATGCCCTTTGTTATGCCCGTGGTGCCTCCGGAATAGAGTATGGCCGCCGGGTCATCCGGCTTTCTTTTGACCTTGTACTCGTAGCCGCAGTGTCTACCCAGGCTCATGAAGTCTGGCCACTGGAAGACCGGCGCGTCCTTAGGTATTTTCTGTATCTTGCGGCCCTCTGTCAGCATGTAGCCCACCCTTATAGGTCTGGTCAGCTCATCTCTGATGCGGGCGATAATGACATTCTGTATCTTTGTGTTCTTACGGATGGCTTCTATCTTGTGATAGAACTGGTCGAGCGTGACCACCATCACGGAATGCGACATGTTGAGGTAGTTTTCTATCTCCTTCTCCGCGCTGAGAGGGTGCACCATGTTGGCGACCGCTCCCACAAGATTGACCGCGTAGAGCATGTAGATCGCCTGAGGGCAGTTAGGCATGGCGATGGTGACACGGTCGTCCTCACGTATGCCCAGGACCCTGAGCGACTTTGCGCACAGGTTGATCTGATCGATCATGTATTTGTATGTTATGTGCTTGCCCATGAAGTCGAGCGCGATCATAAGAGGGTGCTTCTTAGCGGTCTCTTCGACCTTCTCGTACATGGTTCCGTTGAAGTATTCGACGGTCAGCGGCAGATCGCCTCTGCTCTTGTCCCACGGTATCTTTACGGTGTCAGGGACCGGGAATACGATGTTGCCGTTCTCGTTCAGTGTCCAGTTATTTGCCATTTAGTCGTCCTCTTTTGGTTTGATTTCGCATTTTGTTTTTCAAAAGTGCAATACGCGTGTATTGTATCATTTTTTGTTATATAATTCATCTGATTATGCTTGAGTTGAGGAATATTTCAAAGGAATACAGAACCGGAGCGGAGACGGTCCACGCCCTCAGGGACGTGAGCCTCGCTTTCCGTGAGAGCGAATTCGTTGCCGTGCTCGGACCATCGGGCTGCGGCAAGACCACTATGCTCAATATCCTGGGCGGACTCGATCAGTACACATCAGGCGATCTTCTCATAAACGGCATCAGCACCAAGGAATATAAGGATGCCGACTGGGACGCCTACAGGAACGACACCATCGGCTTCGTGTTCCAGAGCTATAACCTTATCTCGCATCAGAACGTGCTTTCGAACGTCGAGCTTGCGCTTACCCTTTCGGGCGTATCCGCGTCGGAGAGAAGGAGCCGCGCGATCGCGGCCCTCGAGCAGGTAGGGCTCGGCGATCAGATCTATAAAAAACCGGCTGAGATGTCCGGCGGTCAGGTGCAGCGTGTAGCGATCGCGCGCGCGCTCATAAACGACCCTGACATCATTCTGGCTGACGAGCCGACAGGCGCTCTGGATACCGAGACCAGCACCCAGGTCATGGGTATACTCAAAGAGATATCCAGGACCAGGCTTGTCATCATGGTCACCCACAACCCTGAACTCGCCGAAGCCTATTCGACAAGGATAGTAAGGCTGTCCGACGGAAGAGTTATAAGCGACAGCGATCCGTATGTGCCGGGCACGGAGCTCACGGGCGAGGAACTTACGGCCGCGGCAGCGGCAGCTGCCGGAGCCGCCGTTGACGACGAGATCGATGAAGCTGAACAACCGGACGAGGCGGCTCGCGCTTCGCGGGCGAAGCGCAGCGGCCGCGCGACAGGCCGCCGCAACAGGTCGATGTCCATGGGAACGGCTCTCCACCTCTCGCTCAACAACCTCATGACCAAGAAGGCCCGTACCTTGCTCACGGCATTCGCGGGCAGCATCGGCATAATAGGCATCGCGCTCATCCTTTCGGTCTCGAGCGGATTCCAGGAGTATATCGACAAACTCGAAGAGGACACGCTCTCGTCATATCCTCTCACCATACAGGCCGAGACGGCCGACATGACATCCATGATCACTTCGTTCATGGCCGCCGAGGCGGAGATGGAAGAATCCCGGACCGAAAACAAACTGCGCGAGCAGCAGATCATGACTGATATGCTGGCCAGCATCGGTTCCAATGACCTCGCCGCTTTCAAGGAGCATGTCGATTCAAATATAGATACGGTCGGCAATTGGCTGAATGCCTACGAATACGGATACGGCATTTCGCCTACCATATATTCAACCAATCTGGAATACGGGCCTTTGCGTGTAAGCCCGGGTTCCATAATGCAGACATATATGAACAACATACAGACTTCCATGGTCTCATACGCAAACATGGACGTCTTCTTCCAGATGATGGATAACCAAGAGCTGCTGCAGTCACAGTTTGACGTCGTTGCCGGCAGATGGCCGGAAAAATACGACGAGCTGCTGCTGGTCCTCCGCGACCCTAACCAGCTGAACGACTACATCGTTTACACCCTCGGTCTCCGCGACCCTAAAGAACTGAAGGACATGATCAACGAGGTCATGAAGGGCAACAAGGTCGATTCAAATAACGAACCTATCGAGTGGACCTACGATGACTTTATCGGAATGGAGTTCGCGCTGGTCAACAGCTGCGACACGTACCGCCGCAATGATTCCTACGATGTCTGGGAAGACATGTCGAAAGATGACGCCTTCATGGAAGATCTGATCAAGAGATCCGAGAAACTGCACATCACCGGCATCGTCGTCCCTAAGGAGAAGTCGGGCGCCAGCGCGATGAACGAGGGCATAGGCTATCTTCCTTCACTGACTCAGCACATGTTCGACTACGCTAAGGAGTCCGACATCGTGAGGATACAGCTCGAAAACAAAAACACCGATGTATTCAGCGGCAAGCGCTTTGAAGATATCCGCAACAACACCGACGAAGGTCTCGGCTTTGAAGACATGATCAGCATAGATGAAGGCAAGCTCAGAAGCGCGCTCGGCGGCGACATCGATCCTAACGCAGTGCAAAGCGCGATAGAGCAGATCGCGCAGGATGAGATCTATGACCTGAGTGAAAACGATTCAGCCGAAAAGGTCGAAAGCGACGTGAACGAGGCTCTCAATGAAGGCGTCGAGGGAATGATCGATTTCATTCTGGAGAAATACAATAAGAATCCGAAGAAATTCAAATTAGATAAAAGCCTTGTCGATGAGGCCCTGGGTGAGAACCTCAACACGGGCGTTCACGCTGCCATGGTCAACCCATTGCTTCAGACTTACGGCGAGGTGCTCAAGGCAGCCGGTCCTAAGATAATGGAAGCCTTAGCAGCGGCATCTGATGAAGAAGCCAAGAAAGCCGCCATGGCCAAGGCGAAGGAGGAAGCTCAAAAGAAAGCCGCGCCTGAACTCCTGAGCAAATTCCCTCCGGGCACCGGACTCACAGAGGCAGATGCCTTAGAAATACTCAAGAACGGGATCACCGCTGAAGCTCTGGTCGAAAAGTCGGGAGGGATACTCACTCCGGAGATGGCTGCACCACTCGCGGAGAATATAAACGCCATAGCCGACCAGATCAATAAGTCGATCGATGAAGCCATCGCCAAGCAGATGGAGGAGATGCAGGTAGACCCCGCGGACATACTTAAGCAGGCGCTTGACGCGACAGTAGAGCCTTTCACCACCGCTGATGAGTTGCAGGACGGCATCAGGCAGTACGGTGAAGGCATCGAGATGATGCAGAACGCCCAGGTAGTCGGCCCGGCTCTCGGAAGAGCCGCTGAAGCTGTCGGAAGCCAGTTCAACGTCGACCCTGCGGGCATCGCCGACGCGTTCACCATGAAGATGAGCGAAGAAGAGATCACAAGGCTCATAACAGCGTACATCTCCGGTGATGAGGAAACGTCTTATGAAGGCAATCTGAGAAAGCTCGGATACGCCGACACCAATCAGCCGGTCTCGATGGCGTTCTACCTGAAGGACTTCGAGTCAAAAGAAAACTTCTTGGATTTCCTTGAGACTTACAATCAGGACATGCAGGACAGCGGCAAAGAAGACATGGTCATCAGCTACACGGATATAACCGGCGTCATGATCAAGTCGCTAAAGACCATTACGAACGCGGTAAGCTACGTTCTCATCGCATTCGTCGCTATCTCACTCATAGTGTCATCGATCATGATCGGAGTCATCACCTACATCTCCGTGCTGGAGCGCACCAAGGAGATCGGTATACTCCGCGCGATCGGAGCGTCCAAGAAAGACATCTCGCGTATATTCAATGCCGAGACAATGATAGTCGGAGCCTGCGCGGGCGTGATCGGAATACTCGTGAGTCTGATCCTGCTGATACCGATCAACGCGATACTGCTGCATCTGACAGGTCTCAAGGCTCTGAAGGCTGTGCTGCCTATGGTGGGAGGCATCGCACTGATAATCATAAGCATATTCCTCACATTCATAGCCGGCCTGATACCGTCAGGCATGGCGGCGCGCAAGGATCCTGTCGTGGCCCTGCGTACGGAATAAAGCGCGAAAGCGTCATAAAGATAAAGAAAGATAAAACAAAAGCGGTGACCCGGTGTCACCGCTTCTGTTTTTGTCTTAGGTATTATATGGAAATGTTATATGGAGGTTTCAGAGTTCTTCTCTGTACACCCATATATTATTCCCCGATTATGTCGAAATCGTGATGTTTATGAGAATGCTGTCTGTAGATTAGAAAAACACGCCTCTTATCCATATCTCCAGACCGATCCCTATCAGTATGACGCCGCCCAGTATGGAGGCCTTGCCCGCGAGAACCGTTCCGAGCCGGCGGCCTATCCTGAGACCCGCCAGACATATGAACAGCGTCACCACGCCTATGATGAGCGAGGCCGAGAGCGCCTGCAGCAGGCTGTACGCCGCTATGGTGAATCCCACCGAAAGCGCGTCTATCGAGGTCGCGACTCCCTGCATGATGAGGTCGCCCGCGCCTACCTGGCTCGGCTCGCTTTCCTTAGGATCCCGGTTCTCCTCAATGCCTTCCTTGAGCATCTTGCCTCCTATGTACAGAAGCAGCAGGAGAGCGATATACGGAACCAGGCCGCTGAACCATTCCAGCTTGCTCTCCGCGGTGTGCACGAATACCCAGCCTATCATCGGCATGGCGAACTGAAAGCCCGCGAATGTGCCTGCTATGACCAGCATCCTCCCTATTTTCATGTCCCTGTCAGCCAGGCCGTTGGCCAGCGATACGCTGAACGCGTCCATGGCAAGACCGACTCCCAGCAGCGCGCTGGTGATGACAAGCTCTAAGCTCATTTATCCCTCTTTACAGCATTCAATAGTATTCATCTTTAAAACATGCCCGCTGTCTTCAGTATGAAGAGCCATACCGGCATGGTGAAACACGCTCCGATTGTGGATATGACCACCGTCTCTCCCGCGAGCCTGCCGTTACCTCCCATGGACTCCGACATGGTGTATGCCGCGAGCGCGGTCGGCGTAGCCAGCATCAGGAGCACCGCTATAAGGGCTACGTCCCTCATGCCCAGAAGCACCGCTCCGGCTATCCCCAGTGCAGGCCATACCAAAATCTTGGCCGATACGCAGAACGCTATCTTCTTTCTGTCGCTGCTGAATCCCTTCAGGTTGAGCGCCGCTCCTAGGAGTATCATCGCTACCGGCGCCGTACAGTCTGAAAGCGTGCCCACGGTCTGCTCAACAGGAGCGGGCAGCTTTATGCCGAGCAGCATGACTACACCCGCCGCTATGGCTCCCAGGATTATCGGGTTCATCAGCACCTTCTTTACGATATGGATAAAGTCCGCCTTGCCGCCTCTGAATCTCTCCAGCACCACTACCGTCATTACATTGTATAGCGGTACTATGAAAAGGATCACCAGCGCGACCTGCGTGACATTGCCCTTGCCGAAAAGGTTTATGCCCACGGGAAGGCCCATGAGGATTATGTTGCTGCGGAAAGCCGACTGGATCATCGTTCCTCTGTTCCGGTCTTCCTTTTCGATCCGGCAGACGATGAGCCATGAAAGGGCGATCTGAAAGCATGTGAACACCACGCAATACACCACAAGAAGCAGGTTGAAGTTATCTCCCATGCTCTTGCCGTAAAGGTTGTCGAACATAATAAAAGGGTAAAGCGCGATGAAGACCACGTGAGCGAACTTCTTTACGTCTTCATCGCTTACAACACCGCCGGTCTTGAGCAGGATGCCGATGATGAGATATATGGCCGATGGTATGACGGCGTTTACACAGATGATAAAGTTTTGCAGCATGATACATATTTTAGCACATCGGGGGTCAGTCGCGGTCGGAAAATGAAATGCTGTCAGTCGTCTTCCAATGCGACGTGGCAGGCTTCATCGACTATCGATTCGACGTCCGCGATGTCGTTTTCTCTTGTAAGGATCTCCAGTTCGTCGCCGCCGCGCAGTATGGTATTTCCGTCCGGGATTATCTCTATGCCGTCACGGACCACAGAGACTATAAGTGTGCCGAGCGGCAGTCCGAAGTCCGAAACATGGCCGCCGTCCATGCGCGATCCGACGTGGACCTCGGTGTCGAGCACAGTCTTGCGGTCGCGAAGGAGCGCCCGGCGACTCGCTGACGGCCTGCCTATGCTGCGCTCAAGGAGCTGCGTGTAGACAGGCTTTACGCCGAGAGCCTCCGCGGTCAGATAAGCGGCCAGGGATGTAAGAACGAGCGGCAGAAGCGTCGTGAAGTCTCCTGTCATTTCCGTGATGAGCACGACACCTGTAACCGGCGCGCGAACTATGGCCGCGAAGTATCCGGCCATGGCGACGACCACGAAGCCGGTTATGTAGCGCTGGTCGACGCCCGCGAGGCCGAGTATCCGTGAGAAGAGGCCTCCGGTGAGCGCGCCCAGTACCAGGAGCGGCAGGAATATACCGCCCGGAGAACCTGAGCCGAAGCTGGCGGTCGAGAATATGAACTTGACCAGAAGCATAAGGGCGATCGCTCCGAGAGCGTATTCGCCGCGGCTGATCTGCCCGACCAGTCCGCTCCCGCTTCCCAGCACCTGCGGATAGATAAAGTACATAATGTACGCCATCGCCATTACACATAGCATCCTTCCGAAGGTTGCCGCGCGCGCTGCGAATACGGTCGGATGGAATCCGTCTTTTATGAGCGCCGCGTCCCTGCGTGTGATTCCACATACGAGATCCGCGAACGCTTTGCCGATCTTTTCTGACAGATCCTGCATGAAGGCTATAGTCTTGTTGTATACGGCGCCAAAGGCCCCGAGTATGAGCCCCAGCAGGATCACAGCCCAGTAATACTTCAGCGGAAGTCCGTGTTCTACGTCAAAACCGAACACGGGTGTAAGGCCGAGAATGTTGGCGGCGACAAAGTCGCTCGCCGCCGCTGCCGCCATGGTGGTTAGCAGCACCTCAGCCGAGAAGTTGCGGTGCAGTTCTTCCAGACTGAATATGGCTCCGGCCAGAGGAGCGCCGAAAGCCGCGGATAAACCCGCGCCGGCTCCGCATGTGAGCAGAAGGCGTTCTTCGGTCAGCGGGGTGCGCCTGGCCCGCGCGAATCCCTTGCCGACCATTGCGCCTATCTGTATGCTCGGGCCCTCGCGCCCAAGCGCGAGCCCGCCGCCTATGGCGAGGGCGCACCCCGCCATCTTGCCGGCGATCACTCTACACCAGCGCATGTCCTTCTGTCCGCGCAGTTCTCCTTCAACCTGAGGGATGCCCGAACCTGCTATATCCGGCTCGATGACCAGCAGTACCGTTATTACGGCTGCCGCAGCTATCAGGACCAGCGCAATCAGGACAGCATGGCCGGCTCCCGAGCCGGCGTACGCTACCATGCGGTCTCTTATCGAGTCTGCGCCCATCAGCATCAGCCGGAACACAGAAATAAGCACCCCTGTGACAAGTCCTATCAGGGTGCCTTCAAGAATAAGCTTGTATTTGTAACTCTTTTGATGGCGTCTTCCAGCGCCGGCAGAGTCGTTTTCAGCCAACCGCGCGCCTCCTTATTTAACGTTTTTGTTTCTCGATTCCGCGATCTTCTTCAGTTCTTCCCTGTCTTCATGTTCAAGCGAGTCCGCACCGTAAATGCCCGCAAGGTTCTCCATATGATGTCTGAACTCATGCCTCACCACTTCACGCAGCCTGTTTTTCAACTGTTCATCGGACATCCATCCGCAGGACTTCTCGAAAGAGCCGTAGTATATGGTGATCTTGTTCCCCTGGCGTGATCTGGTGTAATCACCCATGATAAAGAGCGTGCCGTCCTCGTCAAGAGGCGAGAGCTTGAGCTCTTCTGACAGTTGAACGCCGTAATGGAGTTCCCGGAAGAAATCATCCGGGAGCTCCTCGCAGACCTCATTCAGCATTTCATAGAATCCGTCTATGTCTATCATATATCTATTTTATTCTTCCCAGAAGAGCTCATCAAGAGTTTTACCGAGCTCGCGGCATATCGCTATGCACAGGTTGATGGTGGGGTTGTAGTCGCCTTTTTCTATCGCGCTTATCGTCTGTCTCGAGACTCCTATGAGATCGGCCAGCTGCTGCTGAGACAGATCCTTGGCGACGCGCGCTGATTTCATTTTCAGATTCTTCATGATTCGCTCCTTTCGCCGCTTCTGCCTTTCCGATCAAATGTCTTCTTCTTTTTCTTCTGCGGCCGCTGAGCGCCCTCTTATATAGAACGCGACTCCGATGATCACAAAGGCCAGGCAGCAGAGCAGTGACACGAAAGGTCCGAATACGAGTTTGCCGTCGACCATGGCTCCGTCTCTGAACCCCATGATCGCTGAGACTCCGTTAAGGACGATTATGATCCACATAAGAGCCCTGTATGATCTCATGTTTGTCCCGACTCCCAGATAAGCATCGTTCATTATGCAGTACACCGCATATACCAGTACTCCGATGATCAGGATGAAGAACAGAACGAGTTCCCTGGTAACAGGCAGTGTCTCGAACGCGCCGAAACTCTCAGTGACAAGATCCAGCGTGATAAGAGTCAGAAATGTGAATGTGGCATATTTATATCCTCTGCCCTTGACAAGTTCCTGCCTCTCATCAAACGTGCCCTTAAGTTTATTCTTATTGAACTTACGAAAGATAAGAAGTATTGCTACTGCGAACAGTATTCCGCACGCAAGACCTGCTGCATATGCTGTGTTATTCATGGTGATTCCTCCTTCCGGACGTTATCTCTTCCGTCCCTTGCGAGGTCATAATACACCGTTGATAGCATAATGTCAAATATATTTAACAAAAAAATAAAAATATTTTTCATTTTGTTTGAAATATCTGGAACTCACTATGTTCTGCGCGTCTGAAAAGCATCGGGCAATGAAAAAGGCGGATCGCTTTTGTCCGCCTTCTTTTATCAGTTATTGCCGTCCGGCTTTTCAGGTGGCTCTCCGCCGTTGCCGCTTGGAGGATTGCCTCCCGGGCCGCCCTGACCTCCCGGACCGCCTTCTCCATCCGGTTTCTCAGGAGGTTCTCCACCCGGTCCGTTTCCGCCCGGCATCCCGTCAGGAGCGCCGGAGCCTGATCCGCTGCCCGTGCTTATATCAAACGCCTCGCCGGTTGATGAAGATCCGGCAGAGTATTCCTTGCCGTCGACATACAGCTTGTATCCGTTCAGATCGATCGCCGAGCCCTCGTTTACTGTGAGTCCGGATATATAAGAATCGGCTGTCAGAGTCCATGTGCTTCCGTCCTCTATTTCGACATATACATCACCGCTCTGACCGTCCGGGTTGATGGATCCGCTGAACGCAGACTTGTCCTTCAGATAGAGGTTGAGCGTCGAGATGTCGTCGACCAGCATGTCGCCGTTGATGGTCTGGCCTGACGCGTTCATGTTGACCTTGCCGCCGTTAGAGCCTTCACTGCCCCAGCCGGCTGCCTCCGCTCTGAGGAATACGCCTCCGGCGTCCTCGTTTGTGATCTCTACTCCGCTTAGGCTGATCTCCGTCGCGGTGTTGTTGACGAAGAATATGTCACCGTTCTTGTTCGTGATGCTGCCGCCGTTTGCTGTGAAGGACGAGGTGCCCTCGGCCGCGTCGCCCGACATCGACTGGTAGATCATGACCGCCTGGTAGTATTCGGACTTGTCGCTGTTCTTCTGATTGTTGTCAGCGACCAGGGTGTCATTGTTCAGGGTCACCGAATTCTTTCCTTCAACGACCACTCCCTGCGAGGCGGTCGACTCCATGTAGGCGTCATTCACGGTGATATCGGCCGTAGAGTAGATGACCGGCGAACCCGTACCTGTAGTCTTATAGTAACCCTTCGTTACTGTCACCGTGCCGCCGCCGCGGTCCGACCTGATCGCCGCCGAAGAACGTCCGGATGTGTTGATAGTCAGGTTCTCGGCGTTCATCGTGCCGCCGCCCGTCGTCATGAGACCGCCCGAGCAATTGCCCTGTGTTTCGATGACCGAATCAGCGATGCTGACCGTCGTTCCTTCGCCGTACGAGAAGACCGCGTTGGCGTGAGTGCCGTTCGTCTCGATGAGAGAGTCTTTTATAGTCAGCGTTCCCTTTTCGGTAGCGAAGACCGCGGAGTTTTCTCCGTAGAAGTCCGCTTCATCGCCGTCAGCCTCACCCGTCTTTGTAACGCCGATATTGGCATATTCAGCCTCTTCGCCGCTCACCTCTATCGCGTGGCCGCCGTCACTGTCGTCGGTGAAGGTTTCGTTGACTGTTATATCTTCTTTTGTAAGGTATTCTGTCGCGGCTGCTGAGTTGTCTGCTTCCGTCACGCTGTCATCAGCCTGTCCGGCACATGCGCAGAGGCCTGTCATCAGCAGCGCGATGAGCGCACCCGCAATTATTTTCTTTGCCCTGGTGTTTGCTTTCATGTTAGTTAGCTCCTCCCGTGTTTTGCTTTCTTAGCATAGGATGATATCTCTCGTTTCTTAAATGAACCTAAAAAGCCGGGCCAAAGCCCGGCTGTATATCTGACAGATCCGTTCTTTAGCCCTGCATCGTCATGAACTCATTGACCTTGTTGTGGATCTCGTTCGCGCCTATCTCAGCCACACGGCCGGAAGCGTACTCGGCATCGACCCAGTCCTTGACGAACAGGACTACAGCGCTGTGCTTGTCGACCATCTTATCGCCCTTCAGTCCGTAGCTCGTGTTGAGCCAGTGAGCGATGCCCGCGGCTCCGGAGCTCTGGCTGATATTGACCAGCGGCGGTCTCTTGAGGAATTTGTCGGTATCGAAAATATTGTATATCTCCTCGTTCTTGAGAAGACCGTCGGCGTGGATGCCCGCTCTCGTCACGTTGAAGTTGGCGCCGGCGAAAGGCGTCTGCGCAGGCAGCATGTAGCCGACCTTTTGTTCGTAGTATCTGGCGAGGTCGGTGATGACCGTCGTGTCCATGCCGTCGAGTGTTCCCTTCAGCTGGGCATATTCGAAGACCATGGCTTCGAGCGGGATGTTGCCCGTCCTCTCACCTATGCCGAAGAGCGTGCAGTTGACCGCGCCGCATCCGTATAGCCATGCGGTAGCCGCGTTAGAGACAGCCTTGTAGAAGTCGTTATGACCGTGCCACTCGAGGCACTCGCTCGGTACTCCCGCGTATTCGTGGAGACCGTAGATGATTCCCGAGACCGATCTCGGCAAAGCGACGCCCGGGTAAGGCACGCCATAGCCCATCGTATCGCACACTCTGATCTTGGCAGGCATCTTCGCTTCACGGGCCATGTCCTGTATCGCGCTGACGAACGGTACTACAAAGCCATAAAAGTCCGCCCTCGTGATGTCCTCCAGGTGGCAGCGCGGCGTTATACCGGCTTCAAAAGCGTCATGCACTACCGACAGGTAATGCTCCATGGCCTGTCTGCGCGTCATGCCAAGCTTGTAGAAGATGTGGTAATCCGAACAGCTGGTAAGAATGCCGGTCTCCTTTACGCCCATCTCCTTGACTATCTTGAAGTCATCTTTCTTTGCCCTGATCCATGTAGTGATCTGCGGAAACTCAAGACCGAGATCCTGGCAGGCCCTTATGGCCTCCTTGTCTCTGTCGGAATATGTGAAAAACTCGGTCTGTCTGATGATGCCTTTAGGACCTGAGAGCTTTGACAGCATCTTGTAAATGTCAACGATCTGCCTGGTGGTATACGGCTCTCTGGACTGCTGACCGTCGCGGAAGGTCGAATCGGTTATGTAGACTTGATCAGGCATGCCGTAAGGGCTTGTCCTGAAGTTGAAACCGACCTTCGGAACTTCTGTATACTCAAAAAATTCACGCAGAAGGTTAGGATCCGGGATATCCTGCACCTCGTAGTGGTAGTTTTCCATCTCAAGCAGATTGGTTCTTTCGTTGAGACGGGTCCCCCTTGTTGGAGCCTCTTCTACTTCATTTACTTTCCGCATTGTGGAACCTCCCTAAAATGTATACATGTATTTTAAGCGTGCATGTATTTAATGTCAATCGTTAACTGCATTCTTTTGCTTGATTTTTCAGCGTTTCAGCCGTTTGAGACATCAAAAGAGGGCGTCTTCGCTTTGGAAACGCCCCTGCATTGCGCTTTGAAAGGCTTCACGCCCTATGTGATATCATCCCGGTTTTTTGGCTATATTGTATACAATCTGCCCGGAAACCTATAAGAACCACTCAGAATGTCTCTTCAGCAGGCTTATCCTCTCTATGACCTTCTGAGCGGCTGCCGCTGCCTTAGGAGAAATGCGGCTTATCTTGTGCACCGGCATCTTTCCGTCAACTTCGAACGGCGCCGGCTTTATCCTCAGCTCTTCTATCTCGCAGCCCGTGAGCCTTTTGATCTTTGCGGAGGCAGCGTTGCTGAATTCAGCTATCGACTCTACATCAAGCGCCGGCGCCGAACCGCGGCCGCCGCTTCTTCTTGATATGTAGTTGACCAGGAACGCTCCCGCGCCTACAGGTCTGAATCCGCAGTCCTCCGCCAGGCTCTTCAGCTCGTACAGGGCGTTGCCGTACGACCGGCTGCCGTATGAGACGGCCGTCAGCGCCATAGCTCCCATGCCCGCGATCTCACGAAGGGCTCTTGCCGCAGGCAGAGGTATCTTGCCCACGTAAACAGGCACACCGATAACGACGACTGTTTCTTCGTCCACCACAATGTCTCCCGGCTGCTCCTTGATCAGGTCGTGGCATTCGATTGTGATGTCTTCGGGACTGCAATCGTCGAGTATGGCTCCTATGCTCCTTGCGAGGCGCTCGGTCATGATGGCCGCGCCCCCTACCGGACTGTAATAAATGCCTGCTACTCTCTTTATCATCTTATTATTATACAGCGCGATGCCCGCGCACCGCCCCCCTTCCACCATACATGGAAATTGTAGCACCGGGTATAGACGTTTTTTCGTTGAACGTGTGAAGATTACGAGGAATCAGATATCAAAAAAACCGGGACCGCATGGTCCCGGATCATCGATCGTTTTTTATTTGCCGTACTCTTCTGCCCACTGGTCAAAGTAGTCGATCTGCATCGCCTGCTTGACCTCCTTCAGGGTCTGCGCAGCCGTTCTGCGGGCTTCTTCAGTGCCCTCTGCCAGCGCCGTGATGACCTCTTCAGGATGAGCCTCATAGTAAGCCCTTCTCTCCCTGATCGGAGTGAGGAAGTCGTTCAGCACCGCGAAGAGGAACTTCTTCACCTTCACGTCGCCCAGGCCGCCCCTGCGGTAGTGAGCCTTGAGCTCATCAAGATCCTTGTACTCAGGCAGGTATTTTTCGAACGAATCAGACTGCACGAAAGCGTCCAGATACGTGAACACCGTGTTGCCCTCGACCTTGCCCGGATCCTCAACTCTGAGGTGTCCCGGATCGGTGAACATCGACATGACCTTCTTGCGCAGGGTCTCCTCATCATCCGACAGATAGATGGTATTGCCCAGCGACTTGCTCATCTTTGCCTGACCGTCTGTCCCCGGCAGTCTGAGGCAGGCCTCGTTCGAAGGCAGATAAATCTCAGGCTCCACAAGCACGTCGCAGTTGTACGTGCGGTTGAACGACCTGACTATCTCTCTGCACTGCTCCAGCATAGGCTCCTGGTCCTCGCCGACCGGAACGATCGTCGCCTTGAAAGCGGTGATGTCGCTCGCCTGGCTTATAGGGTAGGTGAAGAATCCCACCGGAACGCTCTCGCCCTCAAAGCCTCTCAGCTTGAGCTCGGCCTTTACGGTCGGGTTTCTCTGCACTCTCGAAACGGTGACCAGGTTCATGTAGTACACTGTCAGTTCGTGAAGCTGAGGCACCTCTGACTGGATCAGCATGTGGGTCTTCTTTGGGTCGAGTCCCACCGAGAGATAATCAAGCGCCACCTGGAATACACTCTCGCGAACCTTCTGCGGATTGTCGAAGTTGTCGGTCAGCGCCTGAGCGTCCGCGATCATAACGAATACTTTTTCATAGCTCGGATCGTCCTGAAGCTCGAGTCTCTGTCTGAGCGATCCGACATAATGTCCTATATGCAGTCTGCCTGTAGGGCGGTCGCCCGTAAGCATGATTTTTTTCTTCTTTTCAGCCATATTATCCTTCCTTTATCTCTGTCCTGTTCGGTTTAATCTGCTTTATCGGTCATGCTTAGGGACGCCATCGATATACCGTTTTTTCTGTTACGACCGCGTCGACCGGCATGTCGTGCTCTTCTGCCGGCAGTTCGTCTGCCAGAGCCTCTTCATAGCACAGAGCCATTGTAAAGCAGTCCCTTCTCACTGTTGTGAGGTATTTATCATAGTAGCCCGCGCCATGGCCTATCCGCCTGCACTGCCTGTCGCAGCCGACGCATGGCAGTATGATGATATCTATTTCTTCAGGCGGAACGAGCGCTGTATCTGCCTTAGGCTCCGGGATGCCGTATGCTCCCGGGACAAGATCGTCAAAACCCGTTATGGCACGCGCCTCCATGGCATCGAAAGCTCCGGTCCTGTGTCCCTCTTCATCGAGGTCAGTGCAGAGCGGCAGGCATACCTTTCTGCCCGACTTCAGAAGGCTGTCGATGAGCGCGAGTGTCGACGGCTCATTCCCGACAGAGCAGTACGCGAGTACGGTCTTTTCGGTCTTCCTGAGACCCAGAAAGCCCGTCCTTTTCTGCGCCTTCATCTCCGGGATGTTCAGAGCGTTCAAAGCGATCTTTGCCGAAGCCTCGCGGCGGTAGTCCTCACTCGTCGTGCTGAGCTTCTCCTTTATTCTTTTTCTGATCTCTTCTTTTTCAGTCATGCTTCCAGCGGATTTCCTTCCGCGTCACGAGGAGTCATTTTGCTTATTATATTCTTTCTTATGCGTTTAGTGAAGATGATAGACATAGTTACGCCCGCGACTTCAGCGCAAGGGAACGCCCACCATACCATATCGACGCCGCCGATCTTCGCGAAGATATAAGCGCACGGTATGATGATGAGCAACTGTCTCACCAGCGAGATGTACATGCTGTACACGCTCTTGCCCAGCGCCTGGAAGGCCGCGCCCCTCATGATCGCGTACCCGGCGAACGGGAAGTTGAGCGAAATGATGTGGAGCGCCACGACTCCCATCGATACCATTTCAGGCGGAGCGTTGAAAAGGGCCATCAGCTGCTCAGGGAAGAGCCAGAAGATCAGGGTGCCTACAGACATCACTCCGATGCCGTATCTGGCGCCGATGCTCATGGTCTTCTCGAGCCTGTCCCTTCTGTCCGCGCCGTAGTTGTACGCGATGATAGGCACCGAAGCGTTGTTCATTCCGAAGAGTGGCATGAACACGAAGCTCTGCAGCTTGAAGTATACGCCGAACGTCGTGACCGCGAGGTCTGAGAACGAAGCGAGTATCTTGTTGAGGCTGAAGTTCATCACCGCGCCGACCGACTGCAGCACTATCGACGGGATACCTATCCTGTATATGTCCTTCATGGTCTGCCAGTGAGGACGCAGCCTGTGTATGGACAGTGAGACTTCGCTGTTGAATCTCTTATTGAAGGTGTAGCCCAGCACGCAGCCGAGGATCTGGCCGAATACCGTCGCCAGGGCCGCTCCCTTTGCTCCCATCGCCGGCAGTCCGAAGAAGCCAAAGATGAGGATAGGGTCGACTATGGCGTTGAAAACCGTGCTGGCCACCTGCATATAAAAGATGTAGTTGGTTTTTCCCGTGCCCTGCAGCAGTCTCTCAAGCATGGACTGCATCATTGGCGCGATCGAGAGCCACTGGGTTATGCGAAGGTAGACCGTACCCTCGGAGATTATCATGGCGTTTGTGTTATCGGAGGTGAGCATGCCCATGATAGGCTCCGCAAAACATCCGATAATGAAAAATATCACGTAGTTGATGGCTGCCAGTATGAATCCGTTGTGCGCCACCTTGTCAGCCTTGTCGTACTGCCTGGCTCCGAGATATCTCGAAAGCAGGGCGCTCATGCCTACGGCAGTTCCCACGCCGAACGCGATGTTGAGGTTCTGGAAAGGAAAGCAATACGAGACAGCCGTCAGCGAGTCCGTGCTGTAGTGGCCCAGATATATCGAGTCCACGATATTGTAAAGGGCCATAACGAACATCGACACCGCGAGGGGCGCCGACATCTTCAGCAGCAGTGGATGCACAGGCTCGGTTCCGAGTTTGTCGGAATCGCGCTTCTGAGGAGCCTCTTCATTCAGTTGTTGCTTTGGTTCTTTACCTTCCATTAACTTAATTATACTTACTTCTTGTGATTTCTTAACTGCGCAGCTCCTCGCCTTTGCGTCTCGCCGCGGCTCTCTGGAATATCTTTACGATCTCTACGACCGGTATTATCAGGATCGCGAGTCCCATTGCGATGCCATATTCTTTCATATCTATTGTAGTGAATTCAAACAGCGCCGCAAGGGCAGGGATCTCTATGACCGTAGTGGTCAGAAGCAGCGCTACCGCCGCCGATCCCCAAAGCCAGCCGTTCTGCCTTGTCAGCTTGAATACGGACTGTCTGCGCGACCTCATATTGAACGAGTGGAATATCTCGCACATCGACATCGTCAGGAAGGCCATCGTGATGCCGTCGTTGCTGGCAACGATGTGCCACTGTCCTGTCTGGATAAACTCGCCGATGAAGTAAGATGCCAGCACCAGCAGAGTAGTGATGGCTCCCTGATAGAGGATATCTCTGTCCATGCCGCCCGCGAAGACTCCCTCGCGCGCGCTTCTCGGACGCTGCTTCATGGCGTCCCCTTCGCCTTCTTCCATGCCGAGCGCGAGCGCAGGCAGAGAGTCGGTGATCAGGTTTATCCACAGCAGGTGAGCCGGCTTCAGCACGGTGAATCCCAGGATCGTCGCGATCAGTATCGAGAGCACCTCGCTGATGTTTGTAGCCAGCAGGAACTGTATGCACTTGCGGATGTTGGAGTAAATGCGGCGTCCTTCCTCGACAGCAGAAACTATTGTCGCGAAGTTATCGTCGGCGAGTATCATGTCGGCGACGTTCTTTGTTACGTCGGTGCCCGTGATGCCCATGCCGACTCCGATGTCGGCGGACTTGATCGCCGGAGCGTCGTTGACGCCGTCTCCTGTCATGGCCGTGACCATCCTTCTGGCGCGCCACGCCTTGACTATCCTTACCTTATGTTCAGGCTGCACCCTGGCGTATACCGAATAGGTGCCCACCTTGTTGAGAAGTTCTTCGTCGCTCATGTCGTCGAGGGCCGATCCGAGCACGGCGTCCTCGGCGCTGTCGATCATACCGAGATCCTTGGCGATGGCGACAGCCGTGTCGAGCTGGTCGCCCGTTATCATGATTGGTCTGATGCCCGCGGTGCGGCACTCAGCGACAGCCGCCTTGACTTCAGGCCTTACAGGGTCGATCATTCCCAGAAGTCCTACGAATATAAGGTCATGCTCGAGGGCCTTGTCCGAGAAGTCTTCCGGTCTCTCATGATATACCCTGACTGCGAGCGAGAGCACGCGCAGGGCCTTGCCGGCCATTCTCGCGTTGTCTCTCTTAACATTCGCCTCGAGTTCTTCCGTCATCGGCTCGATGCCGTGATCGGTAAGTATATGGCTGCTGTGACGCAGCACCACGTCAGGCGCTCCTTTTGTGAACTGTACATACTCTGACTTAGCGATCAGCTTGTCGAGCTCGGTGTCGAGTCCGGCAGGAGAGTCCATATCGTTGTTCTTGTGAACCGTGGACATCATCTTGCGGCCCGAGTCGAACGGAGCTTCTCCCACGCGAGGGAACATATCCATGAGTTCCGGCTTAGGCAGGTTCTGCGCTGATGAGTATGCGACGAGGGCTGCTTCCGTAGGCTCGCCCACGACCTCTTCGGTCCCGTCCTCATTCACTTTCAGCTCAGCG
Organism: uncultured Eubacteriales bacterium; assembly: GCA_902776285.1. Classification (GTDB taxonomy): domain Bacteria; phylum Bacillota; class Clostridia; order Peptostreptococcales; family Anaerovoracaceae; genus Crickella. The sequence goes on from CACYPK010000017.1 coordinate 98,423, forward strand.
TCGCAGCACAGTGACATGCCTGCGGCGATAATGTCTCTGTCCTGTCCCGCATAATCGACTACGGTCATCTTGTTCTGTGTGAGCGTGCCCGTCTTGTCCGAGCAGATGACCTGAGCGCAGCCCAGCGTTTCAACCGCGGTGAGACGCCTGATGACAGCGTTCCTGCGCGACATCTTGGTGACGCCTATAGAAAGCACGATAGTAACTACCGCGACGAGTCCTTCAGGTATCGCGGCGACCGCGAGCGAAATGGCGAGCATGAAGGTGTCTATCATGACATCCATGCTGATCCTGCCGGCCTTTACAACGCCCAGAACGAAGATGAACAGGCAGATGAATATGACCAGCTTTGTAAGTATGCGTGAGAGCTGGGCCAGCTTTATCTGAAGCGGAGTCAGTTCTTCCTCTGCCTGGGCGAGCGCGTCGGCTATCTTGCCCATCTCCGTCGACATTCCCGTGCCCGTGATCACGGCCTTTCCTCTGCCGTATACTACGGTGCTGCCCATATATACCATGTTGCGTCTGTCAGCAAGAGGAACGTCCTTGGCTCCTTCATCGATTTCGAGAGCCTCCGCGGTCTTTGTGACCGGGACCGACTCTCCTGTCAGCGCGGCCTCTTCGACTTTCATGGACGCTTCCTCTATCAGGCGTCCGTCAGCAGGGATGCTGTCTCCCGCTTCGAGTATGACGATGTCGCCTACTACCAGCTCGCTGCTCTCAATGCTGACTATCTCTCCATCACGCAGCACCTTTGACCTTGCCGCGGTCATCTGCTTCAGAGCTTCGATCGCTTCCTCGGCCTTATTCTCCTGCACGACGCCCAGTACCGAGTTGAGAACTACTACGAACAATATGATGAAGACATCCGACGGATTCTCATTCTGATACAGCGAAGTGATCAGCGAAAGCGCCGCCGCTACGAGCAGTATTATGATCATCGGATCCTTCATCTGGTCGAAGAACCTGGCAATGCTGCTCCTCTTTTTTGCTTCTATTAGTTTGTTAGGACCATCCGCCTCAAGTCTCGCGGCGGCTTCTTCCGCGGACAGTCCCTCTGCCGCAGAGCCGGTCTCCGCAAGCACCGAATCAATGCTCTCGAGATATGGTCTGTAACCCTCTTTCATGTCTTTTTCCTCCGAAAAACAGTAATAATTCTATCACCATCACGGTGGGATTTCTATTAAAAAAGAGACTCCTACCGCAACCATACTTGCAGTAAAAGTCTTGCCCGTTCTGACATAATCCGGGGAGCCCTGGCTCCCGTATTGACGGAATATATCGCGCTTCGCGCCGGCTACTCCCCGTTACCGACGTTACTATAGCATGGATCGGCTCAAAAAGCCAGCGGTAAACCCCTCAGGAGCAACATTATTCAGCGGATTTATAAGCTTGTATCTTACCTAAAAATATTTTTATATTCAGGCTCTCAACTCGTTGAAATATCAAAGCCTTGAAATATCAATGATTGGTGTTTCAGGGGCTTCAAGTCTGACAATTTATTGACGATGTTTTTGTTTGACATCACAATTTCAACACATTAGAATTTATATGTATAGATTCAGATTGGGGTACTATGTTCCGTCGATCTGAACGAGTACAGACAATCTAATATGTTATTGTTATTTTTCAAGGAGGTTTTTTATGAGCGTTGGTGAATTTATAGGCTGGTTAGACGGTCTTGTATGGGGCACCGTAATGATGGTTCTCATCATCGTTGTAGGTATTCTCCTGTCCGTTAAAACCAAGTTCCACCCACAGAGAAGGCTCGGCCTCTCCCTCAGATACGCCGTTAACAACGAAGAAGGCGCAGAGGGAGACGTATCCAGCTTCGGTGCTCTGACAACAGCGCTCGCTGCTACGGTAGGTACAGGAAACATCGTAGGTGTATCCACAGCTATCATGGGCGGCGGTCCTGGAGCCCTCTTCTGGATGGAGTTTGCGGCATTCTTCGGAATCGCTACAAAGTATGCAGAAGGTGTTCTCGCTGTTAAGTACAGACACGTTAAGGAAGACGGATCGATTCTCGGCGGACCTTTCTACTACATTGAAAAGGGCATGGGCCCTAAGTGGAAATGGCTCGGCAAGCTGTTCGCACTCTTCGGAGCACTCGCCGGTGCGCTCGGTATCGGAACATCCACACAGGTAAACGGTATCGTAAACGCCATCAACAAGGTTGCTACAGAAGTAGGCGCGACAAAGGTTGCCTTCACAGCATTCGGTGCTGATCAGTCCTGGGTCAAGGTCATCGCTACTATCATCATCACAGCCGGAACGATCGCTGTAATCGTTGGTGGTATCGAGAGAATCGCTCAGGTTACTGAGAGAATCGTACCTGCCATGATGGTACTCTACGTAGTATCCGCTCTGCTGGTATTCTTCTTCAACATCGGTAACCTCGGTCACGCTCTGGTTGAGGTAATCGCGGGAGCATTCGGACTCAGAGCTGCTGCAGGCGGCGCAATGGGCGCATTCCTGCTGGCTATGCAGAAGGGTGTTGCGAGAGGTATCTTCTCGAACGAGGCCGGTCTCGGTTCCGCTCCTATCGCTGCTGCTGCTGCGCAGACAAAGGAGTGCGTACGTCAGGGCATGGTATCCTCGACAGGTACATTCCTCGACACAATCGTTATCTGCACAATGACAGGTCTCTGCGTAGTAATGACAGGTGCTAACGAGCAGGGTCTCGAGGGTGTAGAAGTTACAATGTGGGCATTCGGAAATGGATTCCCATGGCCGACGATCGTTGGTTACGTAATCCTCGCTACATGCCTCGCGCTCTTCGCATTCTCCACCATCCTCGGTTGGGACTACTATGCTGAGAGATGCTTCGACTACTTCACGAACGGAAACAAGGGCGCCCTGAAGGCTTACAGATGGCTCTACGTAGCTGCTGTAGCTATCGGACCTTTCCTGCCTCTGGGAGTTGTTTGGGACTTCGCCGACCTGATGAACGGTCTCATGGCATTCCCGAACCTCGTTGCTCTGTTCGCTCTCTCCGGCGTTGTTGCCAAAGAGACATTCGACTTCTGGGAGAGAAGACAGTCCGGCGCATACAACGACAATCTGCCTGAAAAGAAGAAAGCTAAATAAGCTTAAGGCAATAGTCATTGCTCGGATCTATACGATCAACAAAAGAAGATCCCGCACTCCGGTGCGGGATCTTTTTTAGTCATTTACTAAGATCTTTATTTCTTTTTGGTCGGAGCGCCGACGACCGGGTCGACCTGTACTTTCTTCCATGTCTTTCTTACCTGGTCGATCTGCTTCTTGTCGACGTTCCTCTTTTTGAGTTCCTTGATATACATCTCTTCGGTCATGCCTACCTGCTTGTAGTACTTGATGATCTCCTTCTCCTTATACTGGATGAAGAAGTAGCCGCCCGCTACTACCGCGAGGCCTATCAGGGCCGATATCAGAAGTCCCCACCATTTGAGCTTCATGATGAGCAGAACGGACGCGATCACCCATACGACTCCGATGGCGATGGCCACGTTCCTGAACGTCTTCTGCTCTATGCCCTTAGGCTGCTTGAGGCCGCTGGCGTTCACCTGCTGCTTGTAGAGATTCTTCTGATACCCTCCGGAAGGGCGGTTGTACTGCGCGTTGCCTTGCATTTTGCTGTATCTGTTCTTTGCCATTTTTCGTTTTCTCCTGTCTTTTCTGTTTGCTTAATGAGTTTACCATAAGAAAGCTTGTCAGCACAACAACGCGGGCGACAATAATCCCCACACCGGCATGCTGTATATCATTGAAGGGCTGTTGCTGTCTGCCATAATTATTGCAGGATAAGAGAGTTTTGCCGTATAATATAGGCACTATGAAAATGACAGATTTACTTGAAAAAGACAAAGACAGTCTCATAACCGAACTCGCCGCCGCAGGTACTGCCGACAAGGCCGTGCGCGTCCTCGAAAACGAAATGGACAAGCTGCTGCTGAAACACAATGAGCAATGCGACAGCGACCGCGAGAGGGAATCCGCCGCGTACATGATGCAGGCGGTCAGGCTTTCGCTGCCTCTGATCGACTCCAACGGCGCCACAAAGGTCTGGGAGAGAGGGGCCGGCCGTTCCGATGAGGGAGGATCCTTCAAGGTATCGTTCCTGGTACTCTTCATACTGGGTCTGGCTCTCTGTGTCTTCGGCTTCGGTCCGATGTTCTTTAACGCTTATGTGGCTGCTGAGGAAAAACTCAGAAACGAAGTCCTGCTTCACGGAGGCGCCACGATCGTCGGTCTGGTGTGCCTCTACTTTGCCGGCTACATGTACAGCCGTCCTAAGAAAGAGGGCAAGAAGGAGCATCAGGTTGAGATCAAGGTGGATGCCAATAAGATCTACCGCAACTTCAGGACGGCGATCCTTTCGATCGACCAGAGTCTTGAGGAGATCGGCGCCGCCGAGCGCTGGAGCAAGCGCGACAAGGCAGGCAGCATCGACGGAAGGACCGTCACATCTTCAGAGCTCGATCTCTTCTCGGATCTTCTGGCCGCGGCATACAGCGGTGATCCTGAGTACGCGCTCGAAAAGATAGAACAGATAAAGTACTTCCTGCACAAGCAGCAGATCGAGGTCGTGGACTACAGCAGCGAGACTGCCAAGTTCTTCGATATGATGCCGGGCAGCAAGGCAGCTACCATAAGGCCGGCTCTTGTTGCACAGGGCGGACTTCTCAAGAAGGGTCTTGCATCTGCCGGCAAGTAATACACTGACGAAAGAAAGGCTCTGTAATGGATCGTTTTTTCGGATTTGACCTGGGCGACGCTGAAAGCGCGGTCGCCAGGCTTAACAAAGAGGATCAGGTCGTGCCTGAGATGCTCACCGTGGTTGGTGAGCAGAGTTTTATTACGGCCTACGCACAGCTCTCGTCGGGAGAGCTCCTTATAGGAGAGAAGGCCTGCTACGCGGACAACGTCATAAAGCGTAAGATCCGTTTCAAAAGCAGGTTCCTGACCGACCGCTCAAGCGCCGCAGACGTAAAGAGCTTCGCGGCAGGCGTGCTGGGCGAGCTCTACGGAAGCGGCGATCTCGTCAAGAACGAGGACTGCTCGTTCTACGTTGGATGCCCTGCGGGCTGGAACAAAAACACCCGAGAGCATTACCGTGAGATCTTTGAGGGCGCGGGCTATCCTCCTGCAAAGATAATCTCGGAATCCCGCGCGGCAATGGTAAGCGCCTGCCAGTCCAAGCATCTGCAGATCGGTGTGGACATCCTGTCCAAGCCGGTACTGGTAGTCGACATAGGCTCGTCAACGACGGACTTCGCGTATATCATGGGCGGCAAGGAAGTCGAGATGCAGACAGCCGGTGAGGTCGCTCTGGGCGGCGGCATCATGGACGAGATACTGCTCGAGGAATCCCTTGAAGCAACAAACTTCATGCGTAAAAAAATAAAAGCCGTGTTTGAAGCGAGCGACGCGTGGAAGAACTACGCCGAATTCGCAGCCCGCCGGCTCAAGGAGAAATACTTCTCGGACGAGGAATACTGGGCTACGCACGACTGCAAGGATACCATAGTCATTCACTACGATCTCCCTATCAAGTTTACGCTCCGCATGAACAGCGCTATCGCCAAGCATCTTGTCAACAGAAAGACGCCTTGGCTGGGAGGACGTTCATGGAAGGAAGTATTCATCGCTTCCCTTAAGGATGTAAGAAACAATATATCCGGCGATATGCCTGAACTCATTTTCCTGACAGGCGGAGTCAGCAAGCTGGCGGCCATCAGAGACTGGTGCGCCGAGGTTTTCCCGGAGGCAGTGATAATATCCGCGAACGATCCTGAATTCTCAGTCGCGAAAGGCCTCGCCTACTGCGGCCGCATCGACGAGGACATCAGGGAGTTCAGAGAGGACCTCAATACGCTCATCAAGGATACCACCATCGAAGACATAGTCGAAAAGCACATTCCGACCCTGTATAAGGACGCCGTCGATTGTCTGGTGGCGCCTATCATCGAGCAGGTCGCGATGCCTATATTCGACAGATGGAGAAACGGCGAGATACAGAAGCTCAGCGATACTGACGAGATACTGCAGGTAGAAGTCGCCGAATTCCTCAAGAAGGATGAGACCAGAGAGCTCCTGGCCGGGCCTATAACTTCGTGGCTCAAACCGGTCGTAGAAGAACTGGAATCGTACACGGTGCCTATCTGCATAAAGCACAGAGTGCCGTACACGGCGCTGAGCCTCAGGTCTTACCTCTCGGCCGACGATATCGACATCAAGGTCGACGCCAAGAACCTGTTCGCAGTAGACGAAATGACATTCCTCATAGACTCGATAGTTACCGCGATTATCGCGATACTCATTTCGGCCATCGACCTCATCCCGTTCATGGCAGGTCCGGAGGGCGTTATCATAGGAGTCATCGCGTCAGCGGTCGTGCTCATACTCGGCAAGGACAAGATGCAGGAAAAGCTTCTGTCGTCCGACATTCCTAAGGCTGTGCGCAAGATGGTACCTAAGAACACCTTCAAGATGCGCATGGACAGCATTTGCGACGACGTCAAGGAGTCGTTCTATGAAAACCTCGAGAAAGAGAAGAACGACGAGATCACGGCCCGCATGGTGGAGGACATCTCCGGTCAGATAGAGCATACGCTCGTGAAGATGGCGGAGGTCGTCGAGATCCCGCTCGGAAGCTAGCAATAAAAAAACCGATCCGGATACCGCGGGGTATCCGGATCTTTTGTTTTGCTGTTTTTTAGAACGGATCGCTGACTAAGACCTTTCCGTCCTCCTGAATGATGATGTTCATGCCGTCTTTGACATACTCAAGGAACTCATCTCCCAGCGAGTCTATTACAGGCATTCTCGATTTATCGTCATCCAGCCACACGTCCGCAAGGACCGCGCCGGCAGCTGCAAGCGAATCGATAGGATTCGAGAAGAGCATTGCCGCAGGCTGGCGTCCCATAGAGCATGCGCAGTACAGGACCAGGCCTCCTGTCGTCGAGCCTATGGTCTGAGGCAGGCACAGGGCCTTGCCGGCCATCTGCTTTCCATAGAGATCCGGATTGTTCTGGTCGCCGCATGTCGCCTTTTTATCGCCGAACTGAAGGGCCTTCTGGAAGGAGGCGAGAGTGTTGAGTCCGCCGTGTGATACGAGCGCTTCGGCAGATACTCTGCCCGGCGCCACTACGCGTCCCTGAAATGATTTCATCTTACTTGCCTCCTTTCTTCTTTGTGATCTGCTCTACGATCTCATCGTCCGTGTAGAAACGGGCAGACGTATACGTTCTGAGCTTATTGCTCGATGTAATGACCGGCATTTTCTCGCTCAGCGGATTGTTCATGTACATGAGCGGGCAAATATACGATGTGATGACTCCGGTCGCCTTGAGCCTCTCAGCGTAAGGCGTCTTTCCGAACGCTTCGAGCACGTCAGGAGCCGCGGTGAAAACTGTAGGTACCGAGACCTTGGAAGCGCCGTTCTTCTTGAGCCCTTCCTCGACTTTGTCGGTCCAGTCTTTCAGCTGCTGCAGGCTCATATGCGGGCAGCCCATGAAGCAGAGTTTAGGAGCAGCGTCCTTGTTCTTCCAGATGACCGGATACTCGTCATATACTCTCTTGAGTTCCGCGTCGTCTATCACATAGGTCTTCGCGTTTTTCTTTATGAGCTTCTTTCCGGATTTTACCGCTTCAGGTGTGAGCTTATCGATATGATACAGTCCGACAGCTCCGTTCGAAGCTGTTGCCGCGCCAAAATCCTTGAGGTATGTGCACGCCTCGTCATCGAGCTCGGTACCGAGCCACTTATCGAGACCTACTACGTACGGCACATCCTCCATGACCTTCATACCTATGGCTGAGCCGAGAAGCTGAGCTTCAGGCTTTTTGGTCGTCTTTATCTCGATGATCCAGTCAGCCTTGCGGCCTTCATCGGTCAGCAGACCGAACTTAGGAACGTAGCCGATGACCGATCCCATCAGGTCGATAATGCCCGAATTTCTGTTGCACCTTGCGCCAAGCACGGAGTTCGCGTAAACAACGGCGGATGACTCAGACCAGCTCAGTACCTCTCCGAATCCCGGCTTATTGCCTACTTCATCCATGTAGCATGTGCAGGTGAACGCGTTATCCGAGAGCAAACCGAGTTCTTTAAGCTGCTTCTCATAGTCCTTCTGTCTGCTGTACATGAACATCTTGAACACAAGATCCTGCGCAGGATTGCTCGGCACGTTCTTGTCGAGCGGCTTAGGATCTACCGTGAACTTCTGTCCCGACGGAGCGCCCGCCTCAAGAAGCTTGTCCATCAGCTCATACACAGGGCCGAGAGCCTTGAGTCCGAACGATGTCACGAGGTGGTTGTACTTGCTGCTGATAGGCACCATCTCGGTAGCGCCGAACAGCTCGCCGTATCTGACAAGCGACTCCATCACCTTCGAGAGAGTCTCGCCCTTTGAGCCTTCAAGGATGGCCTTCTGCTCATCGGTGAGTTTTACTTTATAATCCAATGATCCCATCTCCTTTCCGCACTTTTTCGAATGTCAACTCTTACTGAATCAATTCTACCACACAAGCGTTTGTGTTACTTACAGTTAATTGTCCGCCAGACGTGAGTTGTTCTTCATACGCACTGTCGACGTTTGCAGGATCTTTCCGAGAGCGCTGTCAGTCTCTTCCTTCGCTATCTCACAGATCTTTTTATTGGCTTCTGCCGCAAGCGAGAAGTCGCCGGTCTCCGCCATCTTCTTATCGTATTCGATGATGACCTGACGGCAGCGGATATTGACCGCGTTCTGATAGCGCTCGATGTTCTGTATGCAGTGATCGTAATCCTTGTCCACCATTGCCGCTATGAGCCTTGATGCCCAGAACAGGTTCTCCGAAGTGACATCAAGAGTGATCTTGCTCAGGTAGTCCGGCATCGACGGAACGCATGTATATACAGGCACCCAGCATGAGAACGTGGTGCAGCCGTAGCATATCCACTCTATGCCCCTGGTCTCAGCGGGCATGCCGCTCCTTATCTGGCATATGTTCGTGACTCCCGTCCGGTTTATGCCTATGGAGCGGTATTTGCCGCTCAGCCCCAGCTCGCGCTTTCCGTAAGGATCGTACGGAGTGCCCTGGAAGTGGGCGGACATCAGATACTGCACGTCTTCTATAGTGACCTTTCTGTCAGGCACAAGAGACCACGGAATGTTGTCGCTTTCAGGACCGAAGTCCGCGTCCGGGCCGTCCCATTTGTACGACTCCGGAGCAAGATATCGGCCCATAAACCATGCTCTCGGTGTGTCATATACATGATCCATGTCGCGGCGCGATCCGAATATTTTTCTCGGATTGAACTTGCCGTCCTGATTCAGATCAAGGTGATTGTTATCGATGAACTCCTTAAGATCTGCCGAGCACATGCAGTTTTTCTGCTTTCCGAAAGCATCGTCAAGATCGAATTCATCCCTGAAGAACATGTTGGGGTTTATCACCGCGCGGTCGTCAGGCACCCTGCTGGCCATCCAGTGATGACCGCCCATGGTCTCCATCCACCAGATCTCATTTTCGTCATTGAAAGCAATGCCGTTCAGCTCATATGTGCCGTATTCTTCAAGAAGCGAGGCAAGCCTTATGACTCCCTCTCTGGCGCTGCGGATGTACGGAAGCACGAGAGTGATCATATCTTCCTCTCCGATGCCTCCCGGCACCGCCTTCTGCCTGCCCTTCGCGGGCTTATAACGCACAAGCGGATCCGCCGACAGCACCATAGGGTTCGATGTGAGTGTTTCAGTCGCAGACATGCCGACTCCGGCTGCGTTGATCCCTGCTTCGGCCCATACGCCTACCTTGGGATCGACATGCGGACTGGCCGTATACCGCATCGGATCATCCGGAAGATCTATCTCCACGTGTGAGATCTTGCTCCTGTATTTTCTCGGTTGCTTATCCGGTTCGACGACTATGGTCTTCATGACCTCGAAATCCCCGTCGTCTGTTCTGGAAATTATGGTTGAACCGTCATAACTAGCCCTTTTCCCTACCAGCACCGTTGTGCAAGACATTAACTCATACCTCCTGTAACCTTCTTTATTTGCCGTATTCAATAATAATAACATAAGCGGACTCTAAGTGATGCAGCTGCCCGGATCATCATGGGTTTTGTGTGCCGCCTGTATCACCGCCGGTGCCGCCTGTATCACCCCCGGTTCCGCCCGGGTCGGTGCCCGGATCAGTGCCCGGATCGGTGCCGGGATCAGTGCCCGGGTCGGTGCCGGGATCGGTGCCCGGGTCGGTGCCGGGATCGGTGCCCGGGTCGGTGCCGGGATCGGTGCCCGGGTCGGTGCCCGGATCGGTGCCCGGGTCGGTGCCGGGATCATCACTTGGGTCATCGTCGCTTGGTGACGGATCCTTTTTAGGTTTCTTCTCTTTCGGATCATCGCCTTTTTCGGCAGGCTCTGTCACGTTAGTCTCATCCCCGTTACTATCACCCGAAGAACCGTTCCCAAAGTACTGGCCCGGGTTCTTTTCGGTCCCCTTTGTATAATACTCGCCGTTTTCTTTTACAACATTCGAAGGCATCTCACGGTATTCCCCGCCGGTTATGCCGTCTACCCGCCTCATTATCCTGCTCCACAGGGCCGCTGCCTGCGCTGATGAGCCGTTCATCTCCACATTCAGGTCGGTGCCTATCCACAGGGCTGCCGAATAGTCCGGAGTGAACCCGTCGAACCACACATCGAACGTATCGTTGGTGGTACCGGTCTTTCCTCCGACTTCGACGCCGGAAATAGCGGCGTTCCCCGCAATGCCCCTTGAGACGACCGACTTGAGCAGATCCGTCATGATCCATGCGACGCCTTCGTCAAGCACCTTGCTTGTTTCGGATTCGCCTTTCAGGAGGACTTTTCCGTTGCTGCCGGTCACTTCCGTATAGCAGACTGCCGTATTGAGGACTCCGCCGTTAGGGAAGACGGAATACGCGAGCGACATCTCGAGCGGGGTGACGCCGTATGTCATCGCGCCGAGGCCAAGGGCGGCCGGGTTCACGTCGTTCGCGGCAAGGCTCGTATCGGTCTCGATCGTAGTGAGTCCGTACTTCTGAAGCATATCGACTGAATAATCGAGCCCCACCTGCCAGAGTATCTTGACCGCGCATGTGTTGATCGACTGCTGCAGAGCCGTTCTCAAAGAGTTCCTGCCCGAATATGACTTTGTGAAATTCTGCGGCCACTCTTCATCGTTGATCTTCAGCGGCTCATCCACCACGACTGAACTCGCCGTGATGTAGTCTCCCCATCCCTGTATTCCCTGCTTGTCGAATCCGTAGTCGGTGTACTGGAACGTCTTTCCTTCCGCGGCATAATCGAAACTCCTCTGAAGCGCCGCTCCGTAGACCGCAAGCGGTTTTATGGATGATCCCGGCTGCCTTGGGCTTATCGCTCTGTTGAAGAGCTTGGAGCCCTCGCCGCCGCGTCCGCCCATAAATCCGCTGATATATCCGGTGCCGACCTCTGTCACGACCATGGCCGCCTGCACCTTGCTGCCGTCTACCGCGGTCGGGAAGTTGTAGTCATTCTGGAATTCCTCATATATCGCGTTCTGTACGTCGCTCCTCAGAGTCGTGTGGATCTGCAGGCCTCCCGTATATACCATACGCTGGGCTTCCTCTTCACTCATGCCGTACTTATTCATGAGGTCCACGATGACTATGTCGGCCACATAATCGGTGAAGTACGTATACGCGGACTCATTGCGCTCAAAACTCGGCGCAAGAATATCGATTATATCCACATACGCTCCGGCGGCTTCGTCAGAAGAGATGTATCCCTGTTCAGTCATAAGATCCAGTACCAGGTCGCGCCGTTCCTTGGATATGTCGTTCGCGTAGTAGCCCGTGCCCTCGGACTCCTCCTCTCCGGAAGTCCCGGTATCTGAATAACTCTCTTCATCATTTGCGTCATCTTCGTCGCTGATCGAGTCGAGAGAATAATGGTTGATATTCTTTATCTCCTCATTGCCTTCGGAGTCTTCGGTGATAAGGGCGTAGCTGTCCGGTGCCTGAGGCAGGGCAGCCAGGGCCGCGCACTCCGCGAGAGACAGCTCGTCTACATCCTTAGAGAAATAGGTCCTTGCGGCAGCGCTCACGCCGTAATTGCCGTAGCCGAGGTATATGGTGTTCAGATACGCTTCAAGGATCTGGTCCTTGCTCAGTTTCTTCTCCAGCCGCCACGCGATGTACATTTCTGACAGCTTCCTGCGTATGCTGCGCTGGCTCTTGATCTCGGACAGATACGCGTTCCTCGCGAGCTGCTGAGTGATCGTAGACGTGCCGCTGATGGAAGATGACCTCCCGGTGAGCTTTGACAGCACAGCGCCGCCCATCCTGCGCCAGTTGAAGCCGTGATGCTTATAGAAAGTCTTGTCCTCTATTGCGATAAACGCGTTCTTGAGTTCTTCAGGCATCTCATCTATCGGCACTATTGTCCTGTCCTCGGTATAGTGCAAAGTGTCGATCTCATTGCCGTTTATGTCGTAGAGTATCGACGATCGTTCTATATTGGCATACAGGCTGTCCCGGTCTATCTTTCCCACGCTGACAGCCGTTATGGTCACGTTAAGAAGGACCATGACGATCCCCAGCGCGATGAGGCCGCCGATCACCGTCAGTACCTTCTTCCTTTTAGGCAGACCCGCGAAACTGTCGCGTATTTTTCCGGTATGCTTTTGTTTATTCTTCTTTTTATCTTTCATCTGGTTCTCCGTTGATTTTTATATCCTTTTTTGCTTTTTCAAGCCGCCATTACAGAGTATATAACAATTGACCGCGGGCTGTGTGAAATAGCTGTGATAAAAATGAATAAAATTAACAGGCTCCGGTCACCCGGAGCCCTTACATATCACGTAATAAGCATGTCAGATCGCGTGGCTGTCCCATATCCCCTTTAAAAGTTCGTGCTGCCTTGAGCCCTTTTGATAAGTAAACAGTCCGGCGCTTATCTTTTGCCAACGTTCAAGCAGCAAGGCGATCGCCAGCATGTCCGCGCTGCCTCCCGGAGACAGGTTGCGGCCGATTAGTTCCTCATCCAATCCGGTCAATGCCTCCACGCGGTCTTCCAAAGGCATTCCGGCAATCACAGCTGCGGACCTTTGAACAAAAGCAAGGCCCTCAGCGCCCCCTCGGTGAAGCAGGTTGGTATCTTCAAGCACGGCCATGCTGTCGCACAGCGACAGGGCGCCCGGTTCCCTGCAGCCGCGGTCTCTGTAAAACTCAAGCCGCGACAGACAGTACAGTGCGTCGGGGAATCCCGCTGATGCCTCTCCTATAGCTCCCTTTGCCCCGAATGATCTGTAGACCGCTCCTCCATTCGTATCCGGAGCTTTTTGAGATCTCTCAAGGCAGGCTTCGGCATCCTCCGCTGCCAGGGAGGCCGCATACCCGGTGCAAGATCCGCCCTCTCTGAGGCATCTTCCCATTCCCGCAAGCAGCAGACCCATCGAATATATAAGGCCTTTATGAGTGTTGACCCCTCCTGTGGCGGCAAACATTTCCGCTTCTGCTTTTTTGCCGCGTTCGCGCAGCGCTTCCATGCCGCGCAATTCCGTACCCATCCGGACAGCATCCTCAAAATAAGGGATGAGCGAGGCAGCGCTTTTCTCAAATAAGGCTGCGTCCATGTCCGTATGCGCGCCGTTGTTATTCATATCTACGAGACCCGGCTTCGGTGTCGTATGCAGCTCATCCATGAGCGCGCCGTACGCTTCCCGCGCAAGTCTCACGGAGCAGAAAGATACAAGCAGATCGTCCACTGCTCTCCTGACCTGCTCCAGACCGTGCCTTCTGCTTCTGGCGCATTCAGCCGCGTAAGCGTCGCATATGAGGCATTTTCTGCCGGTCGCTCTTGAAAGCTTGGCTCCGTCCGGCATTATGACATCGAAGTCGTACAGCCTTGCTGCCGGATACGCGTCCTCTACAGTTTCCAGTTTTGCCTTTACACGCGGTCCGTTTTCATCAAGCAGCCAGAATGCCTCGCTGCCGGTCGCTTCGTCCAGGATAAGCTCTTTCTCTGTTCTGAAACCGGCCGATGCCATTTCCGCCACCCCGGCGTCGAAAAGCATCCGCGTCATGGGCGTCCGCTTTACATCGCCCGGGATATTCATGGTAAGGCAAACAAGGCAATGCCCCGGGCCGGCATCCGCCAGCATTTTATTCTGTATCGATACCCGTCTTTCCCGGGCATCGAGCATCCGGTCAAGATCTACTCTGTATATATTCATAGGTGCTTTCCGGTACCATCTTTCTGACTGCATCGGTATCACCGGACCCGATCAGTCTTCTGACCTCGCCGGCGCTTATACCGGACAGGCGGGGGATCTCTTCGAACCTGATCCCGTGAGCCGGGAGCAGTTCCTTCATGCGCTCGTTGTACGCCCGTGTCACAGGCGAAAAAGGTTCTTCTCCCGCAAAGCGGATACTTATGTTGAGCGCCGGCGCTATCCTGCCGCAAAACAATTCTATGTCAAGATCGGATCTTACCAGTTCGGCGTGTTCCTCATCTCTTATGAAGTATGCCGGGAACGTGGCGCGCGATATCAGATACATGTCGCTTTCGAAAACATGGCAGTTCCCAAGGTCCGCCGTGCCCCGCCTGATCATGTCGAGGCGCTCCTCCGGGCTGAACATCGATCCCTTTTCGGAGACGGCGAAAACATAAAGATTGTCGCAGTTCGCTGCCGCATATTCAATGAGATGCCTGTGCCCGAGAGTAAACGGATCGCAGTTGCATACAACGGCGCCGCATACGCCCTCATATTTCGGTATGGATGCAAGAAAATCCTCAATGCCTCCTCTGCGGTTTTCAAGCAGGACCGCGTCTTTGGTTTCGACTACCGGATAGAATCCCATGGAGCTGAACATGCGCAGATTCCCGGGTTTGGTGCACAGAAAGAGCCGCTGCACGCCCCTCGCGAACGCTTCGGTTATCAGGGCGGAAAGGACGGCTGCCATCGCTCCCTGTCCCTCCGCTTCGGGAGAGACAGCAAGCTGCTTTACCGTATGCCCCGCAAGGGCGCCGCCAGCGACAAGAGCATCGCCTTCAGTCATCAGCGCTATGATATCCGCGTCTCCCTCGTCACGCAGTCCGCATGTCTCAAGAAGCTGCAGGTATGCTTCTTTCTGCCTTTCCGGCATAGGATGGACATATATCCCGATCCCCATCGTTTCCTCCGGATCCGTTGTGCAAAAGGGAGACAGATGAAATACTCTGTCTCCTTGTGTGAACCTTTATAACTTTTTCTCAAGTCGCTGTCGTATCGCAGCGATAAAGTCCTTTGTAAGTACGGCCTTCGCTTCCATGCCATCAACAAGACCGACCAGATCCTTGGTCATTATGCCGTCGTTCAGCGTATCGATGCATGCCTCTTCCAGCTTGTCGCCGAATCTCTGCAGGTCTTCAAGGCCGTCCATCTCCCCGCGCTTTCTCAGAGCTCCGCTCCAGGCGAAGATCGTAGCCATAGGGTTTGTCGATGTCTCTTCGCCGTCCAGATACTTGTAGTAATGGCGTGTGACCGTGCCGTGAGCGGCTTCATACTCAAATTTGCCGTCCGGGCTGCAGAGCACCGAAGTCATCATGGCAAGCGAACCGAACGCTGTGGAAACCATGTCGCTCATTACGTCTCCGTCATAGTTCTTTAGAGCCCAGATGAAGCCTCCCTCACTGCGGATGACGCGCGCGATGGCATCGTCGATCAGCGTGTAGAAATAGGTGAGTCCCATCTCTTCAAACTTTTCCTTATAGCATTCGTCATAGACCTTCTGGAACACATCGCGGAAGTGCATGTCGTACTTCTTGGAGATGGTGTCTTTGGCCGAGAACCAGAGATCCTGCTTTGTATCGATCGCATACTTAAAGCATGAGTGAGCGAAGGACTCGATGGAAGAATCCTTGTTATATATGCTCTGCAGGATGCCCGGGCACTCAAAGTCATAAATCGTTTCGCGGAACTCCGCTCCGTTTTCGCCGGTAAATACCAGTTCTGCCTTGCCCTTCTCAGGTACGCGGTACTCGGTCCCCTTGTAGAGATCGCCGTAAGCGTGACGGGCTACAGTGATCGGTTTCTTCCAGTTGCGCACCACCGGTTTGATGCCGTCAATAGTGATCGGCGCGCGGAATACGGTCCCGTCGAGTATCGCACGGATGGTGCCGTTAGGGCTCTTCCACATCTCGTGCAGGTTGTATTCTGTCATTCGCTGAGCGTTCGGTGTGATCGTAGCGCACTTTACGCCTACGCCGTATTTTTTGATCGCTTCTCCCGCGTCCTTTGTGATCTGATCCCGGGTCTCATCGCGGACCGGAAGTCCAAGATCGTAGTATTCCGTTTTAAGGTCGACGAAAGGCAGGATGAGCTCATCCTTGATCATCTTCCAGAGTATCCTTGTCATCTCATCCCCGTCCATCTCAACGATAGGGGTGGTCATTCTGATTTTTTCCATTTTTGCTCCTTATCTGTCTTGCAGATCAGCTACACTTCTTTTATCTGCCTTACGACATCCATGATGGTGCCGTCACGGGCTTCTATGATACCTACTATCCTGTCTTCGAACTCGACCTTATCCGGCTCGCCTACTATGGAGTAAGCGATGTCGCGGAGCTCTTCGATGGTCTTGAGCGGCACGCAGTCGGCCTCCCTGAGAGCCTGCAGGATGTCCTGCCTCGCAGGGTTCACGGCGACTCCGTAGTCGGTGACCACCACGTCTATGCTCTCTCCCGGTGTCGTCACTGTAGTTACTTCGCTGCAGATCGCCGGGATCCTGCCCTGAAGCAGAGGACAGATCACTATCGCGCACTTGGCTCCCTGAGCGGTATCAGGATGTCCGCCCTGCGCTCCGGTGATCATTCCGTCGGATCCTACAACTACATTGCAGTTGAAGTGTACGTCCACCTCAAGGGATGCCAGCACAACGTAGTCGAGCTTGTTGACAACAGCGCCCTTGTTGAGAGGATTGGCGTAAACAGCGGCCGGGATCCTGTGATGGTTCACGTTCTTGAGGCTTTTCACCGCGTCGAGGTCGAAGTCCTGTACGTCGAGCATGACATCAGCCATGCCGTCATCCAGGAGCTTGCACATTGCCTTTGTGAGACCTCCGACTCCGAACCCCATGCGGATGTTGCGCTCTCTCATGATATCCGCGAGGTACTGCGTCGAAGCGATCGAAGCTCCGCCAACACCTGTCTGATACGAAAAACCGTCCTTGAACCAAGGTGTATTTACCACTACATCGGTGCAGTACTGCGCCATGAGCAGTTTTCTCTGATCGGTAGTCGGCTTGGCAGCTCCTGTCGCGATCTTTGACGGAATACCTATCTCATCGACCACGCACACGTAGTCCACCTTGGTCTGGGAGATGTGTGCCGGGAAGTTCGGATACGGTACAAGACAGTCGGTGATCGCCACGCAGTGGTCCGCGTGGTTGCCGTCTACTATCGCGTAACTCAGTACGCCGCAGTCAGCCTTGCCGCCGATACCTCTCAGGTTACCGTAGTCGTCAGCGGTCGGAGCTCCGATGAAAGCGATATCGATGTGGCTCTCGCCGGTAGCTATGGATCTTACGCGGCCGCCGTGCGAGCGCATTATGGCCAGGCCCTTCAGCTTGCCCTTTGATATGGCCTCGCCTATGCCGCCCCTGACTCCCGACGACTCAATATCCGTGATGGTGCCGTCCTCTATCATCGGCACGAGCGCGCTGTGCGCCTTGCCCAGCGAGGACGCGCAGATCCTTATGTTCTTGAGACCCATGTCGTGGATCTCTTTCATTACCATGTTGACTATCAGGTCGCCCTCGCGGAAATGGTGATGGAACGAAACGGTCATTCCGTCGTGCGCGTCACACTTCTCAAGCGCTTCCCTGATACTTCCTACCAGCTTGGATTTCCGGTTGTTCATTACCGGACGGATAGTAGGGCCGTGGAGTGTGATCGGCTTGTCGTCGCGGTAAAAGTTGCCCTGAAACGGCTCTTTCCCGGTGATCTCGATTATCTCTTCCGGGATCTCTCTTCCTACTGCGTTTTTCATGCTACAGATCCCCCTTGTATACACCTGATGCCTTGGCCAGGGCTATCGTTCTCTTTGCGCCGTCGTAGAACGCGATGTCTATCATCTTGCCGTCCACCGTGAATACTCCTATTCCCTGAGCTTTCTTGGCGTCGATCTCCTTGATGACCTTCTCCGCGAAAATGACAGATTTCTCACTCGGCGTGTATATCTCATGAACGACAGGGATCTGGCGCGGATTGACTATGGACTTTCCGTCAAATCCCATGGAATGTATGATCTCGGTTTCCCTTCTGAAGCCTTCCATGTCGTCCAGGTTAGTCCATACTGTATCGAAGCACTGCACCTTTGCCGCTCTTGCGGCTATAACCATGTGCTGCCTTGCTCCCATGAACTCCACACCGGTTCCGGATATAGGCACCTGGAGGTCTTTGGAATAATCACCGCCGGAAAGGGCAATGCCGAAGAGCCTCTCCGATGAGTCGCAAATGCTCATGGCGTTGATGACTCCTCTTGCGGACTCGAGAGCTGCCATAATGAGTACGCTTCCTTCCGGTCGGCTGAACTCTCTCTCAGCTTCTGCGATAGCATACTCGACTGTGCGTACATCATCGGCGGTCTCTGTCTTAGGGATACGGATGGAGTCGCAGCCTCCCGCAACGGCGCATCTTATATCTTCGCGCCAGAGGTTTGTATCGAGTCCGTTGATGCGGACCACTCTCTCGACTCCCCGGTAGTCTATCTCCTGCAGGGCGTGATAGAGTGAGTAACGCGCCGCGTCCTTTTCTCTTTCAGCTACCGCGTCCTCGAGATCGAGCATGATCGAGTCCGGTTTATATACGTACGGGTCCTTGATGAGACTCGGTTTCTGACAATTCAGAAACATCATGGTACGGCGCAGGCGGTATTTATTAGGATTATTCATCGTATCATACCTCCCCAGTTGACCCTGCCTTCGTGTTCGGCGGCGCGCATGACTGCGCACTCAACTCTTGCCTTTATGGTGCAGTCGAGGGCTCCTTTGTCGACAATGCTGACTCTGGCCTTTTTGACGCCGAGGCGCTTCAGCGTCTCAAGAGCCACCTTTCTTATCTGCCTTCCGTACTGTCTGATAACAGCGCTTTCCAGCTCGAGTTCCAGGCCTTTTGCCGCAGGCTCGACCGTTACCATGCAGTCGCTGCTCTCAAGAGTGCCCGCGACCGCGGTTTTTTTGATGTCCATGGTATTCCTCCCGGTAAATCCCTATTCTTAATATATAAGCGAGGGTTTTAAACAGCCTTCGCTTTTCTTTATGATGAAGGTGATTGGCTAACGTAATCTTCGATTGGGACACCACGCCCGGC
>CACYPK010000018.1 GCA_902776285.1 uncultured Eubacteriales bacterium
TCGGGGTGTAGCGCAGTTTGGTAGCGCAACTGGTTTGGGACCAGTGGGCCGCGGGTTCAAATCCTGCCACCCCGACCATTTAACGAATGGGCCATTAGCTCAGAGGTTAGAGCAACCGGCTCATAACCGGTCGGTCCTTGGTTCGACCCCAAGATGGCCCACCATATGCCCAGATAGCTCAGTAGGTAGAGCAGGGGACTGAAAATCCCCGTGTCCCTGGTTCAATTCCGGGTCTGGGCACCAAAGAGGTCCTGTGCATCGCACAGGGTCTTTTTTGTTGTTCCGCGACGGTAACGTAAAGAGTTCTTGACACATAACATATACGTGATACAATAAGCATATAAAAGATGCACAAGCGTTCGTTTGGAGGCTTATGGAAAACAATCTCGCAAGGATCAGAAAAGAGAAAAAGATAGGGCAGGGGTATCTTGTCGAGATGCTGGGCGTTTCAAGACAGACGATCAGCTCGATAGAAAACGGCAGATGCACTCCATCCCTTGAACTTGCAATGGATATAGCCAATTTGCTGGAGATGCCGATCGAAGAGATATTCATCCATGAGAACCGTTTCAAGCAGCCTTAGGGGCTGTTTTTTTTATTGTGAATAGTTATTAATAATATAGCGCGGAAAAGATAATAGTTATAAAATAGCGGATGATAATAGGCGTATTATACGCTCATCCGCTATTTAATTATTTACAAATAAATAATTATTTTAAACATGTATCAAAGGCTTGCACATAAACTGAATATATGCGTGATACTGTTCTTTGCCGCGGCGATAATAGCTGTTTGCTCTTCGGGCGCGTATGCAGCGTCCGTTCCAAAGGCAAGCGGACAGATAAACTCTGATGTCGGAGCCATTCTGCGCGAATCATCAACTACTGATTCAGCCGTGCTTACCGTTCTTCCTGACAATACGAAAGTAACGATCCATAAGGAAGTGTATAAAACGGTATCAAGCACAGCGAAATCGGACAGATGGTATTATGTGACCGCGAAAGGACAGAAGGGATATGTAAGGGCGGATCTCATTGACGGTGTCAACTACGGACGTGTAAAGGGCAGGATCACACAGGGAGGCGTCAATTACCGTAAAGGCCCGGGCACAAGTATGCCTGTCGTCGGTGTCTTCAGCAAGGATACAAATGTTACCGTTGTTCTGAAAGCCAATCCGGTATACTCGACGAGAGGAACCAGCTTTACGTGGTACAAGATCAAATACAATAAAAAGACTTATTATGTCTGCTCCAGCAAGATCGAGCTGATAGATGAGAAGCCTGCGTCATCCTCGTCATCCTCGTCATCCTCCTCATCTTCTTCGTCTTCGTCTTCATCCTCTTCGCAGAGTGGAAGCAGCTCAGGCAAAACGAGTTCTTCCGCGACGAATATGACAGACAAGCAGTTTGAGAGTTATCTGAAAAAGCAGGGCTTCCCTGAATCATATAAGAAGAAACTGAGAGTGCTGCACAAGGCGCATCCTAACTGGGTATTCGTGGCGTATAAGACGAATATAAAGTGGTCTTCCGCGCTTTCAAAGCAGACGAGCGGAGGCACGTCGCTTGTGTCGGGCTCTTTCCCTTCGTCTTACAGGGACGGCAGCAGACAGTATGAGAAGGGCTGGTATAAGGCCGATAAGAAGGTGGTTGCTTATTACATGGATCCGAGGAACTTCCTCAACGAGAAGAGCATATATATGTTCGAGGATCTTTCATATAAGCCGGCCTATCAGAAAAAATCGGTGGTCAACGCAATACTGTCTCCTACAAAACTGCCTAAGTACGGTTTCGGCGCCAGCATATTTGTAAGCGCCGGCAAGGCGAACAAGGTCAGTCCGGTGTTCCTGGCTTCCAGGGCCAGACTTGAGACAGGAAACGGCGGGGACGCCGTGAACGGAACCAAGATCCTCGGCAAGAAGGTCTATAATCCGTTCAATATAGGGGCCTTCGGCGGTACGAACCCTCTGTATAACGGTCTCCTGTACGCTTACGGCAAGGGCTGGACGACACCGACAAAAGCCGTCAGAGGAGGAGCCAAGGAACTCGCCAAGAACTATATCAACAAGGGCCAGTATACAGGCTACTATCAGAGATTCAATGTCAGGAACGGCGCTGGAAAAGTAGGGACACATCAGTACATGACGAACATCATGGCGCCTTACAGCGAAGCGCTGTCAACGAAAAACTCATACGCGAAGTACGGGATAACGAATAAATCGCTGGTCTTTGAGATCCCGATATACACTTCGATGCCTAAATCGACAAAACTGCCTTAAAAAAGTGCCTCATTTGAGGCACTTTTTATATTGCCGCTCCCTGACGGGTATCTCTTAAAGCCAGTTCACGGTTTATCGCGTTTAGTATCGTACGCTTTCTGTAGCTCCACTCGGGTGAAACAAGAAGTTTACGGGGAACGTCTCCGGTAAGTCTGTGTATGGTCACGTCCGGAGGTATGATTTCAAGGCAGCGGATCACCAGATCTACGTACTCATCTATTGAATCAAACGGCACATAATCAGGCATCGCTTCATAAAGAGGCGATGTTTTTATTACGTTCATCAGGTGCAGCTTGATGCCGAACACCGGCCTGCCGCAGACATGCCTGACTGATTCCAGCATCATATCGGGAGTCTCTCCTGGGAGCCCGAGTATGAGGTGCGTAACTGTACGGATGCCTCTCGCGTCAAGAGCCGCGACAGCCTCGTCATAATCCTTGACGGTATAACAGGTGTTCATGGCTTTCAAAGTGGTGTCATGGATGCTCTGAAGACCGAGCTCTACCCACATATAATGATCCCGGTTGATCTCTTCAAGAAGGTCGAGCACATCTTCTCCCAGACAGTCGGGGCGGGTAGCTATCGCGATGCCGCTGACGCGCGGATCGTTCAAAGCGGCATAATAACGCTCTCTGAGAACATCAACGGGAGCGTAGGTGTTTGTAAAAGACTGGAAATATGCCAGATAGCACGCATCCGGCCACTTGTCGGAGAGAACGTCTATCTGTTCCGTGATCGATGAAGCGATGGCCGCTTCGCTGCCGGCGGCGTGAGCGGCAAGTTCGCCTGAACCTCCGCCGGAACAAAAAGCGCAGCCGCTGTAAGCGAGGGTGCCGTCCCTGTTAGGGCATGTGAAACCGGCGTCGATGCTCAGCTTGACGGTTTTGCGCCCGAATTCGGACTTCAAATGATTTCCTATTGAATTGTATCTTTCACCGCCTTGCATGTGTTAAGGAGCCTCGGGTTATGGTATAATACTATGGTTATATATGTGCATCACCGCTTTCAGCGGAAAGGAAAGAGCTTTGAAAAAAACGTCAGGCTGCATGCCGTGCATACCGGGAGACGATCTGAATAGCATTGCCGGAGAACTGTCCGGGGTTGCTCTCATGCCGAAAAAACCGAGTGTGCTGATGCATGCGTGCTGCGGTCCCTGCTCGACATCATGTGTTGAGAGGACGGCAGAAGACTATGCTCTTACCATGTATTATTATAATCCAAACATTACGGACAGAGAAGAATATTACCTGAGGCGCGACACGCTGCTGCAATTTCTGAGAGCGTTCAACGAAGAGCACAGGGACTTCTACACCGTTGGATACCTTGAAGGCGCTTATGAGCCTGAGAGGTTCATTGAAAAGACATATCCTCTCGCGGATGAGCCCGAAGGCGGCAGGCGCTGCGACATATGCTTCGCTCTCAGGCTTTCGGAGACCGCGAGGATGGCAAGGGAACTCGGCATGGAGTATTTCACCACTACCATGTCGGTGAGCCCGCATAAAAACTACGAAAAGATAAAGGAACTCGGCCTCGCTCTTGAAGAAGAGACAGGTGTTAAGTTCCTCGACATTGATTTCAAGAAGAAGAACGGTTTCGGCCGCAGCGTTGAGCTTTCAAAGAGATACTGCCTCTATAGACAGAATTTCTGCGGCTGTGATTTCGCAAGGTACGCAAATGAGAAGTGAGCGGTCCGCGTCAATCCTTAATATGCTGACGGTATGCCTGGCGGTCATGCTCATGACAGTGCTCGTCTCCTGCGGAGGAGGGGGAGAGACCCCGGCCCCGGCAGATACCTCCGGTGATCCTGAGACCTCGTACGACGTTCCTGAATTCAGGGATGCGGTATATGATGAGGCATCGGCTGAAGGCAATGACGAGGTGCTTGTCGATCTTTCCTGCGTGGATGAAGGATACTTTGCGCTCGTCTGCACGTCGGACGCCAAGATCAAACTGCAGGTGTTCAAGGACGACGAAGTCTATACATACGATGTCGTTACCGGAAAGGAGCAGGTATTTCCTCTGCAGCTGGGCAACGGCACGTATACGATAAAGGTGATGAAGAACATAGTCGACACCAAGTACAGCGAACTGTACTGCTGCACCGCGGAGGTCCAGATGGAGGATGAATTCGATCCATTCCTGAGACCGAGCCAGTACGCCGATTATGACGAATCATCAGACTGTGTCGTGAAAGCCGCGGAGCTCGCGGCGTCGGCCACGGACTCGAACGACTTCATCAGCGGCGTATACGATTATGTATGCAAGAACATCAAATATGACAAAAAGAAGGCCGAAAACATAAAGCCGGGATACATCCCGGATCCTGACAGCACTCTGGACGAGGGCAAGGGCATCTGCTTCGACTACGCGTCGCTCGCGGCGTCTATGCTCAGGAGCCAGGGCATACCGACAAAGATAATCTTCGGCTATGTCGGCGACAGCGGAGACCTCTATCACGCGTGGAATATGTATTACACCAAGGAATCCGGCTGGGTCGCCGTCGAATTCGAAGTAAGCGAAGACGAATGGAACCGCCTGGATCTGACATTCTCAGCCAACGGTTCGGACAGCAGATTCATAGGTGACGGTTCAAACTATATGGACGTCTACCAGTTCTGATACGAAAGGAGCCATGACAAATGAGCTTAGATACCAAAGATAAGACGGGAAAGCTGAGTTACACGGAACTCGGATCATTCTTTGAGAACATGGCCATGATGGTCAAGTCGGGCATTTCCGTTCCGGAAGCGGCTTCGCTGCTGAAAGAAGAAGCGGATCCGGCTGAGCGTGTCATGAGCGGAGCTCTTGACAGCGTTTGCGAAGAGCTTTCAATGGGCATGCCTCTGGGGGACGCCATGAAGTCGGCGGGAGCCTTCCCGGATTATGCCGTGGATATGGTCACTTCCGCGGAATTTACCGGAAGATTAGAGAAGACTCTCTTCCATCTGGCAGGTTATTACAGGACGGAAAACAGCCTGAAGAACACACTGACATCTGCTGTAAGATATCCGGTGATATTGCTGTTTATGGTCATCGCGGTGCTTGCGCTGATGCTGGCGCTGGTGTTCCCTGCGTTCTACGGCGTATATGAAAACCTGACAGGAGGTCTCGCGGCTTCTTCGTTCGCTTACATCAACGTACCGTTCACGCTTTGCAAGGTGATGCTCGCTATCATGATCGTTCTGGTCGTCGCCATGCTCACGGGAATTTACATGTGGAAGAACGGCAAAAAGGAGACTGTCAGAAAGATCCTTTCGGGATCGGCGCTTTTCAGGGAACTCTTTGAGGACCTCGACCTTTACCGTTTCACCTCATGCTTTGAAATGTTCCTTTCGAGCGGAGAACATCAGGACGAAGCTCTGATAAAGAGCATGCCTGTAGTGGAAGGAAGCGGACTCAGGGAAAAACTGCAGCGCTGCGCCGATAAGATGGCAGAAGGCAAGAGCTTTTCACAGACAGCATACGAAGAAAAGCTTTACGACCAGACAAACAACAGGATGCTGATACCGGCCGAAAGGTCGGGCATGCTCGATGAGATCATGCAGAAGATAATGACGAATTTAAGGGACAGCATAGACAGGAGCACCGGTCTCATAGCCAATACCGCTGAGCCGCTCCTGACAGGAGCCCTCATGATATTTATCGGGATCATGCTGATAAGCCTGATGGTGCCGCTGATCGGCATGATGAACTCGATCGGCTAAGGCACAGGCAGGAACGGAGCCGGAAGGATGAAGAAAGCTTCAGGACGCAAGTTCATTATTACGGTAGTGCTGGCGGCAGTGATACTGCTCGCGGCGGTCTTTGCGTGGGCAGGCTCGCGCGCACGCAGCAACATGGCGGAACAGACCGAGTCCATAAGAGACGCCGTCCGCGCTAGAGCGCTCCAGTGCTACGTCATAGAAGGCGCGTATCCTGAAAGCCTCGAATATCTCGTTGAGAACTACGGACTCGCGGTCAACACCGATGACTACCGTATCGTATATATACCTTATGCGGAGAATCTTCCGCCTGAGATAAAAGTAATATATCTAAAGGATAAATGATATGCCGCAGCGTTTAAAAACACTCAGAGATGTAATAATCGCCCTCACGACCACGGTGCTGTTCGCGGTCATACTGTGTCTTGTCATGTTTTCGGCAAGAGGGTATCAGCACGCGGCGGAGCTCCAGGACAGATGCGGCAATACGCGCGCCGTGCTTTCATATATAGTTAGCAGCGTCAGGGACAGTGATGCCGCCGAGGTCAGAGTAGAGGACATCGAAGTCAAGGAGTGCCTGGTCATCAGCTGCGACGGATACGATCAGAAGTTCTACGTCCACGACGGCAAGCTTATGGAAGAATACACAGAACCGGGCGCCGGGATCTTTCCTGACAGCGCGCTTGAGATAGGAAGGACCGACACGATCGAGTTTGAAATCGACGAAGAAGGCATACTGACCGTAAGGACGGACAGCGGCTCATCCGAAGTAAACACAGGTAGACGCAGATGAAAAACAGAAAGGACACAGCTTTCACAGTCGAGCTGCTTGGGCTCTTCATACTGTTGACCATGGTGATAACCACAGTCGCCGGAGTTTTTGTGATGAGCAGATCCCACAGTCTTGAGGCGAGGCGTCTGAACGAGGCCGTCATACTGGCGCAGAATGCCGCCGAAGTATCATCCGCGGCTCCGGACGACGCGTCACTTCAGGACATGCTGAAGGATATGGACAACAACACGGACAATACAGCGGCGCAGCGTGAGATCAACGGAGAAGAAGGTTCGTGGAACGCGATATACGCCTCTGTAAAGAAGGACGGCGCTTCTTCCGATGACCTCTTCATAGTATGTGTCACCAGGAAATACCCTGACGGAACGTCCGCGGAAAGAACCGACGGCGGCACTTACGCCGAAGACACAATAGAAATCTATGCAGCCGGTACGGCCGGGGCAGATGCTATAAACGACCTTGAGCCGTCGGCTCTGGGTGACCCTGTGTATACACTCACGGCAGGCACGTACTTCGGTCGTGACAGCTACACTGAGGAAGGAGGCAGGCCATGAATCACAGAACGAGACTCGGACCTATGGCGATCTTCCTCGCAGTGGTGGTCATGGTCATAACGACGATGGCCATACTGACGATCGCTACCTCAAACGCCGACAGGACGATGGCGCGAAGGTTCGCCGCGGTCACACAGACAAGGTATCAGCTTGAGGCGGACGGCGAAAGGTTCATAAGCGAAGCGGTCAATTCCCGCTCGGGCGAATACAGGTTCTACGAAGAACTCAACGGCTACAGCATAACGGTCGAGATCACGGAGCCCGATGCCGGCGGAAACTACGAGGTAACTACCTGGAAGGTAAGCAAGCTCTGGAACGCGGATGATCCGGTAAACGACATCTGGCAGGGCGAATGATAAACGATACGGAACGATACAGCCGCAACTGATCCTGAAAGGAACAAGACATGACATTACACGAGATACTGACAGCAGCGACCCTCAAGGGAGCATCAGACATATTCCTCATCCCCGGGATCCCGGTCACCTATAAGATCAAGGGAACCCAGGACAGGCAGGACAGCGGGATAATGAAGCCCGACCTGATCAACGCCGTCATAAAGGAGATATATGAAGTATCGAAGCGTTCGACGGCCAATCTCGATAACTGCAACGACGATGACTTCTCGTTCTCGATAAGAGACCTGGGAAGGTTCAGGGTCAACATATTCAGACAAAGAGGTTCCCTGGCCGCGGTCATCAGAGTGATCAGATTCGGAATACCTGATCCGGTTGCGCTAGGCATACCTGAAAACGTGCTGTCGCTGGCGGACAACAGGACGGGACTCGTGCTCGTAACAGGAGCCGCGGGCTCCGGCAAATCCACGACGCTGGCGTGCATGATAGACCGCATCAACAAGTCGAGGGAAGCTCACATAATCACGATGGAGGACCCTATAGAGTATCTCCATTCGCACGGCAAGAGCATAGTATCGCAGAGAGAGATATTCATCGATACGCCGGGATACCTGGAATCGCTCAGATCTGCGCTCAGGGAGAGCCCTGACGTGATCCTTCTGGGCGAGATGAGAGACTTCGATACTATCTCCTCGGCCATAACAGCCGCTGAGACAGGAGTGCTGCTCTTCAGCACGCTTCACACATCGAGCGCCGACAATACGATCAACAGGATAGTCGATGTCTTCCCTGCAAATCAGCAGGTTCAGGTGAGGAGCCAGCTGGCGCAGCTCATCAAGGGTGTCGTATGCCAGCAGCTCGTGACTTCCGTAGACGGAACGCTGATACCGGTTTTCGAGGTGATGAAGTCATCTCCGGCGATCCACAACATGATAAGAGAAGGCAAGCTCCATCAGCTTGAGTCGGCGATGCAGGCGGCTTCAGCCGAAGGCATGGTCACTATGGACACGAGCCTGATAGAACTGTACCAGAAGGGAAGGATTACAAAGGATACTCTCCTTACTCACTGCAATAATTATGAATTTATGGTAAAGAGGGTCGGAAGGTAGAGATGTAGAAAGGAGAAGGTCATGCCACAGGAAGAACTGAACACATTGATCGTCACCATGTTCGGAGGGTTCTCGCTCCGCTACAACGGCAGGGAGCTGTCCCTCGGCAATCTCAACGGACTGCAGATCGTGCAGTTCCTGCAGCTCCTGCTGCATTACCGCAAGCAGGGAGTTTCAAGAGACCTTGCCAGGTCAGTACTCTTCGGTGACAGGGATGTAGACGATGTGTCGCATTCCATCCGTAACATAATCTACAACATGCGCAAGAAACTCAAGGAACTCGGACTTCCGGAGAGCCAGTACGTCGTGAAGCGCGGCGGAGTCTATTACTGGGCCGATGACATCCCTGTCAGGGAGGACGCCAGTGACTTTGATGACGCGTTTGACATTGCGATGGAGACCGAGGACGATGAAGAGCGCGTCAACGCGCTGATAAACGCCTGCTACAAATACAAGGGCAGATTCCTCTATGGGAATGATTCCGCTGTATGGATCGTGCAGGAGGGAGAGCGTTACAGAGAGCAGTTCAGCGACTGCGTAAATGAACTCGTAGAGGCACTCAGAGAAGATCACAAGTATCTGATGATGCAGGATATCGGGCTGTACGCCACAAAGGTGGATCCTTTCTCAGAATGGGAGATCGTGACGCTTGAAGCGCTGTCGGGACTCGGGAAGTTTGACAAGACCGAAAACTTCTACAGGCAGACCGTGGACGCGTATACCGCTGAGTACGGTGGAAGGACGAACACATACGTAAGGGAGTTCGTCAACAGGATGGGCCTCAAACTCGTGGTAGGCACGGAATCGCTGGAGGAGATCCAGAAAAAGATCGGAAATACCGATACTATCGACAACAACGGCTATTACTGCTCGCTGCCGGTGTTCCAGGAGATATACCGCATGACCGAGCGCATGATGGAGAGAGCCGGAGAAAAGATCTTCCTGATGCTCTGCACCATACTCGACAGCAAGGGCAATCCGATGAGAGACGGCCCGAGACTGGACGAGCTTTCGGACAGGCTGCGCGAGACCATCGTCGAGACCGTAAGACGTACCGACACCGTAACGCGATACGGAAAGGGCCAGTTCCTGGTGCTGCTTATAAACATCACATACGAGGACTGCGCCATAGTATCAAGGCGTATCAACTCCAAGTTCATACGCAACGGACAGAGGACAAGCGTAAGCTACTCAGTAAACAACGTTATAGTATCTGCTTTCCCGCCTGAGACCCATTAGACGTGGAAAACGGGATCATATAAAAAAGGGTAAGGGACCCGGGAAACAAGGAGGTTTTAACTATGAGCAAATTGACTATTCCAAAGGATTATTCGCCGCAGCTGGACCCGACAGAAACGCAGCGCGCCATCAAGAGGATCAAAGATCACTTCCAGAGAGAACTAGCAGACAGTCTCAACCTGGGCAGAGTGACGGCGCCGCTTTTCGTCTTCCCTGAAACGGGACTCAACGACAACCTCAACGGTTATGAGAGAAGAGTAGAGTTCACCATAAAGGACCTGGATGAAAGAAGCGTAGAAGTCGTACAGTCGCTCGCCAAGTGGAAGAGGATGGCTCTCGGCAGATATGATGTTCAGCCGGGCAAAGGTCTCTATACGGATATGAACGCCATAAGGCGCGACGAGGAACTCGACAACATCCACTCCATCTATGTGGATCAGTGGGACTGGGAGAAAGTCATCACGGCGGATCAGAGGAATGATGAATACCTTGAGCAGACGGTCAGGATCATTTACAGATGCCTCAAGGATCTCGCGGATTACGTGAACGACCAGTATCCTGCTCTCCGGATAGATTTGCCTGAAAAGATAAAGTTCATCGATTCACAGGAACTTGAAGACTGGTACGGAGACAAGACGTCAAAGGAAAGAGAACACCTGGCGGCAGAGGAATACGGCGCGATCTTTGTCAAGAGGATAGGCGGAAAGCTGAAGTCCGGCAAGCCTCATGACGGAAGAGCGCCTGACTACGACGACTGGGAACTCAACGGAGACATTATCCTCTGGAACCCTGTGCTCAACGACGCTTTCGAGATCAGCTCGA
Organism: uncultured Eubacteriales bacterium; assembly: GCA_902776285.1. Taxonomy (GTDB): domain Bacteria; phylum Bacillota; class Clostridia; order Peptostreptococcales; family Anaerovoracaceae; genus Crickella. The sequence goes on from CACYPK010000018.1 coordinate 10,850, forward strand.
TGGGCATCCGCGTGGATGCTGAATCCATGGTGCGTCAGCTCGAACTCGACGGAAAAGAGGACAGAAAAGAGCTCAAGTTCCATCAGGACATCATCAACAACAGGCTTCCTCTTACAATAGGCGGAGGTATCGGTCAGAGCAGGCTCTGCATGTACTTCCTCAAAAAAGCGCACATCGGAGAGGTGCAGGTATCCGTATGGCCGGAAGAAATGTACGAAGTGTGCGCCGAGAACAACATTTTCCTGCTTTAAGACAGGTGATATTGGCAGATGCAGTACATCGATGCGGTCATAGACAATAAAAGCGTCAATACGGACAATTTCTATACCTACAAAGCCCCTGACGAGGTGGAAGTGGGAGCGAAGCTGACCGTGCCTTTCGCGAGACGTAGCAAGAGCGTCGATGCTTATTGCGTAAGTACGGATGTCGACAGCAAACTCGATGATTCGAAGATAAGAGAGATCGACACTTTCGATCCCGGCCGCTCGCTCAACAGCGAGATGGTCGGGACTGCCATGTGGATGAGAAAACGCTACGGAATCAAGTATATCGACGGCCTCAAGATGTTTGCCGTGGATGGAAAGAGAGAGAAGGCCCTTAAAACAGATGCCGCGGGGCCTGTGGATCCCGGATACGATCTGACACCCGGGCAAGGGAACGCCGCGGACAGGATATGCGCTTCGATAGATAAGCGCGAGACAAAGACATATCTTATCAAGGGAGTCACAAACAGCGGCAAGACTGAAGTGTACATGCGGGCAGTCGCGAGGGCTCTGGAACTCGGAAGGACGGCGATAGTTCTTCTTCCTGAGATAGCCCTGGCTTCGCAGGTCGCGGATCGCTTCAGGGAAAGATTCGGTGCGTCAGAAGTCGCGACTCTTCACAGCAGACTTAAGAAATCCGAGAAGCTTTCAGAGTGGCTGAGGATAAAAAACGGTGAAGCGAGGATAGTAATAGGGGCCAGAACGTCGGTTTTCGCACCACTTGACAATATCGGAATTATCGTAATTGACGAAGAACACGAAAGCACTTACAAGTCCGATCACAATCCGAAGTACGAAACGGTAGATATAGCTTACAAAAGAGCTTCGTTATCGGGCGCTGTACTTGTTCTCGGAAGCGCGACTCCGGCTGTGACGTCATATTACAGGGCAAAGAACGGCATTTATGAGCTTATCGAAATGAACGAGCGCATCGGCGACAGCCGCATGCCTTCTCTCGGGATAGTCGATATGCGAAAGGAAGCGTCATCGGGCAATACAGGCGTGCTTTCAAGAGAACTTGCGGCAAGGATAGACCGCTCCCTCGCTAAGAAGGAACAGGTGATACTCTTCCTTAACCGAAGGGGGTTCTCGACACGCGTACTGTGCCCGGACTGCGGACACTGCATGACATGCCCGGACTGCGGGATCACGCTCACTTACCATAAATCCGTGAACGCGGCCGTATGCCATTACTGCGGACGAAAATTCCCTGTTCCAAGGACATGCCCGGACTGCGGCAGCAAGTACATAAAGTACGCGGGAGCGGGTACGGAGAAGGTCGAAGAAGAAGTCAGACGCATGTGGCCTGACGCCGGAGTGGACCGCTTTGACATTGATACGGCTTCCGCGGCTGACGACCCTCTCAGGGTTATATCTGACTTCCACAGCGGAAAGACAGACATACTCGTGGGGACGCAGATCCTCGCGAAGGGCCTCGACTTCAAGAATGTAGGCCTTGTGGGAGTGATCAACGCCGATGTGAGTCTTAACATACCCGACTACAGATCGTCCGAAAGGACATTCCAGCTTATCACTCAGGTAGCGGGAAGAGCGGGAAGGACAGGCGGGGATAGCAGCGTGCTCATACAGACTTACGAGCCGGAGAGCGACGTCATACTTGAAGCCGCGGCGGGCGATTATGAGGGATTTTACGAGTCCGAGCTTCTTCACAGAAGCATTATGAATTATCCGCCGTACTCTGATATAATCTCTGTCGGATTCGTTTCCGAAGACGAAGAGACCGCGATGGCATATGCCGGGACATTCAGGAACAGGCTTCTCGGCCTCAGATCTGCTCCGGAAGACGCGGTCATAATGAGACCGAGGATAGACGAAAGACGCACTGACGGCAAGGCAAGGGCGGTATTTCTGATAAAAGCCCCTCAGGGCAGCCGCGCCGGCTATGTCAGCGAATACATGGCGTTTCGCGACCGGATGGTCGCGTCGAGGGCGCCCGCGTTCATAGAAATGGACGTCAACCCATACGGGATGATATAGATCAATTACGAAAGAAGAAAGAAATGGCACTCAGGACAATCACTGTAAGAGGCGATTCTATACTCGCCAAAAAATGCAAACCGGTCAAAGAGATAACTCCGCGTATCAAGGAAGCTTGCGCCGATATGGTAGAGACGATGAAGGCCGCTGACGGAGTCGGAATAGCCGCTCCGCAGATAGGCATCATGAAGAGATTCTTCATAGCCATGCCTCATGTCGATGCTGAGGACGAGGAGACGAGAGATAAGATCTATTACATGATCAACCCGGAGATAACATATACGGAAGGCTATCAGGACTCCAGCGAAGGCTGCCTGTCGGTGCCGGGCTATATGGGACTCGTGGAAAGGCCGTATAAGATCAGGATCAAGGCGACGGACCTTGACGGAAAAGAGCATGAGTACGAATTTGAAGGCTTTGAGGCGACCGTGTTCTGCCACGAATACGACCATCTCGACGGCGTGCTCTATTCGGATATCGCTAAAGACATGATGACTGTAGAGGAATATTCGGAACTGCTTGAAGAAGTCAAGTCCATGCACGCGGATGACGAAGAAGCGGACAACTCCGAGATCTGGAAACTGAGAAATAAGGGAAACGTTGAATAAGACAAATATGAAAATAGTGTTCATGGGAACGCCCGCTTTCGCGGCGCGATCCCTGCAGAAACTGATAGATGAAGGGTACGAGATACCTCTGGTAGTCACTCAGCCTGACAGAAAGGGCAACCGCGGCAGGATGATCCTTTCCGAGGTAAGGCAGCTGGCGCTGGATCACGGGATCGAGACGGCTCAGCCAGTCAGGATAAAGAAAGACCCCGAGCTGATCGAAAGGATAGCGGCTCTGGAGCCTGACATGATAGTCGTTGCGGCTTTCGGGCAGATACTTCCGCAGTCCGTTCTGGATATCCCGAGGCTCGGATGCATAAACGTGCACGGCTCGCTGCTGCCTAAGCTAAGGGGAGCTTCTCCGATGCACGCCGCGATCCTTGAGGGACTCGACGAGTCGGGGATCACGATAATGCGTATGGAAGCAGGGCTGGATACCGGCGACATGATAAGCAAGGTCTCCTGCGACATAAAGGGCAGGGACTTTACTGAAGTCTCGGAGATACTCGCGAAGGCAGGAGCAAAACTCCTGGCAGAGACCATACCGCATATAGCGGACGGTACGGCGGTATATGAAAAGCAGGACGATTCCGAGGCCACGTATGCCGGGATGATGAAAAAGGCGGACGGATTCACGGACTTTGACGAGCCCGCGGAAACTGTCGAACGCAAGATAAGAGCGTTCATCGAATGGCCCGCATGCTACAGCTATTTAGACGGACAGCAGGTAAAATTCTATAAAGCGGAAGTGCTGACGGAAGAGCCCGACGGTGAGCCGGGAACGGTAAGCAGTACAGATAAGAACAGTTATATCATCAATTGCGGGAGCGGAAAGCTCAGGGTATTAGAGCAGCAGCTCCAGGGCAAAAAAAGAATGAGCGCCGGTGATTTCATGAGGGGGCATAAGCTCGCTGTCGGAGACAGGTTCGGCGCGGAGGAGGAGATATAATGTATTACGGGTATTACGATTATTCATGGTTTGTCCTGCTCCCGGCTATCATTTTTACAATGATCTGCCAGGCAAGGATCAACAGCGCGTACAGGACATACTCTCAGGTCCCGTGCAGCACGGGCGTTACAGGCGCTGAAGCAGCAAGGGCGATGATGGACGCTAACGGTTTAAGGGGAGTGGCCATCAACATTCTCAACGGCGGCAACTCGCTGGTCAATTACTATGATCCTAAGACCAAGAGCCTCAACCTCTCAAGGGAAGTCTACAGCTCGTCATCGGTTTCTTCGGTGTGCATAGCCTGCCACGAGGTGGGCCATGCCATACAGGACGCGACACATTACGCGCCGCTCGCTCTCAGAAACGGCATAGTGCCTGTAGTCAACCTGACTCAGATGGTATCGTGGCCGCTCATATTCTTCGGACTGATCATGTCGACCGCTTCACCTTACGGAAGCCTGATGTTCCTCATCGGAGTCGGATGCTTCCTGTTCGTAATTTTCTTCCACCTGATCACGCTTCCGGTCGAATTCAACGCGTCCAACCGCGCGCTGGCAAATCTGAGGGAACTCCATCTGGTGAACGAAGAAGACTATGTCGGATCCAGGACGGTCCTGAAAGCGGCTGCCATGACATACGTCGCGGCTCTGGCGACGGCTATCGCCAGCTTGCTGAGAGTATTGGTAATTGCCAGGAAAAGATAGGTAAGACCGGATGAACAAGGACTGGCTTGCGGTATTCGAAGCGCTCAGGGGCGTATATGCCGATGGAGCTTATTCCAATATGTCTGTAAACGAAGCTGTTTCGCGCCACCATGGCTCGCGGGAGAGCTTCGTTCGCACATTTGCCAAAGGGGTTCTGAGAGACAGCATCAGACTGGATCATGTCATTGACAGCCTGGCGGAGAAGGGCATCGGCAGCATCAGGATAAGGCCGCTTATCATACTCAGGATGGGGCTCTATGCCATTGACTGCCTGGACAGCGTGCCCGAGCACGCTGCCGTGAGCGAAGCAGTCGAGCTGGCTAAGTCAGTCGCGAAAGGCAGCGACCGCTTCGTGAACGGCATGCTGAGGGCTTATCTGAGAAGGAGGGATGAATTCGCTCCGGATAAGCTCGAGCCGCATATACGCTTCTCGTTCAGTGAGAGCGTATTTTCACTTCTGAGCGGACAATACGGGCAGGAGGTGAATGACATCGTCAGAGCCCTGAATACGCCGCCTGAAGTCTATTTAAGGGCAAATACGCTGAAGGCGGGCAGGGACGAGGTGATATCGATGCTCGCCGCGCATGGGATCGAAGGACAGGCATGCGAAGACAACAGCGAGGCCATTATGGCAAAGGGAAGCGGAATAGTCTCCTGCGATCTTTACAGGCAGGGCTTTTACAGCGTGCAGAGCCTTTCATCCATGATCGCCGTCAAGGCGCTCAGCCCTGAGCCCGGAAGCGAAGTGCTTGATCTTTGCTCGGCTCCGGGAGGCAAGACCGGATACATGGCGGAACTCATGGGTAATAAAGGCAGCATCACAGCCTGTGACATATATCCGCACAGGCTGGCGCTCACGCAGGCTGCCATGAAAAGACTCAGAGTGAGCATTTGCGCTCTTCAGGAGCGCGATGCTGCCGTCTTTGAACCGTCCTTCGAAGGCCGCTTTGACTATGTGCTTGCCGACGTGCCTTGCTCTGGCCTCGGCGTCATAGCGAGCAAGCCCGAGATCAAGCTGACGACAGATCCGTCTGAGTACGATGAGCTGATATCGCTTCAGAAACGGATACTTTCAAACGCGTTACGCTACCTCAAACCGGGCGGCAGACTGGAATACTCGACCTGCACGCTCAACAAAAATGAGAACGAAGCGGTAGTTAAAGATGTATTAAGCAAAGCCCGCAGTTGCGCCCGTATTGTTGAAATGGCAACGATTATGCCATATAATGGCAAAGTAGGTTTTTTCTACACTATTATTGAAAACCAAACGAATTGACATAACGGAGATCCGATTGACATGAAAAGCGGTTACATTACAGACAGAGGCAGACGCAGACCAACCAACGAAGACTCGCTCAGAGCCTGTGAAGATCTTAGTTTCTTCATGCTCGCGGATGGAGTCGGAGGCAACAGGTCAGGCGAGATAGCCAGCCAGTCGGCGCTCGACGCCCTGGAGAAATTCGTCCGTCACAATCCGCCTGAATGGCTGGGTTCACGCGATGAGGTTTTCAGATATTTCAGAGCCGCTGTAAACTATGTCAATCAGTTTATCATCAAGCTGTCTGAAGCCAAGCCGCAGTACGCGGGCATGGCCACGACACTGACTTTTGCTTATATAAGACCTGACGAGATGTACGTCGCCAACGTGGGAGACAGCAGAGTCTATCTGGCGCACGGCGACATGATCCAGCAGATAACAGACGATCATACATATGTGAACGACCTGGTCAAGATGGGTGCCATCACCAGGGATGAAGCGCATCTTCACGCGCGTAAGAATGTCATCACAAGAGCCATCGGAGCCAACGCGAACAACGAGCCTGACTGCTTCAGTGTTCCCGTAGAAAAAGGAGACAGGGTGCTGCTGTGCAGTGACGGCCTCTACGATGAAGTCGATGACGATACCATTCTCGCGACCATCAACAGAGCATCGGACATGGCGTTGTGCGCAGAGGAACTGGTTGCTCTCGCAAATGACAACGGAGGCAATGACAACATTTCCGTCATCTGTGTTGATTTGGAGGATTGATAATGGCAAGCAGGGTACTATCCGGGCGTTACGAGCTTCTTGAGAAGATCGGCGACGGCGGTATGGCTGTCGTATACAAGGGCAAGGATAAATTGCTCAATCGTTTTATTGCCGTCAAAATCTTAAGGCCCGAATTTACAAAGGACGCGACGTTCGTAGAGAACTTCAAGAGGGAGTCGCAGGCCGCTGCCGGACTCTCACATCCGAATATTGTAGGCGTATATGATGTAGGCCGCGAGGGCAACATCAATTACATCGTCATGGAACTGATCGAGGGCGATACCCTCAACAAAATCATTGAGAGAGAAGCGCCGATGGATTACCGCAAGGTCATCGACATATCCAAGCAGGTCGCTTCGGCTCTGAGGGTCGCTCATAAAAACAAGATCATCCACAGAGACGTAAAGCCTCACAACATCATGATAACCAACGACGGCGTGGTAAAGCTGGCTGACTTCGGTATCGCCAGGGCCGTCAATGACGCGACGCTTTCGACCGGAAGCAAGATAGTCGGTTCGGTGCATTATTTCTCGCCTGAGCAGGCAAGGGGCAATTACGTCGACGAGCGTTCAGATATTTACTCACTGGGCATCGTAATGTACGAAATGCTCACGGGCAAGGTGCCGTTTGACGGAGACAATCCTGTCACGGTGGCTCTCAAGCACATTAACGAGGAGATCGTTCCGCCTATCGAGCTCGAACCGAGCATACCGCCTGCTCTCAACAGGTGCGTCATGAAGGCGACAAGCAAGTTCCAGACAAACAGATACTCGAGCGCTGATGAGCTTATCGAGGATCTCGACAATATTTCGTTTGTTACAAACGTTACGGGCCCGGGACTCTTTGAGTCGAGCTCCGTGGCGGAAAAACGCGATAAGCGCAAAAAAGAGATCGAAAACGAAATAGAAGAGGTCGTTGAGGCCAGAGAGCAGGAGAGAAAGAGAAGAAAGAGAAAGACGACCCTAATAATCGCGGCGATAGTCGTGTTACTGGGAGCCGCAGCTGCGGGATATGCCCTGTGGAAGATCGGTTACTTCTCGCCTACAAAGGCCGCACCTTCGCTTCTGGACTGCACCCTCGAAGACGCTACTCAGAAGGCAGAAGAGCAGGGATTCAAGATCAAACAGGGCAAGGATGTCTATTCATCGGATTATGCCGAGGGCAGAGTATGCATCCAGGATCCTGCGCCGGGTACTGAAATACCAAAGGAAAGCACCATCACCATAAACCTGTCCAAAGGAAACAAGGAAGGACTTGTGCCTAGCCTTATAGGCATGCAGGAGGCTGATGTCGAGAACTATCTGAAGAGTTACGGTTACGAGCTCGGTAACGTAAAGACCATCACTTCGCCTGAAGAAGCAGGCCAGGTGCTCGAACAGAGCCCTGTCGCCGGCTCGACTCTCGACAAGGAAAGCAAGGTGGATATCATCGTTTCAGACGGACAGGGCACCGAGAAGGGCATAGTACCGTCCGTTACAAGGATGTCACTTGAGGACGCCAAAGAAGCCATTACATCAGCCGGATTCACGGTCGGAAACATTTCATACGACTGGGATGCTTCCATCGGAAAGGGCTATGTAATATATCAGCAGTATCAGGCCAACTCACAGCTCGACAAGGGCACGGCGATAGACCTGCAGGTAAGCTCCGGTCCGGAGCCTGAACCTGAAGCTGAACCTGAAGACAGCGGCGATTCCAATAAGAACAAAGAGAAAGAAAAAGAAAAGGAAAATACAGAATAGGCTCATATGACAGGCACCGTCGTCAAGGGAATAGGCGGATTCTACTTTGTCTATGACGGCAATGAAGTCGTCATGGGCAAGGCCCGCGGAAATCTCAAGAGAAACAAGGAACTCATTTATGTGGGTGATGTGGTCGACTTTGATATCGACGAAAACGACAAAGACGGCGAATGCGTCATTCACCGTGTTATTGAGCGAAAGAATCATCTGACAAGACCACCGGTATCCAATCTGGATATTCTGGTGGTCGTGTTTTCTTTAGTAAGTCCCGACGTCAATTATCCGGTCATAGACAAGTTGATAGCCGGATGCGAGCTTGCGAGCATAAGTCCCGTGATCTGCATATCCAAGACGGATCTTGTAACGGAAGAGGCAGCAAATGAAGCGCTTGCCATATACTCGGCATCTTATCCGGCGGTGAAAGTGAACGGAGTTACCGGGGACGGGTCGGACGATCTGCGCCGCATCATAAAGGGAAGGAATGTCGCTCTTGCGGGTCCGTCAGGCGTAGGCAAATCAACTATAACGAATCTGCTGCATGCGGGAGAAACGGATATAGAAGAGGCTGAAGAGAAACTGCTGAAAGCAGCCACCGGCCGCGTAAGCAGCAAAACCGGCAGGGGAAGGCATACGACCAGACACGTGGAGATATTCCCTCTTTCGGACGGCACCATGCTCTACGATACACCGGGCTTCACGTCGCTGGACATGCCGGTAATGGAGCCTGTAGCCGTAAGGGAGCTCTTCCCGGAATTTCGCGAACCGGCAAAGGAGTGCAGGTATTCCGACTGCATGCATATAAACGAGCCTGACTGCGCTGTGAAAGAAGCGCTGCAGCTGGGACAGATATCCCGCTCACGATACGATTCATATCTGACGATGACAGAAGAGGTGAAAAAATGGCAAAGATAGCACCATCGATACTTTCGGCGGATTTCGCAAAACTCGGTGAAGACGTAAAGGATATATGCGACAGAGGCATAGACTACCTTCACATCGACGTGATGGACGGAGTGTTCGTTCCCAACATAAGCTTCGGCGCGGACGTGATGAAGAGCCTCAATAATACTGTAACCGTGCCGTATGACGTGCATCTCATGATAATTGAGCCGATCAGGTACATCGACAAATTCTTCACCGAAAACACGGGGTTCATCACCGTTCACTATGAGGCCTGCGACGATCTTGCTTCGACTATAGAGAAAATAAAGGAAGGCGGAGCCAAGGCCGGCGTATCGATAAAGCCGGGAACAGCGCCTGAAGTGCTTGACGAATACCTTAAAGACATAGACCTTATACTTGTCATGTCTGTTGAGCCGGGATTCGGCGGACAGAAATTCATGGACAGCAGTCTTCCTAAGATAGAATACTACAAGAACAAGCGTGAAGAACTTGGCCTTGACTACGTAATTGAGGTAGACGGAGGCGTGGGATCCGGCAACGCTCATCTTGTAAGAGATGCCGGAGTCGATATCATCGTAGCCGGTTCGGCGGTGTTCAAGGCTGCTGACAGGACTGCTGAAATACGCGCGATTAAGGGAGAGTAAGAACTCAGATCTTTTCCACATGAGAATATCTTTCAACGCATGTTGATAAACTAAAAGCCTGCAATTTGCAGGCTTTTCGAGTTGCGCAGAAGGATCGGCATGCACGATATTCACGGGATAACGCATTTTACGCACCCGCATATCTGTACAGTTTTGATCCGGGCAGAAAGATAGAATCATGGCAGGGAGATACCTGTCATGCTAAGAAGAAAACTTGCGGCGTACACATTGTTATTCATTGCCGGTAACGCTGCCGGCTTTTTTATGCTGGAACGTTCACGACCGATGGGAGCGGCCGGATTCGCCGCTTCGGTGATCATATGCGTGATGCTGTTTCCTGCAGATCATGAGCGGATCCCCGGGCATTTCCATGACGAATACAAAACCGTGAAGATGATACTTGTAATGTCATTCATTTGCGGTCTTTTATCGTTTTCGGTCCGCTGTGTTGTTTATGGCAGGATCGCTTCCGCAGTCCCGGAAAGCGGCACGGTAAGGGGAAGAGTGATCTCCGCGCAGGCAAAGGACGATGATCTGAAGCTTGTCTTAAGGCGGACGGACGGAAGCAGGTCTAAAATACTGCTGACGGTCTCCGGCTATGCTCAGGAAGATGAAGATACCGGCAGTGAAACGGAAACTGAAGAAGTATTTGAACTCACGGGATCAGTCATAGAAGCATCAGGGGAGTACAAAAGCATAGATCCCGCGGATGATCCCGGATGCTTTGATTACAGGCTGTACATGAAAAGCAAGGGGATATGCGTTTCATTAAAGGCTTACAGCTTTGAGATCATCGATCCCGTCGATTCTTTCCTGATGAATATCAGAAGGCGCTTATACCGCTCCAGAGAAGCCTTTATCGGCAGATTCGATACGGAGACAGCGGGGTTCATAAGAGGCGTCATATTCGGCGATAAATCAGAGATAGACGAGGATACCGTAAAGGAGTTCAATGAGAACTCTACAGGTCACATACTGGCGGTAAGCGGGCTCCACGTGGGCTTCCTATACGGTCTGCTGAGGGCGCTGACCGGCCGCAGAAGAGGGCTGGTCATCTCGGTGTTTATCATTGCGGTGATAATCATGTACGGTGAAATGACGATGTGGAGTCCCGCAACTGTGAGGGCGTGCATTGTGATGAGCATCAGTCTGCTGTCACTGCATTTCAGGCGACCGTTCGACCTGCTGACATCAGTAAGCCTAGCCGCGCTTCTGATACTCATAAGAGAACCGTATCAGCTTGTCAATTCAGGCTTTCAGATGTCATTCATGGCCATGTGCGGCATAGCGTTCTTTACAAAGCCCATCGCGTCCGTGACCGGAGAAGCGCTCGGGGTCATGCTGGCGGTGCAGGCAGGGACATTGCCGCTGATCGCATATACATTCTGCAGGTTCAATCCTCTGTCCGTGCTGATAAACGTTCCTGTCATATTACTTGCTTCATTGCTGGTGCCGCTCTGCATTTCAATGCTGATGATGGAGATCCTTCTGGGGACTGCGCCCCAGATTGCTGTCGATTTCATCGGCCTGATATCCTATGCCGAATTAAAAATGAATCATCTGCTGAACTTTGAGGGAAGCTTTTCGCTGAAAGCCGCAGGCCTGAGAGGAGCCGCAGTAATAGGCGTGTATCTTTTGCTGCTTGGCGCATCGTCAGAATGGGCAAGGGTACAGCTGCTGAGATCAGGACCGGCAAAAATGATAAGAAACGGCGCGTTGCTGCTCATCCCGATCATTATGCTGGGATCATGTATGTACGATCCTTTTTCCGATGATGAGATAGTATTTGTCGCGGTCGGCCAGGGAGACTGCGTGCACATAAGAGCGGAAGGCCATGACATTCTGATAGACGGGGGAGGAAGCGACGCCTACAACGTGGGCGAGAAGATACTGATGCCGTATCTGCTTCATGAAGGAGCGTACAATGCGGACATGGCACTTGTAACACATCTTCACGCCGATCATTACAAAGGGATATCTGAATTATCAGAGATATATCCTGTCGGAGCAGTCGGCATCCCCGCGGATTACAAGGGAAGTGTGGAATGCGGCATCGGCCCGCCGTTTGATGTTAAGAAGGCTTTTTATATCGAGCCGGATACAAGGATCGATATAGCCGAAGGCATTAGCGTGGAGCCGATCTGGCCGATTACAGTGTCAAAGGAACCTGTCGCGGCGGATGATCCGAACGAACACAACACGGTCTATATGATCAACTGCAAAGGCATAAAGGTGATGGTTACCGGAGATATTTTAGAGGAAGATGAACTGGAAATGGTCAAATACTATGAAGGAACGGATACTCTGAAATGTGATGTTTTGAAAGTCGCGCATCACGGAAGCAAGTCGAGTTCCAGCGAAGCCTTCCTCGATGTCGCATCGCCTACAGTCGCCGTCATTCAGGTTGGCCGCAACAACTTTTACGGGCATCCTCATGAACAAACGCTGAAAAGACTGGAAGAGCGAGGGATAAAAGTGTTCAGGACAGATATAAACGGAGCGGCGGGTCTGGATATAAGGCACGGACGGATACATGTGGACCTGTTTCATGCAGAAGACCGTTCATGAAAGCGCAAAAAAATGTTAGAATACTGACATGGCTTACAAGGATTTCGTGAATGACAAGAATAAGGGGATACTCAGGGATGTGCTGTTCTTTTACGGAGCAGAGGATTTCCTTATGGAGTGGGCTGCCGAGAGCATCATATCGGAATATGTCGAAGAAGAGATGAGATATCTCGATGTGGTCAGGCTCGAAGGTGAAGCCGCGACCGCGGCGGACATAATGGCCGAGGCCAGGGCTTATTCGATGTTCTCCGATAAAAGGATCGTCGTCGTGCGGAACTTTTTGCCTTTATACAGGGGAGCCAAGGGCCCGAATGCCGTTGTGGATCCGCACGCCGAAGAACTGCTGGAATTCGCAGCTTCGCCGCAGGAACAGTCGATAGTCATATTCGTTCTTGAGAGCAGATTTTCACCGGATCTGACGGCTTACGGCAGGAAACTGGCAAAAGCCTGCTCTGCCTATGAGTTCTCGAGACTCGAGAGGGTGGATCTCAAGTCGTTCATCACAAAACGAGTTCACAGTGCGGGTAAGGTGATCTCACGCCGGGACCTTGAGCATATCATTGACATATCCGGGTATTACAACCGCGGAAGCGTCTATGACCTCGCGCAGCTTGACAGGGACATCTCCAAGATGGTCAAGGCAAGCGGAACGGAGGACATCAGCGCCCAGCTCATAGAAGAGATCTTCATAGGCGACAGTGACAGATTCGTATTCAACCTCGTGGATGCGCTTGTCGCGGGCGACAGGAATAAATCTCTCGCCATAGCTGAGGCGATTATCAGGGATGAAGACGGAGCGATGGCCGTTCTGGCGCTTCTTACAAAGCAGTTCGAGATAATGTATGACGCTCTGGAACTCTCGGAACAGGGTTACAGCATGGCGCAGATGGCCAAGAAGACCGGTGTCAATGAATACAGGTTCAAGAAGGCTTTTGTTGCCGCTCAGAGATACAGCAGACAGCGTCTTAGAAAGATACTGATAGATATATACAATGCCGACCGAGACATAAAAAGAGGCGATATCGATAAGGATACCGCCCTTGAACTCATAGCCGTATCGGCCTGCCCGCAATAGGGCAGGCTTTTTTTCTTTAGATGGTTATTTCCGCGCGGAATCAATGAGTTCGCGCGCTGCCTGCAGCGCGTTTTCACTGTCAGCAGAGCCGCTGAAGAGAGTTGCTATCATACGGATCTTTGCATCAGCATCAAGATGGTCGATATTTGTGTAGGATTTGTCGCTTTCGACCGACTTGCTGATAAGATAATTATCGTCACCATAAGCCGCTATCTGAGGCAGGTGAGTTACGGATATGATCTGCCTGTGCGCCGCGATCTCGCTGAGCTTCTTACCGACCACTAGAGCTGTCCGTCCGCTGATACCGCTGTCGATCTCGTCGAAAATCATGGTCTCCACATCGCCGGTCTCGCCCAGTATGCGCTTGAACGCGAGCATTATCCTTGAGATCTCACCGCCTGACGCAATCTTTGTTAGAGGCATCAGCGGTTCCCCCGGATTTGTAGAGATAAGGAATTCCACCTTGTCGAATCCCAGAGGACCTATCTCATCGAGTCTGCTTATGTCTATGCTGAATCCGGTATTCGCGAATTCAAGGTCGCCGAGTTCTTTGACCATCGCTGATTCCAGCCTGGAGGCGACGATATGCCTCAACTCGCTGACATGAGAGGCCTGGTCCTCGAGCGCGGCGTATTTTTTATGCGCGGCTTCCGCAAGACGTTTCTTTTCACTGTCGAAATTCTCCATCATGCTGAGCCTTGAGCCGAGTTCATCGCGGAAAGCGAGTATCTCCGGGATGCTCTTTCTGTACTTGCGCTTGGCGTCCTCTATGATCGCGAGCCTTCCGGATACTTCGTCCATGTCCGCTTCCGAGAAATTGAGCGATGAAAGAAGGTCTCTCAAGGCTGACGCGACATCTTCAAGCGCGTAATAAGCGTCGTAAGACTGCGACGCGAGGGAAGAGATCTGCTCGCTGAAACCGCTTATTTCCGAAAGATCGGAAGCGGCGCGGCTCAGTTCATCCATTACGGACGGGCCGCCTTCTTCATCTGTACCGCGCAGGGCGTCATAGGACGAACGGACGCTTTGATAAATCCTGGAACTGTTCTTCATCATCGCCAGGCGTTCCATAAGCTCGTCATCCTCGCCGGGATAAAGGTTCAGATCGTTGATGTATTTATGCTCAAAGCTGAAATAATCCTTCTGCTGAGCGGCGTTCGCCTCAGCTTTAAGAAGGTCTTCATATTCTTTCTGAGCGGCCTTGTACTCATCATACAAGGCGCGGAGCTTTTCTAGTTCCGGCGCGACGGCTTCGCTCCGGAAGCTGTCGGTTATCAGTATGTGATTATCGGGATAGAGTATCTGCTGATTGTCGTACTGTCCGTGTATGTCCACCCAGTCCCTGCAGAAATCCCTGATCTGTCCAAGAGTCACCATCTCTCCGTTGAGCTTGGAGACGGACTTTCCGCCCGCCATTATCTCACGCGAAATGACCACATCCTCGCCGTTCTTAGTGCCGGCTATCTGGATGAAGGCTTTATCTGCGCCGGATCTGACCATCGAAGTGTCGGCTCTGTCACCCAGTACGGTGCTGATCGCGGTGACAAGCACAGACTTGCCTGCGCCGGTCTCTCCCGTGATGATGTTGAGACTGCCGCCCAGATCGAATGAAAGATGTTCTATGGTCGCAAAATTGTCAATGATGATTCGGTCTAGCATGATTTATTCGTTCGAATTTAGGATACGGTCCATTGCGGATGTGACGGATAATACGTTTTCTTCCTTGTCAACAATGACGAGAAGGGTGTTGTCGCCGCTGACAGAACCGACCATGTGCTCAAGACTGAGAGTATCGATCGCTTCTCCGGCCGCTCCCGCGCAGCCCGGCAATGTCTTGACGACTATCAGGTTCCCGGCGCACGCGTATGAAACGGTGGTCTCCCGGAATATCTTGATGAAACGGTCGGAGATAGGCCGGTCATCGTAATTGCCTGTGGTATATCTGTACCTGCCGTCTTTTCCCTGGACTTTTACAAGCTGAAGCTCGCGGATGTCCCTGGATACGGTCGCCTGAGTCACGCTGTAACCGGCGTCGCTCAGAAGGTTGAGCAACTGATCCTGCGTTTCCACTTCATTTGTCTTGATGATCTCCAGTATCTTGTTTTGTCTCGATAATCTCATGGTTTGCCTCCGCGCGCGCGTGAACTTTCAATACACGGTCATTATAGCATAAAAATACGCGGTCATGAATAAATACTAATAATAGTGTCCCGAATGTATGAATGAGGGCGTTTTACGCTGAATATCGTGAGGCGATCGTTTGACGCTCCGGAAACAAGGCGCGAAAGGGGTCTCCGGCAAAAAAAGAACAAAAAACGAACATAGACAATATGTATCATAAATGGTAAAATCCAGTACATGAGGATACTTGGAATCGACCCGGGCTACGCCATCATGGGTTACGGAATAGTTGAATATAAGGGCAGTAAGTTCACGCCTGTCACATACGGGTCCATCACTACGGACGCGCATACGCCTAATGAAGAGAGACTGATGATCCTTTACGATGAACTTACACGCATCATAAAGGAGTTCCAGCCGGAAGAAGCCTCCATAGAGGAGCTCTTCTACAACACCAACGCCACCACAGCCATAATGGTCGGCGAGGCAAGGGGCACGGCTCTTCTGGCATGCGCAAAGGCGGGCGTAAGAATTTCCGAGTATACACCGCTTCAGATCAAATCCGCTCTGACAGGATACGGAAGGGCAGACAAAAAACAGGTGCAGGCGATGGTAAAGATGATACTCAATCTTTCGGAAGTGCCTAAGCCTGACGATACAGCAGACGCGCTCGCGGCGGCCATTTGCCACGCGAATCACGCGGGCGGACGCATGCCGAGGTTATGACGGAAGCGTCGCAGACGATAACAGAAAGAGGGAATCTGACAGATGATAAGATTTCTCAGAGGAGAATACCTGTATTACGAATCGGGCGCCATCGTGCTAGAAACACCTGCGGGCATAGGCTTCAGGATATTCATATCAGACACCAGCAGCCTGCTTACGAAGCGTGAAGGTGAAGAGATAGAAGTCTATACATACATGCAGGTCAAGGAAGACGGCATGGCTCTTTACGGCTTTGCGGATACCGAGGGGCTCGCTCTCTTTGAGCAGCTCATAACGGTAAAGGGAGTAGGTCCTAAGGCCGGCCTGGCGATCATGTCTACGGGTACGCCTAATCAGATAAAGAGCGTAATTGCGGCCGGAGACGCCGCTTCCATCGCGATGGCTCCGGGCATAGGCAAAAAGACTGCCGAGAGAGTCATACTTGAACTCAAGGACAAAGTATCCGCGCTGCCGTTCGAGGGAGCGGACATAAGCGAAGGCTTTGCTCCTGCGGCAGTTCCGGGCAGCGGAGAACGCGGAGAGGCGGTCGTGGCCCTCACGACTCTTGGCTACAGCAAGAAAGAAGCGGAGGCCGCTGTCGCGTCCGTCAAGGACGAGGGCCTGAGCGCAGAGGAATACGTAAAGAAATCACTGAAATTCCTGTTATAAGGTAGATGTCAATGAACGAACGAGTGACACAGACAAAAGCAGTGCCGTCGGAACTTGCGGGAGAAATGACTCTCAGGCCTCAATACCTGAGCGAATACTGCGGCCAGACGGCTACAAAAGACAATCTTTCGATATACATCGAGGCAGCCAAAATGAGAGGCGAGCCTCTCGATCACGTGCTGTTTTACGGACCTCCGGGACTGGGCAAGACAACTCTCGCGGGCATCATCGCCAACGAGCTCGGCGTAGATATAAAGATCACATCGGGACCGGCGATCGGGAGAGCCGGAGATCTGGCTGCTATACTGACTAATCTGAACGACAACGACGTCCTCTTCATCGACGAGATCCACAGACTCAACCGCTCAGTTGAAGAAGTCCTTTATTCCGCGATGGAAGACTACGTGCTCGATATCATCATCGGCAAGGGACCGGCGGCAAGATCGCTGCGCATCGACATCGCGAAGTTCACGCTGATAGGCGCTACTACCAGGGCCGGAAGCCTTTCGGGCCCGCTCCGCGACAGGTTCGGCATCGTGGAGAAGTTTGAATTCTATACGCCGCAGGAGATCAAGGAGATCTTAAGAAGGACCGCAAACGTGTTGGATACCACCATTGACGAGGCCTCGCTCGATGAGATATCCAAGCGTTCAAGAGGCACCCCGCGTATAGGCAACAGGCTAATTAAAAGAGTAAGGGATTTCTCGTCCGTCATCTCAGACGGCGGGATCAATATAGATATAACAATGAAGGCGCTCGACGCTCTCGGTGTAGACGAACTCGGCCTTGAGAAGCTTGACAGAGATATACTTTCAACCATAATAAAGAGCTTCAACGGCGGACCGGTAGGCATAGAAACGATCGCGTCGGCCATAGGCGAAGAGAGAGTGACGATAGAAGACGCCAACGAGCCTTACCTTATTCAGGCAGGCCTACTCTACAGAACACAGAAGGGCAGGATGGCTTCGCGCGCCGCTTACGATCATCTCGGCCTTGCAGGCCTTTATAAGGAGCCGGAGACCGAACAATTGCGAATGGAACTCGAATGAGGATAGAAGATTTTGATTACGAGCTGCCGCAGGAACTGATAGCCCAGACTCCCGCGCAGCAGAGAGACAGCTGCAGACTGATGGTTCTCGACAGAGAACACAAGACGGTTGAACACCGTCATTTTTACGATATATTGAATTATGTAAACTCGGGCGACTGCCTAGTTCTCAATGATTCAAGAGTCATCCCGGCGAGGATGTACGGCACCAAGGAGAGCACGGGAGCGCATATTGAGATGCTCCTGATAAAGCGCATCGACGGTGACCGCTGGGAATGCATGGTCAGACCCGGCAAGAGGCTTCATGAGGGCGATACCGTACTGTTCGAAGGAAGGTCAGGCAAGGCGCTAAGGGCAGAGATCCTGGGATATCACGATCCAGAGAACGGGACCAGACTCGTTGAATTCAGCTACGAGGGCGTGTTCATGGAAGTCCTTGAAGACATAGGGTCCATGCCGCTTCCACCGTATATAACCAGGCCCGCCGAAGACAACGACAAAGAGATGTACCAGACGGTCTACAGCCGCGTGGACGGATCTGTCGCAGCGCCTACAGCAGGACTGCATTTCACGGAAGAACTGCTTCAGCAAGCGCGTGAGAAGGGCGTTCGCATAGCGTATGTTACGCTTCACGTAGGCATCGGAACGTTCAGGCCGGTAAAGGTCGACGTGATCGAAGAGCACAAGATGCATTTTGAAGAGTGCTCCATAGACGAAGAGAACGCCGCGATCATCAACGAAACGATAGAAAACGGCGGACGAATAATATCCGTAGGAACTACTTCTACGCGGACGCTCGAGAGCATGGCTGTTCCGGCCGAAGAAGCGACCGGCGGATACAGGATCAAGGCAGGGGAGACATCAACCGGCATATTCATATATCCAGGTTACAGTTTCAAGATCGTTGACGCTCTGATCACGAATTTCCATCTTCCAAAGTCCACGCTTATAATGCTTGTTTCCGCGCTGTACGACAGGGAAGAAATACTCAAGGCATACAGGATCGCCGTAGAAGAGAAGTACCGTTTCTTCAGTTACGGCGACGCAATGCTGATTAAATAGGAGGACCGATGGGCAACTCAGCTCTTATATTCGAATTGCTGCATAAGGACTCGGGCTCAAAAGCCAGAAGGGGACGCATGACGACCCCTCACGGTGTCATTGAGACCCCTGTTTTCATGCCTGTCGGAACCCAGGCGACCGTCAAGGCGATGAAGCCCGAAGACGTAAAGGCCACCGGCGCGCAGATAATACTCGGAAACACGTATCATCTGTATCTCAGACCGGGCAGCGACATCGTCAGGGAAGCAGGCGGCCTGCATAAGTTCATGAACTGGGACAGACCGATACTTACTGACAGCGGCGGCTATCAGGTGTTCAGCCTCGGTCACATGCGCAAGATCAGTGAGGAGGGCGTCAGGTTCAGCTCTTACATTGACGGCAGCAAGCACATGCTGACACCGGAGAAGTCCATTCAGGTGCAGACTGACCTCGGTTCAGACATTATGATGGCTTTTGACGAGTGCGCTCCGCCGGACGCGGATTACGATTACATCAACAGATCGCAGGCTCTCACGACAAGATGGCTCGAGAGATGCGTCGCGGCTCAGACTAACACTGAAAAGCAGGCTCTTTTCGGCATCATGCAGGGAGGATTCTTCAGGGGCCTGAGAGAAAAGAGCGCGGAGGCCATAGTGAAGTTCGATCTTCCGGGATACGCCATAGGCGGCATCTCCGTAGGCGAGACCAAGGAGCAGTACATAGATGTGCTTGAATACGCTCCCGATCTGCTGCCTGCCGATAAGCCGAGATACGTTATGGGCATAGGAACGCCCGATTACATCTTTGAGGCAGTGGAGCACGGAGTCGACATGTTCGACTGCGTGGAGCCTACAAGGATTGCCAGGCACGGCATGGCCACTACGAGCACCGGCCGCATAAGCATAAAGAACGCGAAGTACGCGAGAGACTTCGGCCCGCTCGATCCCGCCTGCGACTGCTATACGTGCAGAAATTACAGCAGGGCGTATCTCAGGCATCTGTTTAAGGAAAACGAAACGCTGTCGCACATGCTGCTGTCAGAACACAATCTTAGGTTCCTTTCAAAGATGTGCGAGGACATACGCGCGTCGATAGAAGAAGACAGGTTCATGGAATTCAAGTCGGATTTCTACTCAAGGTATTACGGTACGGGCAATGAGGATTGAAGACACGGTCACAACTTACACAGAAATGCTTTGTCCCGCGGCTGAGCACTGCGGAGGGTGCATTTATCAGGGTGTTCCTTATGCTGAGCAATATTCCGCAAAGGATAAGTCCGTCAGACGCCTTCTGGCAAAGCACGACATAGATGAGTCGGTCTATCTCGGCATGGAGCCCGCGATCTGCACCGGCCGGTACAGAAATAAGATGGAATACACATTCGGCGACCTCGAGAAGGGCGGCGAGCTTGAACTCGGCATGCACTTCAGAGGCCGTTTTATGTCGATCATAACGACGGATGAATGTCAGCTGGTACCTGATCCATTCAACGTGATTCTTCGCTCTGTGCTCGATTTTTGCCGTCTCAGAGGGTACAGGCCTTACCATCGCAAGACACATGAAGGCCTTCTCAGAAACCTGGTGCTCAGATATGGGGTCAGAACAGGGGAGATCCTTGTGAATATTGTCACCTCGAGCAGCATGGAATTTGATGAGGAAGGATTTACGGAGCTGCTCCTCGGCCTTGATACGGGCAAGGAGATAGTCGGGATCCTGCACACGCTGAACGACAGTGTAGCCGATGCGGTCATTGACGAGAGTCATAAGATACTGTACGGACGCGATTACTATAACGAGGAGATCCTCGGACTGAAATTCAAGGTCAAGGCTTTCGCGTTCTTCCAGACGAACATAGACGCTGTGGAGAGGCTCTATTCTGACGTGCTCAAAGTCGTTCCTGACGTTTCGGGAAAGACGGTCTATGATCTGTATTGCGGCACGGGAACGATATCCCAGCTAATGGCATCGACAGCAAAGGATGTTTACGGCATAGATATCGTTGAAGACTCCATAGAAGCCGCACGCAGCAATACTGAACTGAATGGCATCACAAATTGCCACTACATTTGCGGCGATGTAAAAGAGAAACTTGACGAGATACCGCAAAAACCGGACGTGATCGTTGTCGATCCGCCAAGGGCGGGCATACATGACAAGGCAGTCGCGATGCTCTGCCGATACGGCATCGATGAGATCGTCTATGTCAGCTGCAATCCAAAGACGCTATGTATAAATCTAGACAGTTTCCGCGCGAACGGCTATGAGATAAAACAAATCAAAGCCTATGATAATTTCCCGATGACGAAGCATGTGGAGAGTGTTTGCCTTCTGTCAAAAATTTACAGCAACGAACGATAAAAACGTTGAAAACACTGGGTTCCCGGATTTGCTCCGGGAATTCTTTTTTTGGATAAGTTCGGTCAAACACCACCCATGATAAGTTCGGTCAAAAGAGTAGTTGAGTTGATAAAGCTGCTTTTTAGGTATGTGGAGTGGACAGAACTGCTTTTTGAGTAGTTGAGTTGATAAAACTACTTTTTGCACTATCAGAGAGCAGAAAACTGTTGCCACTATTCCTGCACGGGAATAAAATATAAGTGATATAGTGTTTCGATGATTCGGTTCGGAGGCTGATATGGAGTACTTAACAGCTGCTCAGACAGCAGAAAAATGGAACATCTCCAGGCGCAGAGTATCTAAGCTTTGTAGCGAGGGTCGTATTGAGGGAGCAAAGCTGATGGGCAATGTCTGGTTTATTCCGGAGGATGCGAAGAAGCCAGAGGACAAGCGTAAAAAACAGATAATGAATAGGAATGAATGAATATGGCTAAAAAGAAAACAGATGATAAGATAAACCTCGATAGTATACTTTTCAAGTGCCGGGATATTTTACGAAAAGCACGCAATTCAGGATCATTTTTTGAGAAGCGTGATATGATGCTGACACTGGTGTTTCTGCGTTTCATCGGCGAAAAGTATGAGGATGGCATAGAAAGCTTGCGACAGACCCTTATTGAACAGGGACTGGACCCGGACGATGAGAATATCAGAGCGGCCTTCTTTGACGATGCAACTTTTACAGATGGGACATACAATCTGCCACCTGAAGCAAGATGGTCAACCATCATCAATACTCCGGCGCCGAAGTTGAATGTTGCTTTGGATACTGCATTACATAGTATTGCCGCAAGTAGCAAACAATTAAAGGGCTGCTTTGTGGAAGGAACTTTCACAAACAGAAACTTAGGGGCCAATGATATCAAGCAGATAGTGGACGAGGTTAATAAGATTACTCATAAAGCCTTCGGGGAAGAAAAAGATCTGATAGGCCGCGTTTACGAATATTTTCTGAAAGAGTTCGCTGTTAATGCGACCAAAGAGGAAGGCGAGTATTATACACCTCATGATGTTGTACAGCTAATTGCAGCAATGATTGAGCCGTTTGATGGAACTCTTTATGATCCGTGTTGCGGATCCGGAGGCATGTTCATTCAGAGTGCTGAATTAGTAAAGGCAAAACGTGGTGATATAAGTCGAATAAATATATACGGACAGGAGAAGGATGCGGCAACATATCGGCTTGCAAAGATGAATCTTGCTTTGCGTGGGATCAGCCATAATCTTGGAGGAACAAACGATTCATCATTTACACATGATCTCCATAAAGGACTGTATTTCAACTACATCATGGCGAACCCGCCATTTAACCTGAAGGGCTGGTATGATGACAATCTACAGAATGATTCGCGGTGGGCTGACTACACAACACCGCCGGAAAGCAATGCCAATTATGCATGGATCCTTCATATGCTTTCGCACTTGAAACCGCTTGATGGCGTTGCTGGTTTCTTGTTGGCGAATGGTGCTTTAGGAGATAGCGATACGTTAGATATCAGAAAGAGACTTATTCAGAATGATAAAGTGGAAGCAATAATTATTCTTCCAAGAGACCTTTTTATCACAACCGATATAAGTGTCACGCTGTGGATATTGAATCAGAACAAAAAGGGTGGAGAGTATCATGGCCGAAATCTTCGTAACCGTGAAAACGAAATACTCTTTATGGATCTGCGTACGTGGCGAGACAATCCTGTGAAAAATGAGAGCAAGAAAAAGGTGCGTTTAATAACAGAACAGATTCAAAATGCAGCAAATATTTATCACACATGGCAGAGCGAAGGAACAGACGGCAGTCACTATGAAAGTCCTGAGTTATATAGGAGTGTAAATATAAATGAGATTAAAACTCAAGGATGGACTCTGGTTCCGAGTAAGTATATTGAATTCATTGATCACGACTTGGATATAAATTATTCACAAGAGATGCAGAGAATTCAAAGTGAAATTAAAGAACTTCTTTCTTATGAAAAAGTGTCACAAAAAATGCTGGAAGATGCCTTCAAGAGGATAGGATATGACATCGAATAAATACAAACTAGGAGCGTTGATTCGTCATGAGGACAGGCGAAATGAAGATGGACTGTTTGCTGTTGCAGATGTGAAGGGGATTTCAATTCAGAAACACTTTATTGAAACAAAAGCAGATATGAAGGGGGTCTCCCTTACACCTTATAAGCTTGTTGTGCCCGATTCTTTTGTATATGTTACGATCACTTCACGTAATGGTGAGAAAATTACATTAGCTCATAATAATTCCGCAAATACATATATTGTTTCATCATCATATGAAGTGTTTAGTGTAGAAAGAAAAGATTTATTAGACTCAGAGTACCTTTTCATGTTTTTCAACAGACCAGAGTTTGATCGATATGCTCGGTTTAATTCCTGGGGTTCTGCGAGAGAAGCTTTTAGTTGGGAAGAGATGTGCGACATTGATATTGCGCTTCCGCCACTTGAAGTTCAGCAAAAGTATGTAAATATTTATAAGGCCATGATTGCCAACCAGCAATGTTATGAACGTGGATTGGATGACTTAAAACTGACAATTGATGCTCAAATTGATGAGATCAAGAATACGGCAGATAGAATACATACAGGAGCACTTTTGGAAGAGGTTGATAATCGTAATACTGACGGTGAAATAAGTAATGTTCAGGGTATCAATATTAATAAACAGTTCATGCCTTCTGTTGCAAATACAAATGGAGTGGATTTAAGAAAGTATAAGATTGTAAAGAATGGACAATTTGCGTATTCAGGTATGCAAACTGGTCGGGATGAGTGCATTAGAATTGCGCTTTACAATGGTGATGATCCAATAATTATTTCGCCAGCATATACAGTTATGCAGGTTAAAGGTGCACCAATCCTTCCTGAATATATAATGATGTGGTTTTCCAGAAAGGAAAGTGACAGAAAAGGCTGGTTTATGAGTGATGGAAGTATAAGATCCAACTTAGATCTTGATCGTTTCTATGAAACGGAGATTCCGATTCCTGATTCTTCGGTGCAAAAAGCACTTGTTGATCTTTTCTCCGTTTATGAAATGCGAAAAAGTATCAATGATAAACTTAAGAATCAAATCAAAAGCATTTGTCCAGTACTTATTCGCGGATCACTTCAAGATGGAGGTGAAAGCTGTGGCTAAATTGCAAAGTTTCAATGGTCGGTACTGTGAATCTGAATATGAAAATGCTTTCATTTCGTTTTTAGAGTCGGAAGGGTGGCAGTATCTTGCTGGAAACAGTATTACAAGAGACTCGCGTAAAGACGTTTTGTACGTCGATGATATGGAGCAGTTTCTCTATAAGACCAACCCTGATTTGATTACTGATGAAATCCGACAAATCATGGATACAGTTCGACTTGCCGGCGCAGAAAGTGATTTTGCAACACTACATAAAGTTTATGTTTGGATGGTCAATGGAATTCAGTTTACACCGCAAAACGATGTGGCTCGAATGGTTGAACTGATAGATTTTGACAACCCGCACAATAATATTTTCCGTGTGGTTAATCAGTTCACAGTTGAATATATGAACAATGGGCAGACAGAGAATCGCAGGCCAGATGTACTTTTATATGTAAATGGAATGCCGCTTTGTATCATTGAACTCAAAAATCCTGCAGATCCGAAGGCAACAATCTATGACGCCTGGGAGCAAATCAATGTTCGGTATTGGAGAGACATCCCTCACTTGTTACATTATTGCCCACTGGCTTGTATTTCTGATGGCGTGAAAACAAGACTTGGGACAGTTCGGACACCGTATGAACATTTTTATGCCTGGCGCCGTGTAAATGATGATGACAAGATATCTACGCTTCCGTTTGAAGAAACACAGTCGATGATAAAAGGTGTCTATAGCCCTGCAAGATTCCTGGAAATCTTTCGTGATTATATTCATTTCCAAGATAGTGAATATGATAGCGATGAACGAGAGGTGGTCTGCCGGTATCCGCAATTCTTTGCCGTCCGGCTTTTGAAACAGAGCATAGTCAAGTCTGTGGTCGAAAAAAGTGGTAAAGGCGGCACCTACTTTGGCGCTACTGGTTGCGGCAAAACATATACTATGGCGTTTCTTGCACGCCAGTTATCTTTGCGCTGCTCGGACATTCCTCAGATTGGATCTCCGACCATAGTAATGATTGTGGATCGTGATGAGCTACAGAAGCAGGGTGCAAAGCTTTTTACCAAAAGTAAAGAATTTCTGAACCTCGGTGAGGTTAGTGTCGTTTCTAGCAGAAAGATGCTGCGAGAAGAACTTGGTGCAAGAGAAAGCGGCGGATTCTACATATGTACTATACAGAAATTTGTAGACAGGCAAGATGACAAGATTGGTCTGATTAATGATCGCTCCAATATCATTTGCTTTTCTGATGAAGCACATAGGACACAAATCGAACACTCAAAGAAAATCCAATTCAGTAAAGATGCTGATGAAAACATGAAAGCGATGGTCTCAAAGCCGTATGCGAAGGTTTTGAAAGAAGCTTTCCCGCAGGCAACCTTTGTTGGTTTTACAGGAACACCTATTGCAGAGACATATCAAACATTCGGAGATGAGATTGACCGATACACGATGGATCAGGCTGTAGCAGATGGCATTACGGTCACAATCAAATATCATCCTCGTATTGCAAAGGTTCTTCTGGATAAAGAAAAAGTCAGACAAATTGAAACATACTATAAACATTGTGCTGATGATGGTGCTACTGAAGAAGATATTGAAGCAAGCAAGAAGGCAATGAGTTCTATGGAAATAATCCTTGGGGAGCCTACTCGTTTAGAGCGCCTTGCTGTTGATATTCACGATCATTATGTATCATCATGTGCAAACGATCCGGACAGGATACAGAAGGCCATGGTTGTATGTTCCAGTAGACCGATAGCATATCAGCTGTTGAAGAAGTTTCAGGATAAGTATCCAGAATGGTTTGAAGAGAAAAAAACTCCGGATGATCTTATTGTTACAAAGGAAGAATTACGCACCTTAAAACCTATGCCTTTTATGGCCATGATTGCAAGTGTTGGAAGCAATGATGAGTCTGAAATGTACAACTATCTTGGCGGGGTGAAAAATAATAAACGTTCCGAAGAATTCGATGCTGCTTTCAAGCAGGAAAAATCCAACTTCCGAATCGCCATTGTTGTAGATATGTGGATAACAGGGTTTGATGTTCCAACGCTGACCTACATGTATAATGATAAGCCACTCAAGAAACATATGCTGATCCAGACCATAAGTCGTGTAAATCGTAAATATCCTGGAAAAGAATATGGTTTGATCGTCGATTATATTGGCATCCGGGATAATATGCGTGAAGCGGTGAAGGTCTATGGTGGTGGAGGATCAATAGCACCCTCTGCAGATGATGTGGAACAGGCAACAGGCATCTTCCGCGAAGAACTATCGATATTGAAAGATTTATTCAGTGGATACGATTTAAAATCATTCCTTAATCCAAACGGTGATCCTGCGGAACGATATCTGCTGTTAGCAAAAGCCGCAGAATATGTGTTTAAGTCTACACAGGAACTGAAAACACAGAGTAAAAGCGGCAAGTCCGTTCAGAAAGTTACCTTCAAGACATATTTCCTGAAAACCGTAAAACGGATGCGTGCTGCATATGATATTTGCCAGCCTTCCGGTGAGCTTGGTGAGGAAGAGTCTGCACTTGCACAGTGCTTTATGGCGATAGCTGGCTTTGTCCGAAAGATGAGTGGAACTAGTGATGTAGACACAGATACCATGAATCGTAATGTTTCCCGGATGGTTGAGGAAGCATTGAAATATAACAAGGTTGAAAGCATTTTGGACACAGGAGAGGAAGAAGATGTTTTCTCCGCCGAGTATTTCGAAAAACTGTCGGATGTTAAAATGCCGGCGTCAAAATTGGAACTGCTTGTAAAAATGTTACGAAAGCAGATATCTGAGTATAGCAAAACAAATCAGATGGCAGCAAAAAAGTATCAGGAAATGCTTGAAGAAACCATACGTCAGTACCATGAGAGAAGAAAGCATCTAACAGCGGAGGAAGCGGGAGCGGCTCAGGAAGAAACATCTGAAGAAATTATACGTAATGCTACCGAACAGGCGTTACAGATTCTGAAGGAAATGAATGTTGATAGAGAGAGCTTTCGTAAGATTGGGTTGACCTTTGAGGAAAAGGCTTTTTATGATATCCTTCTGGCCTTGCGAGATCAATATAACTTTGAGTATGGTACCGACAAAATGATTGATGGCGTATCTGTCAATGATAAGTGCAAGTCTCTAGCTCGTAAAATCAAGGAAATCATAGACACGAAGTCTTCCTTTGCGGATTGGCTCAATAATCAGATTGTTCGTGATCAGCTTAAGTTTGATATTAAGGTATGCCTTATTAAGAACGGGTATCCGCCACAGTATAGCCCGGAAGTCTTCCGGAAAGTAATGGAGCAGGTTGAAAACTTTGAAGAAAATGCTGACATGGAGCGACAGGAATCTCGAGTAATAAAATATGATTTCAGGCCGGAGCAAAATCTTAGTATGGTTGCGGAAGAAACTGTGCAGTATGGGAAGAAAGAATGATTCCTGGGAGTGAAACTGAAGTCATGAATAATGCTGAATACTTTGATGTGGCTGAAAACAGAATTGGGAGATTAATGGAACTGCGAAAACAGGGAATTTCTCTTGCAAAGGGGATTATCGGGGAATCTTTTTTCAAAGAGGACTTTTTCTTCTGTGCATCTACTGATCGGTGCTTGAACCTAATAGACGGGTTTACCGACATGCTACGCAAGCGGAATTTAACCTGTGTTGGAGCACTGTTAAGATTACAAATGGATAACTGTATGCGCTCATATGCAGCATTTTTAGCACAAGATAAAGAAGTTGTTATTGATTGCATTATCAATGGTGATCCAATTAATAAACAGGTGAGCAAAGATGGTAAGAAGATGACAGATGGGTACTTAAAAGGGGAACTATCTAAAATCGACACTCGATTTGCAGACGTTTACAATCAGGCAAGCGGATATATACATCTGTCCTCGAAAGCTTTCTATCAAACTGTTGTAAAAGTGGAAAACAATAGTATTGAATGGCAAGTTGGTAGAGAATTACCAGAAAAACGAAATCCTGTACTTATTGAAGCGGCAGATGCCTTTATCCATTTTGTGAAATTGCATTTTAAGATGTTGGATGCAGTGGCAGATAGCAAAAGACGAGTTGATCGTTCTGATACTAAAGGAACAGAACAATAAAAGATAATGATGCTTTATTCGAAAGAAGTTTCATGTTCATTCTGGTCCTAAATCGTGTTGACTTCAACGAATCGGGTAGTAATACGCTTATTATTAAATAGATTTAATGATGCGAGAATAGGCTGGTGCAAAGAGAATTATGAAGGTAGTAGAGTCAGGATACAAAATTGATTTACATATTCACTCTGTTTGTTCTCGTTCAAAGGATAAAGGGAAGGTGGCCTTTAATACGATAGACAACATTGGTGTTCTGGCACAGAAGCTGAATACCAATAGTGTTCAAATGTGCGCCATTACGGATCATGATGCATTCGGATTCGAAATGTACAAGGCACTGAAGGCTTATGAAAATGATGAACAGTGTTCTGTTATTAAAGTGTTTCCCGGTATTGAATTTACAGTTGAGTTTCTCGGAGAAAATGGTCCGACTGTGCTTCATGTGATTACTGTATTTAATGATGAAGATGAAGCCAAAGTGGCGAAGATCGCGGATTGCTTGGTAGATGATAAGGGAAAAACTGCGTATGACAGGAATAGCGCTTTCTCGGAGGAAAAGTTCCTGTCTATTATGAGAAGTATTGATCTGGATACAGTCCTTATCGTTCATCAGAAAAGATCTCTGACATCATCTCATCCGTATAAGAATGATGCGAAGACTGTCGGGGAAGAGAGATTCCAAGAGTTTGTGTACACTGATTATTTTGAAGCGTTTGAATTCAAAAACCGTAAGAATGAGGTGTTCAATAAGAATTTCCTGAATGCACAGAATTTGACTGAGGATATACGATTCATTACGGGATCCGATTGTCATGATTGGCAGTATTATCCAAAAGAGACAGAAAGAGATAATACGGATTTCGTTTATACTTATGTGAAATGCCTTCCCTGCTTCAGGGGGCTGGTTATGGCGATAACAGATCACAGAAGAATAAAAACCGTCAACAGCTTCTTCAACCCAACTGAGACCTATACGAAGAGCCTGATGATTACGATTGAAGGTGAGGCTTATGAGATACCTCTTTCGAGAGGAATCAATGTAATTATTGGGGATAATTCGATTGGAAAGTCTTTGCTGCTGCATAAGCTGACGGAATACAGGAAACAGCAGGATACGTTTGGTGAATTGATTAGTATTGCTGCAGATAGAAAGTTATTTCTGTCTGCAGTTTTAAATAATACTGTAAAAACAATTACCTAAAAGGTAATAAGTTGCTATTTTCTACTTGAACGCTATTTACTAAAACAATAATCGATGTTAAAATATTATTACCTAAATGGTAATGATATTTTTGAGTCAAGGGCAACAATAAAGTATGAAGATATTATACAAAAATTCAACTGCAGAAAAGCAGTTTTGCTCTAAATATAAAAAGAAATGGCGATATCCGGAACAAGTCAAGAAGAAACTGGAAGCAGCTGAAAACTATATGATCAATGCGGATTCACTTATGGATATTGCTAACTATCAACCTTTTCATTTTGAGCATTTAAGAGGCAATAGAAAAGAAGAATGGAGTATAAGACTAGGGAATACAGGGTATAGAGTCACGATGATTCCCTGTGATGATAACGAGAAGGAAATCCTTGAAGGAGATATCCTTGCTCAATGCAAAATGATTATAATTGTCAAAGTAACGGAGGTGTCAAACCATTATGAGTAACATAACAGAATACAAAGATATAGTGGCGTTTCACCCTGGGTACTATTTAGCAGACATTATCGAGGATATGGGAATAAGCCAAGCGGAGTTCGCTGCAAGGTTGGGAACTACTGCAAAGACGCTTAGTCAGCTTTTGAGCGGGAAGGCGAATATTTCAAATGACCTTGCAAAGAAGCTGTCAGTAATGATGGGAACAAGTGCGGAAGTGTGGCAGCGATTACAAAACACTTATGATCAGAAGTTGATTGAAATCCAACAGGTAAAGGATTTTGATGAACAAAAAGAGGTCATGAAACAGATCGATTACATGTACTTTGTTGATGTTGTGGGATTGCCTAGGACCAGGGTTGTTGAAGAGAAGATTGTTAATCTGTGTTCTTTCTTCAAAGTATCTGATTTGAGAATAATGCTTAGACCGGACTTTCTTGTCAACTTTAGAAGCGGGACCTCTGACAGTTCAGAGAAGAAAGTAATCAATTCAAGAGCATGGATACAGACTGCAATGAACATGGCTAAAGCTATCGAGACAGAGCCTTACGATGCTCAGAAATTGAAAGCATACTTACCAGAACTCAGGAGCATGACCGTGCAGGATCCAGGGGTTTTCTTACCTAGGATGAGAGAAATATTTGCTGAATGTGGTGTTGCATTTGTTTTGCTTCCGCATTTGAAGAACTCAGGTGTTAATGGTGCAGTCAAGTGGGTCAACAATGAAAGAGTTGTCCTTGCTATGAACAACAGGGGGTTGGATGCAGATAAATTCTGGTTTTCGCTTTTCCATGAAATCAAGCATGTTTTCCAACAGAAGATAAAAACCGTATTTATCAGTAGTTCAGTAGAAGAAATGGTAGATTATAATAACGCTCTTGAAGATGAAGCTGATAGGTTTGCTTCGAATTATTTGATTCCTCCAAATGAACTTAGAAGATTTGCACCAACAAAATACACTTCAGACAATGAGATTGTAGAGTTCGCTAAATCCATCGGAATACATCCGGGTATAGTTGCAGGAAGGCTCCAACATGACAAAATCATTCCACAGAGCAGATGCTCGAAACTAAAAGAAAAGTATACCATTGAAATAAAACGACTCGCATAATAACAAAACATTGCAGTCACTATGTCCCGCAGATTAGCAGTCTGCGGGACTTGTCATATAGAAAGGAGTGATGCCTATGATTTGGCCGGCGGCGCTGTGCACATAACTGCCAGTGCCATAACCAACAATAAACCATAAAACTGAATAATGAAAAGGAGGCTGATTACAATGATATCATTCCAAACCTATCAGAATGAATATTCCGGGGCGCTGAAAGCGCCTGTCCGATGAAATGGAAATCGCCTGTCCGACGACAGGAAATCATCCGCCGTATACTTCGGTGGTGGCGAAGCCGCCGGGAGGTCCGAGGGACCTCCCAGAAAATGCATCACCAGTTTGCTTTCATTCAGCTTCTTCAGGGCTGAGACCATATACTTCACGCATTGATCTGTCGCGATCAGGATCAATGGCCTGGATCTTTATCTTGTAGGCATCGTAT
>CACYPK010000019.1 GCA_902776285.1 uncultured Eubacteriales bacterium
TTCGCTATCAGAGAAGGCGGAAGAACAGTTGGTTCCGGCGTAGTAGTCGAGATCATCGAATAAGGTTCTCTTGGATCACACGGCGTTGCCGTAAAGTCGAGAACCTTGATCTGCGGAGGCAAGCTCCTCCGATAGAATCGCTTCGAAAAGCTATATGAAGACACCGCGAAAGCGGTGTCTTTTTTCGTTCAGTGGACAAATAATTGTTTATCCGGTGTGAATTTGAAGGCCTGTTTCCGAAAAAAGTGCCGGAGTCCGGAATAAGTGCTTTGAATGTCGGAATAAGTGCTTTTTCGGTTCGACAGTTTTTTATAAAAGATATACTATCAAGACACATCGAAAGCGCGATCGATAACCATCAAAAACAACAGAAAAACTTCATCGGGAAGGAGAAGAAAATGGCTTACAATCAGAATTACGCACAAAGGAAGAACGATGATGTGCATTTCGATCTGATGGAACATATCGGGGTGCTTGGAAGAAAGGATAACGGCTGGACCAAAGAGGTGAACATAGTCGCCTGGAACGGCGGCAAGGCAAAGGTGGACATCCGCGACTGGGGTCCGGATCACGACCGCATGTCCAGAGGGATCACACTGTTTGAAGAGGAGGCGGAGAACCTTACCAGGGCACTCGCCCGCAGATACGGTATAAGATACACAAGCGGTATGACCGCGGCCAAAGAAGAAAGCGGCGGGGAGGAGCCGGAGCTCTCAGAAACGTTCACCGGGACGGCCGCGGAGGCAGTAGCTGAGACAGCCGGATAAAAAGATGCAGAACCGGTCGCGGAGGAGGATGCGGATGCATCAGCGGAAAGGTTCGCGTCTCACACTGAGGCGCCGGCATAGTTGACCGCGGCGGGGAGGAATGTTAGACTCAACCAGACGATAAAAACAATTCTGGAGCACACACATGAGAGTAGCGTTTCATACCCTTGGCTGCAAAGTAAATCATTATGAGACGGAGGCCATAAAGGAGGCCTTCGTTTCCCGTGGAGCGGAAATCAAGGATGAGAACGAGGCTGCCGATGTGTATGTGATCAACACCTGCACCGTTACCAACATTGCGGACAGGAAGTCCAGACAGTTCATCCGAAGGGCGAAGAAGGCAAATCCTGAAGCAATAATAGTTGTGACCGGATGCTATGCCCAGGTCGCGGTTGACGAGGTAGCCGGCATGCCCGAGGTCGATCTCGTTATAGGCAATGGCCACAAGTCCGAGATCTGCGGACTGGTTATGGAAAAACTTGCTGCCCGTGAAAGCAAGCGCGCGGCTGCTCCTACGGAAAAACTTGCCGCCGGTGAAAATACGCGCGCGGCTGCTCCGGAGGAAAAACCAATCGCCGGTGATACGCCGAAAGCGGAGGCCGCTGATATCATTGTGACCCCGCGCGACGGCCTCACCTTATACGAAGACATGGGCATGATCAGGTCGGGCAGCGATGACATGTCGCGAGCCTACATCAAGATCCAGGACGGCTGCGACCGGTTCTGCTCATACTGTCTGATCCCATACGCCAGGGGCCCGGTCAGGAGCCGCCCGTCCGGCGAGATCATCGAAGAAGTCAGAAATCTCGTCGAGACGGGCTTCAGTGAAGTGATCCTCACGGGGATCAACACTGCCCTCTACGGCACTGAGCCGGGCGCGGAATGCACGTTGTCAGAGCTTCTGACCATGCTCGATGAGCTGGAAATATCCGGCAACATGGATTTCAGAATACGCCTCAGTTCTCTTGAGCCGACAGTCGTGGACAAGGACAACGTCGAGGAGATCGTAAGGCACAGGCGGCTCTGCCACCATCTGCATCTGTCCGCGCAAAGCGGCAGCAACAACGTGCTCCGGTCGATGAACCGCCACTACACTCGCGATGAGTACATTGAGATCGTGAAAATGCTCCGCGGATTCGACCCGCTCTTCGGCATAACTACGGATATAATCGTCGGATTCCCGGGTGAGACAGAAGACGACTTCGAGGATTCACTGGATATCGTAAGGCAGGCAGAGTTCGGCAGGACGCACGTGTTCCGATATTCGCCGCGCAAAGGAACTGCTGGGGCGGCAATGAAGGACGCGGTCCCCGAAAAGGTCAAGAAGGACAGAGCTGACGCTCTCGAAAGTCTGGGCGAAGAGACCGCGCAGAGGTTTATCGAAGCGAACATCGGGATCGCACAAACTGTCCTGATCGAAGAATCCCGCGAAGGTTACGCGACGGGCTACACCGGCAACTACATCAAGGTATATATTGAGGACACCGGAAACATGATCGCGGCAGGCGCTCTTTACGACGTCACGCTCACCGGCCTGTTCAGAGACGGAGCCCTGGCGGTCCTCAATATCAATGACTAAAAGGAACGGCAAGTAAACGATCCGGCTGATCTGCAAGCCTTGAATAATGAAACAATGAATAATACAATTAAAGCGAAGACACAAAGGTTGTTTGTAAAGATAAAAAGGAGGATAGGAGACATGAGTGACTGCATCTTCTGCAAGCTCGCGAACGGCGAAATCCCTACCGACATGGTCTATGAAGATGACAAGATCGCAGTGTTCCGCGATGCCGCTCCGCAGGCGCCGGTCCACATGCTGATGGTTCCGAAGATCCACGTTGCTTCGCTCGACGACCTGACAGATGAGCACGCCGACCTTATGGCGCACATGATGCTCAAGATCAGGGAAGTCTGCGCGCAGGAGGGATTGGACAACGGATACCGCTGCGTGATCAACACAGGCGAGGACGGACAGCAGACAGTAAAGCATCTGCATATCCATATTCTGGGCAAGCGTGCCATGCAGTGGCCACCGGGCTAAAAGGGAAGCGAAAAGGCGACAACTGAATAGCAAATAACCAAAGGGTGTGTATTTCGAGGAAAAAGACCGGAATACACACCATTTCTCTTTTGAAAAGGCCTAAAAGCCGATGAAAAAGGGAATTGGGTGTGTGAGCAGCAGCTTTTTACTGAAATTCACACCACTTTTCTGAAAATGGGTGTGAACCGGAAAGGTTCTTCCGTTTTTTTACACCCAACTGCCGTTTTTGGGCCTGAATATAGGCTGTTGAAGGGCCGGGCGGTGTAAATACAGCAGTTTTTCACTGAAATTCACACCCGTCCATATGATGCGCCTATATGATGTCCTTATATAGCAGCATAGCGACATCCTGATATATAGTAGGAAGGCTGCGGCTGAAGCGATCTATATATAGTGGTAGGGTCAAGATAAAGGCCACTATACATGGTGGTGCAGGAAACGCGGAAGACGGTGTTGGGCATCCGCGATCAAAAACCTTAAAATTTCAAGCCTTTCAGGCTTCTTGGACGTCCAAAAATACTCAAAAAACATTTCAAAAAAGGCTTGCATTCCAATGGCCCAATATATATAATTCAAAGGCTTGTTAAACGCGAAGAAGCAGGAAGTTACCGTGCTAGCGGATAATTTCTGCCGAGAAGTCCTCACAAGATGGGGGCGAAGGGTTTCGCTTTTTTGTTGTGTGCCATACCACAGGAAACGCGCGAAAGAGTGTAAGGCACTTCAGCGAAAGGCACAGGGACAGCAAAAACGCTGAAATTTCAAGGGATTCCAAAGAGTTGCATGGATCCCGCGAGAGGCAGGCGCAGGCGAAGTCCTGTACAAGCATAGCGAAAATTAGTACAAAAAACTTTTAACAGGAGGAAAGCAATGAGCGAATTACAGAAAATCAGGATCAGAATGAAGGCTTATGACCACGCTCTTCTGGACAAGTACGCTGCGAAGATCGTAGAGACAGTCAAGAAGACGGGCGCTGATGTAAGCGGACCTATTCCGCTGCCGACAGAGAAGGAAGTCGTAACGATCATCAGAGCGGTCCATAAGTACAAGGACAGCAGAGAGCAGTTCGAGCAGAGAACACACAAGAGACTCATCGACGTTACAAACGCGACCAATAAGACGGTCGAGGCTCTGCAGAAGCTCGACGCACCTGCAGGTGTTGATATCTACGTCAAGCTCTAATCCGTAATTAGTAAGATCACACGAGAGGGACGCCGGACCCAAGCACCGGCAAGGCCAAACCGGAGTGATCCGCTGTAAGAACAGGAGGAAACACATATGAAAACATTGCTGGGAAAGAAGATCGGCATGACTCAGATCTTCGCAGAAGACGGAACAGTCATCCCGGTCACTGTCGTAGAGGCAGGCCCGGAGACAGTCGTACAGATCAAGACTGTCGAGACAGACGGCTATGACGCAGTCCAGGTGGGCTACGAAGATCAGAAGCCGCAGAGAGTCAACAAGCCGCTCGCCGGACATTTCGCGAAGGCAGGCGTTGACACAAAGAAGCACCTCGCTGAGTTCAAGCCGGGCGAGGGAGAAGCTTACGAAGTAGGTCAGGTCATCACAGTAGCGGACTTCGAATAAGGGAACACAGGGTAACATCAAGAGACACGGCCACCGCAGAGGACCGATGACTCACGGCTCAAAGCACAAGAGACTCGCCGGAGCTCTGGCAGCCGGTACATATCCTTCAAGAGTCTTCAAGGGCAACAAGGCCCCTGGAAGAATGGGAAGAGATACAGTCACAGTGCAGAACGTAGTACTTGTAAAGAAGCTCGATGAACGCAACATCATGCTGATCAAGGGCGCTGTTCCGGGAAGGAAGGGCGGACTCCTCAAGATCAGACCGGCGGTCAAGGGCCAGGCTAAATAAGCGGAAAGGAGGAACTGAAAATGGCAAAGCTGAACGTAGTAGACGTTGAAGGCAAGAAGGTCGGAGACATCACTCTCGCAGATGAGATCTTCGGAATCGAGCCAAACGAATTCGCAGTACAGGCAGTCATCAAGAACTACCTGGCAAACCAGAGACAGGGAACCCAGTCCGCAAAGACAAGAGCTGAGGTCAGAGGCGGCGGACGCAAGCCTTTCAGACAGAAGGGAACAGGCCGTCACAGACAGGGAAGCTCGACAGACCCATCACAGGTCGGCGGCGGAGTGGTATTCGCACCGAAGCCAAGGGACTACAGATACTCCCTCAACAAGAAGCTCAAGAGACTCGCTCTCAAGTCGGCGCTCTCCGCTAAGGTAGCAGACAACGAGCTGATCGTAGTAGACGAGTTCAAGTTCACAGAGCCTAAGACCAAAGAAATGGTCAGAGTGCTCGGGAACATCAAGGCAGACAAGAAGGCGCTGATCGTCATGGATGAAAAGGATGACAACGTAGTCAGATCCGCTCACAACATCCCGGGCGTCAGGACCGCACTGGTAAGCACCATGAACGTATACGAGATCGTAAACCACTACACACTCGTGCTCACCAAGGCAGCAGCCAAGAAGATCGAGGAGGTGTACGCATAATGAAGACGGGATACGATGTCATCTTAAGGCCAATCATCACTGAGAACAGTATGGACATGGCAGCGGAAAAGAAGTACGCATTCAAGGTTGCGCATGATGCCAACAAGACCGAGGTCCGCAAGGCAGTCGAAGAGATCTTCGGCGTAGACGTAGCCAAGGTCAATATCATGAACGTCAGCGGAAAGAGAAAGAGACTGGGAAGAACATTCGGAACGACATCTTCATATAAGAAGGCGATCGTTACACTCACTCCTGACAGCAAGGAGATCGAACTCTTCTCAGACATGTAATTAAGGAGGCAGTAGGAAATGGGAATCAGAAAATATAAACCGACATCCCCGGGACTCAGAGGTATGACGGTCTCCACATTCGAGGAGATCACTACCGATAAGCCGGAAAAGTCTCTTACCGTCACCCTTAAGAAGCACTCGGGAAGAAACGTAAGAGGCAAGATCACCGTCAGACACAGAGGCGGCGGTTACAGACCTAAATACAGGATCATCGACTTCAAGAGAACGAAGGACGACATTCCTGCGACAGTAAAGACGATCGAATACGATCCTAACAGAACAGCAAACATCGCGCTCGTAGCTTACGCGGACGGCGAGAAGAGATACATCCTCGCTCCTAATAAGCTCAAAGTCGGAGACGTCATCGAGTCCGGTCCGAACGCGGACATCAAGCCGGGCAACGCTCTCCCGATCGCGAACATTCCTCTCGGCACGATCATCCACAACATCGAGCTCAAGCCGGGCAAGGGCGGACAGCTGGTAAGGGCAGCCGGTAACGGCGCTCAGCTGATGGCCAAGGAGGGAGACTACGCACAGGTAAGACTCCCGTCCGGAGAGGTCAGAATGGTAAGCATGAAGTGCAGAGCCACAATCGGCGAAGTCGGCAACATCGATCACGGCAACATCCAGATCGGTAAAGCAGGCCGCAAGAGACACATGGGATGGAGACCTACCGTAAGAGGTTCCGTAATGAACCCTAACGATCACCCACACGGCGGTGGTGAAGGAAGAGCTCCGATCGGACGTAAGGGTCCTGTCACTCCATGGGGCAAGCCGACACTCGGTTACAAGACACGTAAGAAGAACAAAGACTCTAACAAGTACATTGTTAAGAGAAGAAACGGCAAGTAGAGAGGAGCAAATTAATGGGAAGATCGCTTAAGAAAGGCCCGTTCGTCGACAAGAAGCTTCTGAAGAGAATCGAAGAGATGAACGCAGCCAATGAAAAACAAGTAATCAAGACATGGTCCAGACCATCCACCATTTTCCCTCAGATGATCGGTCACACGATCGCCGTCCATGACGGACGTAAGCATGTGCCTGTATACATCACAGAGGACATGGTCGGACACAAGCTCGGCGAGTTTGCTCCGACCAGAACGTTCAAGGGTCACTCCGGTGACAGAAAACTCTAAGTCAGTAAGTAACAGAAAGGAGAAGCTATACTATGGAAGCTAAAGCAGTAGCCAAGTATGTAAGAATGTCTTCAAGCAAGCTCAAACCTGTTACTGATCTGGTAAGAGGTAAGGACCTGAATGAAGCACTCACAATTCTCAAGTTCACCCCGGGCAAGGGCTCTGAGCTTATCGAGAAGGTAGTAAAGTCCGCAGCAGCTAACGCTGAGAACAATCACGAGATGGATCCTGACAAGCTCTATGTAGCTGAGATCAACGCAAACCAGGGTCCTACAATGAAGCGCTGGAGACCGGGCGCGCAGGGCAGAGCGGGCATGATCCTGAAGAGAACGAGTCATATCTATGTAACTCTGAAGGAAAGAGAAGCCGCTGTAAAACCGGCAAAGGAAACTAAGAAGGAGGAGGTTCGCTAATGGGACAGAAAGTTAATCCACATGGAATGCGTGTTGGCGTCAACAAGGACTGGAGCTCCAAGTGGTATGCCGACAAGACAAAGTTTGCGGATCTCCTGGTAGAAGACAATCAGATCAGAGCATTCGTAAAGAAGAAACTGTACAACGCAGGCGTTTCGAACATCGTTATCGAGCGTAAGGGCGCTGACGAGGTCAAGGTGATCGTCATGGCTGCAAGGCCTGGTATGGTCATCGGAAGATCCGGCGAGGGAATCGACGAATTCAAGAAGGCGCTCGTCAAGATGACAGGCAAGAAGGTAGACGTAAGCATCGAGGAGATCAGAAAGACCGAACTCGACGCGCAGCTCACGGCAGAGAGCGTAGCTCAGTCTCTCGAGAGAAGAACTTCGTTCAGAAGAGCCATGAAGCAGCCTATCGGCCGCACGATGAAGGCAGGCGCCAAGGGCATCAAGATCGTCTGCTCCGGCAGACTCGGCGGTGCCGAGATCGCAAGATCCGAGAAGTACAGTGAAGGAAACGTGCCTCTGCACACTCTGAGAGCGGATATCGATTATGGATTCGCTGAGGCTGACACGACATACGGCAAGATCGGCGTAAAGGTCTGGATCAACCACGGCGAGATTCTCGACAAGGGCCTCAAGGATTCCGTACCAAAAGCTGAGGACAGAAGAGACAAGAAGGGCAGACGTAATGACCGCAAGGACAGAAGGTCAGCCGGAAGGTCCGACAGAAGAGACGGAAGAAGATTTGACGGCCGCGAGGCTAAGCCTGAGGTAAAGCCGGCGACTACAAGAGTTCGCAAGGCCCCTAAGGCGGCTCCTGCTCCGGCAGCTGAGCCACAGGCAGAAGCAGCACAGGAGACAGAAGCATAGTATTAAGGAAAGGAGAAACTCGCCATGTTAATGCCAAAACGCGTTAAGCGCAGAAAACAGCACCGTGGCAGAATGAAGGGCATTGCAACAAAGGGCAATGCGGTAGCATACGGTTCATATGGACTTGCTGCTGACGGACGCGGCTGGATCGATTCGAAACAGATCGAGGCTGCCCGTGTAGCAATGACAAGATCCATCAAAAGAGGCGGTAAGGTCTACATCAAGATCTTCCCGCACAAGCCGGTAAGTAAGAAGCCTATCGGAGTACGTATGGGATCCGGAAAGGGAGCTCCTGAGTACTGGGTAGCTGTAGTAAAGCCGGGCAGAGTAATGTTTGAGATCGACGGAGTCACCGAGGCTCAGGCCAGAGAGGCTATGAGACTTGCTGCTCACAAACTGCCGATCAAGTGCAAATTTGTTGTTAAGGGACAGGAAGGAGGAGCTCAGTAATGGACCTGAACAAGATCAGAAAAATGACAGATCAGGAAAGAACTGCCGAGCTCGAAAGAATGAAGCAGGAGCTCTTCAACCTGAGATTCCAGCATGTTACAGGACAGCTGGAGAACCCTGTAAGAATGAGAGAAGTCAGAAGAGATATCGCCAGAGTCAAGACCATCATGAGAGAGGTCGAGCAGGGCAGGAACGCGTAGAAAGGAGGAGATCTGACAAATGGAAAGAAACAGAAGGAAGACGAGAGTCGGAATCGTTACAAGCGATAAGATGGATAAGACTATCGTAGTCGCTACAGAAGAGATCGTCAGACACCCTCTCTACGGCAAGGGAGTCAAGAGGACTGTAAAGTTCAAGGCCCATGACGAGAACAATGAGTGTGGCATCGGCGATAAGGTCCTGATCATGGAGACCAGACCTCTGTCCAAGGACAAGAGATGGAGACTCGTCAGGATCGTAGAGAAAGCTAAGTAAGGAGGCAACGGATCATGATACAGACAGAAACAAGATTAAGAGTTGCCGACAATTCCGGAGCTAAAGAGCTGCTCTGCATCAGAGTCCTCGGAGGAACCGGCCGCAAGTACGCAAACATCGGTGACATCATCGTATGCACCGTTAAGGATGCTGCTCCGGGCGGAGCCGTAAAGAAGGGCGATGTAGTTAAGGCAGTAGTTGTAAGGACCAAGCGCGGCACAAGAAGAACTGACGGTTCGTACGTCAAGTTCGATCAGAACGCGGCAGTCATCATCAAGGACAAGAACGACAAGACACCGGTTGGTACCCGTATCTTCGGACCTGTCGCCAGAGAACTGAGAGACTGCGGTTTCATGAAGATCGTGTCCCTGGCACCGGAAGTACTGTAGGAGGTGCAAGAGATGCAGATCAAGAAAGACGATACAGTAGTAGTGATCGCCGGTAAGGACAAGGGCAAGACTGGCCAGGTCCTCAGAACGATCCCTAAGAAGAACAAAGTAGTTGTCGAAGGCGTAAACATGCAGACAAAGCACGCCAGGGCAACAAGGACATCCGCTGCTGAGATCAAGCACATGGAAGGACCTATCGACGCTTCCAACGTCATGTTCTATGACAAGGACGCCAAGGCAGCCACCAGGATCGGTCACAAGGTAGTGGACGGTAAAAAGGTAAGAGTCTCTAAGAAGACTGGAAAGACTATCGACTAGGAAAGGAGGAGCAGACGTGGAAATCAGACTTAAAGACAAGTATAAAAAAGAAGTTTTCAAAGCCATGCAGGACAAGTTCGGCTACTCCAATCCTATGGAAGTTCCTAAGCTGACCAAGATCACCATCAACATGGGACTCAGCGAAGCAAAGGACAACGCCAAGGTGCTCGAGAGTGCGGTCAAGGAGATCGCTCTCATCGCGGGTCAGAGACCTGTAGTCACAAAGGCAAGAAAGTCCATCGCTAACTTCAAGGTCAGAGAGGGAATGCCGGTCGGAGCCAAGGTCACGCTCAGAGGCGACAGAATGTACGTATTCGCCGACAAGCTGTTCAACATCTCTCTTCCGAGAGTAAGAGACTTCAAGGGTCTCAGCAGGAACTCCTTTGACGGCAGAGGCAATTACTCCATGGGTCTCAAGGAGCAGCTCATATTCCCTGAGATCGTGTACGATAACGTTGACACCATCAAGGGCATGAACATCGTCTTCACAACAACAGCGAAGACTGACGAAGAAGCTCAGGCACTGCTGGAGCTCATGGGAATGCCGTTTGAGAAGAGCGTTCGCTAGTATAGGAGGAGAAAATGGCAAAGACTTCACTGAAAGTTAAGCAGACAAGGAAGCCTAAGTATTCGACAAGAGCTTATACAAGATGCAAGGTTTGCGGAAGACCGCACTCCGTGCTCAAGAAGTATGGCATTTGCCGTATCTGCTTCAGAGAGCTTGCTTACAAGGGCGAGATCCCGGGAGTTAAGAAAGCAAGCTGGTAGAAACTAAAAGCTATTATTTTCGCAGGCCCTGAAATGAAAAGGGGCAGCCTCATGATACGTGACGAGGGGCTCTGCGGTAGCCGGTGCTTAGCGACTGGCAAGCCGCAGGCGCAGACAGAGCTTAGCACCGCTGCGTTAAGCCGCAGCGAGGCGAGAGCCGTACCCGAGGAGTGCATTATGAGGCTGACACAAACTGTTTCAGGGAACCACGTTAAGAAAGGAGAACTTACTGTTATGTCAATGACAGACCCAATCGCAGATATGCTGACAAGGATC
Organism: uncultured Eubacteriales bacterium; assembly: GCA_902776285.1. Lineage (GTDB taxonomy): Bacteria > Bacillota > Clostridia > Peptostreptococcales > Anaerovoracaceae > Crickella. The sequence continues at coordinate 10,712 of CACYPK010000019.1, forward strand.
AGAAACGCGAACACCGCAGGTCACGCTTCCGTAGACGTACCGGCTTCGAAGATGAAGAAGTCGATCGCGGAGATCCTCCTCAACGAGGGATTCATCAGCGGATATGAGGTAGTTTCTGACAATGCTCAGGGTACTATCAAGATCGATCTCAAGTACGGCCCTGGCCGCGAGAAAACGATCATCGGAATCAAGAAGATATCAAAGCCGGGACTCAGAGTCTACGCTAAGGCTGACAGAGTACCGAAGGTCCTCGGAGGACTCGGTATCGCCATCCTGTCCACTTCCAAGGGTGTTATCACCGATAAGGAAGCGCGCAAGCTCGGTGTCGGCGGAGAAGTTATTTGTTACGTTTGGTAGGAGGTAGACGAAATGTCAAGAATCGGTATTAGACCAATCACCATCCCTGCCGGCGTAGAAGTAACGGTAGAAGATGGAAACGTCGTCAAGGTTAAGGGACCTAAGGGCGAGCTTTCCGCAAAGGTCGGAAGCACCATGAAGGTCAGCGTAGAAGACGGAACTCTCAAGGTTGAGAGACCTGACGACAGCAGAGAAAACAGATCGCAGCACGGTCTGGCAAGAACTCTCATCGACAACATGGTCACGGGAGTTACACAGGGATTCGAGAGAAAGCTGCTTATCGTGGGCGTTGGATACTCCGCTGCAAAGCAGGGCAAGAAGCTCGTGCTGAAGCTCGGATATTCCCACCCGATCGAGCTCGAAGATCCAGAAGGTATCACTACGGAGACTCCGGATGCAAACACCATCCTTATCAAGGGAATCGACAAGGCGCAGGTAGGCAACTACGCAGCCAACATCAGAGCATGGAGACCGCCTGAACCATACAAGGGCAAGGGCATCCTGTACGATGGAGAAGTCGTCCACAAGAAGGAAGGCAAGAGCGGAGCAGCATAGGAAAGGAGGAAAGAAAATGGCAAATAAGAGCAGAAATGACAGAAGACTCAAGAGACATGCAAGAGTCCGTAAAAACGTTTTCGGAACTCCTGAGAAGCCGAGAATGTGCGTATTCAGATCTAACGCGAATATTTCGGTTCAGATCATCGACGACGTCAACGGAAAGACTCTTGTCAGCGCTTCATCGCTCGACAAGGATCTCAAGAAGGAGATCGCTTACGGCGGAAACAAGGAAGCTGCCGCGAAGGTCGGCAAGGCGATCGCAGAGAAAGCTGTTGCAGCAGGCATCAAGGAAGTGTGCTTTGACAGAGGCGGATACCTCTTCCACGGCAGAGTCAAGGAACTCGCTGATGCAGCACGCGAAGCCGGATTGGATTTCTAAGGGAGGATACGTAAATGCAGAGTAAAGTAGACGCATCCAAGCTGGAGCTTACGGAAGAGATCGTGGACATCAGACGTGTTGCCAAGACAGTTAAGGGCGGAAGAAATATGAGATTCTCCGTTACAGTAGTTGTCGGCGACGGCGAAGGCCACGTAGGAATGGGCCTCGGCAAGGCGATCGAGATCCCTGAAGCCGTGAGAAAGGCTACAGAAGATGCTAAAAAGAAACTGATATATGTACCGACAGTCGGAACTACGGTTCCTCACGAGACTGTTGGTGAGTTCGGAGCGGGCAAGGTCCTCATCATGCCTTCCGCAAAGGGTACAGGCGTTATCGCGGGTTCATCCGTACGTACAGTGCTCGAAGCAGCAGGAATCAAGGACGTAAGAGCCAAGTCGCTCGGAACAAGCAACACCGGAAACATGGCGAGAGCAACAATGGAAGGTCTTAAGAACCTGACAACCGTTGAGGAAGTTGCCAAGCGCCGTGGTAAGACACCGGAAGAGATCATCGGATAGGAGGCAAGGGAAATGGCAAAACTGAAAATCACACTGGTCAAGAGCCCTATCGCTTGCCAGCCTAGGCAGAAGAAGACAGTTGAGGCTCTCGGACTGAGGAAGCTCAATCACTCGGTAGAGCTTGAGGACTCCCCTGCAACAAGAGGAGCTATCAACAAGGTCTCACATCTGCTCAAAGTAGAAGAACTGTAAGGAGGGCAAAGGCCATGAGAATTCATGAACTTAAAAAGCCTGAGGGCTCCACGAAAGCTCCTAAGAGAATCGGCCGCGGCCAGGGTACCGGACAGGGCACAACTGCCGGCAGAGGTATGAACGGTCAGAACTCCAGAAGCGGCGGCGGAGTAAGACTCGGCTTCGAGGGTGGCCAGATGCCACTCTACAGAAGACTCCCTAAGAGGGGCTTCACCAACAAATGGGCTAAAGAGTACGCTGAAGTAAACGTTAAGGATCTCAACAGATTCGAAGACGGCGCTGTCGTAGATCTTGCCGCTCTGCTCGAGACAGGTCTTGTAAGAAAGGCCCTTGACGGAGTCAAGATCCTCGGCAACGGCGAACTCGAGAAGAAGCTCACCGTTAAGGCTGAGAAATTCACAAAGAGCGCTGCCGAAAAGATCGAAAAGGCAGGCGGAAAGGCAGAGGTCATCTGATGGAATTTGTGAAGACATTCTCTAAGGCATGGAAAATACCGGAGATTAGACAAAAGATAATCTTCACGCTTCTGATGCTGCTGATATACAGGATCGGCTCCAATATTCCGGTCCCGGGTATCGACAGAGAGTATCTTGCGCAGATGTTTTCGGGAGAGACCGGACTTCTCGATCTCTTCGACCTGTTCTCGGGCGGTGCGTTCAGCAACTTCACGATATTCGCGCTGAGCATCACCCCATACATTACCGCATCGATCATCATTCAGCTGCTGACAATCGCGTTCCCGTACTTTGAGCGTCTCGCCAAGGAGGGAGCGGAAGGCCGCAAGAAGATGGCGGCGATCACCAGATACATGACAGTCGTGCTCGGACTTATCCAGGCGGTAGGTCTCACGGTAGGTCTGTTCAGAAGAGCGATCGTCGACAAGAGCGCCTTCAGCATGATCACCATAATAATAGTTCTGACCGCGGGTACCGCGTTCCTGATGTGGCTCGGTGAGCAGATCAACGAGTACGGCATCGGAAACGGTATCTCGATGATAATCTTCGGCGGAATCGTCGCGAGACTTCCGTCCGCAGTCAGGGGCGTTGCCGCTCAGGTAAGGGACGGAGCCGTCTCGCTCGTAGCGGTTATCGCGCTGCTTATCGTCGCGGTCCTGATCACCATGGTCATCATCATGATGCAGCAGGGTGTAAGAAAGATCCCGGTGCAGTACGCGAAGCGCGTCGTAGGACGCAAGATGTACGGAGGCCAGTCGACTCACATTCCTATGAAGGTGAACCAGGCCGGCGTTATCCCAATCATCTTCTCGATATCGCTGCTGCAGTTCCCGCTGACGATCACATACTTCGTTCCGGACTCCGCTTTCACGGATTTCGTCACCAAGTATCTGTCGCCTTCGGGTAACCCGGGTGTGTGGGTATATGCGGCACTCAACATTTTGCTGACAGTGTTCTTCACATATTTCTACACAGCGATAATGTTCAACCCGGCAGACGTTGCCGACAACATGAGACAGAACGGCGGATTCATTCCGGGTATCAGACCGGGAGTCGCCACCGTGGAATATCTGTCCAGGATCATGAGCAGACTGTGCTTCGCCGGAGGAATCTTCCTTGCGGCAGTAGCTACCATCCCTACGATCGTAAGCGTATTCACGCCGTTCAACTTCAGCTTCGGCGGAACATCATTGCTGATCATGGTGGGCGTAGCGCTCGACATAGTACAGCAGCTTGAGAATCAGATGCTGATGAGGAATTATCAGGGCTTCCTTAAATAATATGACGAGCTGCGCATATTGCTCGCCGGAGTACGGCTCTCGCCTCGTTCCGGCTTAACGCAGCGGTACTAAGCTCTGACTTCGCCTGAAGGCTTGTCAATCGCTAAGTACCGGCTACCGGAAAGCCTCCGCCTCGCAACAATGCGCATCTCACAACTAGTATTAAGTAAGAAAGGAATATCCTTATGAGAGCGGTATTACTTGGACCTCCGGGTGCGGGCAAAGGCACCCAGGCAGTCAGACTGGTAGAAAAGTACGGCATCCCTCAGATCTCTACGGGAGACATCTTCCGTAAGAACATCAAGGAAGGGACCGAACTCGGCAAGAAGGCTCAGGAGTACACAAACTCCGGCAGACTCGTTCCTGACGAGCTGGTAGTCGACCTCGTGGCCGACAGGCTCACATGGGACGATTGCGCAAACGGCTATCTCCTCGACGGATTCCCGAGGACCATCGCTCAGGCGGAGGCCTTCGACAAGATGCTCGAGAAGAGCGGTCAGAAACTCGACGCGGTCATAAATTTCGAAGTCGGTTATGAGACTCTCATACAGAGACTGACCGGCAGAAGACTGTGCAAGGACTGCGGAGCAAGCTACCACGTCGTATTTACACCTCCTGCAAAAGAGGGCGTATGCGACAAGTGCGGCGGTGAGCTCGAGCAGCGCAAGGATGATACAAGAGAGACTGCTGAGAAGAGGATCGAGATCTACGAGGAATCGACAGCTCCGCTGATCGAATACTATACAAAGACCGGCCTTATCAAGAACTTCGACGCAGAGAAGAAACCGGCCGAAGTATTCGCGGACATAGTCGCGGAGATCGGGGAGTAAGCAGGACATGATAATTATCAAGTCTAAACGCGAGATCGAACTCATGAGGGAGCCTTGCAAGGTCACGGCAGAAATGCTTGAGGACCTCGCGGGATTCATCAGACCGGGCGTATCGACGATGGACATCAGCGAATTCGTCGAAAAAAGGATAACCGGACACGGCATGACACCGACATTCAAGGGCTACGGCGGATTTCCCGAAGCAGCCTGCGTGTCTGTCAATGAAGAGGTCATCCACGGAATACCGAACGCCTCAAGAAAGCTCAAAGAAGGAGACATCGTGAGCATCGATGTGGGCGCTACGTACAAAGGCTATAACAGCGACGCGGCGCGCACGTACCCGGTCGGCGTAATAAGCGCAGAAGACCAGAAGCTCATCGATGTCACCCGTCAGAGCTTCTTCGAAGGCATCAAGTACGCCATGGAAGGCTTCAGGATAGGAGATATCGGACACGCGGTCCAGCAGTATGCCGAGAGCTTCGGCATGGGAGTCATAAGGGACTATACCGGTCACGGCACCGGCACCAAGCTCCACGAGGACCCGTACATACCTAACTACGGAAAACCGGGCAAGGGCGCTAAGATAGAGAGAAACATGACTCTCGCCATAGAGCCGATGCTGGCCCTGGGCACGTACAATGTAAGAGTGCTGGGCAACGAATGGACCGTAGTAACGGCGGACGGCAGAAGGGCCGCCCACTACGAGAACACAATACTCGTCACCGACGGAGAACCTGAGATCTTAACTCTGCAATAGGAGGGACCTAATGGCTAAAAGCAATACAATAGAGGCAATGGGAACCGTTATCGACGCGCAGCCGAACGCAATGTTCAAGGTAAGGCTGGACAACGATTTCGAAATACTCGCTCATATCTCCGGCAAGATCAGGATGAACTACATCCGCATACTGCCGGGTGACAGAGTTAAGGTCGAATTATCGCCTTACGATCTGACCCGCGGAAGGATCACTTGGAGAGAGAAGTAAGGTTTCCTGCGGATTTACGGCGCTGCCGTAAGGACGGAAGCCTTGATCTACGGGGGCTGGACCCCTTTGATAAAAAAAGGAGAAAGCAATGAAAGTTAGAGCATCTGTTAAGCCTATGTGCGACAAGTGCAAGGTCATCAAGAGACACGGCCGCGTAATGGTCATCTGCGAGAACCCTAAGCACAAACAGCGTCAGGGCTAATCAAATAGTTAATAAGTGCGCAGCGCCGGGGCTGCGGTAAAACACTTTAAATCAAACATGGAACACCCGTCTGTATCGCCCCCGGAAAGGCGACGGAAGATGGGAAAGGAGGAAAAACATGGCAAGAATTGCCGGAGTGGACCTGCCTAGAGATAAGAGGATCGAATACGGTCTCACATACATCTACGGAATCGGACTCCACACATCCAGAGAGATTCTCGCTAAGGCGGGAGTCGATCCTGACATCAGAGTCAGAGATCTGACAGAAGAAGACGCCGGTAAGATCAGAAGAGTCATCGATGCTGACTACATGGTAGAGGGTGACCTCAGAAGAGAGGTTTCTCTTAACATCAAGAGACTCATGGAGATCGGATCTTACAGAGGTATCAGACACAGAAGAGGACTCCCTGTAAGGGGTCAGAAGACGAAGACGAACGCAAGGACACGCAAGGGCCCGAAGCGCCTCGCCGGAAAGAAGAGATAAGGGGAAGGAGGTATAAGTTATGGCAGCTGTTAAGAAGACAGTACGTAAAAAGAAAAGAGAACGTAAGAACGTTGAACGTGGCCAGGCTCATATCCAGTCCACCTTCAACAATACGCTGATCACACTGACCGACATGGACGGAAACGCACTCAGCTGGTCCAGCGCCGGCTCGAACGGATTCAGAGGCTCCCGTAAGAGCACACCGTTCGCGGCAGCAGAGGCAGCTACAGTAGCGGCTAAGGCGGCCATGGAGCACGGTCTTAAGACAGTAGAAGTATACGTCAAGGGACCGGGATCCGGCAGAGATTCCGCAGTCAGAGCACTCGAGACTGCAGGCCTCAAGGTAACCATGATCAAGGACATCACACCGATTCCTCACAATGGTTGCAGACCGCCTAAGAAGAGAAGAGTCTAATCGGGAAGGAGGAGCATAGTATATGTCAAGAGATAGAGGACCGGTACTGAAGAGAGCAAGAGCCCTCGGCATCGAGCCGCAGTACCTTGGTGTTAATAAGAAGTCCAAAAGACATGGCGCTGTAAGACGCCGCAAAAAGAGCGAATACGGAATCCAGCTGACCGAGAAGCAGAAAGTAAGATTCACTTACGGACTCAGCGAGACTCAGTTCCGCAACCTGTTCGAGAAGGCCTCGAAGAGAAAAGGCGGAGCCGGTGAGAACCTCCTCATCATGCTCGAGAGCAGACTGGACAACGTAGTATTCAGAATGGGATTCGCAGCTACAAGAAGAGAAGCCCGTCAGCTTGTAAATCACGGTCACTTCCTGGTTAACGGCAAGAAGGCAGATATCCCTTCGATGGAGCTCAAGGCAGGTGATGTCGTATCCGTAAAGGCTAAGTCACAGTCATCCCCTAAGTTCACAGAACTCAAGGAAATGATCATCACCACTCCTGCCTGGATCGACCTTAATCTTGATAAGTTCGAAGGCAAGATCACCAGAACTCCTGAGAGAGCGGACGTTGACCTTCCTATCGAAGAGCACTACATCGTAGAGTTCTATTCAAGATAGTAGCCTGAGCCGGCATTGCCGGCGAGGACAGTCGTTAAAACTGAATAATCCAGGAGGGGAAGATAATGATCGAGATTATTAAGCCAACTATTACCAAAGAAGTTGATGAAAACGGACGTTATGGCAAATTCGTTATCGAACCTCTCGAGAGGGGATATGGGACAACTCTGGGCAACTGCATGAGAAGAGTGCTTCTGAGCTCTCTTCCGGGCGCAGCCATCACAAGCGTCAAGATCGACGGAATTCTCCATGAATTCTCAACGATCCCGGGCGTAAAGGAAGACGTCACAGAGATCATCCTCAACCTCAAGAGACTCGCTGTAAGAGTTGACGGAGATGAGGACAGAAGAGCCATCATCAACGCCGTAGGACCATGCGAAGTTACGGCAAGAGACATCCTTGTGGATTCGGATACGGAGATCTTCAATCCTGACCTCCACATCGCGACTCTTGCGGACAACGCTACTCTGGTCATGGAGATGAACATCGCGACCGGCAAGGGATATGTTCCTGCAGAGGAAAACAAGACCCCTGAGACACCTATCGCGGTCATCCCTGTAGATTCGATCTTTACACCTGTAAGGAAGGTCAACTTCACGGTAGAAAATACAAGAGTCGGTCAGAAAACAGACTATGACAGACTCGTTCTGGAGATATGGACTGACGGTTCGATCGCTCCTGAAGAAGGCGTATCGATCGGAGCCAAGATAATCCAGGAGCACCTTGATCTGTTTATCGGACTCGGTGCAGAAGTCAGCGACATGAAGTTCATGATCGAGAAGGACGAGGACCGTAAGGAGAAGGCGCTCGTCATGGCGATCGAAGAACTCGAGCTGTCCGTACGTTCATTCAACTGCCTCAAGAGAGCGTCCATCAACACTGTTGAAGAGCTGACGCAGAAGACTGAGGAAGACATGATGAAGGTGAGGAACCTCGGAATGAAGTCGCTGGTAGAAGTTAAAAACAAACTCGCTGAGCTGGGGCTGTCACTCAAGCCGAGCGAAGAAGAGTAATTTGAAAGGAGCCATCAATGAAAGGTTATAAAAAGCTGGGCAGAAATTCTGCACACAGAAAATCCATGCTGAGAAACCTGGTGACCGATCTTTTCAGAGAAGGCAGAATCACAACAACTGAAATGAGAGCTAAGGAAGCCGGCCGTCAGGCCGAGAAGCTGATCACCATCGCGAAGAAGGGCGACCTTCACGCAAGGAGACAGTGCCTTGAGTATCTGTTTGATGAGGACGTTGTGAGCAAACTCTTCGATGAGATCGCTCCGGGATATGAGAACAGAAACGGCGGATACACACGTATCCTCAAGCTGGGACCTAGGCAGGGAGACAACGCGGAAGCAGTATTCCTCGAACTCGTGTAATCACTTAACACGATACGGGCGGTGCTATTGCATCGCCCTCTTTATGTTGATTGACGCTTCTTTTTCATAATATGAGGCAGAAGGACCAACAAAGTGACGCTTATTCCCTAAAAAGTGACTTGTAAGGACCACAACACCTTACTGCTTGGTTGATTATAGATTGCTGTACTATATTGTCATTCAATCATTATGATAATTATTCACAAGAATAAGCGGTTATACGACGAAAAGGGCATAATCTTTTCCGCTTTATCCCTGTAAGTTTATGCAGGCAATGAAATGATGTTCAGAAAGTGCTGAATGACTGGTGCAAAGTGGTCTTTGAATAGTGAATTCTGAAAGCAAAGCGTCACTTTGTTGACGCTTATGCATGGTTTCATCTTTATAAAGGACCATTCTTTTCATAGTCATTTATATGCATGGCAATTATCAATTCTTCGGTTCAGCCATAAAACCGTTCCTGCTCTATATGTGTATTATTATCTTCAAAAAACATGCTCGAAGTGGTAAAATTCATAGATAGTAATGATAGAAGGAGTACTACGCTTATGACTAAACAAGAGCGTAAAAAAGCGATAATCTTCTTTTCTGCTGTAGCGCTGGTATTCATGATCGGAGCGATACTTACCGGCGGATCCGGCGGAGGCGAAGAGGAGTCCGTGCAGGTCGTCATGCGTGACGCTGTCATGCATGATGTCAACAAGATCAGTCTGTTCGGACTCAAGGACGTCAATCCGGGTCTGATCGCGGGCTTTATCGTGTCCGGCATTATGATACTGTTCGCGCTCATATGCAGGATATTCGTCATACCGCGCTTCAAGCTGGTTCCGGGGAAGTTCCAGATGATACTCGAAATGGTCGTAGGAATATTCGATGGAATGGCCAAGACCAATTCGAAGCATCTCAACGGATTCATGGGAGCCTACATATTCGCGGCCGGCTCGTACATTTTCACGGGCACGATGTTTGAACTTCTGGGAGTGCAGGTTATGACCACCGCGGGACACCCGATCACGCTTCCGGCTCCGCTTGCGGATATAAACGGAGCGATAATGATGGGCTGCCTTTCATATCTGGTGATCATGTCGGGCGGTATAGCGGGCAACGGCATCAAGGGAATAGGAAAGACACTCAAGGATTTCTCGCTCCCGCTCTCGCTCAGCTTCCGACTTTTCGGAGCCCTGATATCCGGAGCTCTGGTCACAGAACTTGTCTACTACTACAAGGCGATGAGTTTCGTGGTGCCTGTCATAGTCGGAGTGCTCTTCACACTCCTGCATGCGCTGATCCAGGCATACGTACTGACTATGCTGACATCGCTCTTCTACGGAGAAGTATCCGAAAAGACAGAAAAGAAACCTAAAGTAAAAAAACAACGCGGCAAAAAACGCGTTACTGTCGTGAACCAGGATCCTGCGGCATGACAGCAGGTATATCAATAAGTCAATTCATAACAATGAATATATAAGGAGTAAAGACATGCTTAATCTCAACGCAAAGAAACTGAAAAGACTGGCGATCGTGCTCGCTATGGTCGCTGCCGCCATGATGATGATCCTGACGGTCGGAGTATTCGCTGAAAGCGGTGATACCGCAGCAGCCGGAGACGCAGCAGCAGCTGCCGCTACCACCACAGGACTCAAAGCCATAGCTGCAGGAATCGCAATCGGACTCGCTGCATGCGGAGGCGCGATCGGCATGGGTATTTTCGGCGCTAAGACTTCCGAAGGCATTTCGAGGCAGCCTGAAGCGGACGGCAAGATCCGTACCAGTTTCATGCTCGGTCTCGTCTTCATCGAGACAGTAGTCATCTACGCGCTGCTCACGGTCATCCTGATCATATTCGTACTTTAAAGGATGGGTCAGCAGACCGGTACATTTGATAGACAGGGAGAAAGCAGATGACAGGAGTACCACTTAACATAGACTGGCAGCAGATCTTGCTGCACCTGTTCAATTTCACCATACTCTTCGGAGCGCTGTACATACTCCTCTACAAGCCCGTGAAGAACTTCATGGAGGGCAGAGAGGCTCATTACGCTGACATGGACAGCAAGGCCAACCAGGCACTTGCCGACGCCGAGTCCAGCAAGGCTTCCTATGAGGAGAAGGAAAAGGCCTTCGATGATGAGGTAAGGGCTGAGAAGACCAGGTTGAGCAAGGAGATCGAAGCCGAGAGAGAACGCAGACTTGCGGCGGCGCGCGGCGAGGCCGAGAAGATCATTTCGGATGCCCGCGTGGAGGCTGACAGAGAGAAGAACGAGATCATAGAATCCGCGCAGAAGGAGATCACAGGGATGGTCACCGACGCGATGGAAAAACTCACTCTCGAGCAGACGGCTTCGGATGCGTTCGACCAGTTCCTCGATGCTGCGGAGGAGGCGGATAAATGAGTAATGAAGAAATGATCCGCGCCGCAGTCATCTACTCGGCAGCAGAGCCGAGCAAGGAACAAAAGGCCAGATTCGGACAGTTTTTAAAGAAGAAATACGGATCGGACATCCCTCTCACATGGGAGAAGTCCGACGCGTTCCCGGGCGGCTTCAGACTCGAAGTCGGATCCGACATTTACGACTGGTCGGTCGGCGGAAGGTTCCGCCAGCTGAGGGATACGCTCGTTAAGGTGCCTACAAATAACGGCAACATCATCCCTCTGCTCAAGGAGAGCATCCAGGCATGGACGCCTGAAGCGATGGCTGAGCAGGTCGGAGAAGTCATCACCGTAGGTGACGGCATCGCGACTGTCGCCGGGCTTCCGCACGCTACGTTCGGAGAGATCCTTCTCTTCGCGGACGGCGTAAGGGGAATGGTGCAGGACATCCGCAGGGATACCATCGGCTGCGTGCTTTTCAGCAGCGATGAGAGCGTTACGCAGGGTTCCTCGGTAAAGAGGACCGGCAAGACCGCCGGCACGCCTGTAGGAGAGGGTTTCCTCGGCAGGGTAGTCGACTCGCTCGGCTCGCCTGTGGACGGACTAGGAGATATCAAGGAGTCGGGATACATGCCTGTAGAGGCGCAGGCTCCGGCTATCATCGACAGGCAGCCTGTAGACACTCCTCTCGAGACGGGCATCTTCTCGATCGACTCGATGTTCCCTATAGGCAGAGGTCAGAGAGAGCTGATCATAGGCGACAGGCAGACGGGCAAGACCGCCATAGCCACTGACGCCATCATCAATCAGAACGGCAAGAATTGTATTTGCATTTATGTGGCCATCGGCCAGAAGACTTCATCGGTAGTCCAGATACAGCAGACACTGAAGAAGCACGGCGCGATGGACCACTCCATCATAGTTACTGCTTCGGCGAGCGATCCGGCTCCGCTGCAGTACATCGCGCCATACGCGGGCTGCGCCATGGCCGAGTACTTCATGCATCAGGGCAAGGACGTTCTCATCGTTTACGATGACCTTTCGAAGCACGCCGTCGCGTACAGAGCGCTTTCACTGCTGCTCGACAGATCGCCGGGCCGCGAGGCGTATCCGGGCGACGTATTCTATCTGCATTCGAGACTGCTCGAGAGAGCCGCGAGGCTTTCGGACGAGATAGGCGGAGGATCCATAACCGCTTTGCCTATAGTCGAGACGCAGGCAGGCGACGTATCGGCATACATACCTACGAATATCATCTCGATCACAGACGGTCAGATATTCCTGGAGTCAGACCTCTTCTTCTCGGGTCAGAGGCCGGCCGTAAACGTCGGTCTGTCCGTTTCCCGTGTAGGAGGCGACGCGCAGACCAAGGCCATGAAGAAGGCCGCCGGTACCCTGAGGATCGACCTGGCCCAGTACCGCGAGATGGAAGTCTTCACACAGTTCGCGTCCGACCTTGACGATCAGACGCGCGCGCAGCTGCAGTACGGCCAGGGTCTCATGCGCATGCTGAGACAGAAGCAGTACAAGCCGAAGCCACAGCACGAGCAGGTCATAACCCTCGTTATGGCGCTGGCGCACACCATGCAGGACATCCAGGCGGCTGAAGTGCCTAAGTTCATCGAAGGCCTGATCGAAATGTTCGAGTCAGAGCACAAAGACCTCTGCGAAAGGATCGACAGGGAAGGCCAGCTGCCGGATGATCTCAGGCAGGAGATCCTCGATATTTCCGCGAAGTATAAAGAAAAGTATAAAGCAGCGTAAATGCCTTCTACAAAAGAGATCAAAAACAGAATCAAGAGTGTCGGCGACACGCAGAAGATCACAAACGCGATGTACCTGATCTCATCGACCAAGATGCGGCGCGCCCGCAAGGAGGCCGAGGAGACCAAGCCGTACTTCGACCTGCTGAGGAAAGAGATCCGCAGGATGTTCGCGATAGAAGGCGACATCACCAGCAGGTATTATGACGCTGAAGTCGACGAGGCCGTGGCCGGCGGACGCAACGGCATCCTGATCATAACAGGTGACAAGGGCCTTGCCGGAGCGTACAACATCAACGTCCTGAAAGAAGCCGTTGCGCTTATGGATAAGAGCGACGAGTACAGGCTGTACATCGTTGGCGATTTCGGATGGCGCTTTTTCAGGACCCGCGGAGAGCAGGTCGTTGAAAGCTTCACGCACTCGATGAACCAGCCGTCTCTCGCCATGGCCAGAGACATCACCAGGGAGCTCCTCGATGATTTCGACGACGGACTTTTTGACAGGCTCTATGTGTGCTATACGGAATTCTCGGGAGGAATGAGCCCGGGCAACGCGATGCATGACAGACTGATACCGTTCGACAGGGACGACTTTGTTCCTGAAGGGAACGAAACCGATGTAAACGCTTCAACGGTGTTCGAATACGAGCCTGACGTAAAGACCGTACTTGAGAGGATAATGCAGTCGTATCTGGTCGGATACGTATATTCGGCGCTGGTCAACAGCTATTCATCGGAGCAGAGCGCGAGGATGATGGCGATGGACTCAGCCAATGAAAACGCCAGCGAACTGCTCGACAAACTCGAACTGGAATACAACCATCTGAGACAGAACGCGATCACCCAGGAGATCACCGAGATATCATCCGGTGCGCGAAGCCTCAGAAGCAAAAATAACAGATAGGGAGTTTAATGATACTCTTTGGCGGCGAGAGCGTGCACGGCGAGTATTATTAAATCTCCATAAGTAGGATTTTAGAGGAGGAACTATGACCGGACGTATAGTGCAGGTCTCCGGATCTGTAATAAACGTAGAATTCGACGAAGGCCAGATGCCGAGGATCAACGAGGCTCTGACCGTGGAGCTGGGAGACAGGACTCTCGTCATGGAAGTGGCGCAGCACATCGGCAACAATACCGTTAAGTGCGTCATGCTTTCGGGTTCAGAGGGCATGAGCAGCGGCATGGAAGTCACAGCTACGGGCGACTCCATAAGAGTTCCTGTGGGCGATGTTGTGCTGGGCCGCATGTTCAACGTTCTGGGCGAACCTATCGATGATGGCGAGCCTATCCCTGACAACGTCGAAAAGATGTCGATCCACAGGAAGGCCCCGGGCTTTGATGAGATCAGCCCTTCAGTCGAGATACTCGAGACGGGCATCAAGGTCATCGACCTGCTCGAGCCGTACGCAAAGGGCGGTAAGATCGGCCTCTTCGGCGGCGCCGGAGTAGGCAAGACCGTACTCATACAAGAGCTCATCCACAACGTCGCCATGGAGCACGGCGGCTACTCCATATTCACCGGAGTAGGCGAGCGTTCAAGGGAAGGAAACGACCTCTGGAAGGAGATGAAAGAGGCGGGCGTCATGGACAAGACCGCGATGGTCTTCGGACAGATGAACGAGGCCCCAGGCGTGCGTATGAGAGTCGGCCTGTCCGGCCTTACGATGGCGGAGTACTTCCGCGATCAGCAGAACAAGGACGTGCTGCTCTTCATCGATAACATATTCAGATTCGTACAGGCGGGCTCAGAGGTATCGACCCTGCTGGGCCGCATGCCTTCAGCCGTAGGATATCAGCCGACGCTGGCATCGGAGATGGGCGCCCTGCAGGAGCGCATCACTTCTACAAAGGCGGGATCCATCACGTCCGTACAGGCGGTCTACGTACCGGCCGACGACCTGACCGACCCGGCTCCTGCGACAACCTTTGCCCACCTCGACGCGACAACGGTACTTTCGCGTAAGATCGCCGAGATGGGACTTTACCCGGCGGTAGACCCTCTGGACTCCACATCGCGTATCCTCGAGGCCGACATCGTGGGCGAACAGCACTACGAGGTAGCCAGAAAGGTGCAGGAGATACTTCAGAAATACGCCGAACTGCAGGATATCATCGCCATCCTCGGAATGGACGAGCTTTCGGACGAGGACAAGACGACTGTCTACAGAGCGCGTAAGATACAGAGGTTCCTCTCGCAGCCGACGCATGTGGCTGAGAAGTTCACCGGCCTGCCGGGCGTTTACGTGCCGCTTGCTGACACCATCAAGGGCTTCGGCGCCATCGTGAACGGCGAGATGGATGAATACCCTGAGCAGGCATTCTTCAATGTCGGCACGATAGACGACGTTGTCGCGAAGGCAAAGACACTGTAGAGGAACAAGGCTGACAGCAGGTGCTGAAGCCGCAAGGATAACAGGATTTGAAAATGGACAGTTTCAAGCTTCACTTCATGGCCAGCGAGCATATGGTATACGACGGAGATGCTGAGTCCGTGTCGCTTATGACGACGGAAGGCAGCGTCGGTATTCTGGCGCACCATTCAAACCTCATCATGGCCGTCGTGCCGGGCATAGTTGAGTACGTGCCGGTCGGCGAGGAAGCGAAGGCCTTGGGACTGTCCGGCAAACAGATATCGGTCGTATCCGACGGACTGCTGAAGGTAGAGAACAACGAGGTGATGATACTCGTTGATACTGCCGAGGATCCGACAGAGATAGATGAAGCCAGAGCGAGGCGCGCAGAGGAGAAAGCCAGAGAAGATATGAAGAGGGCGAATTCGCAGCGTGACATCGCGCTGGCGAGCGCCGAGCTTTCCAGGGCGGTGAGCCGAATAAAGGCATCAAAGCACAAACATCACCTGTAAAATACAAACAACGAGGTATAGCTGATTTGAGGACGATCCTGTCCATTTTTAAAAACGATATTGTATCTGTAGGCCGGCGCTTTTTCGCGCTGGCTATTATAGTGGCGATTTCCGTGCTTCCGGCGCTTTACGCGTGGGTGAACATCTATGCTAACGGCAATCCGTACGCAAACACCGGAGAGATACAGATCGCTGTCGCTTCGCGTGACCCGGGGCTCGATCTTGAAGACGGGAAGCATATCAACATGGCTGAAGAAGTCTCGGAAGATCTCAGAAAGAGCGACAAGATCGGATGGCAGTTCCCTGAGACGGCTGATGAAGCCATCGAGGGAGTCGAATCGGGCAGGTACTACGCTGCCGTTGTATTCGAAAAGAACTTCACTTATAACATGTATCATTTCGAGCAGGCTCTGCTCGATAAGGAGGCGCCGCTCACTTATTATGAAAACCAGAAGAAGAACGCGATCGCACCGAAGATAACCGAGACTGCCGCGAAGAACCTGCAGCAGTCCATAAAGACAACATATCTTGAGACCGTGTTCGGTTTTATTTTCGATGAAACCAATGAGATCGCCGATGACCTTGAAGAGGGCGATGTCGTTGAAGAAGTTCTCGCGCGTCTGGCGGATCTAAGGGACACGCTGAGGGCATACGACTCCGCGATAAGCGCATTCACCGGCAGGAGCGGCAACATACATGCCGGTATAACAGACGCAAAGAAAAAGATCGAGGACGCCGGCAGATCCGCGGGCGAATCGGCATCAAACGCGGAAAGCGATCTCACGACTGCAAGGAACACTCTTACAGTCCTGCAGAAGGTCCTGGAGACCAGGGAGGCCCGCATAGAAAAAGAGCGTGCTGAGCTCGAGGAGATCATCAACAAGCTCACCCGCGGCGGGTTAAGCGACGAGGAAAAAGAAAAACTCACGCAGGAAGCCATAGAGAAGGCGAATGATCTCAAATCCGATCTTGAAGGCTTTCTGGCGATGTTCCCTGAGACGGACGGACCTGCTCCTGTAATGGCGATCAAGGCTGTGCTGGCGGCAATGATCAACGATATAGACACGCTGACCAAGGCAATGTCGGAGCCTGCTGCCCTGCCGGAGATCATGAAGGAACTGAAGAAGCTCAGCAAGGAATCGCTGACTGAGGCGGTGGATTCGCTCATAAGCAGCATCGACAGGACGCTTGATCTCATGACGCCGCTGATGAGCAGCATGTCGTCCATGCTGAGCAGCATATCGCCTGTGCTCGACAGCGCAGACAGCACCGTGAGCGAACTCGACAGGTCGCTGCTGCAGATGCAGGCGCTATTCAGCGCTTCGGCGGATAAGATAGACGACATCATAGACAGAGTGGAGGCGGTCGCCGAGGGAGACAGGCTCGATCTTCTCATAGAGCTGCTTGGCGGCGATCCGGAGGCATACGCGAAATTCTTCTCGTCCCTCGTTGAGGTCGAGGTCGAAGAGGTCTATTCTGTAGCTTCATACGGAGCCGCGATGGCGCCGTTCTATTCCGTGCTTGCGATATGGGTAGGCGGGGTCATACTCGTATCCATACTGAAGACACATATAGACAGAAAGAAATTCCCGGGTGCTACCGAGACCCAGGCCTTTTTCGGACGCTTCCTGTTGTTCTTCCTTATAGGACAGCTGCAGGCGGCAGTTATAGTGGCAGGTGATATCTTCCTGCTTGACTGCCAGCCGGTGCATCCGTGGCTGATGTGGTTCTCGGCAGCTGTCACGAGCTTCGTGTTCGTGCTGCTCATATACGCGCTGACGATCTCATTCGGAGACATAGGCAAGGCCATAGTAGTCGTGGTAATGGTGCTCCAAATAGCGGGTTCGAGCGGTTCGTATCCTATAGAGATACTCCCGCCGGTATTCGCGAAGATCTATAAGTTCTTCCCGTTCCCGCACGCAATAAACGCGATGAGAGAAGCCCTCTGCGGCATGTACAGGTATGATTTCGCAAAATACCTGGCTTACCTTCTCATATTCGCGGTGGTGGGTCTTGTCATAGGGCTTCTTGTAAGAAAGCCTTTCCTTGGCATGAACCGCTTCGTGTCTGAGAAGATCGAAGAAACGGAGGTGCTGTGATGGACCGCAATAAACAGGACATCCGTTATGAAGAGCTTTACAACAGGCTGCTCGAGCGCGGCGTTGCACTGCATGAGAACAACAAGAAGAGGATAAGGGCGGGCCTTATATTCCTTGCCGTGTTTACCGTCCTCATGATACTCATCCGTTACATCACGGACAGCGACAGAGTCGTCTTCATGATACTCTGGGTCGTCGGCATGTTCGCCGCGTCCATATATCTTATCAGCGTGGAATACATAGACGATTCCATACAGAAGACTCTCGAGGAAGTGAGCGAAAGGGAGGCGGACTTCGGCGAGCTTCTGCCTGATTCCTCACAGGTGCGCGAAAGGGTGCAGAGCCGCATACAGGAGAAACACGAGGAGATACAGGCGCATTACAAGGAACTCAGGCACGCGAAAACTCCGGAAAGAGAGGATGAAAAATGAAGAACATCCTCAACATAATCAGACACGATCTCAAAAAAATAACAGGCAGCGTAGTGGCCATCATAACCGTGATGGGGCTTTGTCTTGTTCCTTGCTGCTACGCGTGGTTCAACATTCTTTCGAACTGGGCTCCGTACGAATCTGATGCGACAGGCCGTATATCGGTAGCAGTCGCAAACATGGACAAGGGCAAGAACGCCGCGGGCATCTCGATAAATGTCGGCGATAAAATAGTAGAGGCTCTTGCGGCGAACAACGATATAGGATGGGTCTTCACTGAAGATGAAGAGGAGGCAAAGGAAGGCGTCTACACAGGCGAATACTATGCCGCTCTTGTCGTGCCTGAGAACTTCAGCGCTGACGTACTCAGCTTCCTTGACGGGAACCTCAGCAATCCGAAGCTGAAGTACTATGAGAACGAGAAAAAGAATGCCGTCGCGCCTAAGATAACCGGCAAGGCGAAGACTGCCGTGCAGGAGGAAGTGAATGCTGCCTTCGTTGAGACTCTCGCAGGATACGTTACCGACGCGGCATCCGTGGCTGAGGCGAACGGCATCGATTCTCAGCAGATGCTGGCTGATCTGGCATCCAGGATAGACGACCTGGGCGATGACATAAACAACTGCATCGCGCTGGCGGATTCTGCAGCCGGCCTTACGGGAGCTGCGGACAATCTCCTTGATGTTTCAGACAATTTCATCGGCAGCACGCATGATGTGTTTGAGGCAAACGACAAACTGCTTGAGGACGCGCAGAAGGAACTCGAAAAAATAGAGAAGGCGGATACCAAAAAGCTCGATGATGCGGTCAAGCGGCTGAAAGACAACGCGGATTCTCTTGAGACCTTCGATACCGTCATCGTTGAACTGATCAGCGCCAACAACCTGGCTTACAGGCTCTTTATCGACAGGAACAGGGACACCTGGGTCGAGAGGTTCGATAAGATGAAGGCAGATGCCGACGAACAGGCGCGCTTCCTGAAAGAGGAAGGCTTTACCGCGCTGAGCAAGAATTTCGAAGATCTCTCTGCTACTCTCGGAGACATTTCCTCCGGATTGCAGTCGCTTGACAGGAACATGAAATATTCCGAGCGGGAACCTATTCTGAAAAAGATCTCGGAAGACAATGACAAGGCCGCAAAACAGGTGGACAAGATCCTGAAACAGATCAGGAAAGACATAGATGAAAACATTGAGACTGCTCTGGCGAATACCAGGACATCGCTGGCGGGCTTCCGCAGTATCATGTCGGGCACGGATCAGGACCTCTCAACGCTCAGCAGCAACCTTCGCTCATACGGAGGCGCGCTCTCGGATCTGAAGTCGAGCATAGGCAGAACGACAGCCGGTCTGGATTCGCTGCAGGACGGGGCATACTCCCTCAGCGGACTGCTCATGGATGCTTCCGGAAATGACCTCCTGACTGAACTGAACAGGCTGATGGCAAACGATGAGACTGCTGTTGCAGAGTATCTCGCGAATCCGGTCGGAATGGACACTGAGGTCTTCTGGCCAATAGAGAACTACGGCTCGGCCATGGCGCCGTTCTACACAGTGCTGGCCCAGTGGGTCGGAGCGCTGCTGACGGCCGTTCTCATAAAGATAAAAGTGAAGAAGAGAGACGACCTGCAGAATCTGAAACTTCACGAATGGTATTTCGGAAGGCTCGGGCTCTACCTGCTCATTGGCATCGCGCAGGCTCTCGTAGTCTCAGCAGGCGATCTGCTATACGTGCGCATACAGTGCCCGGCGCCTTTCAGGTTCGTGCTGCTTACCTGCATCAACGGAATAGTCTTCATGCTTATCAACTACGCTCTGGTGTTTGCGCTCGACAACATAGGCCTCGGAGCGGGAGTCATAGTGCTGGTGCTTCAGGTAGCCGGCTCGGGAGGAACATATCCGGTCGAAGTGCTTCCGGGCATATTCAGGACGCTTTTCCCGTTCATGCCTTTCCGCTACGCGATGGACGCTATGCGTGAGTGCATAGGCGGCATGTATGACGGCACATACTGGAGATGCATAGGAGTGCTGATGCTGTTCGCGGTGTTCTCAGTCGCGTTCGGAATGGCGCTCTACAAGCCGGCAAGGAAGCTGAACGAGATGATAGCCGCAAGCAAGGCAAAGAGTGAGATAATGCTTTAGGCTTTCCCATTGTTAGAACAATACTTTTATGTTAGAATGTAGAGCGAAATCGGGCGGGCGGCTTGCTGTGCGCGGGGGCCCTGCGCAACGGGGCTCCGTGAACCATGTCAGGACCGAGAGGTAGCAGCATTAAGCGATCTGTCTTGTGTGCCGCAGACCAGCCTCTGCGTACTGCAAGCCGCCCGCTTCTTTTAATAGAAAGGAACGCAATGCAGCCCGCTTTATACAGAGCCGAAAGGCCGGAAGTATTTGAAGAAGTAATAGGCCAGAAGCACATCGTACGAATCCTGCAGAATCAGATCAGGACGGGCACGGTGAGCCAGGCTTATTTATTTGCCGGAACTCACGGCACGGGCAAGACCAGTACGGCCCGCATACTCGCCAAGGCGCTCAACTGTCTTGAGGGCGAACCCGGCGATCCGGGCGTCAGCCTTCCATGCGGCAAGTGCGAGAACTGCGAAGCGATACGCGAGGGCAGGTTCGTCGATGTCATAGAACTCGACGCGGCCTCCAACAACGGCGTGGACGACCTCAGGGCCATCATAGACATGGTGCAGTATCCTCCGTCGATCGGAAAGTACAAAGTGTACATCATAGACGAAGTGCACATGCTAAGCCAGGCGGCCGAGAACGCCTTCCTCAAGACACTGGAGGAGCCGCCGGAACACGCGATATTCATTCTCGCGACGACAGACCCTCAAAAGGTGAGAGCGACCATCAGATCGCGCTGCATGCAGCTCAACTTCAGGCGCGTCACTGAAGACGAACTGATCGAGGGCATGAAGAGGATCTGCGACAAGCGCGGTATATCCGCGACAGGGGACGCGCTCGCGACCATAGCGTCCAGGGCCGACGGATCGGTAAGAGACGCTCTCAGCATCCTTGAGCAGTGCGTCGCGGCCGGCGATAAAGAGCTGAACCGGGCAGCCGTGCTCGAATACACGGGAGCGGCAGGCGAAGATTTCTTTCTGGCGCTCACGGGCGCCGTCGCGGATGGCGACGCCGGCAAGGCGTTGGTGTATATAGACGAGATAATCAGGCGCGGCAAGGACGCCAGGCAGATCCTAAAGGACTGGCTCAGGCATATGCGCGACCTCATGATAGTAAAATATGTAGGCAGGGCCGAGCGCATCGTAGGGGCATCGGATGAAAACATCGCGAGGCTCAGGGCGATGGCGGACAGGATGGACGCCGCGTCCATCGAAAGAGCGATACGTCTTATCTCCGAGTACATAAACCTCGGCAGGTATTCCGAGAGACCCCGCATACTGCTTGAGACAGCGGCGGTAAGGCTGGCCCTTCAGGACGAGATATCAGGCAGTGCCGCGGACAGACCTGCCGCGGCGCAGGCGCGGCCTCGCGAAAGCCGTCCGCAAAGGCAGACTCCGGACCGCAGGGAAAGTGCGGACACCACGCCGGCAAAGACTCCGGCTCCGGTGGCTCCGGCAGCTACAGCGCCCGCAACCACAGGCCCCGCAGCTGAGGAAAACGCCGCGGACGCGCTCGCTGAGATGATAGCAGCCGCTCCGAGAGAGCAGGCCGGCAATCCTGAGGAGATGTGGGACAGGATAGTCAGAGAGATCTCTTCAAGAGACCGCACCTTCATGAGCCTGTTCGGGCGCAACTCGGTGGGGACCTCGTTCGAAAACGGAAAACTGCTTGTGATCATCACTCCAAACAAGCAGAGGCTCATCGAGGACAGAGCGGATGAGGTAGCCAGGACGGCAAAGAGCCTGTACGGAAGCGAAGTATACGTCGCGTTCAGGAGCGGAAAGATAACAAAGTCACGCGCTTCGGAAGATGCGGGAGAGATGACCGAAGCCGAGGCGTCAAGGATAATAGACGAAGACATCAACACAAACGAAGTGATCGAAGACATACAGAATCTTTTCGGTATAACTCCGGTCATCGAAGACTGACCTGAAAGGGAGGACATAATGGGTAAAGGAATGAAAGCCGGCAAGAAGCCTAAAAACAGAGCGGGCGGAGCGCCGGGAAAGGACATGCAGAAGCAGCTGAAGCAGCTCCAGGCCATGCAGGCCGAGATGGAGCAGAAGCAGGCTGAGCTTGAGAACAAGGAGATCACCACGACAGCCGGCGGCGGCGCCGTAGAAGTCACGATGAGCGGCAAGAAGGAGATCACCAAGCTGGTCATCGACAAGGATGTTGTGGATCCTGATGATGTTGAGATGCTGCAGGATCTCGTGACGGCTGCCGTCAATGAGGCTATCAGGCAGATCAGCGATCTTGAAGAGTCCGAGATGAACAGCATCACGGGCGGATTCGGCGGCATGGGAGGCTTCGGCTTCTGATGAGGCAGTACCCTCGCTCACTCAACAAGCTGATAAACGAACTCGGCAAGCTGCCGGGCATAGGCGGCAAGACCGCTCAGAGGCTGGCGTTCCACATACTCAGCCTTACTGAACGCGAAGCTGAGGCTCTGGCGCAATCGATAGTCGAGGCCAAGAGTTCGCTCCACTACTGCAGCGTCTGCGGCAACCTGACAGACAAGGAAGTCTGCGGGATCTGCGCTGATGACGCGAGGGACAGGAGCACGATTTGCGTGGTCGAGACTCCGCAGGACGTGATGGCGATGGAGAGGATACGCGAGTACCACGGCACATACCACGTGCTGCACGGGGCGATATCCCCGGCGGAGGGCATAGGTCCCGCCGACATCAACCTGAAGAGCCTTATAGAAAGATTGCAGAGCTCCGACGAGGTCAAGGAAGTGATCATAGCGACCAACCCGAACATCGAGGGTGAAGCGACCGCGATGTACATCGCCAGGCTGCTGAAGCCGGCGGGCATCAAGGTCACGAGGATCGCGCACGGTATACCTGTCGGCGGCGATCTTGAATACGCCGATGAGGTAACGCTTCTGAAGGCGATAGAAGGGAGAAGAGAATTATGAAAAGAAAACTGACGATGAAAGAGACCATCGTCGTAGCCAGCACGCTGTTCGGAATGTTCTTCGGCGCCGGCAACCTCATATTCCCGGTGCACCTGGGACAGATGGCAGGCAGCAATACCTGGCCGGCTATCATCGGATTCTGTATCACAGCGGTGACTATTCCTATCCTTGCGGTAGCTGCCATCGGAAACACGCACAGCGACAACCTGATGCAGCTCTCGAGCAAGGTCTCGGGCTGGTACGGCAGGGTCTTCACAGCTGTGCTCTACCTTACGATAGGACCGTTCTTCGCGATCCCAAGATGCGCTTCCGTATCGTTCACGACGGGTGTGGAACCTATAGTAGGAGAGTCGCACTATAAACTCTGGCAGCTCATCTTCACATTTGTTTTCTTCGCCTTCGTCATGTATTTCTCGCTCAGACCGGGCAAGATCACGGTCTGGATCGGCAAGGTGATCAATCCGCTCTTCCTCGTTTTCCTGGGCATACTCATTGTGGTAGCCATGGTGCATCCGGGCGCAGCCATATCTGACGTGGAACCTGTAGAGGCTTATCAGAGCGGAGCGCTCTTCAACGGCTTCATCGAAGGCTACGGCACAATGGACGCCATCGCGGGACTCGCGTTCGGCATCGTCATTATTAATGTAGTCAGGGACCTCGGGATCGACAAGGACGGCGACGTAGCGAGAGAAACACTGAAGGCCGGTATCTTCACAGGATTGCTGATGCTGGTCATCTACGCGCTCACCATCATCATGGGAGCGCAGTCAAGAGGGCTCTTCGAAGTCTCCGACAACGGCGGCATCGCGCTCACTCAGATATCGAGCCATTATCTGGGCGGTGTCGGAAGCTTCGTGCTTGCGCTGACGATCACATTCGCCTGCCTCAAGACGGCGATCGGACTCGTCACAAGCTGCGGCGAGATGTTCGTCAAGCTCGTCCCGGGCAAGCTCAACTACAGGGGCTGGGCGATGTTCTTCACACTGTTCTCATTCATCGTTTCGAACGTAGGACTTACGGCAATCATCAATTACGCGGTTCCGGTGCTGATGCTGCTCTATCCGCTCGTAACGGTCATCATCATCATGGCGCTCACAGAGAAGCTTTTCGGCAAGAGCAAGCACGTCTACAGATGGGTGACGCTCGGAGCCTTCATCCCGGCAGTATTCGATTTCTGCAAGACGCTGCCTGAAGGCATCCAGACAGCGCTCCACATCCCTGCGATGACAGAGCTCGGCCGCTCGATCTTCCCGCTCTTCGACCTTGGTCTCGGCTGGGTCGTTCCGGCGCTGATCGGACTGGTCATCGGCCTTGTGCTGACAGCTGTAAACCGCGGCAAGGCGAACAAGGCCGCCGCGTAGACAGGGGCGCCGCATAGACAAGGCGTCGCATAAGCATGCTACAGGCGTGCGATATAGCGGTATAATCGCGCAAAATAGCGGTAAAATCGGTCAGTATATGGCCAAAATATAATATGGAAAAGAACGGCGCTGCGAAGGCGGCGCCGTATTTGTAAAAAAGGGAAAGGGTCCGCGGATCCGGATAGGAGAAACAATGTCAATAGAAATCGCGAGAGCATATCTGGAATCGCTCGGTATGGGGGATCGCATCAGCGAGTTTGAGGTTTCAAGCGCCACGGTAGAACTGGCTGCTAAGGCGGTCGGCGTCGAGCCGGCACGTATATGCAAGACTCTCAGCTTTAAGCTGAGGGATGGCACGGGCATACTGATCCAGGTCGCCGGCGACGCCAGAGTCGATAACAAGAAATACAAGGAATGCTTTGGCGAGAAGGCAAAGATGCTCTCGCCTGAAGAGGTGCCGCTTTATACCAATCATGAGATCGGCGGCGTATGCGCCTTCGGCGTTACCAGGGACGATGTGCGTGTATACTGCGACGAGTCGATGAAAAGATTCGACACAGTATATCCGGCATGCGGATCCTCAAACTCCTGCGCCAGATTCACGCCGGACGAACTTTTCGAAGTATCACGCTCCCTGGCCTGGATAGACATCTCCAAGCTTCCGGAAACTGAGCAGGAAGCCTAATAAGGATCAGAATAGCAGACGTAATAGGAAACAAAGTAGGGAACAGAACAGAAATCTGAAAAAGGGGAAAATGGGTCAAAAACCAGCTCCCATCAAGATGAAAATCAATATGCTAAAACGCAGTTGGTCCTGTTTGAAAGAAAATCTTCAAACAGGACCATTTTTATTGCGGTTTTAAGAGGAATAATGGTCCGATTTCGTTGTTGCTCCTCTTATCGGACCATTTTTATTGTGAATAGAGGGAGGAAAATGGTCCGATTCCTGAGTATGTCGGTAAAACGGACCAATTTAACGATGATTCAGGGCCGAAAAATGGTCCGATTTGGGAGGTGATCATCAAAACGGGCCAATTTTACTGAGAATTGAGGGAGGAAAATGGTCCGATTCCGGAGGTACTCGTCAGAACGGACCAACCTTATGATGATATCGGGTCGAAAAGCAGTCCGGTTTCGTAATTGCTTGTGTTCCGGAGGTGCTTGTATTCCTGAGATGCCTGTAAAGCGGACCAACAGGATGTTTCTGCAAGAATACATCAGTAGGACTTGACCACGGGGGCCTTGAGTGTTATCATTGCTTTATCAATTTAATGCTTTAGTACGCTAAAGCAATAAAGAAAGGACATAAAAAGATGAAAAAGAGATTAACAGTACTTGTGCTTGCGTTTGCGATGGTCTTCACTATGATGGCTCTCAGTGCCTGCGGCGGCGGCAGCGGCGGCGAAGAAGAAGCGGCCTTCACATTCAAGCACGGTTATGATAAGGACTTCCCTCCATATTCATATATAGGAGATGACGGTGAGACCACGGGATTCGACGTAGAGCTGGCTCAGGCTGTATGCGAGCTGAACGGCTGGGCATATGAAGGAGTTCCTATCAACTGGGACGCCAAGGAAGCAGAACTTGAGTCGGGAAGCATCGACTGCATCTGGTCAGGATTCACAAAGAGCCCTGACAGAGAGCCGAAGTTCGCATGGAGCGAGCCGTATTCAGTAAATACCATCAAGATCATGGTGCTTGAAGGATCCGACATCAAGTCGTCGGCTGATCTTGCCGGAAAGAAGGTAGGAGTGCAGGGAAGCACATCCGCGCAGGAGATGCTTGAGACTCCGAACGCTGAGGGCGGAGCAGAGGATCTGATGAAAACATTTGCCTCCTTCGAAAAGTATGATACATACACAGTCGCTGTAAACGACCTCAAGGCAGGCGCAATCGACGCTATCGCCATCGATGTTACAACAGGCGACTATCAGATGACGAAGGTTGACGGTCTGGCATATCTTGATGAAGATGTCTGCCAGGAAGTATATGCTATCGGATTCAGAACAGACGACACAGAGCTCCGCGATCAGGTCAACGACGCGCTCAAGACACTTGCTGAGAACGGCACGATGGATGAGATCGGCAAGAAGTATCCTGAGATCTATGAGAATCTGTCGATGATCAACAAGTAAACTGACCGGACAGCAGGACACTTGGTCAAGCTGAAACTTATAAGAAGATTTTGAATAGAAAACGGCCGGTGCTGCGGGACTGCTCCTGCAGCACTGCTGTTGTTTGAAAAAAACGGAAACTGGGGATAGATAATGACATTTTCAACAATGCTTTCAACGATGGCCTCGGGCATGTGGAAGACCTTCCTGATCTTCGCGCTCACGCTCTTAGGTTCACTGCCTCTGGGCATGGTGGTAGCGCTGCTCAGAAGATCCAGATTCTCTCTGGTGAGCGGCTTTATAAAGGTCTACATATCCATAATGCGCGGTACGCCTCTGATGCTGCAGCTCTTAGTGTGGTATTTCGGGCCGTTTTATCTTTTCGGATGGAATATCGGCAACTGGAGATTCCCGGCTATCATACTCGGCTTTGTACTGAACTATGCCGCTTACTTCGCGGAGATATACCGCGGCGGCATCGAGTCGATACCGGTCGGCCAGTACGAGGCCGCTGAGGTGCTGGGCTACACAAAGACGCAGACCTTCATGAAGATAATCCTGCCGCAGGTGGTGAAGATCATCATGCCGTCTGTGACAAATGAAGTCATAACGCTGGTAAAGGACACATCGCTCGCGTTTACTCTCGCGTATGCTGAGGTGTTCTCGCTCGCCAAGCAGATATCCGCATCGCAGTCATCATTCATGCCGTTCCTTATAGCGGGCATCTTCTACTTCGTGGCTAACTACGTGGTGGAGATCGTGATGGCGCGCATTGAGAAATCAATGGATTACTACAAGTAGGAGGGCAGCGTAATGATACTTGAAATGAAAAACATCGAAAAGAGATTCGACGGGCTCGAGGTGCTCAAGGACATAAGCTTTGGCGTCGACCATGGTGAGGTCGTGAGCATAATCGGACCATCGGGATCGGGCAAGTCGACGCTGCTCAGATGCGCTACTTTCCTTGAGACCATCGACGGCGGCGAGATCATATACATGGGAGAAAAAGCTGCGCACACAGGCGCTGACGGCAGCGCGGTATACGCGGGCCCGCAGGAGATGAAGAAGTTCCGCAAATACTGCGGACTCGTGTTCCAGCAATTCAATCTCTTTCCGCACTACAGCATACTAAAGAACATAACTGACGCGCCGATACATGTTCAGGGCGTCAGCAAGGCAGAGGCTGAGGAGAACGCGATGGCCCTGCTCAGAAAGATGGGCATCGAGGACAAGGCGGACGCTTATCCGTATCAGCTGTCGGGCGGACAGCAGCAGAGGGTGGCGATCGCGAGGGCGATGGCGATGAAGCCTGAGATATTGTTCTTTGACGAGCCGACCTCGGCGCTCGATCCGGAGCTGACCGGCGAAGTACTGAAGGTAATCCGTCAGTTGGCTGAGGAGAAGATGACCATGGTGGTCGTTACTCACGAGATGCCGTTCGCGAAAGCGGTAAGCAACCGTGTCATATTCATGGACGATGGAGTCATAGTGGAGCAGGGCGATCCGCGCGATGTGTTCGACGATCCTAAAGAGGACAGGACAAAGCAGTTCCTCAGAGTGTTTGAGAGATAGAAGTGAAGACAGCATACGGCAAATACGGAGAAATAGAATACAGGATATTTGATCCGACGGGGAATATAACGGCGCTTGTGGAGACTGAGGTGGATCCGATCGATCAGCCGTCGGTCGCGGCGGGAGTGATGGGCCTGAATCCGGAAGTGGAGCAGGTCGGATTCGTGACGTTCGCGGCAGGCGGGCAGGATGAGGTGACGGGGGCCGCGGCGGGCGCCGGAGCGCCCGCGGCTGACGTGCCCGTCAGCCTGCGCATGGCGGGCGGCGAATTCTGCGGAAACGCCACCATGTGCGCCGCGGCCCTCTACATGATGGTCAACGGCATGTCCGGTGAGGCGACGGTGAAGGTCAAGGTCTCCGGAACGACAGAACCCCTGGATGTGTGCCTTGTGCGAAGGGACGCGACAGGTTTTGACGCGTCGGTCACCATGCCGCCTGAGCTGGGCATAGGCGAACTGAAACTGTCCGACAGCGTGCTGCCGGGCAGCGACGCGTTTGAGCTGCCCATAGTAAGGATGGAGGGCATATCTCATGTGATCGTAGAACCCGATTCGGGCTTCTTTGGGCTGAGGGATGACTCCGCGCTCGCCGAGACCCTTCTGAGGGACTGGTGCGGTGTGCTCAATGCGGAATGCCTGGGAATGATGTTTATCGGAGACAGTGAGGTCAACGCCGCAAACGGCGAAATAGGATACGCGGACGCCGGTGATCCGGCAAACTGCATCCGCCCTCTGACGCCGCTCGTTTACGTACCGGGAGCGGACACGATGTTCTGGGAGAATTCCTGCGCCAGCGGATCCGCGGCAGCGGGCATCTACCTGGCGGTGAAGGCCGGCAGGCCGGTCGATATCACATTCAGCGAGCCGGCAGGACGTCTCCGCGTAACATCGGATCCGGGCATGCGAAAGACCGTTCTTTACGGCTCTGTAATGCTCCGCCTCAATTGACATATGAGGCTTTATAATGTTAAAATATTTGGCGGCCACCGGAGGAAAACAGGTGGCTTTTACCATTTTTTATTGATTAAAAGGAAGTGTAGATTTGACTGATTATAATGACATTATCGAGAGGTATAGGGACGTTGACCTTTATGGTCTGACAGAAGAGGAGTATAAGGAATTAAAGGCGGCCGAGCTGGCCGACATGCAATCATACGTAGACGGCATCACCGCGAGCACAGTGCCCGAGGTGATGTACCGCATCGGAAGACCGGTCACCGATCTCAAGATGATGATGGAGAGCGGCGTCGAAGCGTTCGGCGACAAGGTGCTCTATCACCAGATCATGCCGGGCGATGACCATTTCACGGAGTTCAGCTACGGTACGGTCAGAGACGACGTAAGAGGACTCGGAACATCGCTGCTGGCTCTCGGCCTGCGCGGATCCCACATCGGCGTCATCGGCGCAAACTGCTATCAGTGGGCGGAATCATATTTCGCGATCACGGGCGGAGTCGGAGTGGTAGTTCCGCTCGACAAGGAGCTTTCAAAGAGCGAACTCGAGACACTCTGCAACATGGGCGAGATCGACGCGGTCATCTGCTGCCAGGACAAGTTCTACGATCTCTTCAAAGGGATCAAGGCTGACGGAAAGACCGGCCTCAGGATGGTCATCGGCGTCGGCAAAGAGGCGCATGAGGACGAGGCAAATGGCCTGTACTCATGGGACGTTCTCAGAGCGGACGGCAGGGCCAAAGTCGAATCGGGTGACAGAAGCTACCTCGACGCAAGAGTCAGGGCCTCCGACATGGTGTCCATCATCTTCACATCGGGCACCACCGGAGTCAGCAAGGGCGTCATGCTCTCGCACCGCAACCTCTGCACGGATGTGCTGATCGCCCAGACATATCTTGAAGTATGCCCAAGCGACATATTCTTCAGCGTACTTCCGATACATCACACATACGAGTGCACCTGCACCATGCTCGAGGGCATCTTCATGGGAGCCTCGATGGCTTTCTGCAGGGGACTCAAATACATAACGAAGGACATGCAGATGGTGCACCCGACATTCCTGCTCGCGGTGCCTCTCATCTACGAGAAGTTCTACAGCACGATCCAGAAGACCCTCAAGAAGCAGGGTCAGGACAAGCTGGTCAACACGCTGTTCGCCGTGAACCACTACACCAGCAAGTTCGGACTGAACATAGCCAAGCCGATCGCCAACAAGATCATGGCGCAGTTCGGCGGCAACATCGATATGTTCATCGCTGGCGGAGCCAGGGTCGACCCTAAGGTGCTCGCGTTCTTCCGCAGCATGGGCATACCGTGCCTGCAGGGATACGGTCTCACGGAGACATCGCCTATGGTGGCGCTCAACCCTGACCAGTGGAAGTACATGCGCAACGAGTCGGCCGGCAAGCTGTTCCAGTTTACCGAGTGCAAGATCATAGACAAGGATGAGGACGGCAACGGTGAGATCTGCTTCCGCGGACCTATGGTCATGATGGGATACTACAAGAATCCTGAAGCGACAGCGGCGAGCATGGAGAACGGCTGGTTCCACACAGGAGACATCGGTTACCTGGACGAGGACAACTACATCTACATAACCGGCCGCAAGAAGAACGTCATCATAGCGGCCAACGGAAAGAACGTCTTCCCTGAAGAGCTCGAGGAGCTCATCAGCCGCAGCCCTTACGTAGCCGAGTGCATGGTATGGGCGGACGAAGACAATGAAGACAGGATGAAGAGGGGCATATACGTGACTCTGCGTCCTGACATGGAGAACGTCAAGGACGCTCTCGGAGATAGAGCTTCCGATGAAGGCGCGGTCATGTCGCTCGTAAGCAGCGAGATCGACAGGCTCAACGCTAACTGGCCTGACTGGAAGAGAGTCAAGCATATAATCATAAAGAAAGGCGAGTTCAACAAAACGACCGGCATGAAGATAAGAAGGTTCGTAGAGGAGAACAAGCTTGCCGACTAAGAGGCAGGCCGCAAGGCACGCCTCAGGGGGTAAAGGAATGAAAAAGAGACCAACTTTGGTAGTTGATCACGACAATCTGCGCTATAACATGCGTACCGTGACAGGCTGGTGCAGGGACGCCGGCATAGACGTCGCGGGGGTCATCAAGGTGACGACAGGCATGGCGTCGGTCGCGCTCGATTACGAGGAATGCGGCGCTAAGTGGATCGCGTCATCCAGACTCGAGCAGCTTCAGAGGGCAAAGGACGCAGGCGTGAAGATACCGCTCCTCATGATAAGAGTCCCGATGATCTCCGAGCTCGAAGAGATGATCAAGGTATGCGATTACAGCCTGCAGAGCAGCCTGGATACGCTGAAGGCTCTGGAAGCGGAATGCCTCAAGCAGGACAGGACGCACAACGTCATACTGATGGCGGACCTGGGCGATCTCAGAGAGGGCTTCTTCGAAAAGGAAGAGCTTGTGGATGTTGCGGAATATGTCGAGAACAAGCTCGACGGCATCCATCTGGCAGGCATAGGCACAAACCTCGGTTGCGTCGGTTCGGTAAAGCCGACGGAAGAGAAGATGCTGATGCTGGCCGACTGGGCGGAGGCCGTAGAAGAGGCGATAGGAAGGCCGCTAGAGATCGTGTCAGGCGGCGCGACATCGAGCCTGATGCCTGTATTTGACGGTGTGATGCCTCCGAAGGTCAACATGCTGAGGATAGGCGCCGTGACGTTCTGCGGACCGACAGAAGACCTTCGCACCTGCTACGGCAGGACAGAGGTCGACGTCATGAGCGACGAGGCCTTCATACTTGAGGCGGAGGTCATAGAGACCAATACAAAGCCGACGCACCCGATCGGAGAACTCGGGGTAGACGCTTTCGGCAAGAAGGCGACATACACAGACAGAGGCCGCAGGAGACGCGCGATACTGGCGGTGGGCAGAGCCGACTACGGAGACATAGACGACCTGATCCCGCTGACTGAAGGCGCGCAGGTCACGATGGCGTCCGGCGACCACACCATAGTCGACATAGAAGATTGCAAGGAACAGATCCGCGTGGGCGACGTTATGAGATTCAAGCTCAAGTACTCATCGATACTCAGGCTCACGGCAAGCGAGAACATCACGATAGAAGAGAAAGGAAGATAGCAATGGCACCAAACAAGTCCAACGAAATGACCAGGGAAGGTTATGACAACCTGAACGCCGAACTAGAACATCTTATCACCGTAGTCCGCAAGGAGAACGCGGAGAGACTTAAGGAAGCCATCTCACTCGGAGACATCAGTGAGAATGCTGAGTATGACGCTGCCAAGGACGCGCAGGCTGAAACTGAAGAGCGCATCTCCAACATCGAGGAGATACTGCGTACGGCAGTCATCGTAGAGGAGACTGACGAGAGCGACGATTCGGTCCAGACAGGCCGTACGGTCACTATCCAGGATCTCAACACAAAGGAAAAGAGCACTTATAAGATCGTGGGAACAACAGAGGCAGATCCGCTGAACGGCAAGCTGTCGAACGCTTCGCTGGTAGGATCGCACCTTCTGGGACTGAAGGCCGGTGACAAGGTCGAATTCGCTGTTCCTGACGGCATTGCCAAGTACAAGGTCGTGGAGGTCAAGAGGTAATGGCAGACAATAATCAGAACAAGCCTCAGGCGCCTGCCGAGGAGCGCGAGCTCACCGAAAAGGAGATAGGCGAACAGAGACAGATAAAGAGAAAGAAGCTCGAAGAGCTCCGTGAGATGGGCAGGGACCCGTACCTTGAGGAGACCTTTGACGTGTCCGCGTGGTCGAAAGACATCAAGGACAACTTTGAGGCGATGGAAGACCAGGAGGTCAGAGTCGCCGGCCGTATCATGGCGTTCCGCCGCATGGGCAAGGTCGCGTTTGTGGACATGCAGGACAAGCAGGGCCGCATCCAGATCTTTGTGGCGCGCGACAACATCGGCCAGGATGAGTACAACATCTTCAAGACCTACGACACGGGCGACATCATCGGCGTTACGGGCGAGGTCTTCATGACAAAGACCGGCGAGATCAGCGTCAGAGCGCGCGAGGTCAAGCTGCTGTGCAAGTCGCTGCAGGTGCTGCCTAACAAGTGGCACGGCCTCAAGGACACAGACCTGAGGTACCGCCAGAGATACGTCGACCTCATCATGAACGAGGATGTCAGGGACGTGTTCCTCAAGAGAGCTAAGATCATCAGCACGATGCGCAAAGTGCTCGAAGAGGATTATGACCTGATCGAGGTAGAGACACCGGTGCTCGGAAACATCGCGGGCGGAGCGGCCGCAAGACCGTTCATGACCCACCACAACACCCTCGACATCGACATGACTCTCCGCATCTCGCTGGAGCTGCACCTCAAGAGGCTCATCGTAGGCGGACTCGACGGAGTATACGAGATCGGCAAGGTCTTCAGGAATGAGGGCATGGACAAGAACCACAGCCCTGAGTTCACATCGATGGAGGCGTACAAGGCGTACGGTAACCTTGAGACCATGATGGACCTCATGGAACAGGTGACATACAAGTGCGCCATGGCGGTCAACGGCACGCCTATCATAAAGTACGGCGACAAGGAATTCGACGTGACACCGCCATGGAACAAGATCGACATGACAGAGGCCGTCATCAAAACTACAGGCATCCCATTCGACAAGATCGACAGCGATGAAGAGGCTATCGAAGCCGCGAAGAAGTACGGCATGACATTCGAGGATGAATCCGAGTGGACAAGAGGCAAGATCATTGCCGAGATGTTTGAGGACTACTGCGAGGACATCCCGGGATTCCTGGACGGACCGTGCTTCGTCTGCGGACATCCGGTAGAAGTCTCGCCGCTGGCCAAGAAGGACCCTAAGGACCCTCGCATCACTAGAAGATTCGAGTCATATATCAACGGCTGGGAGATGTCCAACGCGTTCAGCGAGCTGAACGACCCGATCGATCAGTACGAGAGATTCGCCGAGCAGCAGAGACAGCTCGACCTGGGTATCGACGACGAGGCCCATCCTATGGATACCGACTTCGTCAACGCTCTGGAAGTCGGCATGCCGCCGACGGGCGGCATCGGCATCGGAGTCGACAGGCTCGTGATGTTGCTGACCGACAGCGCTACGATCAGAGACGTCCAGCTCTTCCCGACAATGAAGCCGGAAGGTAAAGGTGCAGGTGCCAAAAGGGAGCGCGTAGAGATCGATTTCAGCAAGGTAAAAGTAGAGCCGCTCTTCGAAGAAGAGGTCGATTTCGACACCTTCAGCAAGTCGGATTTCAGGGTCGTAAAGATCAAATCCTGCGAGGAAGTGAAGAAGTCAGACAAGCTTCTGAAGTTCGTTCTTAACGACGGATCGGGTGAAGACAGAGTCATCCTGAGCGGAATCAAGATGTACTACGATCCGGCTGAACTCGTTGGAAAGACTGCGATTGCGATCACAAACCTCCCGCCGAGAAAGATGATGGGAGAGTACTCAAACGGCATGCTGATCAGCGCAGTAAACGAGTATGACGGAGAGGAAATGCTCAACCTCCTGCTCGTAGACGACAGGATCCCGGCAGGCGCGAAGCTGTACTAAAATAGCGATGGGAGAGGGGCTAATAAGAGACCATCCGAAGCATCAGAAAACGATCTGAGAAGACATGATCGGGAGCCGATTTACTACCCCATTTCGGCGGTTACTACCCCATTTATACCCCATTGCGATAACAAGATATAGAGACTTATGAAAGGGTTAGGGATCTTCATCAAGTTGAGATAACAACTTATGAAGACTTATGACTACCCCACTTAAGTGAAAAGCCAGGCATAATTTGCGAAATACAGCAGATTATGCCTTTTTTCTTTGCCCGGATTGCACATTTGCTAGAGGCATTGGCATAGTTGAGCTCATCCTATTAGTTTAATAGACTCAAGAAAACTATCTGAACACACAGGAGGCTGCAATGGCTGGGAGCGTAGCTGGGATGAAATGTCGAGCCTGGGGAAAATATATGTATCATCCGAAGGCATACTGTATTCCATCGAAGATATCAGATTAATGAGCGGATGGAGCGAGACAACAGTCCAGAAACTATTCAATGATCCTAAATTCCCGGCTATAGATTACGGGAAGCGGAAGTTGGTTGAAAACCATGCACTGATGCAATATTTCTCCATAAGGCGTGAAAAGGCACGGGATACTTACTGGAGGTGATCAGAATGGCTGATTACTGGTATGTAGACGTATACAGGTATTATACAGACTCATCATATGCCAGACCGCGTAAGATCGTTGATAAGCTTAAGCTAGACTGGCTTGATGCAGGAAGCATGTATTGCTCTCCCGAGGTCGTGTTTTTCAACAAGGAACAATTACAGGAAAGAAGCGGCTGGACCGAGGAGGAGGTAAGTCTCCTATTCTTCGACAGGCGGGTCCCAACATGTAATTTCGGCAGAAAGGAAGTTATTGAGGTTCATGCTCTCATAGAATTCTTCGCCAAGAAGGAAAGAATTCTAAGGAATCAGGAGCTATACTGGGATTCATTAAATCATGACAGAATTGCACGTTTGCAAAATCTGTAGACAGATCCTTAAATATATTCAGAAGGAGGTAAGGCATCATGTTTAAACCAAAAATGAAGTTCACTTATGATGAGATGAGGATCATAGTAATGGCACTTATAGAACTCAAAAATCAGCTTATAGCAGAAGGCAGATACACTGATGCTGTAGATGACCTTCTGATCAGATTCGTTGATTGAGGTTAGTCCTTTCAGCTCCGGCTGTATTTACATGGCTCTGCACGCTACGGTGTAGAGCCTGTTTAATTGCAGCCGGATAAACGGAGAAAGGACACTATTATGATAAGAAGATTCAGAAACAGAAAACTCAGCAAGGACAACCAAAGGGATCTGGCAATCATGCTAAAGGCAATCTGCATTGATGATGGGGATGCCGAAGTAGGCGAATCTATCATCCGCAATATGGAAGGAGGCAAGATGGACGAAGTTGCTATTGAGGTTGCGTCATTCATGGCACATAAGACAGCAGAGCGCTTCGCTGATATGGTCAACGGCAGAAGATTCTCAGACATCATGCAGATGGTCGGAGGCATTCAGGAAGCTGATCCTGTGGAAGCGGTCAGGATGCTGCAGATGAGCTTTTTCTCACACGGGATGACGGCGGAGGCCGAGGATCTTGAGATACTTGATATCTGTGCCGGTATCGATTCAGATATTCATGAGTATTTCATAGATTCGTTCATGCAGGAGGAAGATATTGATTGGTTCGCTGTAGAATGCTGGGTTGATGAGCACAATGTGGAACTTGCTGAGAGATTCAGCTAAGGAGGTGTTTGAATGGCGAAAACAATAGCTATATGCAATCAGAAAGGAGGTGTCGGCAAAACCACGACTACTCTAAACCTAGGAATTGGATTAGTCAGGCAGGGAAAGAAAGTTTTGCTTGTCGATGGGGACCCTCAAAATGACCTGACCTCGGCATTAGGATGGGACGCTGACGCGCTGGAGAATTCACTCGGAAGACTGATGTATCTGGTTACACAGAACTACAAACCAATCGTGAAAGACGCGATACTCCATCATTCTGAAGGAGTTGACCTGATTCCTTCCAATCTAGACCTGTCGTCAATGGAGACACAGCTCGTGAACGCCATGAGCAGGGAAAAGGTACTGTCAAACCTTCTGAAGGACGTGCAGAATGATTATGACTATATCCTGATCGACTGCATGCCGTCGCTTGGCATGATCACGATTAATGCGCTCACTGCGGCGGACGAGGTTATCATCCCTGTACAGGCACAGTATCTGCCGGCAAAAGGCATGACGCAGCTGATGCGTAGCATAGACATGGTCAGGAACCACACAAATGACAAACTGCAGATCGGTGGTATAGTCATGACACTTGTAGACAGCAGGACCAATCTGGCTAAGGAAGTCATTGACAAAATCAGGACTCAATACGGGATGCAGATCAGGATCTTCGACACACAGATTCCGGTCGCTGTGAAGGCGGCTGAAGCATCAAAGGCAGGAATGAGCATCTTCGAATATGACAAGGACTCAAAGCCGGCCAGGGCATATGAGCAGCTGACAAGGGAGGTGATGAAGCATGGCGAACGCGAGAGACATAGAAATGAAGCTTCCATCGCTCGATGACCTGTTTTCATCACAGGAGGAAAGAGACGATGCTAAGCTGAAACGGATATATGAAATACCGCTCGATGAGATCGATCCTTTCCCGGATCATCCCTTTAAGGTCAGAGATGACGAGGATATGATGAATCTCGTTGAGTCAATCAGAACGAATGGAGTGCTCACTCCCGCCACAATCCGGAAAAAGAATGACGGCAGGTACGAGCTGCTCTCTGGACACAGAAGGCTCAGGGCATGTCAGCTTGCAGGTGTCCCAGCGCTCAGATGTGAAGTCGTGGATATGAATAAGGATGAGGCCACGATTTTCATGGTAGAGTCCAATTTCCAGAGATCGTCGATACTTCCGTCGGAGAAGGCATTCGCCTACAAGATGAGGCTGGATGCGATGAACAGACAGGGTAAGCGATCAGATTTAACTTGTTCCCCACTGGGGAACAAGTTGGGGACAGGAAGAGCATCGCATGAATTGGCATCTGAAGTAGGTGATAGTAAATCCCAGATATTCAGATATATTCGCCTCACGGAGCTCTTGCCGGAGATCCTGGATATGGTCGATGAAGGACAAATAGCCATGAGACCGGCAGTCGAGCTCTCATATATCCCTAAACTACAACAGGGAATGATCTGGGAAAGCATGGAACTTGAGGGCTGCACGCCGTCATATGCACAAGCTATCCGCCTAAGGAGACTAGCAGAAGATCATAAGCTGACACCAGAAGCGGTCGAAGCAATCATGATGGAGCAGAAGCCAAATCAGAGGGAGAGAATCATCTTAAGGGGCGAGCGCTTTAACAGGCTATTCCCGCCTGACCTTCCAATGTCCAAGAGGGAGGATTATGTTGCGGCAGCCATGGAGCACTATGCAAGATTCAGAGAGCGCCAGAGAACGAGGGATGATGCAAGGTAAGATGCAGTGAGCGTTCATCCACACATCTCCTCCCCTGTAACCCCTCCTCTATAACTACCTGTTACAACCCGAAGAAGAGAAATAATAATATTATAACAATCGCAATATCGTGACATATGGCGTTCAAGTCAGAAATGACCTGAACGCCTTTTTTCATGCCCGGAATTGCGGGAAAGGAACCTATATGACGAAAGACAAAAGCAACAAACCAAATGACGATGTGATCATCTGCACGGATGAAGCAGGGATGCAGCTGTATCTCAGTGAGAGGGCCACCAACAGGCTTTCCTGGATCCTGACAGGAGTCATGATCCTCATCAGCCTGCCTGTGATCATCCTCGCATTCATGATGATCTAACTCAGCGAAAGGAGAAAGATGCAATGACAGACAACAAGATTATCGGCGCATTCAAGCGCCTGCTGACCATGACACTTGCCCTGGTCATGGTGCTCGGATCAGCGATGCCGCTGGTGACACAGGAGGTGTCAGCATTCAACGGCAAAGTGGGCAGCAAATACACGGTCCACTGGTACAAGGAACTGCACTACGGACCGGGCAGCGGAGGCTACAGTAATGCAGCCAAATGCGACCTCGGAGACGATCTCGGAAGCCGCTTTTCCATCTGCGTGCAGCCGAATAAAAACTCTCCTGTGTGGTCAGGAGATCAGACCAGGACGGTGCAGGTAGATAAAGTCGTCACGGATGCAACCGACACAGGTAAGTGGAACGCACTCAGAAACATCGTGTACTACTCCCCGTCGTATCCGGGCTTCAAGAAGAACATCGAAGGTATCAAACAGTTCTACTACGGTGATGAGGCAAAGGACTACGGTGTAGCTCATCTGGCTCTTGCCTATGTATATGCTGGAAGACCTAACGATATGGCGACCTGGGGAGGAACTCAAGCTTCTGATTGTGGCGAGGTATGGACAAGGGCAAAGGCACTTGCCAATGCACTCTACGACACAAACGCAGACTTCGACGAAGCAGTTCCTGAAAGCTTCAAGATCTTCATCTGCTATATGGATGGAGTACA
Source organism: uncultured Eubacteriales bacterium (assembly GCA_902776285.1). Lineage (GTDB taxonomy): Bacteria > Bacillota > Clostridia > Peptostreptococcales > Anaerovoracaceae > Crickella. The sequence continues at coordinate 50,001 of CACYPK010000019.1, forward strand.
GGACATGGTAGTCGGATATCTGGAGGCTCCCGGACACCTCAACATGAAGAAGGTCTCAAACCGCACATCCATTACTGATGGGAACAGCTGCTATTCACTTGAAGGAGCTCAGTACACTGCTTACGACAAGAACGGCACTGCAGCCGGTACCCTGACACTGAATGCCAATGGAGAGAGCAACACCATCGATCTGATGGAAGGCACATATACGGTCAAGGAGACATATGCTCCTCCGGGGTATGCTAAGGATCCCGAGACATACACTGTGAAGATCGTATCTGAGGAAACAACGACCTTTACAGCCAAGGATGAACCGATCACTGATCTGGTGGAACTGCTTCTCACTAAGAATCCTGTAGGATATCCGCATGATCATGGTGAGGGAGATGCCACTCTGAAGGGTGCTGTATATAAGTTCAGCTACTATGACAGATTGAAGTCACAGGAAGTCATGCTGAGAGGAGCAAAGGCAGCTGACGGAGCTCTCAGAACATGGCACTTCGTAACTGATGAGCATGGCAGGATAAACGGTCAGAATCCGACCTTCGCAGAAGGTTTCACCAATGATGCCATGTATAAGGACAAGGACGGCAAGGTCTGTTATCCTCTCGGCACATATCTGATCCAGGAGGTCAAAGCACCTGAGGGCTATCTTGTCAATGATGAGATCCTTGAGGTCACGATCACAGAAGACGGAACGGACAATATCCACGTCAAGACCTATAACGAGAAGATCAAAGGCGATGACACCATCATCCGCGGCGGAGTCAAGCTCGCAAAGATAGACAATGATCTTGATGAGGCTTATGCCCAGGGCGATGCAACGCTCAAGGGAGCCGAATTCACCATCTACAACCAGTCTGCTGAGACGGTAATGGTAAAAGGCAAGGAAATCGGCAAGGGCGATGCAGCACTTGTGATCACAACGAATGCAGACGGTATCGCGACTTCCGGTGATCACGACCTGCCTTATGGATCATATCTCGTTAAGGAGACAAAGCCTTCGAAGGGCTACCTTCTCAATACCGAGTGGTCCAGATCTTTCAGGATCAGGGAGGACGGAGTCATCATCGACCTGACTGAAGACAAAGTAAGAGAGGCAGTCATCCGAGGCGGAGTCCAGATCATCAAGAGAGACAAGGAACTCGTCAAGTCCGAGGCTCTCGGCGGTGCACATCTCGACGGTATCGTCATGACTATAAAGAACGTGTCCGGCAGGGATGTAGTTGTCAGGAAGGATCTCGACAACAAGACCGACAAGGTGGACTGGAAGAAGCTCGAAACGAAGAAGGGCATTTTTGAGAGTGAAGCTATCAAGAGAGTCCCGACAGGTAAGGACGTGGGCAAGATCACTGTCCACTGGAACGAAGAGAAGAAGGCGTACACAGCCGAGACTCTTCCGGACGATCTTCCATACGGCACATATACCATCCGCGAATCCAAGACGAATGAATCCTATCAGCGCACGGATAAGACGGAGCACATGTTTACGGTCAGAGAAGACGGAGTAATGGTGTCCTTCGACGATAACCAGAATGAAATGGCTCTCACATTCGATGACTATGTGTACAGATCAGATGTACAGGGAACTAAGATCGCTGACTCAACTTCCGAGAGATTCTCGTATGTTCCGTTCAAGATCATCAGCGTGACTAATGGCGAGACTCACGTAGTCGTGACTGATGAAAACGGCTTCTTCTCCACAAAGGATAGAAGATCCGCAGGTGACATCGATGAGGACGAGGAAGCAGATACTGCTAGAAAGCAGAATCCATTCGACGATCTGCTTGAGGCAAAGGAGATCAAAACTGCAGATCTGAAGAAGAGGTCCGGAGACATCCTCCATGGAGTATGGTTCGGTACAGGTGAGTTCGGAGACAAGGCTGAGATGAACAGCAAATTCGGAGCACTCCCATACGATTCATATATCCTTGAGGAGATGCCATGCGAGCATAATGAAGGATATATCCTTCAGAAGTTCTTCTTCACGGTAGATCAGAAATCCCAGAACGGATTCGTTGATCTTGAGACCATCACTGATGATGTTCCTGAGATTGGAACGACTGCATCAGTGGGTGGCAAGAACAAGGACATCCGCCCGCAGAAGGAGATCACACTCGTTGACGTTATCGAGTATAAGAATCTTAAGAAGGGTGAGACTTACACAGCTAAGGGTGTCCTGATGGACAAGGCTACAAAGGAACCGGTCCTTGACATAAACGGCAATCAGATCACAGCTGAGCAGGAATTCAAGACATTCATGTCTAACGGCAAGGTCAAGGTGACATTCACATTTGATGCTACTGATTCCTAAAGTTTCCATAGTCTACAAAATGCATGTCACTTAAGTGAATTACTAGGATCTTCATAGGTCTTCTTCTCCTTATAATGAACCTTGTTATATACCTTATTCACTAAAATATAACTGCTTAGGGCTTCTTGGTTTATCAGGTATAGTGAGTTTTATCATTCCCTTATCTACCAAAGGCATGATATAGTCCTTAATAGCATATGATATTGAGCTCAGACCAAGATAATCTGCTATCTCCTGTCTAGTTCGTGGAGTTCTGCAGAATTCAACCAAGCCGCTTGCCTTGTCATCAAGCTCAGCTTTAGCCGGATGGTTATCATTGGTATTAAAGAATGTTACAGAAAACTGTCCTCGCTGATCCTCGAACAATGGCTCAGGTAAACCATTTTTCTTGAGTTCTTTCCTAATCGTAGGAATTCCGGAGTAACGGTTTTCAGTTACACCTAAAACCTCCAATGCTGTTGCAAGTACGGGATTCCTTGTATCTGGCTGGACTTTGCCAAGTTGATCGACCTTTATTCTTCCGTATATCCCACCCGGATTACGTATTTCTATCCTGTCATCGAACATAACTATCTGGATTGGCATGCCCTCGGTATGAATGCTATAATCACGATGTACCAAAGAATTCAATACAGCTTCCCTTACAGCAGTTATCGGATAGTCCGTTCTGTCCTCTCTCTTTCCAGTTTCCGGATTCACTATTGTTTTCGTTCTCATATTTCTTCGTACGAAAGCGATTGCAGCATCCAGCATTTCAGGGATAGAGCCCTCTATTCTTTGGTTATCCAAAAACCGCTCTCCGGCAGATCCTTCAACGCCAAGCTCTGTTCCCGGAACAACAACTGCGGTTATGCACAATTGAGGGAAATATGCCTGAGGGTATGGGCTGAAGAGCATTACAGCCATGAGTGTAATCTCATCATTGCGTTTGATGCTCATCAGCTCATATATAGTTTCTTCATCTATCGCTGATAAATGAGGTTTTCCGGCTTTAAGCTTATCTATATACTCTCCCAGCTTTTGCTGATCCAACGAACGTAAGGTTGCTCTATGTACCGGTCTTATATCATCTTGGTATTTTCTTCTAAAAGCCTCATAGCTATATACCTCATACTCCGTCATTGGTTCATCGCTATCGCCAATACGTGTATAGGAGCCTTTTAGGCGTCCCTTTCCGCGATAAAAACAAGGCCTCTCTATTATATCGATTCCCGGTATTTCTGCTGAAACAAAGAATTTTTCATCTTTTTCAACAACAGTCAGCAATGGCCTTACTATAGGTTCCATCTGAAGGCACTGTTCATTCACTTTCTTTTGAAGATCATGCGGATCATATACTCCGCATTCTTTATAGCCTGACTCTTCATTTATACCAAAAACAATAATGCCGCCATCATCCTGATTGGAGAAGCTGGATAATGTATCAAATAGTTTTTTGGGGCAATCAACACTTGCACTTTTTAGCTCCAAAGCCTGAGTTTCACATTTTGTTCTTTGTATAATTTTAAGAAGATCTTTCAGTTCCTCACCTGTCATTTGAGTTTTCCTCCTTTGTTATTTTAGATATTACCACGCATTTTTAGTTTTTGCAAGAAAACTAAAATTTATATGCAAGAACTCAAATGATAAATGAAAACTCAAATACAACTATAATCATTTTGATTAATAATAATATGATTTTAAACAATCCAAGCCTGTTTCTGCTTTTCACTAACATGGGAAAACTTATACAGTATGAAAAATTTATACTCCGCTCTTTAGTGATTACGGGCATAATAAAAGCTGGTGCCATCAGCTCGTTGATAAACACCAGCATGCAAATCTTTTTACAGAGTATAGTGTTCTTTATATCATAGTTATTATAAGCATGTTTATTATTTGCTATTCATCGACCGATACGCTCTCCATTGTAATAATGTTTTCATTCTCATCTACAGTAAATCTGGCGATCACATTTCCGTCTTTGTCCCACTTGATTCCATGGAGATCTTCATATGTAACTGAAATAGCATCTGCCTCTATTCTTGCGGATATGATTTTCTCTTCTGGCCGTACATAATCATCAACACCATACTGTTGTTCATATCGCACAAGTTCACCTATGTATTCAGGCGGATCATTATTGATTCCCTGATCCTTGGTCCAGACAGTCTGACCATTTACTTTCACAGTTTCCGCTTGACTAAGATCAGCACTTTCCTTATAAAAGCCGTCTAATATCCAGTAACTGCGCGGATTCCTCGAATCCGATTCCATTTTTCCTCCAAGAGCAGTTCTTTTTATGGCAATATTTATCTCTTTTGGATCATCTGTGTCTTCAAATGTAATACTGAATCCGCCATCCCAGTTCATTTGGTATGTAAAGAACAGTCCTTCTCCTCCATCTGTTCCCAGGTCATACCTGCAGACATCATCTATTTTTAAATCAGCTGGATCCACTTTTATGATATCCGCAGTGTTTAGAAACTGGAGTCCTCCAAAGAACACTACTACTACCAACAAAGCTATCAGGACGCCTCGTATCGTTCCATTTCTTCTTAGCGCACTGACGCCATCGCGAAATTCTTTGAAAGATGCATCCTTATCCTGCTCAATGAGGTTCCCTTCAATTGTCTCGTCACTGCGGATGCTGTTCAGTTCATTTCTGCAGTTCTCACAACCTTCAAGGTGCGCCTCTATCAAATCCCTGGTATCGCTGCTAACTACACCATCATGGTACAAAGGCAGCAGATCCCTCACTACCGCGCACGGCAGGTCTTTTCTTTTATCAATCATAGCCAGTTCTCCTTCCGTAACATCTCTATTATTTTCTTCCGTGCCCTGTGGTATGTGACACGTGTCCAGCTCTCCGTCTTTCCGAACAGGGAGCTTATGTCTTTGAAAGACAGGTCCCCGAACACCTTGAGTGTGAAAACTTCTTTGTACGGTTCATCCATCTCATGGATTATCCTGTGTACCTGGCGAAGCAATTCACCATCGGCCAGTACTTCTTCAAGCGGTGGTGAACCGCCTGACATCTGGGGAGGCTCTTCCGGCAACGTTTCAAACTGGATCTTGCCGGAACGCCGGCATTTATCGATCCATATATTTCTGCCTATAGAGCACAGCCAGGAATAGTAGCTGCTCTCTCCCCGGAAGTTCTCTGCCGATATGGCTTTTACAAAAGTATCCTGAGTAATGTCTTCGGCTTCTTTTTCGTCTCTGCAGAGAGAAAGGATGTAGTGATAGACAGCCTGATATTCTGCATTGATAATCTCTTCGGTTATTCTTCCGGGTTTAGCTGCCATATCGCTTCCTCCTTTCTATTTTGTTAGACGATTGAAATAACGGTTTGTTACAGAATTATGAATATGAAAAAACCAGGGAAACATCCCCAGTTGCAATGAGACAACATATACGCTCCTATCTTTTCATTATGGGCCTGCGCCCATAGCAAACATAATAAGAAATAGTGCTAGCATAATTGCCATTGTGACACTGCTTAAAATGATAGGTATCGTTCCTAAGCCGGTTCGCTCTTTTATGAAACCATTAATAGCACATATAAATCCAATGATGGACAAAACAACAGACCCCACTAGCAATGTGAGAGAACTAGATGGCTCTGTGAATACACTATAGATATATACAGCCACTAAGCATGAAATTATTAGAGACAGTTTGCTGTATTTATTTTTCATAATATGTTAGTTTTTCCTTCTTTATTTCGTCTTATTGTATGATCTCTCCTGATTACGTTCAGACATATCATTATGCTTATTGATCCCCGTTACACTGCTCGGAAAATCATTCATCATGCCAACTGGCGGCACATCAATTCGTTCTCCCCGGGCCGCCTTAACAACAATTCTTATTATTGCAGCAGCCGAAAGAAGAATGAATAACAAGCCAATAATTCCGATAGTATCCAATACTTTAAGAAGCCATTCCATCAGCACCAATCCTCGCATTCAATTCTGTTTCCGGAAAGATTTCGTTATCTCAGTCCCGTCTTCAAGGATGAATGTAACATACAGAGTATGTTTGCACGAATTATGGATCATTCCTGTCGCGTATAAGGCATTGCTATTGTCTTTATTGTCCGATGCCATATCATACGCTGTCTCGTGAGAGCCGATCACATCTGCAAGTTCAAAGTCTCCTGTATCGGCAAAATCATCATCCTCTTCCGAGCCTAGAACCACCATATAATAGCCTTCCTTTGATTGTTCATTGAGATCTTGAATATAAATACCACTGTTATCTTCAGCACAGTAATACATACCGCCAAGCTGCATTCTGTCGATCTGGTAGAAAACATATACAGCACATGCTGGAATTATCACAGCTATTATGATTTTAATAACGATCTTTTTTATATTTTCTTTCATTTCGGTTTGCTTGTTTTTTATATCTGTTTTTCGGATTGGTTCTGTTATATACGAGCCATCCTATGATGGCACTGTTGGTCACCAATGGCCTTCCGTTATTAATCTTTCGATGATAGCAACACCTGCAGTTGTTACCACGTTCGATATTATTATCGTCAGCTGCAGCTTTTTCTTATTCTGCACATTGCTTTTGAGCACGTTGTAAACTATCGGCATTTCAATAAGCAATGTAAGCAGCAAAAAAACTCCGCTTACAATATAATGCGGACCGGAGTCAAGAATGTCTTCGAACGTCCCATACCAGGAAAGATCCGCCTTCAGAAATGCATACGGAAGAAGGAATGATGCTGCATTTGCTACTATAACTATCCCTAATACTTTGAATGCATTCCCGGTTTTAGGTTTAAGCCAAATGCTCAGCCATTCTATCAGTATCGTTCCTAATGCGACCCATGGCAAGATATCAAAGGGTCTCTTCTCTGATATCCACACCCATGATGAATCGGCAAAAACATTCACTGGAAACAGTGCCATTAAGCATGAAACAATTAAAGTCAGTTTGCTATATCTGTTTTTCATATTGCTTTTTTCCTGAATAGTCGATAATTATATTTGCGGCAAATATAAATAAAGCCATAAGTATTATCAATTCACCAATAGGGCTACCATACAAAACTACAACCATGAAAAATGATTCAGATTTGCAACATACAATACTTGCAATGGCAACACCAAGAATATAAAAAAAAGATACAACCCATTTATAGTACTTATAATCGCGTAGTTTCCACTGAATCACTAGTATAAGGCATAACAACACGCAAGCTAAAACTGCTGGGCAAATATATTTCAGAACATAGAACTGTATAGTTCCTATTTCGAGTTTCAAAAACAAGTTTTGCAGTTTTGCAAGGAAACGACCTGTAAAGCCTATAATTGTCGGGTAAAGGATGTATATTAAGCTTGGAATCTTATTATACATAATACTTCTCCTATCATGATTCGTCTGAATAATCAATTATCACCTTTTTGCATGACCTGCATAAAAACGCCCTTACAGCACATCCCGTAATTAAGTTTTTAATATTAAGCTGAGATAATACAATCGCATCTTTATGTGCGGCTGCTATAGCGAAGGCGTGTTTTGTATCACCTTTCAACCATGCTATCTCATGAGGGCTTTGAACTAAGCCTAATTCCATTTCGCTATCACAGTACGGACATCTCATCTACGAACCTCCCGTTTTTCGTTCTTGCAAGTACTCTCGCATTGTCCTCACTCCCGGTATGATCCATACCGAGATAATTATTCCTAATACAAGATTATCGCCACTGGTAGTTAAACAGTTAACTACCGTATATAAACCACAACATCCAAGACCTATTTGCATTATTGCCCATATCAGTTTCTTCATTTACTTCAATATCAGGGGTCCTGACTTGCCTCCCTCCTGGACCGTCTCTGCTTCATTACGAATCGCCATATATTCATCAGCAGCGGCTTCGTCATTAATATCGTACTGAATATCTGAAGCATAAGTCACAAATATCAAATGACCATCTTTGATTCCAATTTTCTTATATGGAATCATTCCGTCATATGGTTCTTCTTCCGGATCATTCCACACCTCAACGGACATCACGCGTCCGCCATATTCGCCATTACGGGCTCTCGTGCTATATATTGTTATCCTGTCATATTCATCCAGTTCGTATCCCCATGTGTCTGAATTACTGAGCGTCAACGAGAAATAATCGGTTTCTATGGTTCGGGTACCAGTTGATTCATCTTCAGTAGCTGTCAAGCCCGCCCCGATATCGAAGTTATCGTTATACGCCTCGTAAAATCCGCCATCATCTTTGAGCTCTATCTTTTGGATAAGATCCGGATCATCATTATCAAATATGACCATCCAGTCCATATCAAAAGACTTGGTGTCACCTTTTTCATCAGTTGCTATAACTGTAACTAAAGCGTGCTCTATATTATCTGCCGATTGATCCGCATCGTCTTGGATACCGAATTGGCTGATTGTTGTAGTAAGGCCATAGTTCATCGCGATCCCCAGCACTTCGGTTCTGTACCACTTATCATAGAACGTGTCGAACATACCATCCGCAAAGCAATCCCCGACTTTATCCTGCCAGAGCTGCTTTTCTTCAGCAGCCCTTTGCTCTGCCGCAGCAAGTTCCTCTTCGGAAGGTTCATCTACACCAATTCCGATTACTGTAACAACCGGGTCGTAAAGGCCATCGCCCGGGTATTCGATCATCGCCTGGAGAACCTTTTCTTCATTTTCGGCTCGCTTAGTGATATCTTCAGTCTTGCATGCAGTCAATACTGCCGCCAATGAGAACGCTATAAAAATGATTACCGCTCTTAATATATTCCTATTCATGAGTATCCTCCTGAATAATACTGTCAACAACAATTATGCCATACGCGGCACCTATTCTAAAATGAAATCTTAATCAATCCTATTGTCATTATGGCACCAATACACACTGCAACAAACGAAGGTATTATGAATACAATCACCGTCTCTGTTTTTCGCGTTTTCTCTATTTCCGCATCATTTATCCCTAGTTTCCATAGCAATGCATATTCCCTTTCATTACGTTCTCTGTTCGACTGGACTTTGAAGAATACCATTACAACGTTGAGGAATAACAGCAGCATATTCATCACGGTAGAGATCAAGATAAGAAACTTGCCCGATTGATCAGCTGTTTTCATGTCCATGAATTGTGTCGATACAAACAAGCCATTTAACCCCATATCATAGTCCTTAGCCATTTCATGATATAAATCTTCTGATTGGCTGACCGTTTCACAGTTTATAACACGGATCACAGCAGCGCGAACTAAATCATCACGCTGTATGATCCCATCAAACTCATCCTCACTGACTATTATTATATTCTGAGGAGTGAGCCCGTTATTGATCAGACTGGAATAATTCACTTCCTTGACACTGAGTTCATGCGACCCATTGAACGTAAATATATCCCTTGAGAACTCATCATGCGGATATCCGTCATGAAGATCATATTGTGTATATACGACACATTCTCCGTCCTCAATATTACAGTCTGTTCCAAGATTACCGTTTGCAACATTCTGAGAGATAATAAAACAGCCGTCCAGTATAGTTGGAATTGCAGCATTTTTATCAATAACTGCACCGGCTTTCTCAGCATAAGCAATTAAGTCTTTCTCAGAAGGATACTCTCCGTCTTCATATTCTATATATGCAATATGAAAAGGATTATCATTGACTGCATTTCTCAACATCAGTTTTGAACAGTAAACTGAAAATGTCTGGAAAAACACCACGAAACTGATCAGGCAGATCGAAAAGAATATGATTCTTTTGTTCATACTGAAGTTCTGCCTGATACTGCCAATGACCGGCAGATTCTTGTAGAACATGTTAGGTCTATGTTTCTTTAGCCAGATCAGCAATACATAAGAATTTGAAATCATCAGGTATATACCAACAAGCATGACCGCAAAATAGAGGATCACTCTGTTAGTATTTGTCTGATCAAAGATGAAGAATACCCCTATGATGGAATAGCAGACAGCTGCACATCCGGCCAAGAGAAGAACTATACTGGAAGATCTTCCTATTCTGACCTTCTTGCTGTCTTCAATCATTTCTTTCACAGTGATCCTTGAAAGTCTGATCACAATGGCGATAACGGTCAGTATGTATATAACAAGAAGTGCAAGTGAAGGTCGAAGAACGCTATTGATGCTGAGTGCGGGGAAGTTGAGCTCTATCCCGATTAGCTTCACAAAAACCTTGAAAAACAGCGTAAGCAGCATTATTCC
>CACYPK010000020.1 GCA_902776285.1 uncultured Eubacteriales bacterium
CAATAAGAAGCGTGTCCATCGCATAGTCCAGAAGTATGGCATGCAGGTCACCTCCTACACCAGGAAGAGCCGCAGATTCAGCACATACAAGGGTGTCGTGGGAAGGATCGCTCCAAACAGAGTTAACAGAAGATTCAGCACCAACGTTCCTCACCAGAAGATCACCACAGATACTACTGAGTTCAAGTACTATGAGCCGGATGACAAAGGCAGAGTATCCATAAAGAAGCTCTATCTTGATCCTTTCATGGATATGTGGAATCAGGAGATCCTGAGTTATGGCATTTCAGACAGACCTTCTGCTCAAAGCATCATGACAGCTCTGAATGAAGCGATAGACGCAACAAACGATTGCAAGTTCAGACGAACATTCCACTCGGACCGTGGATGGGCATACCAGATGGGTGCTTACCGGCAAACACTGAAGAGTAATCGAGTCTTTCAGAGCATGTCTCGCAAAGGCAATTGCTACGACAACTCTCCAATGGAGAACTTCTTTGGGATCATGAAGCAGGAGATGTATTACGGTCAGGTATACAGCAGCTTCGATGAACTCAAAGATGCGATAGATAAATATATTCGTTATTACAACCAAAAGCGCAGCAAGGCATCTCTCGGATACCGAAGTCCGGTTGAGTACCGCGAAGAGATGTTAGTTGCATAGAAAAACTCCAGCGATTTCTCGCTGGAGTAAAAGTCTAACTTTTGGGGGTCACCTCAAGCCGTCCGCTTTTCTTATTCTTTTGTTTGTGCTATGCGCGCTTGTTGTCTTCTACGAAGCGCCTTATCTTCTGCGTGGTCGTCTTGTCGAATTCGCGCTCACGGACTATGACATGCGCGATCCTCTTGAACCTCGGCATGCTGTCGTTTATCTTGTCGACCTCTGCGTCGATGAGGGCCTCAGCCTGCTCAGGAGTGTAGTCTGCTCCGAGTTTCCTTTCAAGCTCTTCCTTGTTGAGCCTGACTGTAGCATGGATGCCGTTGAACGGGGAGTTCGGATCGAGCTCGCCGCCCCAGACCATGCACTCGTCCACCAGAGGCAGCGCCAGCAGGTAGCTTTCGAGTTCTTCCGGGAAGACGTTCTTGCCGTTGCTCGCTATGATGACGTTCTTCTTGCGTCCGGTGATGAAAACGTAGTTATCGCGGTCGAGGTAGCCGACGTCTCCGGTATGGAACCAGCCCTCTTCATCGATCACGGCTTTCGTGTTCTCCGGATCCTTGTAGTAACCCATCATGATCTGCGGTCCGCGGAAGCAGATCTCACCGATCCCGTTGCTGTCCGCGTCGAGTATCTTGCACTCGGTGAAAGGCATCAGGTGACCGGCCGAAGCATTCTTCATGAACTTGCGCTTCGCCGGATTGAGAGCGACGATAGGGGAGCACTCTGAAAGGCCATAACCCTGTATCGCGTTGAACCCGATGTTGCAGAACGAGTCGAGTATGGCCCCGTCGATCGGAGCTCCGCCCGAGATAAGCGTGTGGAGTCTTCCGCCGAACACCGCCTCGATGTCCTTTGTGACCTTCTTAGGCAGCTTCACCTTGAAGCGGCTCGCCTCGCGGTCCATGATCTCGAATGCCCTCATTTGCTTCTCTGTCAGCTTGTCCGCGACGTTACGCCTGATCTTATTGTGGAAATTCTCGATTATGGCAGGCACAGCCAGCATGATGGTCGGCTTGACCTCGAGTATGTCTTTGCGGATGTATTTGAGTCCGCGGCTGAAAGCGACGGTCGCTCCGCTGTAAACGCAGCTGAGGAATGTCGCCGTGCATTCGTAGCAGTGATGCATCGGCAGTACCGAGAAACATATGTCTTTCGGGCGAGCTTCAAACATCGACTGGACCAGCATCGTGTCAAGCATGAGGTTGCGGTGCGAGAGCATGACTCCCTTGGATACGCCTGTTGTGCCAGATGTGAAGATGATCGATGCGAGATCCGTGTTGACGACCTGCGCGTCTATGTAGCGGCGGTCTCCGCCCCAAATCATGTGGCGGCCTTTCTCGCGGAGCTTCGTCCACGAGATGAGTCCGGCTTCAGCATCCTCGTCCTCATCCATATCGGCATTGATGACGTAGCGCAGCATCGTGTCGCCGCCGGCTTTGATGCTCTTGAATATCTCGTAGTATTTGTTGTTGACGGTGATGACCGCTTCTACCTCACCCTTGATGGTAAGCTGTCTCAGCTCGTTCTCGTTGAGCTCTCTGTCGAGAGGAACGACGACGCCGACGCCGCCGACTATCGCGAGGTAGGATTCACCCCATTCGACCGAGTTGCGGCCGATGAGTCCGATGTGCCTGTCCTCAAGACCGAGGTCCAGAAGGGCAGTGCCTAAAGCGTTGACGTCCTCGCGAGCCTGACGGAAGCTGATCTCCCTGAACGGCTGATTAGGTTTGTATTTCTGCATGAAAAGCGGGAGATCGGGATGCTCATCGGCGCTGTAGTTCAGCATGTCCTTGAGATCGGTGACCACGTGCTTTTCCTTAAAGAGGTAGCGCTTGTCCTTTGACTTTTTGAGCTCATCGAGCATCTGTCCGATGACTTCACGCTCGCGTCTCTTTATGTTTCTGTATTCTGCGTCAGTGTATCTTCTGCTCATAGTCCTTTACTGGCGCGGCCTTGCACATAAATGCGTGCAATATTTGCCGCTTGGTTTTATAATGTAGTTTACAACGCGGCAATTATACCATATAATTCTGCGGATGAGGAAAAAAGATAAAATACGGACGAACCACTGCTTTCAGAGGCGGTCCGTGACCATATACAGGAAAGGGACAATGTAACTGATGGAAGAAGTAAGAATAATCGATTTAAAAGAAAGTATACTCGCGGATAACGACGCGGATGCCGAAAAGCTCCGCGAAGAGCTCGCGGCAGAGAAGACGGTATACATCAACGTGATGAGCTCGCCGGGTTCGGGCAAGACATCAACTATCCTGAGGCTGGTCGAAGAGCTCAGGCTGAGTTTTAAGGTAGGAGTTCTTGAGGCTGACATCGACGGCGATGTGGACACAAGGACGATGCTCGACGCGGGGATCCCGGCGGTGCAGCTGCACACGGGCGGCATGTGCCATCTGGACGCGGACATGAGCCGTCAGGCTCTGGCTGAGATCGACTCGAAGGATCTTGACATAGTCATACTCGAGAACGTCGGAAATCTGGTCTGCCCTGCGGAGTTCGATACCGGCGCGCAGATCAACCTTGTGATACTGTCGGTGCCTGAGGGCGACGACAAGCCTCTCAAGTACCCGCTGATGTTCAGCAAGGCCGATGTGGTAGCGGTAAACAAAATCGACGCCATGGAGGTGTTTGACTTCAACGCGGAGACATTCAGACAGCATGTCGCTGAACGCTGCCCGGAGGCGCCGGTCTTCATGGTGTCTGCAGCGACAGGTATCGGGATCCACGAGCTGGCCGGCTGGATAGGCGAGCGCGCCCGTGAGATCCTGGATCTTGATTCAGCAAATTAAAACAGGACGGAAAGAAAAATGAGTGAAAAGAAAGTAAAAGTTATAGATGTAAATGTTGGGATTTTTGAAGAGAACGACCGCATCGCGGCAGAGGTAAGGGCGCAGAACAAGGCCAACGGTACTGTCGTGGTGAACGTCATGGCATCGCCGGGCGCGGGAAAGACCACGACTCTGCTCCGCACCATCGAAGCTCTGAAGGGCGAGTACAACATAGGCGTCATGGAGGCGGATATAGAGGCGACTGTGGATGCCGACAAGATGGCGGCCGCGGGCGTACGCTCGATGCAGATCCACACGGGCGGTGAGTGCTGCATGGACGCGGCGATGACTCAGGCTGCCCTCAATGAGTTCGACACAAAGGATCTCGACCTGATATTCCTCGAGAACGTAGGCAACCTGGTCTGCACGGCTGAGCAGGACACGGGCGCGAACATAAATATCGAGATACTGTCGGTGCCTGAAGGCGACGACAAGCCTCTTAAGTACCCGCTGATGTTCACGGTGACTCAGGCGGTCCTGGTAAACAAGAACGATACGCGCAAGTTCTTCGCGTTTGATGATGACGCTTTCATCGAAAGAGTTCACGACCTTAACCCGCTTTCGGAGATATTCTTCGTATCAGCAAAGACGGGCGAGGGATTCGACGCCTGGATAAGCTGGCTGCGCAGACAAATAGAGCTGAATAAATAGGGACGGAGAGCCGCGGCTGGTGCCGGCGGCTTTTTGTGAAAGGGAGAAACATGATCTATGACGTTGCGATAGTAGGAACAGGCCCTGCGGGACTGGCCGCGGCTCTGACTCTGAAGCTGCATAATAAAGAAATCATATGGTTCGGCTCGGCCGAGCTTTCCGACAAGGTAGGCAAATCCGAGAAAATAGCGAACTACCCGGGCGTACCGATGGTATCCGGCGCGGACCTTAACGCGGCATTCGCTGCTCAGGCAAAGGAAATGGAGCTTGAGCCGAAAAACGCGCGTGTGACTAACATCGCCGACCTGGGCGATAAGTTCATGGTGCTCGCGGATAACGAAATGTACGAGGCCCGCGCGCTCCTGCTCGCGACCGGCACTGCCGCCGCGAAGGGCATGGAAGGAGAGGCTGAAATGCTCGGCCGCGGGGTCAGCTACTGCGCGACCTGCGACGGCTTTCTCTACAAGGGAAAAACAGTTGCGGTCTACTGCACGGATGAGCGCATGGAGCACGACATAAAGTACCTCGAAGAGATCTGCGGCAAGGTCTACATCTATACGAACTTCGGCTATGAACAGGCGTCGGAATCATCCGAAGTGCTGGCATCGCCGCTCAAAAAACTCAGCGGCGGATTAAAGTGCGATTCTGCCGAACTCTTCGACGGAACAAAGCTGGATGTTGACGGAGTCTTCATACTGAGACCGGCCATCGCGCCGTCGACACTGTTCCCGGGCCTTGAGACGGACGGCGCACACATAAAGGTGAGCCGCAATCAGGAGACAAACTATAAAGGATGCTTTGCCGCGGGCGACTGCACGGGCAGGCCGTATCAGATAGCGAAAGCGGTCGGCGAAGGCAATGTGGCCGCGCACGCTATACTGGAGTATCTGGGATAAAAGGTGATAAACATGGCAGAACTGAAGATAGAAAACCAGGCGATGATGTTCGCCTTTCTGAGCCGCGCGGCCATAGAGGCCAAGGGTGAAGCGGGGAGAGCGGCTATTCAGGACGGCATGATACAGTACGGCAGGGAGCGCGGAGCCAGGATGGCGGAGCGCGCCCGCAAGGCCGGCGATCCTGTCGACCTCTGGACCAATCAGGCATACGGCGAGTGGAAACCTGACTACGCCGGCCAGATGGAGTTCGGCATGCTGCGCTCAGAGCCGACATATCAGACATATATCGCCAAGTGCGCGTGGTGCGAGGCATGGAAGAAATACGGTATCCTTGAATACGGACGCGAATACTGCGTCAACGTCGACGCTGCCGTTTATGACGGCTTCGGCTGCGGAGCTGTCTGCACGCCTATCAGCACCTCGATGAGCTGGGGCGGGGAGCGCTGCGACTTCGACTGGGGCAAGCCGCTTTCCGCGGAAGAACTTCAGATGGTCAAGGACAAAAAGGCTGAACTGGGGACAAGCGCGATGCGCGACTTCAACTTCCACACGGCGCACATCTACTGCACGGTAGCCGACGCTATCTGCAAGGCTTTTCCGGGCGAGTCGGACAAGATAATCGACAGGGCGGTCAGAGACTACATAGATCTCTTCGGGCAGGAAGCATACGATTGCCTGCTGGAGTTCTCACCGGACGAGTTTTAAAAGATAAGGATTTGAACAAGCTGAAACTAAATTCTGAATATGCAGCAGCATTCGGGGCATACTGGATGATCTACGCGATCGCAGGCAGTTTTGCCTCGGTTTTTATGCTCGCGAAAGGTTACAGCAATCTGTACATAGGGATGACTCTGGCTGCCGCAAATATCGTGGCAATGGCATTCCAGCCATTCATCGCCGATCACATGGACAAGGCAAAGGGAGTAACGCTGATCGACATGGTGACATGGTCCACTCTCGTCATAATGATCATCGGCGCCGGATATTTTTTCTTCAAAGACGGGACGTTCATGCTGGCTTTAGTGATAATGCTGGTGCTTGCGATCCATGCCTTGCTGCAGCCGTTAATGAACACGCTGGCATTCAGACTGAGTGAGAGCGGCACAGATGTCAGCTTCGGCATTGGACGGGCCGGCGGATCACTGGGATATTCAGTGATAGTGGCTGTCGTGGGGACGCTCGTAGAGAAGAAAGGGATCATGACAATGCCTGTCTGCATAGAGGCAGCTTGTCTGCTTCTGATAGCGCTCCTTCTGCTGACAAAGTTCAGCTTCAACAGGATCGTGAGACAGGCAGACGCAAAGGCAGACGGAACGGGTGAAGCAGGCGCGGCAGTACGCAGAAGAGCGAATGCCGAAAGGATAGATATCAGGGCATTCGTAAAGAGAAACAAATACTTCTTCATAGTCAACCTGGGGCTTGCGGGACTGCTCTTCAGCAACGCGGTGCTCAGCACCTACATGGCGCAGATCGCCGGAAACGTGAACGGAACGACGGAGCAAGTCGGAAGGATACTTTCGCTGATGGCTCTCGCGGAGATCCCGGTGATGATCTTTTACGACAAGATACACAGGCGCTTTTCGAGCCGCACGCTCATAAAAGTGGCATCGCTCGGCTTCACGCTCAAGATCGCCGTATGCTGGCTCGCGCGCTCGGTCGCGATGCTTTACGCGGCGCAGGTCTTTCAGTTCATCGGATTCGCCCTGATGATGCCGGCCATGGTATACTACATAAACGAAATAATGAGTCAGGGAGAAGCAGTAAAAGGACAGGCGCTTTTCACCATGATGCTGACTTTTTCCACGATAGCCGCAAGCTTTGTGGGCGGCTGGATACTCGACGCGTACGGCGCAAGTTCACTGACCTTCATTTCGACCATCGTGACAGCTGCCGGAGCCGTTGTAGTCATCCTCTTCATCGGCAAAGTGAAAAGCCACAGAGATCAGCCGGACGGATTCTGATTGTAAATAGACTTCGCGGCTGATACAATACAGATACCACAATTCAATAAGGAGACAGAGATGGAAACCAGAGTCGCCGTGATAAGCATCATCGTCACGGAGTCCGACAAGGTGGAAATGCTGAACGACCTGCTCCATGAGTATTCCGGATTCATAATCGGACGCATGGGGATCCCGTACAGGGAAAAGGGTATAAGCATCATCAGCATAGCCATAGACGCGCCTATGGACAGGATCAATTCCCTTACCGGCGCGCTCGGGCGTCTTGACGGTATAAATGCCAAGGTGACCTATGCCAGAGTCTGAAACATCCTCCTGAAGCCGAAATCCCGAAAGGTTTTGAGGTCGAAGCAAGATGCGAAGGCGGTCTTATGAAAGTGCACTTTGCCGTACTGTGATTTTGATCGAACAAGCCTTGCTTCATACGGAGCGGGGCTGTTTTGATTTGACGGCAGGGCACCGTAATACAAAGAAAAAAGAAAGAGATCAGATGAGCCAGAGAAGAGACGGAAGGCTTGGCGCCGCGTGGATCGTTATATTGATCGTGCTGCCTTTCATTGCAGCCGTCATCGCGCTGGGCATCGGAAGAATGCCGATAGCCCCGGGCGAGGTCTTTGCCGTGCTTCGCGGAGCCGTCTCGGGCGGGTACAGCGGAAGCGAGCTTGTTCAGAAGACAGTCATGCAGCTGAGGCTGCCGCGCGTGCTCCTGGCAATACTTGTCGGAGCGGGACTGTCGGTCTCGGGCTGCGCTTTCCAGAGCTTATTCGCCAACCCGCTCGCCACGCCTGACACTCTCGGAGTCGCCAGCGGCGCGGCATTCGGAGCGGCGCTCGGCATACTGCTCGGATTCGATCTCATAGGGATACAGGTCCTCGGACTCTGCATGGGAGGCTTCGCGGTCACGCTCACCTGGCTCGCGGGTTCGGGCAAGGACAGAGGCGGACTCAGCTACATAGTGCTATCGGGCATCATGATAGGTTCGCTGTTCTCCGCCCTTATATCCTTCATCAAGTTCGTGGCTGACGCCGAGTCGCAGCTGCCTGCCATTACATACTGGCTGATGGGCGGTCTCGACAAGGCCAATTACCGCACGCTGTCGCTGGGAGCGCCGGTCATAATCGCCGGTGTGATCCTCTTCATCCTGATAAGATGGCGCATGAACCTGCTGCCTCTTTCCGATGACGAGGCAAAGGCGTCGGGCGTCGACATCAGACTGCTGAGAGCGGTCACGGTGGTGGCGGCGACGGCTGTCACCGCGTCCTGCGTTTCGATGTGCGGACAGGTCGGATGGGTCGGCCTCCTTATACCGCACATGTGCCGCATGTTATTCGGGAACAACCATCTTTCGATAGTACCGGCATCTGTGAGTTTCGGAGCCGTGTTCATGATAATAGTAGATACGATGGCGCGCAGCATCTCCGCTGCGGAGATACCGGTGTCCATACTGACAGCCATCATAGGCGCGCCGTTCTTTATAGTCCTGATGAGAAGAAGCGGAGGCTGGCGCGTATGAGTGAGATGACAAGACAGTCCAGCACGCCGCTTCTGAAGATAGAAAACGGCAGCTTCGCGTACAAGGGCGGACCGCAGATCCTGAAGGACATAAACATAGAAATAGAGCCGGGAGAGATACTGGCTGTGCTTGGGCCTAACGGAGCAGGCAAGACCACCATGCTGAGGTGCATGATGGACATGCTGCACTGGCAGAGCGGGCGAAGCCTTCTAAAAGGCGAGGACATACGCAGCATGCCGGCATCCAGACTCTGGCGTGTGATGGCTTACGTTCCTCAGGCAAGATCGGCGGCGCTTTCCTACACCGCGTTCCAGACTGTGCTTCTCGGAAGAAGCAGCCGCATAGGAGCCTTCTCGTCTCCGTCCGATGAAGACATGAAGGCGGCGGAAAGGGTCATGGACAGGCTCGGGATATCGCATCTCGCGGACAAACCGTGCCATGCCATAAGCGGAGGAGAGTTTCAGATGGTCCTCATAGCGAGGGCGATGGCAGCCGAACCGGAGATACTGGTACTGGATGAACCGGAATCGAATCTCGATTTCAAGAACCAGCTCATCGTACTCGACACGATGACGGCTCTTGCGGCGGAGGGAGTAGCCTGCGTATTCAACACGCACTATCCCGCTCACGCCCTGCAGCGGGCGGGCAAGTCGCTCATGCTGTCAAAGGAAGGGTGGAGCATCTTCGGAGAGACCACATCTGTCGTGACCGAGGACAATATCCGCAGGGCATTCGGAGTCGAAGCTCTTATAGGTGAGGTGGAGACTCCGCATAACATAATGAAGAACGTCGTTGCTGTCGGCATAAGCGAAGACGGATCCGTAGGCGCGGACGACGCTGCGGGTCAAAGCGCCGGAGGACCGGACGCTGATGAGAAAGTGCTTGCGTCCGTGACCGTGATCATGAACGGCAACGAGCGCGCGGCCCTGGTAAATGGGGCGTTCAGGGAATACAACCATCTGCTGATCGGAAGGATGGGCCTTCCGCACAGAAGCTCGGACAAATACATAATCAATGTCATGCTTGAAGGACCTGCCGGTGAGATCGGGGCTCTGTCGCACAGGCTGAGCCTGATACCGGACATAAGCGTCAAGACAACTTACGAATAATGAAGAGGCCGGCCGCGCATGCGGCAGGCAGCGGGAAAGGAAATCATAATGATCAAAATAGCGGTTTACGGAAAAGGCGGGATAGGCAAGTCGACCACGGTGTCGAACGTGTCGGCCGCGCTCGCGGATATGGGCTACAAGGTGATGCAGATAGGTTGCGATCCTAAAGCTGACTCGACGCAGAGTCTCCACCACGCAAGCGATATACGGACCGTGCTCGAGCTGGTAAGGGAGCGCAAGAACGACTTTGAACTCAGCGACATGGTGCGCGAGGGCTACGGCGGAGTCATCTGCGTGGAGGCGGGCGGACCGACTCCGGGACTCGGATGTGCCGGGCGCGGGATCATCGCCGCGCTGGACAAGCTGAAAGAGAAAGGCGCTTATGAGACATTCAAGCCTGACGTCGTCATTTACGACGTTTTGGGAGATGTTGTATGCGGAGGCTTTTCGATGCCTATGCGCGGCGGCTACGCGGACAAGGTGTTCGTGATAACCTCGGGCGAGAACATGGCCATCCATGCCGCCGCGAACATCGCGGTAGCGCTCGACGGATTCAAGGACAGGGGTTACGCCTCCCTGGGCGGCATCATACTCAACCGCCGCAACGTCAGGGACGAGGACGCGAAGGTCGCGGAACTCGCCTCAGACATAAAGTCGGAAGTCATAGGCGAACTGAGCCGCAGCGAAACGGTCACCGATGCCGAGGACCTGGGCATGACTGTCATCGAGGCGTTCCCGGACAGTGAGATGGCCGGTGAATACCGAACGCTTGCTAAGAAGATGCTTGAGATCTGCAATTCGGAAATAAGAAAATGCTGAAGAAAGTAAATGAGAAACAGAATACAAGGCTGAGCGCGGATGAGATACCGCACGTGAGAATAGCGGACGCGAACTTCCCGGCGCCGTTCAGGTCGGGGCTGGAGTACTCATCTCCGGCCCGCGGCACGTGGAACATAGTCCACACCGGGATGCTCATCCCGGAGGCACACGAAATCTTCGTGTGCGCCGCGGGCTGCCTGCGCGGAGTCGTTCTTACGGCTGCTGAGATGGGCGCTCAGGACAGATTCTCGACGGTCGCGGTCAGAGAGAACAATCTGCTCGACGGCGACATGGAGGACCTTGTCATAGAGGGAGTCACGGATATAATCAACAAGCTCCCGAAGCGGCCGCCGGCAGTGCTGGTGTATACGAGCTGCGTGCATCACTTCACGGGCGTAGACCTTGACATGATCTACGCGACACTCAGGAGCCGCTTCCCGGACATCGACTTCACCGACTGCTACATGAACCCGATCATGCGAAAGAGCGGGCTCACTCCGGACCAGCTGATGCGCTCGCGCCTCTACATGCTGCTGCACGAGCGCGAAAAGGATCCGAACGCTGTTGCCATAATCGGCAACGATCTTCCGACCGATGAGGACAGCGACCTTATGCGCGTACTGAAAGGCGCGGGCCTTAAGGTGCACGAGATCACATCCTGCAAAAACTACGCGGAATATCAGGAGATGGCGGAGAGCAGTGTCTATATGTCGTACAACCCGGACGCCGCTCCCGGCGGTGACATGCTTGCCGAAAGACTCGGCGGCACTCACTACGCGCTCAGGTTCAGCTTCGACTACGATGAGATAGACGGGACCTTTGCGGGACTCGCCGGCGCGCTCGGCATAGAGCCGCGCGGCAAAGAAGAGATCGCCTCGCTCAGAGCGGAATGCGAAAAAGAACTGGCAGAGACTAAAAAGCTTATCGGAGATACTCCGGTGAGCATCGACTATACATTCTGCCCGAGACCTCTCGGACTGGCAAGACTGCTGCTCGACCACGGGATCAATGTCACTAAGGTGTACGTTGACGGCATCCCGGGCGCTGACAGGCCGGCATTCGACAGCCTGCGCAAAGACCATCCGGAGCTTTTGCTCTATCCTACGGTCCATCCGGGCATGAGGTTCGCCAGGACCGCGAACGTGTCAGAAGATGATACTGCGCGCAAAGTAAGAATGCTCGCCATCGGCCAGAAGGCGGCGGCTTTCGAAGAAACGGATCATTTCGTCAATGTAGTAGAGGGCGGCGGCATGACCGGCTATGAGGCAGTCACGAGAACGTGCAGACTTATGCGCGAGGCATTCCTTGAAAAAAAGGAGATGCGTGAACTGGTGCAGGTCAAGGGCCTGGGCTGCGAGATCTGCGTAAGGTAAACGAATGAAAGGGCAGCAAAAGCCCGGAGAAAAAGAATGAAACAGACGGCAAGGATAATATCGACATATTCGGCGGACGTGATGGGCGTATGCTCGGCGCTGTTTGAGCTTGGCGGAATGACCGTGATGCACGACGCGTCGGGCTGCAATTCGACATACACGACGCATGACGAGCCGCGCTGGTACGACATGGACAGCATGGTCTACATATCCGGCATCAGCGAGATGGAAGCGATAATGGGCGATGATGAAAAGCTCATAAGCGATATCGTTGACGCGGCGGAGAAACTGAAACCGGCTTTTATCGCGATAGCCGGCACGCCGATCCCGACCATGACGGGCTTCGACTTCGAAGCGGTAGCCGCGGTCATAGAGCAAAGGACGGGCATACCGAGCTTCGGCTTCCCGACTACGGGCATGAACACATATATACACGGAGCCTCGATGGCTCTCGCGGGCATCGCAGAGCGCTTCGTGGATGAGCCGGATGCGGATGATACCGGAAACGGTACGCTGCAAATGTCCCCGCGGCAGATAATGTCCGTCGTGGACAGCTGCTGCAGAAAGCCGAATGGGATCACGGTGAACATACTCGGACTCACGCCGCTGGATTTCTCGATCAACGGGCAGGATGATTCCATAGTACAGTGGCTCGAGAACGAGGGCTTTGAAGTCGTTTCGAAATGGGCGATGGGAAGCAGCCTCGATGAGATAGGGAACTCGGCAAAAGCGGACGTCAACCTTGTGGTCTCGGCAGCGGGACTCGGCGCGGCCAAAGTACTGTATGAAAGATTCGGCATGCCGTACGCAATAGGCGTCCCGATCGGAAACGAACTGCCGGGTCTGCTGGCGGATCAGATCATCATCAACGTGCGCAAGTTCAGAGAGATGGATGCCTCCGCTACGGAAAAAGCTCCGTTTGAGGCAAGGGAGATAGGCGTGGACTCCGGCTTATTCCTTGACGGAAGCTGCAGCAGTAGCGTGAGCGCTAACTGCAGCAGTAGCGTGAGCACTAACTACAGCAGGAACGTGAGCACATATGAAGAAGGTTTCGCTGCCGTGATCGGCGAGGGAGTCTTCTCGCTGTCGCTCGCGAGCTCTATCGAAATGGAGTGCGGCATCCCGGCCAAGGTCCTCTGCGCCACTGAATGTCCTGAGGGCATCCTCAGAGAATGCGACCGGCTGACCCCTGACGAGGACGACATCATACCGGAACTTGAAGGCGCGGCCTATGTAATCGCCGACCCGCTGTACAAGCCTATCGTTCCTGAAAGCGCAAAGTTCATTCCGCTCCCGAGCGAGGCGTTCTCCGGCAGGCTCTATCGTGACGATATACCAAATCTGATAGAAGACTTCGATCAACTATCCGATCAACTAGCCGATCAACTATCCGATCAAATATCCGGTTTCGGGCAGATTTGAGAAGGATTTGATAAATCGGGGTAGGTATAGAGCCGGGATGCATCCAATATTACGAACAAACAGTGCCAAATAGGGAAATCGTTCGTAATAGACACTGATTTATTAGGTACAATCACAACATTCATGCGCCAATGTTCGTAATAATAATTGATTTATTACGAACAATCGGGTCATTCACATGCGAATGTATGTAATGATTCGGCCAAAACACGGCTATTTGACACGCAAATTATGAACATAAAGCACCTAGAGTGGCGATTGTACGTAATGATCACAACATTTTTACGAACAATCAAGGCATTCATGCGCCAATGTTCGTAATAATCATAACAGTATTATTTTTTAAAGGAGGTTTCTGATTATGAAGAGTATTCTGAGTAAGAAGAACAGCAAGTTAAAACTCTTTGCCTTAATGATGGCGCTTATGATGGCCGTCATGCCGCTTGCGGCTTGCGGATCCGGAAACAGCGACGGAGAAGAGCCTGCTGAAGCGGCTGAGACAACTAACACAATTACCGTCACAGACCATGCTGACAAGCAGGTAGAGGTTCCTGCGGACATTCAGAGGATCGCGGTGTGCGACATCTATCCGCTGCCGAGCGTACTGGCAGTCTTCTTCGACTCCGCTGACAAGATCGTCGGCATGCCGGCACCATCGATGACAGCCGCGCAGAACGGATTGCTTGGTCAGCTCTATCCTGAGATCCTGAATGCGGAAACAGGCTACATCGAGGACGTGAATGTCAACATGGAAGAGCTCGCAAAGCTCGAGCCGGATGTCGTTTTCTACAGCGCATCGAGTCCTGAACTCGGCGACCAACTGACTAACGCAGGTTTTGCCGCAGTAGCGATATCCGTGAACAAGTGGGATTACAACTGCATCGAGACACTCAACAACTGGATCTCTCTGCTGAGCCAGATGTTCCCTGACAGCGACAAGGCTGCCATCGTAGAGGAGAAGTCCAACGCGATGTACGACATGGTGCAGGAGAGGGTCAAGGACATCCCTGACGAGGAGAGAGCCAACGCGTTCTTCCTGTTCCAGTACAGCGACGCGACCCTGCTGACTTCGGGACAGCAGTTCTTTGGCCAGTGGTGGGCTGACGCCATAGGAGCTAAGAATGTCGCGCAGGAGCTGTCGACTGACAACTCGGTCGCGGTCAACATGGAGCAGGTCTACTCGTGGAATCCTGACCTTATATTCATGACAAACTTCAACACATACTATCCTGATGACCTGTACAACAACACCGTTGAAGGCTACGACTGGAGCGCGGTAAAGGCAGTGCAGGATCAGAGAGTTTACAAGATGCCGCTTGGCATGTACAGGAGCTACACCCCGGGAGTTGACTGCCCGGTCACGCTGCTGTGGATGGCAAAGACAGCATACCCTGAGAAATTTGAGGATGTGGATGTCATTGCCGAGGCCAAGGCATACTATAAGGAAGTCTTCGGCATCGATCTTTCTGACGAGCAGGCGCAGTCGATATTCGAGCCGGTCCAGAGCGCGGGCGGTGGATTCGCGTATCAGTAAAGACATGTGCAAACTGCAGGCCGCGGATTCGTCCGCGGCCTTTTGTGTTATAATTTCATCATTCGAAGGGCACATTCTGGAGGAATAAAAGAGGAACATATATGTATAAGAAAAAGATTCAGAGCGCGATAGCCATGGTGATGATGGCAGCGCTTATGGTCTCAGGCATGTTCATGATGACAGGCTGCGGCAAGTCCTACGAGCACATATTCGGCGACGTCGAATGGATGTCCACATATAAGGAAAAGTCCGGGGATACCGGGACGACGATGATAAAGGACACATATTATTACTCCGACGGCTGGTTCGCGGACGATCCGTCTTCAGAGAACAGGGAGCTGGCGCTCGCGTCCATGCAGCTCATCGCGTCATGCGTGAGCGATAAGGAGGACAACAGCGGAGCGGCGTTCCTGAAAAGCATCGGCTTCGAAGAGATAGGGTACAGCGACTTTGCTGACAGCGATCCCGAAAGCTGCAATTACACATGGGCCCGCAAGACTGTGGACGGCAAGACCATCGTGGCGGTGGTCCTGCAGAGCGTGAACCTCGGATGGGAGCTCCGCAATAAGGTCTGGAAGCAGAACTTCACAGTCAACGGACCGGACGGAGAGACTTCGGGCGAGCATTACGCGTACGCGAAGGCCGCGGACAAGGCTGTTGATGACATAGCGGCGCTTACAGGAGACGGTGATACGGTGTTCTGGATCATGGGTCAGAGCCGCGGAGGCGCTATAGCAAACATCCTTGCCGTGAGGCTGGCAGAGAAGTCGGAGGGAGCTAAGATATTCGCGTATACCTTTGAGGCGCCCGCGACGGTCGACGCCGACGCTGCCGGAAGCTATAAGAACATACACAATTACATCTGCAGCGATGACATAGTCACGCATATACCGATGTGGGGAATGACGCGTTACGGCGTGACGCACGATCTGAGGAAGGACACAGACGACGGTCTCGCCGACGCGCTTACGGCGCTCGGAAGCCCCGCGGCAGACATGAAGGCCAGGATAGTCACTGACGACGTAGTCGAGAGGCTGTCGGAAAATCTTGACGCAAGGGTTCCGACGCGCGCCGTGTTTTCTGCAGAGAGGACGGACAGCTGGACTGATGAAGACGGCGCGCACGAGCTGACGTACACCTATCAGGACGCTTTCGTGAAGCTGATGGATCTTGTGTTCAGAGAGGATTATGAGAAGTCACCGATTCTTGAGGGGCTCGCGGCTAAAAAGGGAGATCTTGAAGGCGCCATCGGAGACCTGACCAACGGGGTCATGGCTGAGAACAGCGGAGGCGATCCTTCGGCGGATTACTGGGCGGCAACAAAAGAGATGTATGCCGTGCTTCAGGAAGTTAACGGCGGAGAGTTGCCGGTTACCGCGGAGGACCTATATAAGGTGATAAGATTCGCTGCTCCTGTGCTGATCACCATCCCTGAGGACGGCGGAGAGGCTGACACAGAACTACTCACCGATGTGATCGGATACAGCAGAGAACTGATATACTCGCATCAGTTCGACACCATCATCGCGAGGCTGAAGATACTTGCGCCGACACCGGATAAATAGCAAGAACGCTTGTTCTGAAATAATAATTATGGTATACTCTAATCAACCTCTGAAAAGGGGTTGATTATTTTTTTAAATCAAAACATAATTCTCACGATGAATAAATTCGTAGTAAAAAGTGAATACTCTCCGATGGGCGATCAGCCGCAGGCCATAAAGAAGATCGCTGACGGCATACTTGCGGGCAGGCAGGCGCAGACACTGATGGGCGTGACCGGCTCAGGCAAGACTTTTACGATGGCCAAGATCATAGAAGCCGTTCAGAAGCCTACTCTTGTCATATCGCATAATAAGACGCTCGCGGCCCAGCTGCACGGAGAATTCAAGGAGTTCTTCCCGGACAACGCGGTAGAGTACTTCGTCTCTTACTATGATTACTATCAGCCGGAGGCTTACGTACCTTCGACCGACTTATATATTGAAAAGGACGCGGACATCAACGACGAGATCGATAAGCTGAGGCACTCCGCTACGGCGGCGCAACTGGAGAGGCGAGATGTGATAATCGTAGCGTCGGTGTCCTGTATTTACGGACTGGGCAGTCCGTCATCATACCGCAACCAGTTGATCAGCCTCAGACCGGGCATGGAGATGGACAGGATGCAGCTTTTCAGGAAGCTCGTCGATATCCAGTACACAAGGAACGACATGGATTTCGCACGAGGTTCTTTCCGTGCCCGCGGCGACGTTGTGGACATCTACCCGGCGGGCGGAGAGAGCGCCGTCAGGATAGATCTGTTCGGTGACGAGATAGAGAGCATCCATGAGATAGACCCGCTGACAGGAGAGATCACGGGCACGCGTTCGCACATTTCGATATTCCCGGCGAGCCATTACATCACAAGCCGCGAGGACATGCAGCTGGCGGTCGCCTCAATAAGGGAAGAGCTCCGCGAGAGGCTCGACTGGTTCCGCTCAAACGGCAAGCTCCTGGAGGCAGAGAGGCTTGAGCAGCGCACCAATTATGATATCGAGATGATGATGGAAGTAGGCACCTGCAAGGGCATAGAGAACTACTCCAGACACATCAACTTCCTTAAGCCGGGCGAACGGCCGTACACGCTGCTCGACTACTTCCCGGACGGAGATTTCCTGACGATAATCGACGAGTCGCACGCGATGCTGCCGCAGCTGCGCGCCATGTACAACGGCGACCGCGCCCGCAAGGAGTCTCTGGTGGAGTACGGTTTCAGACTGCCTTCGGCATTCGACAACCGGCCGCTCAAATTCGACGAGTTCAACGAGCTGACGGGACAGACCGTCTACGTGTCGGCTACCCCGGCGGCGTATGAACTGGAAAGATCGGGAGGCGTCACGGCAGAGCAGCTGATAAGACCGACCGGGCTTCTGGATCCTGAGATAGAAGTCAGGCCTACCAAGGGTCAGATAGACGACCTGATGGGCGAGATATACAAGACAGCTGAAAAAGGCGAGCGAGTGCTGGTCACGACGTTGACCAAGCGCATGGCGGAGGATCTTTCCAAATTCCTGCAGGAGCAGGGCATCAAGGTCAGATACCTGCACTCCGAGATCGATAACTTTGAGAGACTCGAGATAATCCGCGACCTCAGAATGGGCAAGTTCGACGTGCTGGTGGGCATCAACCTGCTGAGAGAAGGACTCGATCTGCCTGAAGTGTCGCTCATAGCGATACTCGATGCCGACAAGGAGGGATTCCTGAGGACGGAGACCTCGCTGATACAGACGGTGGGACGCGCCGCGCGTAACGAGCATGGCCGTGTTATAATGTACGCCGACTATATAAGCAAGGCGATGCGGGTCTGCATAGACGAGACCGCGCGGCGCCGCAAGGCACAGGATGAATACAATAAGGCGAACGGCATAGTGCCTAAGACCATAGTCAAGCCGGTCCGCGAGATCGCGAGAGCGACCGGAGAGTATAAGGGCGAGCGCGATCTTAAGGATCCTAAGGCCATGACGGCCGCCGAACTGCGCGAGACTATAAAAGAAGTGGAAAAGAACATGAAAGAGGCGGCCAAGCAGCTCGACTTTGAGAGGGCGGCCGAACTTCGCGATGTTCTGTTTGAGCTCCGCTCAAGCAAGCGGGCATAGGCGGCATACTTGATCATAAAGATATAGCTTAAGAGAGAACAGATGAATAGAAAAATCAAAGCGATTTTTTTCGATGTGGATGGAACACTTCTGTCGCACAGGAACAACGAGGTGCCTGCTTCGGCAAGACGCGCGCTTGCTAAGCTTAGGTCAGAGGGAATCAAAACAGTGGTCGCTACCGGCCGGCATATGATCGAGCTGGAGAAGCTGGCGGTAAGTGACCTTAGCTTTGACGGTTACCTGACACTCAATGGGAACCTCATGCTCGATGAAAACAAGAAGGTCTACGCAGGTACACCTATAAACAAAGGGGAGATGGAGGTGCTGGCGGCTATGTTCTCAGCCAGAAAGATCCCATTCGTCCTTATAGGTGAGAACGATCGCTACATAAACTTTATAAATGAAACGGTCATCAGAACACAGAAGGAAACCAAAGGTACTGTACCGGGGGCAGGCAACTACATGGGAGAAGAGATTTATCAGATACTTGCCTTTGTGCCTGAAAGAGAAAAGAAGATACTGAACGACCTGCTCGATGAATGCGCGATCACAAGCTGGAGCGACACGGGAATAGACATAATCCCAAAGAACGGTGGAAAGTCAGCCGGAATTTATCAGTTTATGGAGCAGTACGGGATCGCTCAGCCTGAGATAATGGCATTCGGCGACGGGGAAAACGACATTGATATGCTTAAGTTTGCCGGGATCGGAGTCGCGATGGGCAATGCGAAGGATGAGGTCAAAGCAGTTGCGGACTATGTCACGGACAGCGTCGAAGAAAACGGTATTGAAAACGCCCTCAGACACTTTGACCTGATATAAGGTAATACATGGATAAGAACATAGTAATAAGGGGTGCCCGCGAGCACAATTTAAAAGGAATAGATGTCACGATCCCTCGTGACAAGATGGTGGTGCTTACCGGTCTTTCGGGATCCGGCAAGTCTTCGCTCGCCTTTGATACTATTTATGCCGAGGGCCAGAAGAAGTACGTCGAGTCGCTGTCATCGTACGCAAGACAGTTCCTCGGTCTGATGAAGAAGCCTGACGTGCAGTCCATAGAAGGCCTGTCGCCGGCCATCAGTATCGACCAGAAAACGACAAACAAAAACCCGAGATCAACAGTAGGTACCGTCACGGAGATCTACGACTATCTGAGACTGCTCTATGCCAGGATAGGCGTTCCTCACTGCCCGGTATGCGGGCGCGAGATCGCGAGCCAGAACATAGACAGCATAATCGAAAACATACAGGCTCATGAAGAGGGCACGAGGATGACAGTCTTCGCGCCAGTAATAAAAGGACGCAAGGGCGAGCACCGGGCGGTCCTTGACCGCCTGCGCCGCGACGGCTATACCCGCGTGCGCGTCGACGGCGCTATGTCGCGCCTCGACGAGGGCGACATCGTGCTCGCCAAAAACAACAAGCACAGCATCGACATAGTCATAGACCGCATAGTCCTCAGGAGCGATAACCGCAGCCGCATTGCTGAGGCTCTGGAGCTCGCCATCAAGGAGGGCGAAGGGGTATGCAGCGTCCTCTTTGAACCTTCTAAAAAAGCATCGCAGCCGGACGCTGCGGAAGGCGCCGACGGCAGGATACTCAGGGAAGAGTCTCATGAGGCGGTCTATTCCACCAAGTTCTCCTGCCCTGAACACGGAGTAGGCATCGAAGAGATGGAACCGCGCATGTTCTCCTTTAACGCCCCTTACGGCGCCTGCGAACACTGCAGCGGTCTTGGCTTCACCCTCCGCATAACGGACGAGGCGGTCATAACGGATGAGAACAAGAGCATACTCAACGGAGCGCTGGGCAACGTGTTCTCGACGCTCGACGCGATGGGCTTTTACCGCCAGATGCTCAACCGCCTGGCTGCCGATCACGGCACGAATCTCGCCGTCCCGTACAAAAGGCTGCCGGAGAAGTTCAGGGACGAGCTCCTGCACGGCACGGGCACGCGCAGACTCAAATACACTTATGAGAGCCGCAGCGGACGGATCTCGCACATGAACCATACCTTCGAGGGCATCATACCGAGCCTCGAGCGCAGATGGGGCGAGACCAACTCCGAATACATAAAAGAAAAGATCAGCGAAATGATGACAGAGGACGAGTGTCCGGTCTGCAAGGGCCGCAAACTCAGGGACACGGTCCTCGCAGTTACGGTCGGCGGCAAAAACATTATGGAGATCACGGACCTTTCGGTCGTGCAGGCAATGGACTTCTTCGAATCCCTAGATTCGGAACTCTCGGAAAGAGACAGGAAGATCAGCGCCATGATCACGAAGGAGATCAAGGCGAGACTTAAGTTCCTTAAAGATGTCGGTCTCGGCTATCTGACGCTGAGCCGCACGTCGGCAACGCTCTCGGGCGGAGAGTCGCAGCGCATACGCCTCGCGACGCAGATCGGCTCGGGCCTCGTAGGAGTCCTTTACATACTCGACGAGCCGTCCATCGGCCTTCATCAGGCCGACAACAGCAAGCTGCTGGCGTCGCTCCGCGGCCTCACAGACATGGGCAACACGCTCATCATAGTCGAGCACGATGAAGAGACCATGTACGCGGCCGACCACATTGTGGATATCGGTCCGGGAGCAGGAATAAACGGCGGAGAGGTCGTCGCGCAGGGAACGGTCGAAGACATAAAGAACGATCCTGACTCGATCACCGGGCAGTATCTCTCGGGCAGGCGCAGCATCCCCGTGCCTATGGTCAGAAGGGATGGCACGGGCAAATACCTCGAGATTATCGGCGCTGCCGAGAACAACCTCAAGGACATCGACGTGAAGATACCGGCGGGCAAGCTGGTCCTTGTCACGGGCGTGTCGGGCTCGGGCAAGTCGAGTCTGGTGAACGAGATCCTCTACAAGGGAGTCTCGCGCGTCACCAACCGCACCCAGGAAAAGCCGGGCAAGTTCCGCGAGATCAAAGGCATAGAGAATTTCGACAAGGTCATCAACATAGACCAGTCGCCTATAGGAAAGACGCCTCGTTCCAACCCGGCGACATACACGGGCATGTTCACGCACATCCGCAATCTCTTCGCGGAGATGCCGGAGTCCAAGGTCAGGGGCTACAAGCCTGGGCGCTTCAGCTTCAACGTCAAGGGTGGACGCTGCGAGCACTGCAGCGGCGACGGCATCATCAAGGTGGAGATGAACTTCCTGCCTGACGTATTCGTGCCGTGCGAGGTCTGCGGAGGAGCTCGCTACAACCACGAGACCCTCGAGGTCAGATATAAGGGCAAGAACATCTCCGAAGTGCTCAACATGACGGTCGCTGAGGCGATACCGTTCTTTGAGAACCAGCAGAGCATACTGAGATATCTTAAGACGCTCGACGAGGTCGGCCTCGGATACATCAGCCTGGGTCAGCCGTCCACACAGCTGTCTGGAGGGGAAGCGCAGCGAATCAAGCTGGCGACAGAGCTCTCAAAGCGCAGCACGGGCAAGACTCTCTACATACTCGACGAGCCTACCACAGGCCTGCACTTCGCGGATGTGGAGAAGCTGCTTTACGTACTCAACAGACTGGTCGACGAAGGCAACACCGTCGTCGTCATAGAGCACAACCTCGACGTCATAAAGCAGGCCGATCACATAATCGACCTCGGTCCTGAAGGCGGCGACAAAGGCGGCACCATCGTCTGCGAGGGCACACCTGAAGAGGTCGCGCTGGTAAAGGAATCGAAGACCGGACAATACCTGAAGCGCATGTTGTAAAACATAAGGGTGACGGTCAAGTAAACGTTTTAAGCTAAGTTTAAGGTTCATTTGATAAAAGGGGATGAGCTTTGGGCGCGTCCCTTTTTTGACATATGAGACAGGAAAGACACGAAGAACTATGAGAATACTTCTGGCAGAAGACGAAAAGGCGCTGGCAAAGGCGCTGGTCAAGATATTTGAGAGCAACAATTACTCGATCGACGCGGTCCATGACGGGCAGGACGCCCTGGACTACCTTGAGGCGGGCAATTATGACGTTGCCGTGCTGGACATTATGATGCCTAAAGTGGACGGCATCACGGTGCTGAAGAGACTGCGCGCGGGCGGGAGCGACCTGCCGGTGCTGATGCTCACCGCAAAATCTGAAATAGATGACAAGGTGCTGGGACTCGACAGCGGGGCAAACTATTACCTGACCAAGCCTTTCGACGCCAAGGAACTCCTCGCGGCCGTCAGGGCGATCACACGATCCGGTAACGAGATCGACACGAAACTGTCATGCGGCAACCTTACACTTGACAGAGCAAGTTTTGAGATGTCTACGCCGGCGGGTTCGGTAAAACTGGCCAACAAGGAGTTCCAGATGATGGAGCTGCTGATGGCAAAGCCGGGAAACATCATTTCAGTAGATACTTTCATGGACCACATCTGGGGATACGACACGGACACCGAGAGCAACGTGGTGTGGGTATACGTGTCATATCTCAGAAAGAAGCTCACCGCCCTGGACGCGGATGTAAAGATAAAGGCAACGCGCAACGCGGGCTATTCGATCGTAAAGAATGACGCCGAATAGACTGTGTGAGGATCGCTTGCGGACACTCAGACAATGATCAAAAAACTCAAGACAAGATTCATAGTGCTCGCAATGGTATCGCTGGCAGTGCTGCTGGCGGTCATTGTCGCGGGCATGAACATCATCAATTACGAGAAGGTGGTCAGCGACGCTGATGCCAGGATAGAGGTCCTGGAGGAAAACGCTGACAGGCTGCTCTACATGCCGGGCGGAGAGTTCATGCCCCGCGAGGACGGATTCCTGTACGACGACATGGATGACGACAGAGACCCGGATGACGTCTTTGATATGGATGAGGACGACGGCCCGTTCTTCGGAAGGGGCGGATACAGGGGCCCTTCCATGACCCGTGACGAGGCCGAGGAGTCCAGGTTCTTCATGGTGACGGCCGGACAGGACGGTGATGTGCAGCAGGCAAACGTGGACAGGATATCCTCCATCGACGAGACGGAGGCCGTCTCTTACGCGAAAGAAGCACTGTCGTCGGGTAAAGAAGAAGGCTTCATAGGAGACTTCCGCTATTCCGTCGCCCAAACCGGCGACGGCTATCGTGTCACCTTCCTCGACTGCGGCAGGGTGCTGGAGTCGTTTAGGAACTTTCTCAAATACAGTGTGCTGATGTCACTGATCGGGCTGCTGGCCGTGTTCTTCGTGATATTGTACTTCGCCGGACGCATCGTGAGACCGGTCGCGGAGAGCTATGAGAAGCAGAAACGCTTCATCACCGACGCGGGTCACGAGATAAAGACTCCGCTCGCGATCATCAAGGCAAATATCGATCTGATGGACATGGAGCTCGACAGCAAGCGCATAAACAGAGACGATTTGAGGGACAGCCTTGGCGACATCAACGGACAGGTCGACAGACTCACGGGACTGACAAACGACCTCGTATATCTGTCGCGAATGGAGGAGGCAGACAGTTCCCTCGTGATGACTGAGGTGCCGCTTTCGGAAATAGTCAGTGAGACGGTCTCGTCATTTGAGCCTCTCGCGGCGGAGAAGGGCAAGGAGATACGCTCAGTAGTAGAGCCGATGATCTCCGTGAAGGGCAGCACCAAGGAACTCGAGAAGCTCCTCTCGATAGTCCTGGAGAACGCGATCAAGTATTCGCCTGCGGCAGACTGCGACGCGGCAGAAAACGGCAGCGCGGGAAAAGGCGCCGGCGCGGCAGAAAACAGCAACGTTGCAAAAGACGCCGACGCGAAAGCAGAAGCGCGCCCGGGGACACAGCCGATAGAAGTCTCTCTTAAGAAAGAGGGCAGGAACGCCGTGCTCGAGATCCGCAACGAAACGGAAAGCGAACTCACCAACGAGGCTCTCTCGCACGTCTTTGAGAGATTCTACCGGACGGACAGCTCCCGCAACTCGGCGACCGGCGGACACGGCATCGGCCTTTCGATGGCGAGCGCCATAGTCAAGGCGCACGGCGGCAAGATCTCCGCGCGAACGACGGACGGCAGCGACTTCATAGTTACGGCATCGATTCCCATGCAATAAAAAATCAACAACCGGCAAAGGCACATAGAAAAGGGCAGCTGCAACTGTATATTGCCGTCAGACAAGCAAACAGATCCTCGCATTAAAGCATTAAGGCGGAAACACAAAAACAATTCAGATCCGACTCCGGCGAAAAACGCCGGAGTTTTTGTGTCGTCGGAATGTTCGCCATCGTAAAGAAACAAGCTAACGACTAAAAGCAGGAAAGTATGCGACCATGAATAGGGGGTATAAACGGGTGGTGACGCTTACTACTCAAAATTGGGGTATGAAGGACCAAAATGTTGGTCCCGGAAGCCTGTTTTGGAGAACAGAAGGACCAACATTATTTGACGATTTGCTCTGCTGTTTTCGAAGAAGGATCAATAAGAGGACAAGCCGGGAGAATTTTTATCCTCCGCTTCACTGATAAAAGCAATTAAGAGCCAATTTCGATGAATAATAATCGCTGAAAGCAAATAAATATGAATCAACATGAGAGATGAGGTGCTGGTGATAAGAAGAAGTGGTCCCTGCTGAGCGATTTTGAGCGTATAAGGACCACATTTTTGGTCCTTTCGGTATGATTTCATGTCGAGAAGGACCAACACACCACAAAGATCGGAGATTGAGCTTTTCTTTAAGTTTCATTTTAGTTTCGCCTGTTATCTTGTGTACTGTAAAGGAGAAGGCAACATGAGTTATCAGGCGGTTTTTAAAAGATACGAAATCAAATATACGGTAACGGCGGCGCAGAAGGAGCGCATCCTTAAGGCCATGGAGCCTTATATGGAGTCCGACCGTTTCGGCAGGTCGACCGTTCGCAACATCTACTATGATACGGACGATTACGTGCTCGCCAGACATTCCATCGCGAAGCCGGACTTCAAGGAAAAACTCCGCATAAGAAGCTATTCGAAGGCGGACGCCGGCAGCACGGTGTTTGTGGAGCTGAAGCGCAAGTTCGACGGCGTCGTATATAAAAGAAGGCTCGGTCTGCCGGAAGCGGATGCCATGAAGTGGCTGGCGGGTTCGAACGACCCGGCAATGAACACGGGACTCACGGGATCTGCTCAGGTTGCCGGTGAGATAGAATACTTCAAGGGCATGTACACGGGGCTGAAGCCGGTGCTCTATCTGAGCTACGACCGCGAGGCGTACAGGATGAAAAAAGGAGCCTCCGCGGCTGACGGCGGGACCGAATTCAGAGTGACCTTCGATAGCAACATACTCTGCAGGGAAGGTGACCTGTCGCTGAGGTCGGAAGCTTACGGCACACCGATCCTCGAGGACGGAAAGTTCCTGATGGAACTCAAGTGCCCGGGCGCGATCCCCCTTTGGATGACGAAGATCCTCTCGGAGGAGCGTATTTATAAGACGTCATTCTCAAAGTACGGGACAGCTTACTGCAGATTCATGAGCGAGACGCCGCAGGAGCGCGCTCACGCGATATACGCAGCAGGCCGCGTACAGCAGAATGTCAGTGTGAACCGGCTTGGCTGGGCAAGCCTGCAGACAACAGGGTTTTAAAATAACGATTCTTCATAATAATTCCCCATACGATCCTACATGGATAATATGAATTGGAGCCCCGCATCCGCGCGGCTCTTTTTCTTACTGTCGGGAAAACCTGCCGGATGCAGCTATCCGGTCGGGTCGCCTGTAATCAAAAGATAATTTCATTCATAAAAAAAGAAAATAGTTTTTTCCACTTTAGTTTCATTTAAGTTAGCGCCGTTATTATGCGGGTGTAAACGAAAGAAAGGACCGCAGGGAGAGATGGATGCGGCCCGCAAAAGAATCGCCGGCATTCAGAAAAGTCGAGCACTCAGAACAGACGGGCACACAGAATCAACAATAAGAAGAACAAGATAAATATGGAGGTGGCAGCAATGACAGATTTAATGACTAGCATATATGAATCAACCGCAACAACATCGATAAGCGCGGCGCAGTTCGCGGCTTCATTCGGAGTATCACTGCTTCTGGGCGTACTCATCGCCGCGGCGTACATGTACAACACACGCTACACCAAGAGCTTCGCTGTAACGCTCGCGATGCTTCCGGCGATCGTCTGCGTGATAATCGCGATGGTAAACGGAAGCATAGGCGCGGGCATCGCGGTCGCCGGAACGTTCAGCCTCGTAAGGTTCCGTTCGGTGCCGGGGACGGCCAAGGAGATCTGCGCGATATTTCTCGCGATGGCGACGGGACTCGCGACCGGCATGGGTTACCTGGGACTCGCTACGGCGTTCACGGCGGTTCTGGCATTGGTGATCCTGCTGTCCGGCAAGTTTGACTTCGGCACTAAGAAGAACGCGAACAGGTTCAAAAGCATCAGGATCATGATCCCTGAGGATCTCGACTACACCGGAGTGTTTGACGACCTCTTCGCGGAGTACACAAGTTCATGCGATCTGGTGAATGTCAAGACGACCAACATGGGCAGCATGTTCAGACTCACATATGATGTGGTGCTGAAGGACCCTGACAGAGAAAAAGAACTCATCGATAAACTGCGCTGCCGCAACGGTAACCTTGAGATCAATGTTTCGAGACAGGGCACGGTCCCGACGGAACTTTAAAGCAGACAGTGGCAGACGTGAAAAGAACTGAATGAGCGGCAAGGCAGCGCAAGGGCCTTCCGAAGGAGGATCAGGAAATGGATAAGAATACTTACAAGGGCGCGGACATGGACCGCGAATACAAGAACAAGATATATGAAGATGCCGGAGTGAAGAATGGATCTGCCGGCAAGGCAATGGCAGCCGTAGCGGCCCTGCTGCTCGCGCTGATGCTGACACTTTCATCGTGCGGTAACGCGGAAAGCGCGGGCGCGGCGTCAGACACGGGAAAGGTAGCAGCGACATCGACGACTGCGGAATATGACGCGGCAAGCAAGGCGGAGATGTTTACGGAACGTGACCTTTCGGCAGACTATGACGAAAGCGAGGCTGAGACAATAACGCTCAGCGGCTCCTCGGCAAAGACATCCGCGGCAAGCGGAGTCAGCATCGACGGTAGTACTGTCACGATAACGGCAGAAGGCGTCTACGTCGTGAGCGGAACTCTTAACGATGGGCAGATCATCATTGAAGCGGATGATGCGGCCAAGGTGCAGATCGTACTCGATGGAGCGTCTATCACAAGCAAGACATCGGCGGCCATCTACGTTAAGTCGGCTGACAAGGTCTTCGTAACGACAGCGGCAGGAACAGAGAACACTCTGGCGAACGGCGGCAGCTTCACGGCTGACGGTGACACAAATGTTGACGGAGCGGTATTCGCGAAGGATGACATCACGTTCAACGGAAGCGGCAGCCTGACTGTAGACTCGCCGGCGGGTCACGGCATAGTCGGCAAGGACGATGTCAAGATCGCGGGCGGAACGGTAACTATCAACGCGGCTGAGCACGGTGTCCAGGCCAACGACAGCGTAAGGGTCGCGGAAGCTGACATCACGGTCAACGCTCAGGCCAAGGACGGTATCCACGTCTCAGATGACGCGGATGAAGAGGAAGGCACTGAATCCGACAGCTTCTTCTACATGGCTGACGGCATCCTTACCATCAGCGCGGGAGATGACGGTATCCACGCAGACGCGGAAGCTCTTATCGAGGGCGGAGCTATCGATGTGTCGGATTCCTACGAGGGTATAGAAGCACTCAACATAAAAGTATCCGGCGGCGATATCAAAGTGGCCGCGACGGATGACGGATTCAACGCGGCGGGCGGAAACGCTTCGAGCGGCAGTCAGACCTTCGGTGAGGGAGACTGGGGCAGCGCCCGGGGAGGCGGCATGATGAACGACGGAGGCTCCAACGGCAGCATCTCCATCAGCGGCGGAAACATCTACATCACGGCAGGCGGAGACGGAGTCGATTCGAACGGATCGGTCGAGATCAGCGGCGGATACACCGTAGTATGTGGTCCTTCGCAGGGTGACACATCCGTGCTTGACTACAACAGCACCGCCACGATCACAGGCGGGACCTTCATCGGTACAGGCGGAGCCGGAATGGCAGAGAACTTCAGCTCAGCGGAGCAGGGGCTCATCGCGGTCAGCGTAGGTAATCAGTCAGCGGGAAGCACCGTGACTCTTAAGAACGAGGCAGGCGATGTGATAGCCGAGGTAACTCCTCAGCTCGACTACGCGGTCGTATACATCAGTACTGAAGATATGGCTCAGGGAGAGACTTATACACTGACTGCCGGCAGCTATAGCGAGAGCATAACACTCAGCGACCTCATGTACAGCACGCTCAGCGGCGGCATGGGAGGAAGCTTCGGCGGAGGTGGTCCCCGAGGGGGAATGAACGCTGACGGCCAGAACGGCGGCATGATGGGCGACCCGGGATATGGAGAAGACATGAACGGCGGCATGGGCGGCCACGGACAGAGAGGCGGCATGAACGACGAAATGAGCGGCTCGGGCGGAGACTTCAGAGGCGGAGAAACCGACGGAATGACCGGAGCGACTCAGCTGCCGGGTGACGAAACCGCGTAGATATAGGGGGCATTTCGAAAAAGGATTGCCTCCTGACAGAAAAGGAGGCGGAACTATGAGACGTAAATATATAGCGCTTATTCCGGCATTTGAGCCGGACGAAAGGATACTCAGGCTCGCGGATGAGCTCATCAAAAAAGGGTTTGATATATTGGCCGTAGATGACGGCAGCGGCCCCTCTTACAGGGAACTGTTCAACGATCTTTCACAGAGGGCGATCGTACTTACACACAGCAATAACCTCGGTAAAGGGGCCGCGCTCAAGACCGGCCTGAGGTTCATAAACAAATACATGGTGTACACGGAGTCGATTCTGACTCCGTCAGGAGCCATGACTGTATCCGGCGGAGATGCGGTGATAGTGACAGTCGATGCGGACGGGCAGCACCTGCCGGATGACGTATTAAGAGTAGCGCAGATCTCGGCGGTACGGCGCGACGCGCTCGTTCTGGGCAGCAGGGCGCTCGAAGAGGAAGTCCCGGTCCGGAGCCGGATCGGCAACACGGTCACCAGACATGTATACAGCGCCGCGACAGGAGTGCAGATACATGACACGCAGACCGGACTCAGAGCATTCCACCGCAGTCTGATCCCGAGGCTTCTTGAGATAGAAGGCGACCGCTATGAGTATGAGATCAACATGCTGATGCAGCTCGCCGCGGAGGGCGTACCTATAATCGAGGAGCGCATCGAAACGGTATACGAGGACAATAACAGCGGTTCGCATTTCAGAACGGTACGCGACTCGCTGAGAGTCTACAAGGAGATACTGAAGTTTTCCGCTTCATCGCTTGTGAGTTTCGCTCTTGACTACGGTCTGTACGCACTGCTGCTGGCAGCTACCGGGGCGGCGGGGATCGCGAACGGAACGGTAATATCCAACATAGGAGCGAGGCTGGTGAGCGCGTCGGCGAATTACACTATAAACAAAAGGATGGTCTTCAAAAGCAGGACAGGCTTCGCGAAATCGGCCGCGCAGTACTTTACTCTCGCGGCATTGATCCTGGCGGGAAACACTGTAGTGCTGAACACACTTGTCGGGACACTGGGGATCAACAGCCTGATTGCGAAGCTGCTGACTGAAGCGCTGTTCTTTATGATCAGCTGGACGGTACAGAGATACGTGATCTTCCACTCTGAAGAGGACAGCTGCGAAGAAAGGGCAGACATGCGCATAAGAGGTGATTATCATGATTCGGAAGCATAAGACCCTTACGGCATACTTTCTGGCTCTGGCCATATTCACGACATATGTGATGCTGGATACATTTGTGATAACAAGAGTGTACGGAAGTGCTGAGGCAACTGACGCGGACCGGATAGAGGTCACGCAGGAAGACAGCGGCCAAGGGGTCGCGGACGCTGACGCTGATGCGGATGGCAACTCCCAAAACACCCGGGGCGCTGATGCGGACGACAGCGCTGCAAGCGATCCCGTGATCACCGCGGACAGCTACAGCGATGGAAATATATCGGTAACACTGAATGAATATACGGTAAATGATACGGCGGTCCATGTGGCTGAGGTCAGCCTGGTCTCGCCGGAATACCTGAAGACCGCATTCGCGGAGGGCGCCTATGGCAGAAACGTAACTGAGGCCACGTCCGAGATATCGGACAGTGTCGACGCTATCCTCGCGATAAACGGCGACTTCTACGGAACTCAGGAAAGAGGCTATGTCATCAGAAACGGTGTGCTGTATAGGAGCGAAGGCTCAGCGGACCGCGAGGATCTGGTGATCTACGATGATGGCAGCTTCGGGATCATCAGCGAGAGTGAAGTGAGCGCGGAGCAGCTTATCGAAGACGGCGCTGTGCAGACCCTGTCGTTCGGACCGGCGCTCGTTCAGGATGGTGAGCTGACCGTAGACACAGACGATGAGGTCGGACGCGCGATGGCCAGCAATCCGCGTACCGCGATCGGAGTAAGAGAAGATGGGACTTATCTGTTCGTGGTATCTGACGGGCGCACCGAAGAGAGCGAAGGACTGTCGCTGTATGAGCTCGCCGAGTTCATGCAGGAGATGGGCGCTGTCACGGCGTATAACCTCGACGGAGGAGGGTCCTCAACGATGGTCTTCAACGGGACGGTAGTCAACGATCCTACCGGCGGACATGCCGGCCACGGAAGCGGAAGCGAAAGGAGTGTGAGCGACATTGTATATATCGGATATTGAAAGAACTATAGAAGGGATGGGCGCATCGGTTATTGAACGTCCATCGCAGATACACCTGAAAGCGGGGCTGAAATACCTGATAGGTTCGATACTGACTGCCGTAGCGGCTGCTGTATATGAGCTGTTCAGCCATGGCGTTTATTCAAACTACATGATATACGCGTTCATGATCCCTCTTATAGGCGGAGCATTGCCCGAACTGCTGACTGCGGCGCGGACAGATAAAAAAAGAGCGGCTCATGATACCGCTCAGGGAACAAACCCGCGCCGCGCTTCAGGAGTCCTGCTCGCGGTCATAGTTACACTCACAGCCGGCTGCCTGGCAAAAGGAGTACTGGACATATATGGTACCACCAACAGGCTTCTGATCATCTATCCAATTGCCGCAGTCCTGATCGCGGTATTGGGATTCATCGCAGGGCGCGCATCATCAGACTCGATATGATTCCGACCAGGATGCCGGCGGCGATGCCGCTGAACATCAGAACAGGGAAATAGAAGAATATGCGCAGGTCCTCTATGAGGGCGGCGGCGACGAGCAGCTGCCCAAGATTGTGAAGGACGCCTGCGGCCATGCTTACACCGGTCACTGAAAAGAGGCCGGTTTTTTTGAGCAGTATCATTCCGGTCAGGCTGACCAGAGCTCCGGCGAGCGCGTAAAGCATACCGAAGAGACCGTTGAAAAGCAGTCCCGCCAGAACGACTCTGATGACGCTGACAGCTGCCGCGTCTTTTGCTCCGAATTTATATAGCGCCACGACGGTGACGACGTTCGCGATGCCAAGTTTGATGCCGGGGATGCCGGGATTGTATGGTATAATGGCTTCGACATACGAAAAGATCAGGGCCAGGGCCGCCATAAGGCCGACTCTCGCGATGAATGAAGCGCTGAGAGGCTTGTGTGCCGGGGAGGTCTTACGAGGTGACTGAGTCATAGCCGCCTCCTTCCCCTGATCCGTTTTCAATGCGGACAACAAGCCTGTTAGGCAGGCAAACGATGCTCTCGCCCGAACGCGAGATGGCGCCGTGCCTCACGCAGACCTGGTTCTTGCATGAGGCTTCAGTGACGGACACCGTGCCGCCCTTTATCTCTACGATATTGTAATAATCGTACTGTGCCGAAGCGGGATCGTCCTGATTCACAGCCGGAGCGTCGACATTGACCTGCTTTGGCGCCGGCACAACAATGACACGGTCCTCGGCAAGCGGATACTTCGCGTAAAGATCCCCGCCTGACTCGATGATCACCTTAGCTCCGGCCGAAGCTTCGCTCCGCGAAAAAGAGAGCGCAAAAGAAGCCGCCAGCCCGATCACGACCAGCACTATAAAGAGTATTATGTCCGCTTTTCGAATGTACTGTTTAAGCACGTAACCTCTGCCTTTACTTGATTGGTCCTAAAATGAGTACTGCGTACAAAATAGGACCACATTTACTGAGAAATGATGGCCTAAAATGGTCCCAAATAGGACAATCTTACGGAAATAGGACCAATTCAGGCGTGATTTTAAGCTTCAAAATGGTCCTAAATCATAAAGAATTGCGGAAATAGGACCACATTTACTGAGAAATGATGGTTTAAAATGGTCCGAAATAGGAAAATCTTGCGAAACAGGACCAATCCAGGTGTGATTTCAAGCTCATGATTGGTCCGCAAAATGGGAGTTTTGCTCAAATCGGACCAACACCGGTCATACAACCGGTACCAATCATAAAAAGCAATAAAAGAATCAAAGCTTTTAACAATTATAACATATATATTTACGAGTATTTTTCGAGATCTGATGAGGCGAAAGACTATTAGCATCATTTTAATAAACCTGCTTCTGCTCCTTCTGACCACTTCCTGTGGACAGATGGGCGGTTCCAGCGCTGAACCTGTCATGAAGGACGGTTATTACCTTGACACCGTCTGTACCGTCACGGTCTACCGGATAGCTGACGCTCAGGGCGAGGTAAAGGTTGCCGCGGACATGACTGAAGATGCTGAGGCCGCCATAGATGGGGCTTTCGATCTCTGCAGGGACCTTGAGTCCAAGATCA
Source organism: uncultured Eubacteriales bacterium (assembly GCA_902776285.1). Lineage (GTDB taxonomy): Bacteria > Bacillota > Clostridia > Peptostreptococcales > Anaerovoracaceae > Crickella. The sequence continues at coordinate 33,146 of CACYPK010000020.1, forward strand.
GCAGGACCAGAGAGGATTCGGATATCAGCAGGATAAATAGTGCCGGCGGTGAGTGGGTCGATGTAAGCGAAGAGACCTGCGAGCTTATACAAAAGGGTGTTGAGTACTCCGAACTGTCAGGCGGAGCGTTCGACATCACAGTGGGCGGTCTCACGGAGCAGTGGGATTTCCACGCGGATGAGGGTGAAGCGAAGCTTCCTGATGAGGAGGCTCTCGCGGAGGCGGCAAAGCATGTCGGTTATAAGTCCATAGAAATAGACGGCAGCAGGGTGCGTCTGACTGACCCCGCGGCAAAGCTCGATCTGGGCGGCATCGCGAAGGGCTACATAGGCGACAGGATGACGGAGGCCCTTGAGAGCAGGGGCGTGGTCTCGGCGGTCATCAACCTTGGCGGCAATGTCATCTGCGTTGGAGGAAAGACCGACACGGACGATTTCGTGATAGGCGTGGAGACACCGTTCAGCGACCGCACAGAGATAATCGGAAAAATAAACGCGCGCGACAAGACGCTTGTGACGTCCGGCGTGTATGAACGCAGGATAGAGGTCGACGGAAAGACCTATCATCATATACTGGATACGAAGACCGGCTGGCCGGTGCAGACCGATCTGGACGCGGTGACGCTGACAGCGGACAAGGGGCGCTCGGCAGACATCGACGCGCTCAGCACGATATGCCTCATAAAAGGCTCTGCCGAAGGTAAGAAGTTTATAGAGGGCCTGGAGGGCATAGAGGGCGTTTTCGTTATGTCGGACGGAAATGTGCTGACGACAGATGGGGTCAGCTTTGAATCGGTGAAGTAAAGAACCGGTGAAATAAAAGGCCGGCTTCGAACCGGTGAAATAAGAGGAAAACAAAATGCTTAAAGTACTTGTAACGAATGACGACGGGATTGACGCTCTCGGACTGAGGGTGCTGGTGGAAGCTCTGGCGGAGCACGCTGACGTTTACGTGGTGGCGCCGCAGGTGGAACACAGCGCGAAGAGCCAGAGCATCACGTTCCTGCGCGAGGTGAGCGTAGAGGAGCGCGAAGTTAAGGGCTCCGTGGAAGCCTGGGCTCTCGATGGAACGCCGACAGACTGCATCATGTGGGGCATCGGCAAACTCGATGAAGAGGGCATCAGACCGGATTTCATCTTCAGCGGCATCAACCTGGGCTACAACACCGGTCTTGCCGCGTACTACTCCGGCACTATAGGAGGAGCCAGGGAAGGAGCCATCAACGGCATCAGATCCATCGCGCTTTCGGTAGGCAGCCATGAAGCGAGGTTCTTCGATTACCTTCTGGGGTTACTGCCGCGCCTGATGGACATGTCGCGCAGGATAAGCCCAAAGACCATCCTCAGCGTGAACGCGCCTAACCTTCCTTCATGGGACATAAAGGGAGTGCGCATAGCCGAGGCAGCTCCGTGCGGTTACGGTGTCTGGTTCGGGTTCCACAAGGCTGAGAGCGGGGACTACCAGATGAGCGGCGGCCCGGCCTTTACCGATGATAAGATGTGTTACGATTTCGACTGGACAGCGGCCGGCTATGTGGCGGTGTCGCCGCTCCCGACGTCTTTGTCTGACCCGGTCGCGCTGATGCGCCTCAAGGGACAGACGGGGCGTACAGAGTGCCTCACGGTGATCGTGGACGCGCAGCAGAATGTACTCAGTCGTCTCAAAAAACCTGCAAGATTCGAAAGAAATATCACGAAGCTTGCCCATACGGTAAGCCGCATGGGTTCACCCGTCCTTTTCACAGAGTCCGCAGATCTCGGGGAACTTCTGCCGGGCCTTAAACCGTTCTCGGCCGATGCTGAGACAGTAGAGCATGTGCATCCGGACGCGTGGACCTCTCCGGACATGGAAAAGACCGTGTCGTCCATCGACATAGAAAAAGTCCTGATAGCGGGAGCGGCTTCAAATATTGAGCTGCTACAGACGGCGCTGGGCTTTGCGGAAAGGGGATTTGAAGTGGTCGTGATAGAGGATTGCTGCGCCGCTTCAAAGAAGAGCGACCACCGCATCGCCATGAAGGACCTTGAGGAAGCGGGGTGCCGTATAAGCACCATGGAGACAGAGGTGATGCAGCTGGCTGCCTCTTGTTCTAAGCAAGTACTGGACTCGGTTAAAAACATTCTGTTTACTTGACATCGACCGTCCGATGTTGTACTATCTCTATGCTATGCGCTGATGTAGCTCAGTAGGTAGAGCACTTCCTTGGTAAGGAAGAGGTTTCGGCAGTTCGAGTCTGCTCATCAGCTCCAGGCAAACCCGCTTAGGGACAGGGACGCTTGTCCCTAATCTTTTCAAAAATAAGGTTGTCAGTGAATGCCCGGCGTTGCCGTAAGGGAGACAACCTTGACCTTCGGAGGCAAGCTCCTCCGGTAGAACGTTCTTAATTTTAAAGGAGGAAGTTAAATGGCAAAGCAGAAGTATGAGAGAACCAAGCCGCATATCAACATCGGCACGATCGGCCACGTTGACCACGGCAAAACGACTCTTACAGCAGCGATCACATCGGTACTGAACAGAAAGTACACAGCACACGTAGAGTATGAGACACCGAACAGACACTATGCTCACGTAGACTGCCCGGGACACGCTGACTACGTAAAGAACATGATCACAGGAGCAGCTCAGATGGACGGAGCTATCCTGGTAGTAGCAGCAACAGACGGCCCGATGCCGCAGACAAGAGAGCACATCCTGCTTTCGAGACAGGTAGGCGTACCATACATCATCGTATTCATGAACAAGTGTGACATGGTAGACGACGAAGAGCTCCTCGACCTGGTCGAGATGGAGATCAGAGAGCTTCTGGACGAGTATGATTTCCCTGGCGACGACACACCTGTGATCAGAGGATCGGCCCTTAAGGCGCTTGAGGATCCAACAGGAGAGTGGGCAGACGCAGTACTCGAGCTTATGGAAGCAGTAGACACATACATTCCTGAACCGCAGAGAGCGAACGACCAGCCGTTCCTGATGCCAGTAGAGGACGTATTCTCGATCACAGGCCGCGGAACAGTAGCAACAGGCAGAGTCGAGAGAGGAATGCTCAAGGTTGGTGACAGCGTAGAGATCGTAGGACTCACAGACGAGAAGAGAACAGTCGTAGTAACAGGCGTAGAAATGTTCAGAAAGACACTGGACGAGGCTGAGACAGGCGACAACATCGGAGCTCTCCTGAGAGGCGTACAGAGAACAGAGATCGAAAGAGGACAGGTACTGGCGAAGCCTGGTACTATCCATCCGCACACAAAGTTCAAGGGCCAGGTCTACGTACTGAAGAAAGAGGAAGGCGGACGCCACACACCGTTCTTCAACGGATACAGACCGCAGTTCTACTTCAGAACAACAGACGTAACAGGCGACCTGAGTCTGCCTGAAGGCACAGAGATGTGCATGCCTGGCGACAACGTCGTCATGACGATCGAGCTGATCACACCGATCGCTATCGAGGAAGGACTGAGATTCGCTATCAGAGAAGGCGGAAGAACAGTTGGTTCCGGCGTAGTAGTCGAGATCATCGAATAAGGTTCTCTTGGATCACACGGCGTTGCCGTAAAGTCG
>CACYPK010000021.1 GCA_902776285.1 uncultured Eubacteriales bacterium
TCTTTCCGGATTCTCTCTGGTCAGTCTGTTGTAACGTGCTTCGTTCTTCAGGAACTCCTGATATCCGCCTGCAGGTACCTTGCTGTCCAGTGTGAACGGGTTCTTGCCCTCTGCCTTTGCAGCAGGGTTGAATCTGAAGAGGTTCCAGTATCCGCACTCTACGGCCTTCTTCATCTCCATCTGGCAGTTCATCATGCCGCCCTTGATGGAGTGCATCTCGCATGGCGAGTAGCCGATGATGAGGGATGGTCCGTCGTAAGCGATAGCTTCGTTCATTGCCTTCAGAGTCTGATTCGGGTCAGCGCCCATAGCTACCTGAGCTACGTATACATAACCGTAAGCCATTGCGATCTGAGACAGCGACTTCTTCTCGATTGCCTTACCTGCAGCAGCGAACTGCGCTACCTGGCCGATGTTGGAAGCCTTCGAAGCCTGGCCGCCTGTGTTGGAGTAAACCTCGGTATCGAATACCATGACGTTTACGTTCTCGCCGCTCGCGAGTACGTGATCGAGTCCGCCGTAACCGATATCGTAAGCCCAGCCGTCACCGCCGAAGATCCATACGGTCTTCTCAGCGAGGAGGTCTTTGCGCTCTACGATCTCTTTGCCGATGCCGGCCTTCTCGAGGGCAGCTACGAGAGCCTCGCCTGTCTTCTTGGATTCGTCAACGCAGCCGAATGCCTCGAACCACGCCTCGGCAGCAGCCTTTACTTCATCAGGTACGCCGGCAGCTACGAGTTCCTCAACGTCAGCTTTGATCTTGGCTCTTCTGGCCTTGATAGCCATTCTCATGCCGAGACCGTGCTCAGCGTTATCCTCGAAGAGTGAGTTGTTCCATGCAGGACCGTGACCTTCAGCATTTGTTGTGTAAGGAGCTGTTGCGCCAGGGCCGCCCCAGATGGAGGAGCATCCTGTTGCGTTGGAGATGAATGTGTGATCTCCGCAAAGCTGTGTAATAAGTCTTGCATATGATGTCTCAGCACATCCTGCGCAGGAGCCCGAGAACTCGAGGAGCGGAGTCTTGAACTGCGACTTGATAACGTTGCTGTTGTCCGCGAATTCCTTCTTGACGGATACGCTCTTTACAGCATAGTCGAAGTTCTTCTGCTCAGGCAGCTGCTCTTCGAGCGGCTTCATTGTCAGCGAGTTGGTTGGGCATACTGTTACGCATACTCCGCATCCCATACAATCGAGCGGGGATACAGCGAGACCATACTTGTATGCGCCCTTGCTCAGCTTGTGGTCAACAGCCTTGAATCCTGCAGGAGCGGCTGCCATCTCGGCTTCGTCAAGCAGATACGGTCTGATAGTAGCATGTGGGCATACGAACGCGCATCTGTTGCACTGTGCGCACTTTGTGCTGTCCCACTCAGGAACCATAACCGCAACGCCTCTCTTCTCGTAAGCGGAAGCTCCGAGCTCCCACTCACCGTCAACGTGAGGCATGAATGCGGATACAGGCAGGCTGTCTCCATCCATGTTGTCGATCGGCATGAGGATGTTCTTGACCTGCTTAACGAGAGCCTCAGGTCCTTCGATAGGAGCCTTTTCAGGATCAGCAGCAGGGTTAGCCCATTCAGCCGGAACGTCGATCTTGACGAGAGCGTCAGCACCGGCATCGATAGCCTTGTGGTTCATGTCTACGATATCCTGACCCTTCTTGAGGTAGGACTTCGTAGCGGCATCCTTCATGTACTTGATCGCGTCTGCCTTTGGCAGTACCTCTGCGAGCGAGAAGAACGCGGACTGGAGAGTTGTATTTGTTCTCTTGCCCATTCCGATCTTTGCGCAGAGATCGATAGCGTCGATGATGTACAGCTGGATGTTGTTCTCAGCGATGTACTTCTTAGCAGCAGCGTTGAGGTGATGTCCGACTTCCTCAGGCTTCCACTGGCAGTTGATCAGGAAGATTCCGCCCGGCTTAACGTCCTGAACGATCTTGAATCCCTTATCAATGTAGGATGGGTTGTGGCAAGCTACGAAGTCAGCCTTGTTGATGTAGTACGAGCTCTTGATAGGCTTGTCACCGAATCTCAGGTGAGAAATAGTAACGCCGCCTGTCTTCTTGGAGTCATACTGGAAGTAAGCCTGTACATACTTGTCTGTGTGGTCTCCGATGATCTTGATGGAGTTCTTGTTGGCTCCGACTGTTCCGTCGCCGCCGAGACCCCAGAACTTGCACTCAATAGTTCCCGAAGGAGCTGTGATCGGTGCCGGCTTCTCTTCGAGCGAGAGGTTCGTAACGTCATCTACGATGCCGATAGTGAACTTTCTCTTTGGCTCGTCCTTGAGGAGCTCATCATAAACCGCGAATACCGATGCCGGAGGAGTATCCTTCGAACCGAGTCCGTAACGTCCGCCGATGACCTTGACATCACTCATTCCTGCCTCAGCGAATGCTGTCATTACGTCGAGGTAGAGTGGCTCGCCGAGAGCGCCAGGCTCTTTTGTTCTGTCAAGAACAGCAACCTTCTTGCATGTCTTTGGCAGTGCAGCGATCAGCTTGTCTGCTCTGAACGGTCTGTAGAGTCTTACCTTGATGAGACCGACCTTCTCGCCCTTTGCGTTGAGGTAGTCGATGACTTCCTCTGCAACGTCGCAGATGGATCCCATAGCGATGATGACTCTGTCAGCGTCAGCTGCGCCATAGTAGTTGAAGAGCTGATAGTCTGTTCCGAGCTTCTCGTTGATCTTGGCCATGTACTTCTCAACTACGTCAGGAACTGCGTCATAGTACTTGTTGCAGGCTTCTCTGTGCTGGAAGAATACGTCGCCATTCTCGTGAGATCCTCTCAGATGAGGATGTTCAGGGTTCAGGCATGCATCGCGGAACGCCTTGACGGCATCCATGTTGCACATTTCCTTGAGGTCCTCATAGTCCCATACGGCGACTTTCTGGATCTCGTGGGATGTTCTGAATCCGTCGAAGAAGTTCAGGAAAGGAACTCTGCCTTCGATAGCTGCGAGGTGAGCTACAGGGCTGAGGTCCATGACTTCCTGTACGTTGCTCTCTGCGAGCATCGCGAATCCTGTCTGACGGCAGGCATATACGTCGGAGTGGTCTCCGAAGATGTTCAGCGCGTGAGTCGAAACCGTACGTGCCGATACATGGAATACAGCCGGAAGAAGTTCGCCGGCGATCTTGTACATGTTCGGGATCATCAGGAGGAGTCCCTGGGAAGCTGTGTAAGTAGTCGTGAGAGCTCCGGCTCCGAGTGAACCGTGAACTGCTCCGGCCGCGCCAGCCTCAGACTCCATCTCGACTACCTGTACAGTAGATCCGAAGATGTTCTTTCTTCCGGCGGCTGCCCACTGGTCTACATAGTCAGCCATAGGCGAAGACGGAGTGATCGGATAGATTCCGGATACCTCTGTGAACGCGTAGGAGACATGTGCAGCAGCGTTGTTGCCGTCCATTGTCTTGAATTGTCTCTTCATTCTTTCATCTCCCTTATAAAAGATTTTGAAATTGAGTGATAATTAGTAAAAAGTACTTTTTATGAAATAATATGGTGAAATAATTATTTCCTAAAGTTAGTCAGTCCCGTTCCCTTATGAACAGATACTATCGCGGACGCGTTCGCTACATCGCCTCTACCAGAGCCTGTGTATCCTTTGCGATCATGAGCTCTTCGTTGGTAGGAATGATGAATACTCTGACCTTCGAATCCTTGCCGGTGATCTCGACTTCCTTGCCTCTGCAGTCATTCTTCTTCTTGTCAATGGTGATTCCCATGAACGCGAAGTTGTCCATGACCTTCTCTCTCAGCTCGATGTCGTTCTCACCGATGCCGGCTGTGAATACGATCGCGTCGACCTGTCCGAGCTCAGCGATGTAGGCTCCGATGAAGCGCTTGACCGATCTCAGCAGCATCTCTCTGGCGACGTGGGCCTTGTGGTTGCCCTTTGCCTCGGCGATGCATACGTCTCTGACGTCACCTGAGATCTCGGATACAGCAAGGAGTCCGGACTTCTTTGTCATCATGTCGGTGATTTCCTTTACCGGCATGCCCGTCTGCTCATAGATGAAGCTGACGACTGTAGGGTCGATGGACCCGCAGCGTGTTCCCATTACGAGTCCCTCGAGCGGCGTCAGACCCATCGATGTATCGTAGCACTTGCCGCCCTTGACGGCCGTGATGGAAGAACCGTTGCCGAGATGGCATGTAATGATGTTGAGGTCCTTAGGATCCTTGCCCATGAGTTCCGCGCATCTCTCGGATACGTAGCGGTGGCTGGTTCCGTGAGCGCCGTATCTCTGAACGTGATATTTCTCGGCGTATTCCCATGGAATAGCGTAGTACTTGCACTCATCAGGCATGGTGCGGTGGAAGGTCGTGTCGAATACGACGACGCCCGGTGTATCAGGCAGGACCTTCTTGCAGGCTCTGATTCCTACCAGTGCAGGCGGGTTGTGGAGAGGTCCGATCGTGCAGAGCTCTTCAATGCCGGCCTCGACTTCGTCAGTGATGATCTCCGACTTGTCAAAGAGGTATCCGCCCTGTACTATCCTGTGACCTACAGCGCCGATCTCGTTCATGTCGGCAATGACTCCGTGCTCAGGGTCAGTCAGCGCGTTGATAACGAGCTGCATCGCTACTCCGTGATCCGGAAGCGGAACGTCATGATCGAAAACGGTGCCTGCATCGGTCTTGTAGTTCATGTGACCGTCTTCACCGATCCTCTCGCAAAGTCCCTTAGCGAGTACGGAATTGTCTTCCATGTTGATGAGCTGATACTTCAGGGATGAGCTTCCTGTGTTTACTACCAGAATGATCATTTTTAGAATTCCTTTCGTTTAGTGATTCAACGCGGCGGTGGGATTTTGATATCAAAAAACGCCGCTAAAAACCCGCATATATTGTATCACAATAATGCGGGTTATTCTCTATCATTCTTGCTCTTTATTGGACTAAATTGGTCTTTATTTTGTACCGGCGTCCTCTTCTTCTTTTTCTGCCTGTATCCTGGCGAGTTCCTTCCGGATCAGGTTCACGCTGTAGCGCTTCGTATCGAACTTGCCTTTGCCGTCCATGCCCCATGCCAGGCTCTCTATATCCGCTCCGATGAGCGGTATGTATATCCTGAATTCCGTTCCCTTGCCCGGCTCGGAGTCCACATATATCTTGCCTCCGTGGGTCTCCACTATCTGCGCGACTATGGCCAGGCCCAGGCCGGTACCCTTGCCGGATTCCTTGGTCGTATAGAAAGGATCGAATATCCTTGAGAGCGTCTCGGTATCCATGCCGCAGCCGCTGTCCTTGAATCTCAGCACGACTTCCTCGCCGGATATCCTGGTAGATACCAGAAGCGTACCTCCCTCGCCTCTCATGGCATCATAGGCGTTGAGCACTATGTTCATGACCATCTGGGATATCTGCGTGCGGTCCGCCTTTATGATGCTGCCTTCCGCATTGAAGTTTGCCTTGACCTCTACTTCCTTAGGCTTGGCCGGAAGCGTCACCTTAAGGGCGCTCTGTATCACTTCATCGACCTCTATCTCATCGAAGTTTTCCTCCTTGCCCTTCTTTGTAAGTTCAGCCAGTCTGGTCACTATGTCCTTTGCCTTGACCGAAGCGTCATATATCTCCATCAGGTTGTCCTGAAGGTCGGTCGCGTCGGCCGGCAGCATCTCCATGGTCATTATGCTGTAGCCCATGATAGGTGTCAGAAGGTTGTTGAAGTCATGAGCGATGCTTGCTGTCATGGTACCTATGGTCTCCAGCCTCTGATGGTGGGCGAGAGCCTGCATCTTCTGGTTGATCTCCTCCATCGCCTCATTCTTCTTTTTGAGGATGCGGAGTTCGGCTGAGCTGGCGGCGTTCTCGCGTCTCATGAATATGAGCAGCAGGAGCAGCCCTATTACGCCTAACATGGCGAGGCCGCCGTATATCAGTATCTCTTCCGCTGCCGCTCTGGACGGTGCGATCGCGTCTTCATAATCCGCCAGTATGCCCATCGCGAATTCCCCGTTGACCGTGCTTTCGCTCGGGAGCGCTACCATCCTGGCCGTGTAGGCGCTGCCGTTCTCATCGATCAGATCTACGGACATGCCGTCCGCGATGCCTTCCTGCTGGCATCTGATCAGATAGTCCCTGAAGTTTGCGGTCTTTTCGTCGGGCGCCTTGCTGACCGGGCTGACTATGACTTCGTCGGAGCCCGTCGTGAGCATCAGCGTAGACGTCGCGTCCACCAGCATGGTGTCGCGCTCTCCGCCCGTGCCTATCGCGGTGGCATAGAGTTTCGCGAGATCGATCAGCACGTCATAGCTGATGCCGCCCGCGGCCTCATGCCGGTAAGCCAGATAGTATGCATCGCTTCCGTCTTTGCACAGATGCATGCTGTTGGCGTCAATACCGGTAACGGCAGTGTAATCAGTATTGCCGGACGCCGTGCAAAGCACCTCATCATTATGGTACATGACGAGGTCCGCGTAGACCGGATTGGTCGTGAGAGTGTTGTTGCTTATATACTCGTTGAGGCTCTCCGTCTCGCCGCTTTCTCTCCAGCCGGCTATCTCTGCCTTGAGCACCTCGCGGCTGAGGAATGTCTCGGCCTCACGCACGAAGGCGCTGATGGAGTTCTCAAGGTTGATGTCATCGGAGCGCATCAGGCTGTAGAACTGGGTGTCTTTCTCTGCCAGGAAGCTGTTGTCGAATCTCGCGAAGGATTTCCAGACATTGAAAACACCTGCGGCTATGCAGACCACAGCCACCGCCAAAGCTATTATGAATACCGCTCTTCCCGTGTTCTTCTTTTCCAATTGATGCGCCTCCGCGTATATTCTAACATGAAGCAAGATAAAATCGTACATATTTAGGGCCAAGTGTGATAATATTACACTAGGTATGGGGTCTGAGAACAGATCCGCGAAGATAGGAGGCTCACATGGCAGACAAAGTACTGGTAGTGGATGATGATAAAGCGATCCTGACTATGCTTCATAAGGCTCTCAAGAGCAACGGCATAGAGAACGACCTTGCCATCAGCGGCGAGGCTGCGCTCGATCTGCTGGAGAACAATCAGTACGATCTTATCCTGCTGGATATCAACATGCGGGGGATCAACGGTTTTGAGGTGATACAGCGCATCAGGTCCAAGGGTCTTACGACTCCGGTCATGGTGGTAAGCGGCCGCAAGGAAGACCAGGACGCTCTCTACGGTCTTGAGATCGGCGCAGATGACTACATCATAAAGCCGTTCAACCCGGTCACTCTGGTGGCAAAAGCGAAGGCCCTCATCAGAAGGAGCCGCGAGCGCTCGCCGCAGAGCACCAGCAACATCATCGAGGCAGGTCCGTTTACGTATAACACGTCTACCCTCAGATTCTACAAGAACGATGTTGAGATCCCTCTGTCCGCCAAAGAAAATTCCATGATCAAGCTGTTCATCGACAACGTTGACCACATCTTCTCCAAGGACATGATCTACAGCGTCATCTGGGGCGAGACCATCATCGACGAGAACGCCATCATGGTGTATGTAAACAGGCTCAGACAGAAGATCGAGGACGACCCGTCCAATCCTCGCTACCTCATCACGGTGCGCGGTCTGGGATACAGGTTCACGGTCCGCTGATCGCATAATACAAAAAGATAATAAAAACGCGTGCCTCGCGGCACGCGTTCTTTATTTCTTCATTGCTTCCGGTATCATTCATCAGATCCGGCGTCTTCATCAGCCTCCGTATCAGCTTCATCAGCCGCTTCGTCAGCGTCACCGGCTGCGTTTTTGGCCTCCTCTTCGGCTTCCTTTTCCATCTCTTTGACGAACTTCTTGGCTTCACTGTACGTAAGTTCTACGTAATTGAGAGATTCATCTCCCTGCTTCGCCTTCACCTTTACCTTGCCGCTCAGTCCCCGTGTCGACGGCTTCATGGAGGTCAGATAATACGATCCCCACTGCTTAAGAAGCTTTGTGCCCTCTTCGCCCGTGTACTGCTCTGTCTCTTCCTTCGGAGCGTCCTCGTCGACGTTGAGCCAGATCTTAAGGGTGTTCTTATCGGCCTTCATGGTCATCGTGGTGTGGTCGCTCACCGGAGCATTCTTATACATGTCGGCAAAGCCGTTGTCGGTAATGTATTTTTCGATGCTGGCCGGCTTGCTGAAATAGTTGTACGCGCCTACAAAGACGAACATGCCGATGAGCACGCCGAAAATAAGTATCGCGAGCACTGCGTTGTTTGGCCTGGTCTTCTTTTCTTCGACCTTATTGGCCTCCTTGCGGGCTGCCTTGGCCTCTCTTCTGTCAGCCTTCTTCTTGCGTTTCGCTTCAGTGGACGAGAGCTGTACCGCCTCTTCTTTGACCTCTTCGGCTGCCTCCTGCGCGGCTTCCTTTACTTCTGCCTCTTCCTTTATTTCTTCTTTGATCTCTTCCTTGATCTCTTCTTTTTCTTTGATCTCTTTTGCCATCTTTATTACTCTCTTCTGTTTGTTATGCTTATGCGGCAGAGCCGCTGTATCGAACTAGGTTATTATACTTATTTACAGTCACTTGGGCAATAGTTCGGCTCCGCATTCAAGACAATAAGGCGATCCTTCCGGATTCAGCATGCCGCACTCAGGACAGACCGACATCTTGCTTTCGTCGACGGCATCAGTCACCCGCACCCGCACACCCTGGTCGAGCTTTGCCGCTATGGACCAGGCATAGCTGTTGATCTTGTTGTCCTGTACTGAAGGCCTGAGTCCGGCCGTCGCCGTCATTCCGTTGACGCAGGACTCATATTCCTCATCGGTCTGCCAGAAAATGCCCTCTACTCTGCGCTCGCCGTGCCTATCTATGACAAGCATCACCAGTCTGAAATCGCTGCAGACGAGCATAGTGTAAATGGAGTCGTCAAGCGCCAGCACACCGAAATCCACCGGTCTGCCGTCTCCGTCAATGAATACCGCAGTCCTCCCCGCTATGCGCATCGTGCTGAACTTCTGCGGCCGTTTGTTGATTATCAGGTAATTACTTGTTATCACGCTTAGAATGTTATCCCCAGAATGTCTATAAGAACGCCCCACGCTATGCCCAGGAGCAGCAGCGTGCCTATGACTTTCACGTTCTCTTTTGTCTTGTTGTTAGTTCTTACCAGGACCAGGATGCCCACTCCCGCTCCCACGAGCAGGCCTGACATCAGCTGTCCGCTTGTCAGCAGTCCTTCGAGGTACATCTCCGAGATGGCCACCGATGCCGCGCAGTTAGGTATGAGCCCTATGACCGCGATCGCCACCGTACCCGCTATAGGAGCGCCTGTCAGCAGCGATGCCAGCGCGTCCTTTCCTATGACCTCCATCATCAGGCTCAGGGCGAGCGATATCACGAAGATGAAGCCCGTTATCTTTAGAGTATGGATAAGAGCCGAATGAAGTATGCCGCCCTCTTCATCCTCACAGCCACAGTGTTCCCTTTCGCAAAGATCATGTATGTGCTTGGTCTCGGATCTGTGGTGGACTAGTCTTGCTATAAGATCGACAGCGATGCCGCTCACCAGAGCGATCACGAACTTTGCCGCCAGTATCCTGCCTATCGTGGAAGCTCCGGCCAGTGATGACAGAAATATCGGTATCATTTCATCCGATGTCGAGAGGAAGACCGCTATCAGCGTGCCCGCGGTGATGACGCCGCCCGAATAAAGGCTGGCAGCGGCCGCTGAGAATCCGCATTGCGGTATCAGTCCTATGCCGGCTCCCGCGACGTGGCTGAACTTTCCGATGCGCGACAAAAGCTCCACTGACTGCTCTTCCGTCTTTCTCTCCAGCCACTCCATAGCCACATATGTCAGAAAGAGGAAGGGTACCAGCGTGAGCGTGTCCTTTATCGTATCCAGTAATGCAACACTTATTACAGTCATGCACACATTATAATATAAGGCTCCGGCTTTTTGCGAGAAAAATGAGCCCGGAAGGATGCGTCAGCAGGCCTGCCGCGCTTGACAATTTGCATTCATTTTGATATATAAATGATATCATAATGATATCAATCTCATAAGGAGGATATACAAATGGCAGACAAAGACAACAAGAACGTAGAATTCGAGACCGTTCCTGAGACTGCTGCTGCGGCCGATACCGGAAAGGCCGTGCCTGTAGAACAGAAGGTCATCAATCCGCCGAGCGGCATCGTCGCACTGATCATTCTGATCATTCTGTGCTTCATGGTGCCGGTCCTGTTCATCAGCGGCGCGACTGCGTGGAGCGGAGGCGGCATACGCATACTGCTCGCGCTTCTGCTCTGCATAGTGCTTCCTTTCCTCTTTGGAGGTCTTCGCAGCGTCAGGCCTAACGAGGCTCTCGTGCTCACCCTCTTCGGAAAGTACTACGGCACCATCATGAAGCCGGGATATTTCTTCGTGAATCCTTTCGCGAGATACAACAATCCGGCTTATGATTCGCAGGCGGTGACTGACCTTACCGACACCTCGGCAACAGCCGGCAAGAGCGCCAAGACCAGCAAGACAGGCAACACCAGAGTCAAGAGGACTGTCTCCCTCAAGAGAGCAACTCTCGACAACGGCACGCAGAAGGTCAACGACGCGCTCGGTAACCCTATCATCATCGGCGCCGTAGTTCTGTGGCACGTAGAGAACCCAACCAAGGCGGTCTTCAACGTAGAAAACTACACTGAGTTCCTTTCGATCCAGACCGACTCCACCATCCGTAACATGGCGAGGCTCTACCCGTACGATGTGTTCGATGACGGACTTGGCGAAGAGACTTCGGAAAAGACCGAGCAGACGCTCCGCGGCAGTTCACTTGAGATAGCGGACAAGATGAAAGTCGAGCTTCAGGAGAAGGTGGCGTTCGCGGGACTCGTGATCGAAGAAGTCCGTATCACCCATATCGCGTACGCAGAAGAGATCGCGGCTGCCATGCTGCAGAGACAGCAGGCTTCGGCAATAATTGCGGCGCGCGCAAAGATCGTTGACGGCGCGGTCAGCATGGTCAAGATGGCCATCGACAAGCTTAGCGATGACGGCATAGTAGATCTCGATGAGGAACGCAAGGCTCAGATGGTATCCAACCTGCTCGTCGTGCTCTGCGGCAACAAGGACGCGCAGCCGATAGTCAACAGCGGATCGATTTACTAATATGAGAGGAAAACCATGCCCGGCAAACCCAAGAAAGATGAAAAGGATGCGAAGCGCAAGCAGATAATCCTTCGCCTTCCCGAATCACTGTGGACCGAGATAGCAAGGTGGGCCGAGGACGACTTCAGGTCGATCAATGGTCAGATAGAATATCTTCTCACACAGAGCGTAAAGGAGCACAGAAAATGAGTGAAGGCAAACACGATGTAAAAACACACGCGAAAGCGGAGGAGGCGCCAAAGAAGAAGAGGCGCAGCCCGCTGAAGATACTGCTCGCTCTGATACTCCTGCTGGCAGCGGCTGTCGCGGGCTCAGTGTATTACATATACAAGACGGCTGAGGATTCGCTCGAGCTCAAGTTCAAAGAAGACAAGCCGGCCGTCGAATTCGGCGGCGATTACAAGGCCCTGGACTACGTTCAGGAGTGGACCGGCGATGTATCGGCGTCAGCGGCTTCTCTCGACACGGGCAGTCTCGGCGAAAAGACCATAACCTATACGGTCTCACAGCCTATACTCAGAGGTCTGTTCACACCGTCAAAGGAGTTCACGCTCAGCTATACGGTCATCGATACAGTCGCTCCTCTGATGCTTTGGAGCGGTGACGGTGTGGTTGTGGAGCGCGGCACGGAGTTTGATATTAAGAACGTGACCGGCTACGGTGACAACGCCGACCCTGCGCCGGAGATCAAGTACGACGGCAAGATCGACATGAACGAGAACGGCGAGTACCCTCTCCATGTCACGGTCACGGACGCTTCGGGCAATTCAACCGACTGGGACATGACCGTAGAAGTCGCCGATACCCTGCCTGTTTACGAGGATGATTCTCCGCGAACTCCTTTTGGAGACTTCGTCACAGGATACAGCGGCGACGGCAGGACGTTCGGGATAGACGTATCAGCATGGCAGGACGAGATCGACTTTGAGGCCGTCCGCAAGGCCGGCTGCGAGTTCGTCATAATCAGGATAGGCTATTCTGAGAACGGCAAGGTCACCGTCGACAAGAGGTTCGATGAGAATTACAAAAAAGCAAAGGCAGCGGGACTCAAGGTAGGCGTCTATCTCTTCACCTATGACAAGACCGAGGAAGAGATCCGCTCATCCGCCGCGTGGGTCATCGATAAGCTCGGAGGCGACAAACTCGACCTGCCTGTAGCCTTCGACTGGGAGGACTTCGGACAGTTCCAGACATACAACATGAGTTTTGCCGATCTCAACAAGCTCTATGACGTATTCTCTGAGGAACTCTCAAAGAACGGATACGACTGCATGCTCTACGGCAGCTTGAATTATCTGGAGAAGGTCTGGGATGACACCGACATCAGACCGGTATGGCTCGCCCACTACACTGACAAGACAGACTACAAGGGACCTTACATTCTGTGGCAGGCAAGCGCCACCGGCAACATCGACGGCATAGACGGCGACGTTGACATGGACATACTGTACCACTAGAATGCCAACAAAAAAACTCCGGGGATCGATCCCCGGAGTTTTGTATTGCGGTCAGTCTCCGTTGTCTTCGCTATATGCTATATTGTTTTTCGCGTACTGTCCCTGCATCTTTTCATAGAACTTAGGGTTATCGCTGCCGTATTTCTCCTGGCACTCGTCCAGAGCCTCTTTGTAAAGCTCCGTGTTGATATGATCATCGATGTTTATCTTCTCTGCCGACACGCTGAGCAGTCCCAGCTTGTCCATGTAATTCCAGGCTCTGCGGACAGCGCTCTTCATCGGATCCACGTTTATGTCGCAGTGCGGATTGTCCATATATGCCCTGATATACTCTTCGCTCTGACCGGTCTCCTCGACCATCAGCGCGACAGTTTCGTCATGATGACTGTCATAATACGCAAGCGCCCTGATCCACGCTCTGAGCAGAGCTTTGACCGTTTCAGGATTCTCATTGACCCACTCCGTATTCGCGACTACACGGCAGCATGAATACTCCGGCAGCACATCACTAGCGTATGTGCAGACCTTCAGTTCCGGGTCGGTATTTACCGCGTTGTTAAGGTGCGTTCCGACAAGGGCATAATCAGCCTTTCCGGTCTTGACAACTTCTATGCGTTCTTCCTGATTGGCTGTTTCATACCACTTGATCTGTTTGATCGGATCATAGCCCTTGTCGAGCAAAGGCCCGGTGATGCAGTACAGGTTAGGCTCAAAGGCTACTTTCTTTCCTATAAGGCTTTCTATGCCTTTCCACTCAGTATCCTCTTTAGCGAAGATCGGCATACAGCCGGTCAGAAGGTATCCCCCGAATATGGTCAGATCCTGTCCGGAGGCAATGCGCTCAAGCGGCAGATTCGTGCCTGAATTCGAAGCGATGTCGATCGTTCCTTTTTCTATGCCCTCAAACACTTCCTGATCCGTATCGACTTTTACATACTGCACCTTTATCCCCTCTTCTTCGAGATAGCCCTGATCGTCTGCTATAACGTTAAGGACATGTCCGTTAGGGTAGAACGCCAGCTTTATGACCGAGACTTCCTTTTCACCCGCATCCGCAGGGCTGTCTTCAGAAGCGCCGCTGCACGCAGTCATCAGCATCACAAGAGTGACGGCCATAATAAGGGCAAGCGACCTGATCAGAGGCTTTTTTCTTTTTTCACTTTCGAAATGGTTCTTCATATCATCACTCCAGTATGCTGTCTTTCTTGTTTTTCTTTTTCTTTTCCTTGAGCTCCTCGTCAAAAGTCTTCTTCTCTTCTTTTTTGTCGAGTTTGTCGAGCGTGGATATAGTGACGTTAGGGAACGGAACGTTTATGCCGTTGTCATAGAATATCTGAAGAACTCCCTTGTTGAGGTAGCGCCTTACACTCAGTATATCCCGCTCATTGCAGTTGCACGCGACAACCAGCTCTACACCGCTGTCCTTGAGGGTCTGTACACCTAAGTACATCGGTCCGCCGGTAATGAGCTTGTTGGCAGCGCCCAGCTTAGGCAGTTCTCTGTTGAGCACCTCATCCACATAATTGAGATCCTGTCCGTACTCTATGTCGATATAGGTCATCGCCCACGACGCTTCCTGAGTCATGTTCAGGACGCCGGATATCTCGCTGTTGTTATAGATTTTTATGTTGCCGTCGACTCCGAGGATCTTTGTGGTACGCAGGCCGATATCCATGACCGTGCCCCTGTACTCGCCTATCGTGACGATGTCGCCCACGCGGAACTCACCCTCAAACACTATGAAGATTCCCGCGATGATGTCTTTTATCAGACTCTGGGCTCCAAGACCTACGATCAGTGACAGTATTCCCGCACTGGCGAGAAGTCTCGTCGATTCGATGCCCAGCAGATACAAGCAGTAGAACAGCGCCACCAGCGCGCCGCCGTATTTAACCACGGAGATCAGCAGGTGCCCGATGGTCTCCCCTCTCGCTCCCAGCAAGGCCGTCGAGACCCTTACAGGTATGCGGAAGAGCTCGACAGCAATAGCTATCGTCATAAGGACAAGGGCGCACATGGTCCACGCGAATATGTTGGAGCCTCTGTCCCAGGAGCCGCTCAGGATATAGTGAACAATGGAGTTCTCCCCAAAGAACCTGTCAGCTCCGGACGCGATAATAAAGATGTATAACACCATCACGAGGGCTATACCGCCTATCATCGTTCCCAGCTTCTGCTCAGGATTCTTTTCTTTCCATGTGATCCTGCGGTTATCCCACCTCGCGGCAGCCTTGACCGTCGAAGCGCTTTTGCCGGACGGCAGGACAATATTGAATATTGCGGAATTCAGTCCCCTCTTTTCCTGTTCCTCGCTCATGACTTCGTAAAGTCTCTCTTCTTCCTTGTTGGTGAGCGTCACCGTTCCGGTAAGGAAGAGTATGAGCAGGAAGCAGGCCAGAGCCGTGATCAATGCTATGATCCCGCGGGCTTTGTACATAATGCTTGTAGGGACAGCCGTGCCTATGAAATATCCGTCCGCGTACCTGAAGCATGAGAAGTACTTGACACCGGATATCGTAGCGAAACCGTAGTAATCTTCTCCTGAGAATGCCTTATCTGATACTCCCAGTTCTTTTGCCGTCTGACCTATACTTACCTCAACAGGCGCGTATACGCATTTATGATCTTCGCTGTCATCGAACATTGCTATGAAACCGCCGGTCAGCATATTCGTAGACAGTATGGTAGCTACATCCGTAGACTCGAGAAGCCTGGCTGATGTATCGTCGTCAAGACCTATCTGCACCATGGCCCTGTGTTTCGTCACTTCATCGCTTTCTCCGGAGCGTTCATATTCAAAGCTCGACACATACTCAGTATTGCCGACGGCGTTCTTCCTTGTGTAGTAATTGAACGCTACTCC
Source organism: uncultured Eubacteriales bacterium (assembly GCA_902776285.1). Classification (GTDB taxonomy): domain Bacteria; phylum Bacillota; class Clostridia; order Peptostreptococcales; family Anaerovoracaceae; genus Crickella. The sequence goes on from CACYPK010000021.1 coordinate 15,398, forward strand.
GATAAACTGTGTAGCCTCGCCCAGATCGTTAGTCATCGCCTCCTGCACGTAACTGTCCTTCTTACCGTCCAGTATCTGCAGGAACGGGTACGACTGTGCTTCCTCGTCCTGGCTTACCGTGAAGTACCAGTTCGGAGTATTTGTGCCTATCGTATGTCCGTTTTGGTCAAACACATAGATCGAATCTATGTCATTGGCCTCACAGAGTTCCTGAAGCTTTGCGGACTCAGCGACCGATCTGAGACGGTTGCCTTCGTCATCCGTCACGAACTGCTTATTCCCGTTCTTGTCATAATAATTATGATAAAACTCGGTCTCCTCGTTGAGCATCGACGGATCTTCCTCGATCAGGAAGGATATCAGTCTGGCTTTGGAAAGGAACCTGCTGTTATAGTAGTTTTGTATAACTTCCCGGTTTTTGAGGCTCTCCTCATATCTACCGGATATCTCATCCAGCGCTACGTTGGACCTCTCTATGCCCTCAGAGATCTCAAGCAGCGTCTGCGAATAGAAGGATATCCCGTACATCACGACGACGCCCGCTATCAGCAGCGGGAACACCTTCTTGAAGATCGACCTGTCAAAGATGACCGGATTTTCAGAATGCGGATTGAGTATCTGCCTTTCCGTCTGCACCTCGCGGCGCACAAAGTCGTTTCTTACGACCACGGCATACGCGAGGCATACCAGCATTATAAGTATGAATCCCAGTATCGACCAGAATATCGCGCCAATATTGTTTTTATATACTTCTCTGGTCTGCGCAACGGCGGATATCACGGTATGGTCGCCGTAATCCTTGGATACACAAAAGAATTTGACGCCCTTTATAGTCTCGAAGCCGGAATATCCGTCAGCGAGAGCTGCTTCAGACAATCCGCAGCTCAGCGCGCTCTGTCCGGTCAGGACCTCCTCACCGTTCTTATAGTACAGGAACGTTCCGTCATCTTTGTTGACCGCGAAAACGAAGCCTTTGTTTCCTACAGGCACACGGTCCAGCACAACGGATACATCCTTAAGCGATGCCATCTGAACATCAAGTACGGAAGCATCCGTACCAAGCACGATATAATACGTGTTTCCGTTATATTTGTATGGAGTGGAATAGAAATAGTATGTGCCGTATTGATTCTTGACCGTCACCGGAGTGACATTCCCGTCCTTGTCTACAGTCCCATCCAGAAGATCATTTACGTTTTCCTGTGTCATGTATGCTCTGGCTGCCGGGTTCACTCCGTAGAACGACGGCTCCGGAGACAGCACTATCCTGCCGTCTGCGGACATCAGGAACAGATACTGCACACCTGAGCGTTCCACCATGTCAGCAAATACAGCCGATCGTTCCGTATTGTCAGCATCGGCCAGCGAGTTGAAAAGGCCGCTCGAAAACAGCCTTTCCATGTCACCGAGTACGTCCTGATTGCTGTCATGGAATATCGCGGAAAGTTCGCTCGCGTCCTTGTCGTTTTTTTCAAGTGACACGATCGCCTCATCAAGAGCGAGCCGGCAAGTCTCTTCCTGCTTGCTGATGGCTGTCTGCGCCTGCATCTGCCGCAAGAAAACACCGATAAACACCGCGCCTATGATCACCAGCAGAAAATTGAGCAGAACCTTTGTAAAGAAGTACCGGTTTGCTTTTTTGCGGGTTTCCTCATCCACGATTATCTTGTTCTCTTCTATCCTTTTTTCTTCTTCCATATGCGATTCTCCCCTAATACTATCGCACACATTATTATTCAGAGTCAGTTTAGCAGACGGCATGTGTCAAGACAAGGCAAAACACAAGGTATGAATGGATTATAAGAAAAACGCCTCGCATTGAGGCGTTTTCGATCATCCGGTTTTTTAATTTGTTCAGAGGAGTTCAGGTTCGCCCTTCTTCACTCCGGCGTTATCCTTGCTCCAGAGCTTGTCATAGGCAAATCCCGTTACCTTTTCGAGCATCTTCTTTTCTTCGTCTGTAGTCGCGCTTGCATCCTCACCCTTGCGGCGGGCGACTTCCTTCTGAACAGCATCGAACTCTTCACTGGTCATCGGGAAGAGAACGGCCACTACAAGCAGAAGAGCGGAAAGAATAGCCGGCGCCAGTATGAAGCAGATGCCTATGCCGTGCTGTGTCGCCGCGCTCTGCGCGAGACCGGCATTCGCCAAGGCTTCGTCATAGTGTACGGCCGACAGCATGAACCCGATCAGCGCTGCCGATATGCCGGAAGCGATCTTTCTGATGAATGTGGCCATGCTGGAAACGATGCCCGGTCTGCGGATCGATGTAATAAGTTCATCCACGTCTGTCATGTCAGCCATAATGGCGAAGATACCCGTAAGAGAACCGGCGTTGCCGAGTCCTATGAAGGCCGCCAGTATCAGTATAGGCACGAGCGACACTCCGGGATGTGAGAACGCGAACAAGCCAAGCACACCGAACAGCCTTACCGGAGCCGCGATCATGATAGCCATCTTCTTGGATGTTTTTCTCATTACCGGTCCGAAGATGAGCATGCCGATAAGCTGCGCTACCATCAGAACCGCCAGTATAGGCAGATAGTAGTTCACCTTATCATTGTACGCGTCGAGCGTATGCTTTACATAGTAGACTGCCATGCCCGATATGAAGTCCATGCCGCCCTGTCCGAAGAGGTAAAGTCCCAGGAAGAGCAGGAACGAACGGCTTCTGAACACGCTGGCCGCCTGTGTGAAACTCTCGCCTAATGTCATCTTTACAGGATCTTTCTGCTTCTCCCATGTTCCGAAGAATACGGTTATCGATACGACGAAGAACAGGACTCCGAAGATGAGACCGCACTTCATGTATAATGCCGGTTCGTTTGTCGGATTGATGATCATTCCCGGTACCAGGCCGCAGATCATCGCTCCCAGAGTCGAGAAGATCATGCGCATGTTGGAGAACTTGGCGCGCATCTTGTAGTCATCCATCATGTCCGGGAGCAGCCCGTTGTAAGGCACGCTCAGGACCGTGAAGCCCGTATTGAACAAGCAATACATGACCATGTAGAATACGTACTTCGTTGTCATGGACGGCGTGTTTATATTCAGCCAGATGAGCACGAACGTGATGGCTGAGGCGAAACTGCCGACCAGGATGTAGAATCTCTTGGCTCCGAATCTGGAGTGTGTCCTCTCCGTGATGTTGCCCATGATAGGGTCAGTGATGGCATCCCAGATCTTTCCTATCATAGGGATGGTACCGGCAAGAGCCGCCGGCATTCCCATGGCGTCTGTCAGGAATACGATGAAGAACGCGTTGATGATGACGAAGCATCCGCCTCCGAAGATCTCACCTATTCCGTAAGTCAGTCTGCTGAAAAACCCATAATGCGGTTTTCTGCCTGCGATTTCATCCTTCATTTGATATTCTCTCTCTTGTTTCTAAGCAATAAGGGTTATAAGTATTTTAGTATATAAGATACTGATAGTAATAAAACAGTTCCCGTCTTACATAGGGCCCTTTTCGCGCAGGAATGTCTTCCAGACCTTTTTGCGCCCCATTACCGGCCCGATATATCTTTTCCTGTCATCACCGAAGAGTCGGAACCTGCGGCTGCCGAGACCCAGCGACGGCCAGTAAGGAAGGCCTCCGCCGTTCGGATTGCCGAACCTCACAAAGTTAGCCATGTAATCTATCATCTCGTCCTTGAGCCTGTAGTCCTCTTTGTCGAACGGCCTCCAGCTCTTATTCATGTTGCCGAACACGTACCACAGATCCGCTGCGTGGAAAGCCTTGTAATGCTCTCCCGGCGGCGTCCTGTCGAACATATAGCCCCACACGGGACTGTGTTTGTGGAAGCTACGCATGACCCCCAGCCCTTCTGCGATGTCAAAAATAAGATAAGGCATGAAGTCCTGGGATGTTACACCGACTATGACAGGAACATCCAGATATGAGCCTTCGCGCATTATCTTTGACGGCATCTTCGGGATTATGGTGCCGTCGATCCCGGGCTGCTGTGTACGTACCGAGCCTATCTCGCGTTTTGTCTCATACCATGCGTCGAATATCTCCTTGTCCGTCATGGCTTTGAATTCCTCTTCATTCCGGGCACCTGCCTTTTCTCTGACCACGGACCAGAACCTTTCATCAGATTCTTCCGGAGTAAGCGGCCCCGCAAAGTCGGGAACGGTCCCGCCGCCTGACATCATTACGGCGCCTTTTACGACACCCTTGAGTATATCCGTATACAGAAGGTCCATTACAGACATGGCTCCGGCAGACTGTCCCATTACGGTTATGCGATCGGGGTCTCCGCCAAAGTCGGCTATGTGTTCCTTTACCCAATTCAGGCCGAACACCATGTCGTGCAGTCCGTAGTTGCCCGATTTGTAAAGGCCAAAGACATTGAGCCTGTATCCGAGCGACACCAATACTATATTGCGCTTCGCGTATTCTTTGCTTGTCCCGTAAGGATCCTCGCCTACGCAGCCGTTCTCGAACGATCCGCCGTGTATGAATACCAGCACGGGGTCCTTCTTCGCTTGCGCGCGAGTGATTATATTGAGCGTCATCGGAGATTCCGCGAATTTCCAGTGTTCCGGTTTTTTGCCGCGCCTGAACTCGCTGTGATAGAACTGATCCGATTCGTCATAATATGCCCTGAACTGAAAGCAGTCTATCTCCTGGCCGGTCGCGTCGAATTCATCCCAGGCCGGATAAGGTTTCGGCAGCTCAAAACGCTCCGTGACCGCGTACGGGATCCCGCGGAACATCCGTATGCCTTTTTCTTCGGTGCCGGTCACCCTGCCGAGACCGGTCTCTATGGTTACTTTATTCATCGCACGTCTTTCCTGTATGCGTCAGTACGCGGCGTCCCTGCCGCTTTCAGACTTTCTTTCCTCTGCCTCATAATGATCCGGCTCCAGATGATAAGGCAGATCCACCTCTGTTATTGGAGGCAACTTCTCGCCCTTCTTCTCCAGATACTCCCTGAGGATCCACGGCTTGTCCGTGATGATGCCGTCGACTCCCATCCTGTAAAGGATCGACATGTCCCTGATGGAATTGACCGTCCACGGGACCACCTTCATCCCAAGCTCGTGAGCCTCATCAGTGAGTTCTTTTGTTATCTCTTTGAAATACGGACTCACGTCATCTATGCCGAGCGAATGCGCCGCGCGCACCGGGTCTCCGTCATAATCCTTGATGTCTATGCCTCCGAGCCACGGTGACGGTTCTTCTCTGTCAAGCCACAGCGTCGTCGCGTCGGGAGTTCCCCATGCCGGCTGCTCGCTGTACAGCGCTATCGTCCTGATGCTCGGGTCCAGTTCTTTCATCTTGACCAGCAGCGCCCAGTCGAAGCACTGGAGTATGACCCTGTCGCGGAAGCCGAACTCGTTGACGAGCGCCAGGAACTCCGCGTTGAACTTGTCATAGTCGTAGTTCTTTTCATATTTGGTGCCCATGGCCGGATCCGGATAGACTTTGGCCTCGATGCTCATCCTTATAAGATCGTTGCCGCTGTCCCTGACCAGTTCGAACATCTGGCGCAGCGAAGGGATGCAGGTGTCGGCCTGTACCTGAGTGCGTCCGTGCAGCTCATAATACTCCACGGACGGATCCATGCGACCTACGTTGAACGACTGCACCTCCTGCAGAGTCATGTCACAGATGTAGTATTTGTTGTCTTCGACACGCCTGCCTTCCGCATCCGTCGTGAATATGGGATTCAGCGCGGGATTGTGCGACATCACGATATGACCGTCAGCGGTCATCTGCATATCGCATTCTATTGTAAGCGCGCCTTTTTCAATCGCGTACTGATAGGAATACAGCGTATTCTCAGGGCGCGCGTCCCTGCCGCCCCTGTGGAATTCCATGTCGTAGTAACGCGTGCCGTCGCCCTCAGGATCATTCTCGTCCTTTACGTACCGGCTGACATCGATGCCTATCCCGGCCGCCATATCGATGCACCTGCCCTGTTTGACCTCGTCCAGAATGAGGCAATAGCAGTGATATGTATGAAGGATCGTTCTGCAGGCCAGGGCTATCGGACACTTGTCTGAATACTCTTCTCTGTAGTAAGACAGGATATCAAATATCACTTCACAGTCTTCCAGATCAAGCTCCATGGTAGCGGCAACGTCCAGAAAGATCGAAATGATCTCATCCCTGTCATCGATCGCGCTTATCCCCTGAACAGGTCCTTCATCGAGAAGTCCGTCGATGATATCTCTTATGCCGGTGAATTCCTCACGTGACGGTCCTCTTCTGAGAACCGCTTCGGCATCTGACTTGTTCCAGCAGGTCAGAGCGGAATACGCCGGCATGACATCGTTATGGACTCCTTCTGTCAGCAGCCAGTATCTGATCTCTTCCGTTTCAGGCTCGAGAAACTCTACGGCATGTACGCGTCCCCATCCGTGGACCTTCTTCGCGAGCTGCCACACTTCGTCATTGCCGTTCTTCCAGTGCATCATGACAAATATCGCAAAAAGAGTGAACTCGTCACTCAGGCCGATCGTCCTGACCGCTTTCTTAAAGTTTTCCCGCCGCTCTGTTTTAAAGAGTTCCAGCAGGGAAAGGCCGAACTTGACGTTCTCCCGCTCTTCCGACTCAAACAGCAGGTGCAGGCCGTAATCAAACAGATCCTTCTCGTTCAGTTTGCTGTGATTATCGATGACATAGGCCTGAACATCGGGGATCACGCTTATGGCGCGGGTCTTTTCTCCGAGCATCACAAGCAGGCGGTCGGCAAGATCGTAGTCTCTTTTGCCTGCCGCTCTTATGGCATCCGATATAAGCGTGCGTTCATCCTCACCTGCCCCGTTCCGGGCCATATGATACAAGGTGACACCGTCAAGAGCTCCGTCCGCCCAATTAAGCGTCTGACCGTCCCTTTCAAGCTCAGGCAGTGAAAAGTCCCTTGGCAATTCGCCGTCCACGACCGCCGAGGCAATGTATTCATATAATGGAGCCATTCTGCTGTTCCTGTTTTATTTCATTTTTGCTATCGCGGCGCCCATGCCGGAGATATCGCCTATAAGGATCGCTCCGACAAGCTTGCCGTGATCGTAATAGTACTTTGAATACGTATTCTTTACGTCATCCTTGATCTGCTCGGATCTGAACTTTTTATCAGGATCCTTGCCGTTGGTTCCGAGCGCGAAGACCGAAGTCCCGCAGACCTCCATCACAAGCGAACTGCCGATAGGCTTGTACTCTATGTCGTCGCCCGCGGCGTTGGCGCCCGCTATGCGGCCGGTCTCAACAGCCTGAGCCCAGAAAGCCTGCGGCTGTCCGTTGACACTGCAGCAGTCGCCCGCCGTATAGACATCAGGGATGTTCGTCTTTAACTTGCTGTCAGCCGTGACCCACTTGTCCACGGCAATGCCGCTGTCTTCAGCGACCTTGGTATAAGGCCTCATGCCGGTCGACATGATGACAAGCTGCGCCTCATATTCCGTTCCGTCTTCAAGCACCACGGCGTTTTCGGTGATCTCGGCGATCTTGACGCCTGTGACTATGTCGACCCCCTCTGCTATGCAAATATCCTGGAGCATCTGTGAAGCGGTATCGTCCAGCTGTCTCGGAAGAAGTCCCGGGGCTGTTTCGAGCACGGTAACTTCAAGACCGCCTTCCTTGAGGCCCCACGCGCCTTCAAGTCCCATTACGCCGCCGCCTATGCACACCGCCTTGGAAGCTTTGCGGTCCGCAATTATCTGTTTGACCCTGTCAGTATCGGAAATGCTTCTGACCGAAACGACATGGCCCAGATCCGCGCCCTTGATAGGAGGCACGAAGCAGTAGGCGCCGAGTGCATAGATCAGCTTGTCGTATTTGAGCTGACCTTCGCTTCCGTCAGCATAGCGAAGGCTGACGGTCTTTGACGCGGTATCCGCTTTAAGGACTACTGTTTCCGGAACGAAGTTGATATTGTTCTTCTCGTACCATTCAGGCCCTTCCATCACGAGGCCGTTATAGCCGAAATCCCTGACAATGCCTTTTGTGAGCATAGGTCTGTTGTACGGAAGATGGGATTCCTGAGTGATGATCGTAACGGTCGCGGTCTGATTGCGGACTCTTATTGCTTCTGCCGCGCTCTTCGCTGCCGGACCGCCTCCGATGATCACGAACGTCTCGTCCGAATCCTTTCTGAACGAGATCTCCTTTTTTTCTGCCGCGATAAAATTCTCGGGACCGACTCCGCAGACCGGACACGCCGCGGCGCCCTCCTCGAATTCCGCTCCGCATACGAGGCATTTGACCATATTTCCGCTGCCCGTTGATGCCGGCTGTACTCTGGAGGCTATATCCTCTTCCGTAGCCGGTACAAAGTATTCCGAACCGACAGTGCAGATCGGGCATGTATCTACGCCCTCTTCAAACACAGCTCCGCAGAAGGTGCACTTTACCATTCCTACAGGCTCAAAACATTCGGAGCCGACTCCGCATACAGGACACTCTTCAGTGCCTTCCGGAAGATACGCTCCGCATATAGTACATCTTACCTTAGCCATAAATGTCTCCTCTTCTTGCGTATTAGTAATAACCGGTTTACATATCAACTAAATTATCCCATTGCTTAAGTGCGCGGTCAAGAAAATAGTGATTCAGCCGGGAGCAAAGCTCCAACAAGCCCGCTTGATTTGAGCTCCGGCGTCTGTTATAAAAAAGCCCCTGTGAAGGGACTTTCTGTCTGATCCGGGGTCTTGCCCCATGATACATTCAGGTTGTTGTATTTCCGATCAATTCAACAGGTCGCGTATCTGTGTTTCCCTTCATATCTTGCATGCTTTATCCAGGCAAGGAACTCATCGACATGGTCGACATTATACGCAAGGTCTATGCGGTCATACGAATAATGCTTGTCGCCTCTTATCAGGCCAAGGGCCACCTTCCGCACACCCAGAACGAGACCTTCATGCTTTTTGAGTCGTTCAGCATGCTGAAAAGGTCGTACCAGGTAACCACTTCCTTGCGGTTCGTGCTGTATACGGACATGCACAGCATCAGAAACGCAGCGAAATATATGGCGGTCGTTACGAAGTAAGTATACTTGTTATTGGAGAGCGATACCCTCAAAAGGCCGGTGATATCTGAGATCACAAACACTATCCCTGCCAGCCAGAAGAAACGGTTTGACAGGGAAAGAGCCATTGTCGAAGTGACGATGATGGCATAAAGCGCCCATGGCAAACAGACCTGCCGCGGTGTGCGCCGCCGACCTGTTCCCGTCAAAATGGTTTATCAGCTTTTCATTGATCTTTCCGCTTATCTTCAAGAAGCGCCCCCTGTTATCTCACATTACCGCTGTCTCTATGGCTGCCAGAACGGGGTTGTATTTAATCTTTCCCCGGGTACTGACACATTCCGCATTCTGAAAAGCCTCCTCTACGCTTGAGCGGATCTCTGCCGCGAAAGGACTGTCGTCGTTGTCCACGGAAACAGCAAGCTCGTCAAGCTTTGTAAAGGCCTTTCTGTTTATATTGCACGATCCTATTATTACGCGCCTCTCGCTCATAAGGAGCTTGGCATGCAGCATTCTGTCTGTCATAAATGTCCCGAGTCTGCCGCTGTAATCGCCGCTGTGAGCTTTTGAGTATTTGTGCAGCTTCGATACCGCGGATCTGTTCATATCGTCCATGTAATTCGCGCTCCGCGGGATCAGGATACGCACATGCACTCCTCTATGTAACGCGCGTTTTATAGCTGACATTATGTCTTTTTCCGGCGCGAAGTAGGCCATCATTATGCAGAGTTCGCGTTCCGCGCCGTCTATCAACTCCATATAATTTGACTTGAGCTCAAAGCAGCTGACGGGCTCCTTCATATTGACCATGAACAGATCGCTTTCCTTTTGCGGATCCGCTCTTTTTTCCAGGAACTGCACCACTATGTCCGCATCGCTGATCTTTATCATGTAATCATGATAGACCCTTCCCTTTGAGTCGCTGTAATACTCCTTGTCTTCTATATTGATGCCGCCGAGTATCATGACTTTGCGGTCGAATATATAATACTTGGAGTGGTCACAGGTCCTGACATCGTCCTTCAGCACGATGTTGGGATGCTCTTTCAGCTGCGTGTACAGGCTGCTGCGTGAGGTCCTGAGCCGCTTTGCCGCAAGCTCTCTGTTATATAAAAGCTCCAGCATGGATATCTGAAATCTGTCTCTCAGATCCGGACGATGGCATAAAGACCTCTGCGACTCTTCGGCATATTCGAGGATCACCGCGTACATATCCTTTTCGATAGTGACCTTCACGCCCCTGTCTGCCGACGCTATTATCTCGCGCGCAATTTCCGTTCCGATCCTGTCCTCTCTCCATATGAACATATGCACTGTGATCTCATGATCTGCAGCGCGGATCTGCCGTATTATCTCGGGGAAGGCATTCCTGCCTCCCTCAAGCAATTCAAACGTCATCTCTTTTCCCATGGTTTTAAGTTCAGTTCGCAGGATAACCCTCTATTATCTGCAGGACACCGAGGCATCTGGGCATGAAGCCTATGGCAAAATGTATCAGTACGGGGCCCCAGATGTTCCTGTTTCTCTCATACAGCACGCCCGTCACAAGGCAAAGGACCAGAGCCCCTGTCATATAGAAGAGAGGATACTGCATATGCAGGATAAAGAAAAACACCGCTGTGATCCATGCCGTGATAAGCGCCTGCCTCGTATTCACATTCGTATGACTCTTAAGCGCGTCCGGGAAGTCCATCTGCCCGTATCCGCACAGGGTGATCCCTATATTGTCCTGTACGTACGCCTTTATAAAGAGTTCCTGAAAAACGATGCTGAGAGGATACAGCCACCTCGTATGCACGTTAAGGTAAAGTCCGAAATACGGGATCTCGCGATAGACCGGATTCTTTGCGTTCATATACAGCCTGAACGCGATCAAAGCGGCAATTACGAGCGCTGAGATCGCGACGCAAACAGGAAGAGATCTTTTGAGCTCTTCTTTGCTTGCCCGCAGCGCTGACCAGTTGCATTTCATAGGCGTCATGAGCGAGAACAACACCATCTCCGATACGAGTATGACGCCGAGTATCTTGCTGCCGTATGTAATGTAGTCAGATATGAGATCGCTGTGCATGGCCATTCCGTTGATCTTCATTCCCAGAATGTGTAATGCCACCGTCATTATCATGAACAGCATAACGGCCTGTGTATGACTCATCGATCTTCTGTTGCTTTTCATATAGTCCCAATCTCCTATCTTTCCATATCTGCTATTTTGTTCATCAGCAGATAGTAAAATCTTCTGAACCCGCCCGAATAATCGGATTCATCAAGCTTTTGCGTTACCATTACAGGATCGTCCGTTCCTATCACATCCACGCCGCAGCTTACCAGATACTGTATCCCGTCCGGATCATCCGCGGTCCAGCAGAACACCTTCATGCCTGCCTCGTGAAGAGCGTGCACCAGTTCAGGCGTTACGGTCCCGACCTCTGCCGAGAGGTTGTCCGCGTCTTCCACTTCGGCGTAATCCCCCCACGTCATCATTACCGCATGGGCTGCGGTGAGCTCCGGATCGAGTTCCTTGACCTTCGCGATCGAATCGCTGTGAAGGCTGATGATCATCACCTTGTCGTGCATCCCGGTCTCCTCTATCAGCCTGAGCACTTCTTCCTCGAGGCCTGCCCTCTTTTCTGAAGGCTTGGTCTCTATCTGCACAAGCATGTTGTTCTCTTTGGCAAGAAGCAGCACTTTTTCAAGGGTCGTGATGCGGACATGCTGATAATCGCCTCCTGTACTGCTTATGGCCTCGTACTGCGTGAGTTCGTCATAAGTCATGTCAGCAACTGCTTTATCCAGGCCAAAACGCCTTTTCAGCGTCTGATCGTGTTCAGCGACCACCACGCCGTCAGCCGTGATCTGTACATCAAGCTCGATCCACGGAAGATCCTCGGATACGGCCAGCTCAAAAGCTTCATAACTGTTGTCCGGAGCGTTCACATTGTCTCCTCTGTGAGCGCAGACCTCCGGACGCGGGACTTCCTCCGACAGGTATCCGAAATTATGCGCCGCATAGAACACGCCGCCCGCAAGCATCAGTACGATGCATCCGGTAACAGCAGCTTTTTTGGTGCGGCTGAACTCTTCAGTCCTGAAGATATACGGCGTGATGCCCGCAAGCGATCTGTCTTCCTCAAAATATTGATAAAACAGCGCGGTTATGCCCGCGTTATTGACAGACGGAACTATCATCGCCCTTATGATGTGAGCCACAGCATCCGCGACATTACCGTTGCCCGGCAGTACTGCCGAGATCAGGCTTATAACGAAATCAACGGTCAGAGAAAGGATCAGCATGCATATGACCGTATTCAGGTACCGTCCTTTCCCCAGTTTCCAGCCGCCTATGCAGCTTTCAAAAAAGCTCTTCTCGCGGAGAACATATATATTGATCGAGAACAGTACTACGATCTCCACTAGGATCATGACCAGATAAAACACTTTAAAAGATGTCGCGAACAGAGGCCTGGCCTCTATTCCGAGTTCCACAAAGAGCGGTATCTTGACTTTATACGCGGCATTGCTCAGCGACAGTAAGCCGGTAATAGGAAACAGCACCATTACAAACAGCAGTACCGGCCAGTTGCGCGGAGCCAGAGTCTTCCGGCAGGTCTTTGCTCCCGCCGCGATCATGCTCCATATATCGGTCTCCCGTCCGATCTGCGCCATGGAAAAGGAATGCAGAAGCCCTCCTATCTCAAACAGCGCCGTATATGTCATGATGATCAGGAACAGCAGGCACAGTATCACTGTCACAGGAGATGTGCACACCTTCATCATGTTGGATTTGTCAATATATTTGATGCCCTCCGCGTTGATCAGCACTCTGGCGAAAGCATTACGCATCACTTCCGCGGCGAACAGCGAAAAGACCGCGCACGAAAAAGAGAAGATGACCTTGCGCAGCGGATCTACAGCAAGGATCATCCACACATTCCCTATGAACAATCTGATTCTGCTTAATTCATCCTTCATGATACTCTTTCGCGCCGGAACTATTAACTGTCAATAAATATACCACATATTATGCCGCTTCGTGACTGCCCAAGCCATCAAAGAGTTCATCAAAAATGGGCCCCATCTTCACGATGGGACCCCTATCGTTATAGCCGGCAGTTTTACTGATCTTCGCCGAATTCCGCTTTGAACGCTGCAGTCAGCTTTTCCGGCCAGTCTGAAACCGGTTCAAGCCTGCCCGTAAAGAATCTGAGCGTCGCGGGTTCATGCACGAATCTGAGTCCGCCTATGAGATCTCTGTGGTCATATACCCATTTGACTCTGTCTATCACATATTCTACCTGGGAAAGCGTGAACACGCGCCTCGGCAGCGCCAGTCTGACCAGTTCCATCGAAGCGAGCCTCTCGCTTCCGTCAGCTTCCCTCTCCTCTGAAAGAGTTCCTCTTTCCATTCCGCGTATGCCGCCGCAGAGGTACATCGCGCATGTGAGGGCTCCCGCAGGGTATTGCTCCTGAGGGATGTGGCTCACAAAGCGTGACGCATCGAGATGGGCGCCCAGGCCTCCTCCCGGAGTGATCACCGGAACGCCGTACTCGTCCAGACGGTCGACGCAGTATTTGATGAACTCCGGTCCCTGCGAGATGACATCCATCTCCATCGATTCATCAAAGCCTACGGTCATTGCTTCCATTTCTCTCACGGACATGCCGCCGTATGTGAGGAAGCCTTCGAACATCGGAACAAGGTCCTCCATGGAGTGGAACAGTTCCTCGTCCCTTACCATGATGGCTCCACCGCGCGCAAAACCGAACTTGCGGCCGGAGAAGTAGATCATGTCAAACTGATCGGCGATCTCCATCGTGATGTCCCGGACAGACATATCCTTTCTTTCTTCATCTCTCGTCTTGATGAAGTACAGATTGTCCTGCAGCAGCGACGCGTCAAGGACCGAGAGGATCCCGTGCTTTCTCGCGATGGCGCAGGCATCCTTGAAGTTCTGTACGGAAACAGGTTGTCCGCCTATCAGATTGGTCCCCGACTCAAGCCTCATGAAAGCTACGTTATCGGCCCCTTCCTTCTGTATGCATTCCTCGAGCCTGTCCAGGTCAATGTCACCCTTGAACGGCAGGTCGCTGACCGGCTCAAGACCCTCAAACTTCACGAGCTCCTCGACATGACCGCCCAGTCTGGTAATATGCGCCTTGGCTGTCGTGAAGTGATAGTTCATGATGACGCATTTGCCCGGTCTTACGAATCTTTCGGCAAGTATGTTCTCGCATGCTCTTCCCTGGTGGGCAGGCAGGCAGTACTTCATCCCGAAAATCTCCTCGAGCTTGTCTCTCATGCGGAAGAAAGATTCACTCCCCGCATACGCGTCATCCGGCTTCATCATTCCTGCCAGCATCTCATCGCTCATGGCATTCACACCTGAATCGGTGAGCATATCCATAAAAATATCTCCGTTGTGAAGCTGGAATGTGTTGAAGCCTGCTTCCTTCATTTTTGCAAGTCTCCTGTCTGCCGGCGGCAGAGTGAGCTGCTGGACTATCTTGACCTTGTGCATCTCCATCGGAATAGGCTGATGATCGTAAAACTTTATTGCGGGCATGGTGGTTTCCTCCTTTGTTCAGTCCCGTAAAAACCCCGCGCATGGACCGGATGTGAGCGGGGAGCAAATAAAAAGTTCCGCAGGCTGTAGGCTGCGGAACTGTACTTAACAGTATTGGATCATTTCTGATACTCATCTTCTCACAGCAATACAGCTACTCCCTGCGGCAGTAGTAATAATAGTATTCAGCTGCATAACTTTTATTGATAAGCATCGTTTTTCTGATTCTCTTTTTGTTGATAATACTAACTATTGAGGATTGTACAATTATTATTTGTAAAATTCAACAAAATACCGCGATGTTTTTTGTATAGAACAATCAAGGGGCATGTGAGGAGCACCGCATAAGATTCGCTACTCGCCCTTCTGATCATCTCTCGGCTTGGTCATTATAAGAAAACGCTCCGGCGGAACATACTCCGCATCTGTTTCCTCCGGCATCAGCATATCTCTCCATACGCGTTCAATGATCCAGCCATCCTCATAGCGTATGTCTTTAATAATGCCGTCATCGCCCTTATCCTCAAAGCGCCATATCATGACGCTTGGAAACGGCCTTTCATATTCGCCGGCGTACATCAGCAGGAATCCGCCCCACTCAGTTTTAAACGTTTTGCCTTTCAGGTGATCTGTTGCAAGTAGACAGCAGATAGTCTCCAGATCGCCTATGTCAACATCCGCAAGTATTACGTCCTGCATTCTTGTGGTCCCCGGTACAAGGGCAACGTGCCAGATCTCATTTCTCATTTGATACACTCCTTTCTTCTTTACCATAAAGAGCGCATCAAAAGGGCCCCATCGTCACGATGGAGCCTTTGATCTTTTACTTACGGTTTCATCGTTCAAGCTTTAGCACCTTGCCTTGCGGTAGGTTGCTGCACGGTCATCGAGCTTGTCTCTCGCGTGCTCTTTATGGATCATATGTAATTCGTATAACAAGTTTACCGCATTTCCTGCGGGATTTCCACTTTTACTTTTTCGATCGTTTCTTCGTCAGGGCGGTCGGAGTGCCTACCTTGACTCCATGAAACTCTTATAAGCCTCATCAATTTTTGCCTTAAGCCGTGTGTAATCCTCTTCGCCTGTGATCACACCGTAGCAAGGCTTGTCATCGTCATCCAGGCAGCATTCGGCGTAATGAGCCAGGTATTCGCCGGCCTCATCGTAGTAGTAGGCCATCGCGAATGGCAAAGCATCCTCGCATATATCAGATTCCCACAGTTTGCCGTCGCAGTCGATCATCAGATACTCTGCGCCTGTCATCTGCCTTGCGCGTACTTTGGCGCAGTCTTCAGGATCCGCATCCTCACCTTCGAACCCGCGGTCAATGATCCACTGCATGAACAGTCCTATGTGGTTGGCGGCCAGCAGCCATATCTGATTGATCTGCTCCTGTGTCAGCTCCCCCGTGATACCATGCGTCTCGCGAAACTCCTTCTCCGCGCTGTCCCAATGCCAGTCAGCTCTGTCAATTGCCATGAGTCATCACCTTCCTTTATTCCAGTTCCTCGTCCATTTTGATAAGGAACTCTTCGAAACAATTTGAGATCGTATAATAAGTATCATCATCGATATTGCAGCTGTCTATCTGACAATATATCCCTTTTGACGGGTTATATGCCCAAAGCGTATCGTCTATGCCGCCTATGACGACATAGCCCGGCCAGCTGTTCGGGACATCGTAGTCGTTATTGATCTCCTCCAGTTCCTCAAGTCTGAAGAAGCGGCCATAGTTGTTTTCTCCCAGAGGACCTTCTCCGCCGTTATGATCACGCATAAAATCGAGGTAGTCGTCCGGAAGCAGCGCCCCGTTCACCTCGGTGATCATTACTTCAGGCTTTTCATTGAAGTCAAATTCCCTGAACATGTCTTTTATATCAGCATTCATTGTTGTTTCTCCTGTCCGGCAGTGATTTCTTCCAACGATTTTACCGTCGCTTTGACAGCGCCCAGGCAATGGATCCTTACGACCTGGTTATCATCAGTTACTGACAGCAGCTGCAACTGTTCCACATAAGGCCTGACGAATTCCGGTCTGCGTTTGCCAAGAACACGGAACATTTCCGGAGCTTCCATCCTGACCCTGTCATCTTCATCGTGCAGAAGCTTTTCGAATACCGGAATATGATCTTCGTAGATGTCGGGAGTGTTCGTGGCGATGTTCTCTGACGCCCAGATAAAACTCAGTCTGACTTTAGGTTCTTCATCAGAAGCGAAGCGGAACAGATCTTTCCAGTATCGTTCTATGACCTGATAGCTGCCGCGGCCGATCCTTCCGAAAGCATTCACCGCACGCTCCCGCAGAAGCGGCGCAGGGCTATCAAAGAAGGATGCCATTACCGGAACCGAGTCCTGCACTGAAATCGGATACGCAAGTCCCATCTCCCCAAGCAGCCAAAGCGCTTTTGCCTGTATTTTTACGGAGTCATGGTCAAGAAGAGAAGAAACATATGGAATGCTCTCTTCCCACTCATTCCTGTTCTTTGTCAGTTCTCCAAGTTTTTTATAAAGCTCTGATTCGTTCAACCCATCATCTCCTGATTATCTCATCAAAGCAAGCATCTCCATCAGACAAGTCTGAATGACGGATGAACTCCACATGTCCGGTCAAGCCGGAATAAGCTATCCGGTCTGTATTGCAGAATATCTTGCAAAGGGGTCTGATCCCGTAGCATGAAAACATCTCGACATACATGCATTTGCTTATATGGTATTCAACCTTGTCTTTTTCCAGATTGAAATAATCATAAGTAATGCTGTTATCTTTTACCCTGTCCGCATGATCGGATTCATTCCATTTTCTTACAACGGAAAAGCAGAAAGGAAAACGGTCAATGAAATTAAGTATCTTAACAAAGGCTTTCCATCGGCCCTCCATACCCTTTTCAACCGCCGGAATGATCCTGTCATCTGTATAGCCTGCTTCCTTTAGCTCAAGACACATGGCTATAACAGCGTATACGAAAGAAACGTTTGTTGATGGATAAATATCGTGAGCTTTAAACTCGTTGGAGTCGTACATCTCCTTAAGCCTAGTCTCATACGATGCCATCCGCTGATCAACATCCTCCAGTCCTTCGTTTATCAGAACATTTCTGTAATACTTGGAATACGACTTGATTGTTTTGTTGATTTCTCTATGGTTCATTTTTGCTCCGTAAAACCAAAACTTATCGCTTTTCGTGGAAAATCTCTTTGCCGGGGCTGTCGAGTTCGAGTTTGTCCGCCTTGACCCCAGGCAGCGTCTCCTCCGGCGCCTCGTACATAAACTGCTCAACCTGCTTTTATTTCTTTCCGACGATTTTTACTGCTGTTCCATATGCCAGCACCTCAGCTGCTCCGTCCATGACCTGGGATGACCCATATCTCAGTCCGACCACGGCATCTGCTCCAAGTTCTTCGGCTTCATCCACCATGCGCTTGGTCGCGAGCTGCCTCGCTTCGATCAGCATCTCTGTGTAACCGTTGATTTCTCCGCCTACCAGAGTCTTCATTCCGGCCATGAAATCACGGCCGATATTCTTGCTCTGAACTATTGTCCCCTTTACTACGCCAAGCGCTTCTATTTCAGCACCCGGTATATAATCAATATTTAGAAGCCTCATCGATCTCTCCTTTCTTGACCTCATCGATTCTTTGCTTAAGCACATAGACTACCGCGACAGCTATTACTGCGGCCGCAATGAGAAAGAACGCAATCACTCCCTTCGGTGCAGGATCTGATGCGTTTAAAAAAAGCATCGCTCCCAAAACCAGTATCAGGAATGAAATCACAACTATTGCTGATATTATTGCACCTGTCTTTCTTTTCCTCATATCTGTCATTCGTGTATTCACGAATTTTGCACCTCCCTTCTCAAGCTCTTTCATTCTCTCGAGATACACGGAAGCCTCGATTTCAGATAAGCTGTCGGCCTCATCTCTCAGCACTCTGCACATGGTCTTCATGTGCTCGATATTGCTGCCGGTCTTCTCAAGCTCGGCAATATGATCATCCATACACTTGTCAAAATCAAGTTCTCCGGACTGAAGCCTGCGAATACTCTCACATGATATCCCCAGCATGCGGAGAAGTTTGATCCTGTAGAGCTGCTCGACATCTTCCATCGAATAGTCTCTGTATCCGTTGCCGGCATCGCGCGCAGGAGTAATAAGGCCACGGTCTTCATAGAACCTTATATTCTTGCTTGTTATGCCTGCCAGCTCTGCAGCCTGATTGATTTTCATCGCCCGCCTCCGGTCTTCCGTCTCTCTGCCCTGAAAGTAACCCTTCCACAAAGTGGAAGGTCAAGAGGTTTTTGAAATATTTTTTGTGTAATTTATTATAGCACGCTATTTGCTACATAAAAAAAGCCCTGTTCAGGCTGTTTTTTCATTTGGATTTAGAAGATTGTGTGTATATTGGCCTGTGATGATTGAAGCGTATTGGATCGGGTGCTATCATTCACCTGTATTAATCAGATTATGAAAGAAAGGAATAACTATGAACGAGGTTAACAGACCACGGAAACCTCTGCTTATCTTCTATATAGCAGTTCTCCTGATCCTGTTCCTGTGGAACTCCATGATCGTTCCGATGGTTGCAGAACAGGAAATCGAGGAAGTAGACTACGGCACCTTCATGACCATGACTGAGAAGAATCAGATCGGTAAGGTGCAGATTGGGAGCAATAAGATCCTTTTTACAAACAAGGACGGATCGAAGACATACGAGACGGGCATCATGAATGACCCAGATCTCGTCAACAGGCTCCATGCATCCGGAGCTGAGTTCACCAGCGAGATCGTTGAGGAGATGTCGCCGGCGGCAAGCTTCTTCCTGAACTGGTTACTGCCGATAATCATTTTCGTTGTGCTAGGTCAGTATCTGAGCAGAAGGATGATGGACAAGGCAGGCGGCGGCCCGGGATCGATGATGTTCAACCTGGGCAAGAGCAATGCCAAGGTGTGGTGTATGTAAAATCATCTGACGGAATCAAATTCAGCGATGTCGAGGGTGTCGATGAGGCAGAGGAAAACCTTCAGGAGATCGTAGACTACCTGCATAATCCGGAGAAGTACCGTGAGATCGGAGCTTCGATGCCTAAGGGCGTACTGCTCGTAGGCCCTCCGGGAACAGGTAAGACCATGCTCGCCAAGGCTGTAGCCGGCGAAGCTGACGTACCGTTCTTCTCGATGTCAGGCTCTGAGTTCGTTGAGATGTTCGTCGGTATGGGAGCATCCAAAGTGCGTGACCTGTTCAGGCAGGCCAAGGAGAAGGCTCCGTGTATCGTATTCATAGATGAGATCGATGCTATCGGTCAGAAGAGAAACAGCGGAAATCTCGGCGGCAATGACGAGAGAGAACAGACTCTGAACCAGCTTCTGACTGAGATGGACGGATTCGAGGGCAACAGCGGAGTAATCATCCTCGCTGCGACCAACCGTCCGGAATCACTCGACCCTGCGCTCACAAGACCGGGACGTTTTGACAGAAGAGTACCTGTCGAGCTGCCTGACCTGCAGGGAAGAGAAGCCATCCTAAAAGTACATGCCAAGAAGGTCAAGGTCGAGGACAACATCGACTACAGCGCTATCGCAAGAATGGCATCCGGCGCATCCGGTGCTGAGCTTGCCAATATAGTAAATGAGGCAGCTCTCAGAGCTGTCCGCGACGGGCGCAAGGCTGCAAGCCAGACCGACTTCGAGGAGAGCATCGAGGTAGTCATCGCAGGATACCAGAAGAAGAATTCGATCCTTACTGACCAGGAGAAGAAGATAGTTGCCTATCACGAGATCGGCCATGCGCTGGTCGCTGCAAAGCAGACCAATTCAGCTCCTGTCCAGAAGATCACGATCATCCCGCGTACTTCGGGAGCTCTCGGATATACTCTCCAGGTCGATGAAGGCAACCACTACCTCATGAACAAGGAAGAGCTCGAGAACAAGATCGCAACTCTCACCGGCGGACGTGCCGCAGAGGAAGTTGCATTCGGCTCAGTGACGACAGGTGCTTCGAACGATATCGAGCAGGCTACCAAGCTGGCGAGAGCGATGATCACCCGCTACGGCATGAGTGATGACTTCGACATGGTCGCTATGGAGACAGTTCAGAACCAGTATCTCGGCGGAGACACTTCGCTCGCATGCTCGGCAGAGACACAGGCTAAGATCGATGAGAAGGTCGTTGAACTTGTCAAGCAGCAGCATGAGAAGGCTGTACAGATCCTGACAGAGAACAGAGAGAAGCTCGACGAACTTGCAGCTCAACTGTATGAGAAGGAGACGATCACAGGCGAGGAGTTCATGAACATTCTCAACAGCTGATCAGAGATAGAAATTACACACATGATGCCGGCACTCCTGAAAGGCGTCCGACATCTTTTCATTTGAAAGATGACGCTACAGATTATTTATACGATTCTTGAATATTTTCTCGTATTCTCATTCCTCGGATGGTGTGTTGAGGTGGCATATCAGGCGGTGAGCAAGGGGCTGGTTGTCAACAGAGGATTTCTGAACGGCCCCGTATGCCCGATATACGGATTCGGAGTGCTGGCGGTGTTTTTCCTGCTTCAGATAACGGGTGAGGGAGAATTCTATGAGCAGAACGCGCTCAAGGTGTTCCTCTTCGGAGTCGTCCTTGCGACGGCTGTTGAACTGTTCGGCGGGTGGATCCTGGATAAGGCATTCCACGCGAGATGGTGGGACTATTCGGACAGGCCTTTCAATCTGAACGGATATATCTGCCTCCAGTTCAGCATCATCTGGGGCATGTCCATACTACTTGTTGTGCGCGCTGTATATCCGATGCTGAGCAGCATTCTTGAACGCATCCCGCAGAATATAGGGTGGGCGCTGATAGGAATCTTCTCAGTAACATACATCGCGGACTTTGCTGTTTCAGTCAGTGTAATGATAGGACTCAACAAGCGTATGGCTGAGATCGATGAGATGCAGAGACGCATGCGCGTTGTCAGCAATGAACTTAGCAACCAAATCGGAACCAGGACCCTTGAGACCAAGCAGCGCGTTGATGACGCGAAGGTCCAGGCTTCGCTTGCGGGTGCTGAGGCAATAGAGCATATTTCAGCTGCCAGGACTGAAGCAAGAGAGGCGATCGAGACAAGCAAAGCTGAGACTCTGGCTCAGATGGCGGCATCACGTGCCGAACTTACGGCTAAGCGTAAAGCACTCGAAGAGCGCATTTCCCGCAGATGAAGCACCATAAGTACGCAGAACTGCTGGAGGAGATTTGCGAGAAATTGAGGTACTAAAATGAATGAAAAGAAAGAATTATATTACGAGGAAGGCATAAACGAACAGCTTCCTGAAACCGTTCCGGCATTAACATAAAGAAACAGCAGGGTGTGAAGAAAGACGGAACGCCTAACATGGTAATAAGAGATGGTGAAAAAAGAAAAGAGCTTCCGGAATTGTTCCCGAAAGCCCATGTTATGGAACAGGTGAACAGGCCTTACTTCTTTTTTATACCTACATCTCCTGCACTCGCATCTATATCCATCTTGCTTTTACCGTTTCCAAAGATGTAAGCATCGCCTTTCTTAGTAAACGGTATCTCTGAGTTGAAATCTCCGGCTGATATATCTGCCTCCAATGTCATATCGGTCTTCTCCGGCAGATATATCTCGATATTTCCTGCGGACGCATCGATTTCTGACTTTTCCGGTGCTTTGTCAGCACTGAGTTTCAGACTGCCCGAGCTAATGTCAATGGCCAGCTTTCCAATGCTTTCTGCTGTCACATCCACATCATCTGCTGAAGCATCGATTTCCATCTCATCACTCTCTCCATGCTGGACGATCGTTATGTTGCCGGCAGATGCATCTATATCGTAGTTTTCAGCACTGCAGTCAACACTGACATCACCTGCGGAATCATCAATGCTCATATCCGATAGTTTAACATCCACAGGAACCGTGATCTCCAGAGACTTTTCCAGATCCTTAATACTAAACCCTTTACCTGCTGCACAATACTTTACATGCAGTGTGCTGCCATCGACCCAGGTATGGACTTTGAGCTTGTCATCGATTTCTGTTTTTGATGTCTCCTTAACAGTAACGGTAGCCATTTTATCTCCCTTAACTGTGACATTTCCGGCCATGTAGTCGATGTCAATGTTTTCGATCTTTTCCGCTATCTCCCGGTCTCCCGGTATGTATTTATCTGCATTATCATAATTGTAGTTCAGTTTCACACCGCATCCGCTAAGGCAGATCAGCATCGACGCAGCAAGAGCAGCTGTAAGCATTGTTCTAAATATCTTCATTGTCAGTTCCTCCTTTTCTGCTGGTTATAAATCCAGCTGCTGCCAGAACAGCTCCTGTTGCCAGTCCTGCCACCAGCGCCGGCCATGATACGTCAATATATTCATATGTTCCAGATAATAGTGCGCTCTTTCCTATCAGCAGAAAGATTATATCCGTCGCGAAGTAGCCAAACAGGCTGAGTGCCGCGACTGAAACGCCTGCTTTGATCAGTCCGTTTGCCGGCAGATATCTGATGATCAGGAACAGGATCCATGCCATCACGATCATCGGTCCGGAGATCCCGAATGCCATTCTGAAGAAACCATGCACGCGATTGCTGAATCCGATACATAGAATCATAACTATGTAAGTCATAGTATATGCCGTCATCAACGTCAGCCCCTTTTTCCCCTCTACGTATCCCCTGACAGGTTCCCGGAATACTATTAAAGGCGCAAAGCATACTGTCAGACCAAACAGCACCGCGGAAGCTGCTATAAAGAACCAACTTCCGCCACTATACATACAGCACGCTGCCAGAAGGAACACCAGGCTTACAGTAAATGACACCATTGTGTGCAGCATTCTGTTCTCCGGAGTCATCAGAGGAACCACTATCAGAGATGCCGGTATCATCATGGCGGTCAGCACTATGAAAAACCAGCCAAGTCCATTGCCGTGTGCGATGTTTACTATAAGGCAGACCAAAACCGGAATCGCAAATAATGCAGCGACTATCGCGCCTGCGAGAGCGCTCTTTCTTTTGAAGAAACGCGACTGCGACTCGATGACCTCGTCACGCGCTTTTACGATTTCACTGTCAATGGTTATACTATTAAGTTTTTCAAGAGTATTTTTGCAGTCCGGACATTCGGCGAGATGCTCTTCAACGGCCCGTTTGCTCGCAGGACTGCAGACCCCGTCTATGTACAGAGGCAGGAGGTCTGCTATCATTTCACATTCATACTGCATTTCAATCCATCCTTTCTATGATTTTCAATCTGGCGCGATGATACGTTACCCGGGCCCAGGTTTCTGTCTTTCCGAAGATAGAACCGATTTGTCTGAATGACAATTCACCGAACACTCTCAGCTGGAACACTTCCTTGTACGGCTCCTCCATTTCATGGAGGATACAGTGAATACGGTATGCGGAATCTGCATCTGCGAGTTTTTTCTCAATGTCAGTTCCGGTATCCGGTATGTCATCAGGAGGTTCCCCTTCCAGCCTCGAATAATGCCGCTTCTCATCAATGAAGATGTTCCTGGCGATTGCACAGAGCCATGTATAGCACTCGCTCTCGCCTCTGAACCCCTTTGATGTGGATATCGCTCTGAGGAATGTCTCCTGTGTGATATCCATGGCATCATTCCTGTCTCCTGTGAGTGTCATGACATATGAAAACACCTTCATATAGAACGCTTCATATAGTTTTTCGGCGGTGTTCTTCTCCACGTATCAATGCACTCCTTTATTTGATCTCATCGGTTAGACGGAGATATTTCATTTTCGTTACACAGATTTTAGCATTTTTTTGAAAAATTTCCTCGCCAGGGCAGATGACAACGAATCCGGGCAAAATAAAGGACTCCGGAGATGGTCTCCGGAGCCTGGATAATGGAGCAGGTGAAGGGAATATCCGGCCGTCAAGGACGCCTGACGGCGCCGCATTTGCGGTCTTCGATCCTTGACTGCCGTTTTCCGGGTGTGCATATAAGTGTACACCCGGACTCGAACCCTCTTTGCTTTCAGATAAGCTTACGTCTCGGGTTCGATTCTTTATTTGCTCCATGCAAAACGCCCCATGAAGGGGCGTCTTTGCATGGAGCAGGTGAAGGGAATCGAACCCTCGACGTAAGCTTGGGAAGCTCAAGTTTTGCCATTAAACTACACCTGCGTGACAGACGCCTGAGCGTCTTTTTATTGTGCTTATACAGTATACCGCAGAAGCGGCGTTTTGTCAGTTTGTTTTTTCCTTTGCGACGGTCATTATTGCTATTCCGGTCAGGATAGCCGCAGTGCCGCCTATCTCAGCCGGATGGTAGCTCTGGCTGAGCCAAAGAGCTGACGCCGCCAGTGCGGTGACCGGTTCAAACAGGTTGTAGACCCCTCCTCTTACAGGACCTACGATGCTGGTGCCGTATAAAAAGAGCGCGAAAGCGAACGCGGCGCCCGGAAGGATTATGAAAAGCATGCCCCAGATCATCGGAGAGTCCCATGCCGCAGGGAAGTTCCAGAGTTTGCAAAACGGAGCGATGACTATTCCTCCGACAAAGAGTCCCCAGCCTACCGTCTCAAAAGTGCCGTAGCGCTTTATGAGATCGGCCGGGAGCGTTATGTACAGCGCACAGCAGAGGGCGGATATGAGTCCGGATATCAGGGCGAGCGGATGTATCGCGAGGGCGCTTATATCTCCGTGGGTGGATATAAGAAACGAGCCCGCGATCACCAGAACGAGCGCTGACAGTTCAGACGGCGTCGGCTTTCTGTGCTCTTTGATGATCACGTATATCAGCACAAACACTGGCGCGGTCTGCTGTATGGCAGACGCGATGCCTGCGTTGCTGTAGTCTATCGAATTATAATATGTCGGCTGGCAGAGCCCGAACGCGAAGACCGCTATCACGAGCAGCCTCAGCACGGACTTTCTGTCCTTCCAGATATCGAATATGCCATACGGATTTTTGACGAGAGCGAATATCAGCAGCACAAGACCCGATGTGATCATGCGGAAGTTCACCATCCACATCGTATCTACGCCCCGGGCCATGAGGTATTTGCTGACTACCGCATTCAGTCCCCAAAGCCCTGCCCCCAGCAAAGTTATGAGCGTACCGCTTAGCATTTCTTTATCAGTCCGCGTTATTCATGGTTTGCGTCGGATCCTAGTTTGCTCCGACAACATTGATCGCGACAGTTCCCGTCGCTTTCTCTGCTACTGTCGCCTTGACCATATATGAACCGGCCGGCATGCTGACGGTCTGCTCGTCGTCGCTGCTTACATGGGCCGTATACTGAGCGTCTCCTTCCACATCCGGAAGCTCATCAGGGTTGTCCATTCCTTCAGCGCTGATGAACTCGATAGTCAGTTCACCTGACTCCAGATCCGCCTTAATGTTGAGCTGCTCACCTTCTTCGAACACAAGTGATCCGGTCACAAAATAGTCTCCCATATCTGCTTTGGACGCAGTAATGGTCATGCTCTTGTCATCGACTGACTCTCCACTGAACTCCGACTTTCCGCAGGATACCATTGTGAGCATGGAAAACGCTAGCACGATGACCGCGAATACTGATAATAGTTTCTTCATTTCTTCCTCCTGAATTGGTTGATTATATCTGAAGTCTTGATGCAAGGCAGGTCAGATCAGTTCATTCATTGCCGCCTTTATGATCGCAGGCAGCCTTCTGCACTTTTCCTCTGAACTCGACGCAATGGATACCCTAACGCCCCCGCCTACCGGGATGAGGAACACGTCCTTTTTATTCAGGGCATTGCAGAGCGCTTCCGGATCGCCGAACGGGATAGTTACGAAGAATCCCGCGCGGAATGGTACCATAGGCAGGCCCGCTTCACGCGCCGCTTCCTCGAACGCCCTGCCCCTCGCCAGGAGCTTGTCGCGCCAGAACTTTCTCTCCGCATCGGTCTCGGCCATAAGCGCTGGATCCGCGTAAATCTTCTCTATCACGGTCTGCGGCGCTCTCGGTGAATTCGACCATGTCGACCTTGCGGAGAACGCGCAGAGTTTTTCGAACTCATCAGCCACTTCAGGGCTGTATGCCATACATATCATCGCGGCACATCTGAAGCCGTACATAGTGAATGTCTTTGAGGAGCTGTAGGCGATAATCGGAAGAACATTCGCCTTAAGGTTATCTATCACTTCATAGAACTCCCGGACTTCGTCAGGCTCTCCGGCAAAATCCATGTAGGCCACATCGACCACTAGAGCCACCTTCTTTTCCGGATCGGTGTCGTCCAGCACCTCTTTGACGCCGTACCAGTCGCCCATGGAAAGCGAGTAGCCGGTCGGGTTGCTCGCCGGAGTGTTCAGTATTATCACCAGGCGGTCCTGATTCCTCAGGAGCTTTCTGACCTTGTATCTGAAGTCTTCGATGTTGAAATCACCATTGTCATCGAACATTTCAAATGTTTCCAGGCCGCGCCCCTGCTCGCACGCGATATTTTTATACGGTCCCCAGTACCAGCTGTGGGTCAGGATCTTGTCTCCCGGGCAGGAGTAGTTTGAGACCGCGTTCCTTATGGAACCCGTTCCTCCCGGCGTGGCGACCGCCCTGACAAAGCTCCTCGGCTCATAGTTTCCGAATGCCGCCTTGATGATCGCTTCCCTAAAACCCGGGGTGCCGGCTATCGGGGCATAGGCCGCGAATTCGGGACCGCTCAGAGTGCGCATGGTCTTTTCTACGGACTTAATCACGACCAGCTTGCCATCGTCATCGTAAAGAGCGCCTACTGTCGCGTTGATGACCGCCTCCTTGCCCTTCTCAGCTATCGCGGCATTCGCCTTGCCGCTTGCCGCAAAGTTCTTATCTTCTTTTGGTATCTCCCTGCCGTTCATCGCGGCCATGCTCTTGGATCCCATGCCGTTATCCTTTGATCTTCTCCCTATCACTACTCTTTTTATCTTTTCACCGAGCCCGCTGTACTTGGCCTCGTATTCAGTCTCAATGTTGTAGATGACCGCTTCCGGATCCGCGTGCAGATCGCGGGTGATATCGAGAATCAGCAGGTCCGCGGCCTCTATCTCCAGTATCGACCACTCGAACAGGTCGGTGTTGTCGGTCTTGAACGTGACCGTTCCTTCAGCCTTCAATACCCTGAAGTAGGATCTCAGCCTGTCCCTGTATGTGAGCCGCCTCTTATACCAGTAGTTCTTCGGCAGCGGGTCGCTGAAGTTGAGATAGATGCCTGTCGCCTCTTCTTCATCGAACCATTCCGAAAGGTCCCCCGCGAGTTCCGGTATGAAAACGACATTCGCGAGGCCGAGCCTGCGTACCTTTTCCATGGCGCGGAGCATCACGCTTTTATTGCCTTCTATGGCAACGAAAAAATTATCCGGCTCGCGCGCCGCCAGCTCGGAAATGAATTTGCCCTTGCCGCACCCTATCTCAATATAGAGCGGCGCGCCGCCCGATTTCTCGATCCACCTGCCGCGCATGCCTGCAGGATCGTCGATCAGCAGATCGGCGTAGGCTTCGTATTTAGTATCCAGATTCTTAAGCTTTCTCTGTCTCATATATCGTTTTCCGCCGCCGGTTTTACAGAGTTATATACCGTGACGCGATTATCACCGCAAGGAACAGCGCCATCAGCACGGCCGCAGCCGCGTCGCCTTTCTTGAACCGGATCTCGTTCATGCGGGTCCTGCCATCTCCGCCGCGGTAGCACCTGGCCTCCATAGCCAGCGCAAGATCCTGAGCGATCCTGAAAGAGCTTACAAAGAGCGGGACCAGTATCGGTATAAGGCTCTTAGCTCTCTGCAATATGTTGCCTGACTCAAAGTCAGCGCCTCTGGCCTGCTGGGCCTTGATGATCTTGTCAGTCTCCTCCATCAGCGTAGGTATGAACCTCAGAGCGATAGTCATCATCAGAGCTATCTCGTGGCTCGGAAGGCCTATCTTTGAGAACGGCTTGAGCAGTTTCTCAAGACCGTCGGTAAGTTCTATCGGCTTGGTCGTCAGCGTCAGGATCGACGAGCCTATTATGAGCAGCACCAGTCTTACGGCCATGAAGAACGCGCGCGACACACCCTCGTAGGTGATCGTGAGGAACTTCCAGTGCCACAGTACCCTGCCGTCCACCATGAACAGATTGAGCAGGAAAGTGAACGCGATGATTAGGAACACCGCCGTAAGTCCCCTGAAAATGAACTTGAGCGGGACCTTTGACACCGCGACGACCGCAAAGAGCGCAACTGCCGCTATGAGGAATCCCCAAAAATTGTTTACGACAAAGAGCTCTATGATATAGAGAAGTGTCGCGATTATCTTGGTCCTGGCGTCCAGCCTGTGGACCATGGAATCGCCCGGATAATACTGACCGAGAGTGATGTCTCTTATCATCCGCGTGCTTCCTCCATGTAACTGCGTATGTCCTCAGCTGCCTCGTCTATGGTGAGCGCCTCGCTTTTGAAGGCAGGCGCCTTGCTTTTGATCAGTTCTACGATCTCTCGCGCCGGAGGCAGTCCGAGTCTCATCGTCTCGAGTCTCTCTCTCTGAGAGAATACTTCCGCAGGAGTGCCTCTCAATGCTATAGCGCCTTCGCTCAGCACTATCACCTGGTCTGACAGCGCGGCGATATCAGCCATGTTATGCGACACGAATATGAGTATGATGCCCATCTCGTCGTGTATGCGCCTGACCATGGCGAGTATGTCCCTGTGCGCCGACGGGTCGAGTCCCGCTGTCGGCTCATCCAGTATGAGGATCTTAGGTCCCATGGCTATGACGCCCGCGATCGCCACGCGCCGCTTCATGCCTCCCGAAAGCTCGAACGGCGACAGGTCCTTTATCTCTTCGTAATCGAGACCTACCAGTCCGATCGCGCCCCTTACTCTCTCTTCTATCTCTGCCTCATCCATGCCCAGGTTCTTAGGGCCGAAGGCGACATCCCTGGCAACGGTCTCTTCAAACAGTTGGTATTCAGGGTACTGGAAAACCAGGCCCACCTTGCGCCTTATGTCTGTCATCTTTGCCTTGCCGTCGGTGATGCACTGACCGTCTATGTATATCTCTCCTGAAGACGGCTTCATGAGTCCGTTTAGATGCTGCAAGAGCGTGGACTTTCCCGATCCGGTGTGCCCGATTATGCCGAGCACCTCACCGTCCGGCACATCAAAAGATACATCGCTCAGAGCGACAGTCTCTCCCGGCATGCCCGGGCTGTATATGAAGTTTAGGTTTCTGACTTCTATCGACATCTGTCACTTACCTGCAATGTAATCGGCGATCTCTTCGGCGGTCACGAGTTCTTTCGGAAGCCCCGCCTTGTCGCGAAGCTCTATTTCCGGCGGCATCTCAAGGCCGGCACGCTCTATCATCTCCCTGTCGGAGAACAGCGCCGCCGGCGTCCTGTCACACAGCAGTTTGCCGTTTTTTAGAACGATGACACGGTCTGCCTGCTCGGCTTCGCTCATGAAATGCGTTATTAGGATACAGGTGATCCCCGCCGAATGCAGATCCCTTATGATCTGCATCACTCCGGCGCGGCCCTTAGGGTCGAGCATCGCCGTCGGTTCGTCAAAGACTATGCAGTCAGGTCTCATTGCAATCGCTCCCGCGATCGCGATGCGCTGCTTTTGCCCTCCCGAAAGCATGTGGGCTCCCTTGTCCCGAAGCTCAAACATGCCGACTTTAATGAGAGCGTTGTCCACACGCTCTCTTATTTCTGCCGGTTCGATCCCCAGATTCTCCGGACCGAATGCCACATCGTCTTCGACTATGGACGATACCAGCTGATTATCCGGATTCTGGAACACCATGCTGACACGGCTCCTTATGTCCCAGATGGTTTCATCATTTGCCGTATCGAATCCGTCCACTATAACACGGCCCGCCGTCGGTATCAGCAGACCGTTCAGACACTTGGCAAGCGTGGACTTGCCGGAGCCGTTCATTCCGACGACAGCAACAAAACTGCCCTTTTCGATGTCCAGACTGATACCGTCCAGAGCCACCTTTCCGGGCACTTCCTTGCCGCTTTCGTCGATCTTTGTGAATTCTATTTTCAGGTCCCGTATCTCAATGAATCCCATCTTGTTGAGTATATCACAATCGCCTGTATATTCGCCTTAATTATTATAGACAACGAAAAAGACCGGCTTTCGCCGGCCCCATCGTAAGTGCTTTATATGTTAACCCTTTTGCCTACACGTATTCTACTACCGGGCAGACATACGGTCAAGCAAAATTTTATGTTTATTCACAAAACTTTTTGCAGTTTTATTGTAAAAATACACAATTTTGATTTTGGGTCAACAACTGCCTTTACTTGTTTTCAAAAACTTCGCCTGCGTAGACCTTGGAAGCATCTACTTTATTCTTTACCTCCTCGTTCCACTTGTCAGGCTCGACGTCGTGGATCGCTACGGACAGATGGCTCCTCTCGCATCCGAGCGACTCCATCATGGCTTCCACAATGGCCTCAGCCACTTCTTTCTTCTTTTCTTCGGTCCTACCCGAAAACATCTTGATATCGATATGCGGCATCTCGTCTCCTCCTTAATGCAACACGCTCCGCCTTAAAGCAGAGCCTCAAGCTGTGCCTTCTGCATCAGGCCGGCTTCCTTGAACGTGATCTCTCCGTTCTTGACTACCATGATCGTAGGAATGCTTGTGATGCCCAGCGACATCGCGATCGGCATTGCCTCATCGATATTGAGTTTGCAGAACTTCACGTCTGCTCTCTCATCGGAGAGCTGCTCTACGATAGGTCCCTGCATCTTGCATGGGCCACACCAGTCAGCATAGAAATCGACCAGGACAGTGCCCTCTGCCTTCATGACTTCCTGCTCATAAGTTTCACTTGTCAATTGTACTACCATGTTTATGTCCTCCTTGACACTTTATATTTAGATTGGACTCTCAATGAATTCAGATTACCTCTCATTGGAATGATGATATGGATATTTAATCAGATTATACGTATTTGCCAATATGTCTTCAAGCAAAAAGGCGCCGCTAATACAGCGACGCCTATGTGCTTACTTTATTGTTTTGTTTCTCACAGATTACTTCCATCTAACGGTGAAGTATCCGGAGCCGCCTTTGTATGACTCTACCTTGATACGATAGGTGCCTGCAACCAGTTTGCTGCCCTTGCCTATAGTATACGGCTTGATCGTCACCGAATCGCCGTTCGGAGTAAGGTAGCTGCTTCCCATCTCGCCTCTGCTGTCATACATTGTGACCTTGATACCGCCATAGCTTCCGCCATTGGTCACTCTGCTTTTTACATAAACCCTGACTGTTTTAGTCTTTGGATTTTTAAATTTATACCAATGTACCTTTTTAGCGTTGGTTATGATGAGGCCTTTTTTGGTAGTATTGTTCTTTAACGTGGCAGCGGTGCTCTTTTTGGTACCGTACTTTGCCTCAGTTATTTTATTGAGTTTTACCTTTACACCATACATCGGAGTATAGGTCTTGACATTGACCGTATACGTGTATTTTTTGACCCCGATGTAACGTCTGGCATCGCTGTTATACATGGTCTCATAGCCGGAGAAGCCTGACATCTTATAATCGATACCATATGTTCTGATTTCATCTCCCATCATCAGATCGAGATAACCCGGCCTGGTGACCTTGATCTTGTACGATGACACTTTGGATTTATCAGCCGGTCTTCCGAGAATGTAAAGCTTTCTCGTTGTGGCCGCAGTGATGTTCATCTTTGCCGGAGCATACGTAGCAGCTAAAATCACCTGATTGCCTGCAGAACTCAGCGGAATATTCAGCGTGTGGTTGCCTGCGCTGAGATACCAATAAGAAGTGTAAACAGTGACTCCGTCGTTCACCACAGAAGAGTTGTCATCGCGGCTTTTGCCGTCTACCTTTGGATAAACAGTAGTCGATGACGCGTGTGTGATCGCAAGAGTGCCGGCAGCCGGCATGTTTACTGTACAACTCTGTGAATCGTTGTAGTTTGCTGCTTTCTTTGTTATATACGCAGTCGCTTCTGTTCCGCTGTTTAAATTGAGCGCGGTGATGTACGAAGGGAGACTTACCGGCGTAGCCGACATTGCCTTCATGATCATTCCATCGACCTCGGCCATGGAACCATCATACTCCTCCACTACCGGAGCTTCAGCGGAGCCCATGACTGTTTTGCTTCCATCTGCCGCAAAAGCCGTCAGCGGCATGAGTGAGAATACCAGAGTCAAGGCAAGCGTAATACTTAATGCTTTGATCCTTTTCATAAAACCCTCCTGTTATGATCTTTCAATGGGAGTTATTACTTTTCTGTTTTATTTTACATTGTTTTTTGACGTTTGAAAACCCGTTTCCGTTGAAAAAAACGTTTTCGTAGGAGTTTCGTAATTTCGGAAAACCTATCTGTCGCAGGCAAGATCACACAAAAAAGACACCGCTTTCACGGTGTCTTTGTAAGCTTTTCGAAGTGATCCTATCGGAGGAGCTTGCCTCCGCAGATCAAGGTTCCCGACTTTACGGCAACGCCGTGTGATCCAAGAGAACCTTATTCGATGATCTCGACTACTACGCCGGAACCAACTGTTCTTCCGCCTTCTCTGATAGCGAA
>CACYPK010000022.1 GCA_902776285.1 uncultured Eubacteriales bacterium
GTTTGTCTTTTTCTTTCAAAGTCTTTCATTTTCAGGGCCTTTGCCCTGTTAATTCAAGACCTGTTCTGCACTATGAAGTTTTCAAGGTTCCGCTGCGCTCATCAGCGACAGCCTCATTATTATATATATGCGATTTATGTCTGTCAACAAGTTTTTTTATTTTTTTGCCTTCTTTTTGATACAAAATTAAAGGCCCTTAATTGAGTAACTTGGGTACTATTTCAGCGTCCTTGTTATCGTCGAATCCCGGCAGGTCTTCATCGCCCGCGTAAGGCTCTGAGACCACCCCATTTACCATCGCCAGAGGCTCCCACATAGTATATGGAGGATACCTCAGCAGATATCTCTTATATGCCCTCTTTGTGCTGAGCAAAGCGTTCTTTCCCATTGATACCGACTGACCTGAGTTGAAATTGACCGAATAGCTGGTAATACTGCTTACGTGATCCAGATTTATGATCATCCTTTTGATCGGTCTGAAAAACGCTCTCTCTGCCAAAGACTCCGCTAGGGTGTTGAGAGTTCCGTAAAAAGTGAAGTCCTTCGCGGCGGTGATCACGTGTATCTTGCGGCCGTCCTGTTCCAGTATCTCTATGTCATCGATCCTTATCTTTGCGCAGCTGTTCGCGCTGATGACCGAAATGTATTCGGGAAGAGCATACCGGCGCTTCTTCTGGTAATCGTATTTCTGCATTGTCTCCCTCCTGTGTTTCATATTTTCCGTGCCTTAAAACATAAGATCCGGCCCGTTAGATATAATATGGCACATGAAAGAAGTTTTTGAGCAAACAAAATTCCGCAAAAAACCGCCAAAAACCGCACTTTTATTTTGTTGAAAACAAAATGTAAACTATGTTAAAATCCGAGATGTAGAGTAAATATCAAGCGTTAAGTGTCCCTGGGATGGGATGTTGCCCGGGAACGAAAACATTCGATGTTGCGGTTTGATATTGCATCCGCTACTGCAGATCAATAAAAAGCAGGAGTCAACCTCTTGAAACGTAATTGCTGCAGGTGAGCGTTTTAGTTATTGTATTGCAATTACAGGGTTTCGGGAGGTTTTTGTATGAAGAAAACAAAGCTTACAACAGAAGTTATTGTAATAACCGGCTTCATGATCGCACTAGCGGTTGTGCTTTCAAAGCTTGTGTCGATCAATATATCGTTCCTCAGAATAGGCTTCGGTTTTCTGCCGATAGCTATCCTCGGCATCCTTTATGGACCGGTAGTGGCTGCGATCGGCTATGGCCTGGCGGATCTGATCGGGGCATGGCTCTTCCCTACCGGAGCATTCTTTCCGGGCTTCACAGTCTCTGCCGTACTGACGGGACTTATATTCGGATGGGTACTATATAATAAGGAAGTTACATTCGTGAGGGCTCTGCTCGCTTCCGCGCTCGTATGCCTGATAGTGAATCTGCTGATCAACACATACTGGCTGACTATCATCATAGGCAAGGGCTTCAATGTGCTGCTGGCATCACGCGCCGTAAAAGAAATAGTCGCCATCCCGGTAATGGCGACAGTGATAGTGCTTGTCGACAGATACGTGCTCAAACACGTAAAAAACAGAAGCATCAATTAATAACTTCGTAAAGGCTGCCCGCGTCCTCCTTGCGGACGTTCTCGGGCATTGACAAAACGCGCACTTTGAGCACGTTGGAACCGAATGTCACGCAGATCTCGTCACCGGTCTTGAGTTCAAGACCGGGTTTGGCGACACGGCCGTTGACTTCGACTCTTCCCTGCTCGCAGGCCTCTTTGGCCACGGTGCGCCTTTTTATTATTCTTGAATTCTTCAGGTATTTATCCAGTCTCATAGGCGTTACATCAAAAAGAGCGGACAGCCGTCAGGCTATCCGCGTCTCTTTGTTTTCAAATGAATTACTTGTTGACAGCATCCTTAAGGGACTTGCCTGCCTTGAATACAGGAGCCTTGGAAGCCGGGATGGAGATAACCTTATCTGGCTTCTGAGGGTTTCTGCCTGTTCTTGCTTTTCTGCTTCTTGTCTCAAATGTTCCGAAACCGATCAGTCTTACGCTGTCGCCTGCTACGAGAGCTCCCTCGATTGTCTCGAGTACTGCATCCAGAGCCAGCTCTGCGTCTTTCTTCTTGAAACCAGTCTTATCTGCAACCTTTGCAACCAAATCAGCTTTATTCATAATTAATCCTCCTAAAATAAGTGATATCAAATACTACGTATATTATAGGTATCTATATATAGTATGTCAACCTTAAAATTCGTTGAAAATATGGGATTTCTGTCCATTTTTGGCCCTACTTCGCGACCTTCAACCTGACTGCCAATCTGTATATGAGCTCGCCTTTAGGTATGAGTTCTATCTCGTCTTTCGTTACCGCTCCGGTCCTGAAAGCGCTGACAAAGTAAACTGCCGCAGCGATGATTATCGATATCAATGTGGATATGGCGTTGCTTGACGTGATCATGAACAGCAGCTTATACGAAATGACCGCGGATGCCCCCATTATGAGAGCGGCAATGAGCGGACGTATGAATATGCTCTTCATATCGAGCGAGACGTCCGTATACTTCTTGAGCGCGCGGTAATTGAGCGCGCCCGCGGTCACATATGCCATGACCGATCCGAGCGCCGCTCCGTTGATGTTGACAGCCGGGATGCCCAGAAGTATATACGATACAATGGCCTTCACGATCGCTCCGATGAACAGGTTCCATACCGGCAGCATCATCTTGCCTATACCCTGCAGGCTCGTAGAGAACGTGCGCATTATAGCGAGCGTTATTATCGAGAGCGCCAGTATCTGGAGCGCCGGCACGGCCATTACAGCCTCTTTGTACTGTTTATAATAGAGCATCGTAAGTATCGGCTTTGCCAGAACGATAAGACCTATCGCGCATGGATAAGTGATTATCATCATCGTCTTAAGACCGGTCTTGATATGGTCGTCAAGATCGCTCTTGATCTTGAGCGTGAACGCTGTCGTGACAGCTGGCATAAGGCTTATGCATATGGCATCGATGAATATGTTAGGCAGGTTTATGATAGGGTCGCAATAGCCGCCCATCAGGCCATACAGTTTTTCTGCCATTACCGGATCCCATCCGGTCGCGAGCAGCCTTCTGACAATGATGCCCGCGTCTATGTTGAACATTATCGGCATTACCGAAGATCCTATTGTAATAGGGATCAGGAAGGCCAGCAGCTCTTTGAGCCGTATTTTGTCGCCCTCTTCTCTGACAACGGAACCCTCAAAAAGTCTGCTTCGCGTGTCTCTGTCTCTCATGTAGATGACGCCCATAGCCAGCAGGGCTGCGATTATACCTGCCGAGGCTCCGAAAGTCGCTCCGGCCGCGGCTTTCTCAAGGCTGGTCCTGTAGAACATATAGGCCAGTGACAATCCCGCGGCGACTCTTACCATCTGCTCGATGACTTCCGTTATGCCCGTAGGCTTCATGTCCTGCCGGCCCTGATAGTATCCTCTCATCGAGGCGACAAGCGGCGTAAACAGCAGCGCTACGGCAACAGCCTTCATAGATTCCTCGGCGCCCGGGTTCTTATATGCTCTTGCGATCGCTCCGGCTCCGAAGAACATTACGAGGAACGATATGATGCCGAGAGCCCATGAGACCTTCATGGCCAGCTTATATGACTTGTGGGCGTTTATGAAATCGCCTTCGGCTATCCTGGACGATACCATCCTGGATATCGCCACCGGGAAGCCCGCAGTCGCGATGACAAAAAGAAGATTGTAGACAGCATAGGCCGCGCTGTAATATGCCTGGCCCTCCGCGCCTATCATGTTTGTAAGAGGGATCCTGAAAATGGCACCGAAAATCTTGCTCACTATACCGGCTATTACCAGTATGGTGGCGCCTTTCATCAGAAGAGCTGATGTCTGCTGCCCTTCTTCCCTGCTCTTTTCAATATCCTTGCTTCCGTCTTCTGTCATTATGTCCTTGCCGTTTGTGTCCTAAAGCTTTTTCAGTATTTCCTGTTTGGCGTTCTCCGCTTCGGCGCATGTCTTTTCTATGTCGATAAACGTGTATTCACCGTCTCTGAAGAGTGTCATTCCGTCGCACATAGTGAGGCACACGTCCTTGCCGTCCGCTGAGTATATCAGACCATTTGCCATATCGTCACAGGCAGCCCAGTTAGGGCCGCTGACGTCGACAACTATAAGGTCCGCCTTATATCCTTCCTTTACAAGTCCGCAGTCTTCGCGTCCCTGTGACAGAGCTCCCGCTCTGGTAGCGCTTCTGAGCACCTGCTGAGGTGTCATGCTTGCGGGATCCATCGAAGTTATCTTGCCGGTGAGAGCAAAGAGCTTCATTTCCTCAAAGAAGTTGAGGCTGTTGTTGCTGGCGACGCTGTCCGTACCGATAGCGACGTTGATGCCTCTTTCGTACATCGGCGGAACATTGCATAATCCGCTCGCAAGTTTCATATTGCTGCACGGGTTGCTTGCCACGGTCACGCCCTTGTCCCTGAATATGTCGAGATCGCTCTCCGTTGTCCATATGCAGTGAGCTGCCGTGCAAGGCACATCGAACATGCCCGCCTCAAGGAAGACCTCTGCAGGAGTCTTTCCGTACTTTGCTACGCAGTTCTCATGCTCGCTCTTTGTCTCGGACAGATGGACATGAGTCCTTACGTCGTAGTGCTTTGCCATGTCCGCGATGGCCTTTATCATCTCGAAATCATTTGTATATTCTGCGTGAGCGCTGGCGTCAATAAGGATACGCCCGTCCTCAAAGCCGTAATACATCTCGATGGCCTGAGCCGCCTCCTTGAGGGAAGCGCTCTCTGACACCGGTGTGCCGAAGTTTGTGACCGCGCGCGCGACGTTGATCTTGACGCCCGAATGCACAACGGCCCTCACCATCTCGTCTATAAAGTAATACATGTCCGTCGTGGAGACTATGCCGAACCTTATCGACTCCGCCATCGTGAGAAGCGTTGCCCAGTAGACCGCCTCGCTGTACAGCTTGTCCTCGAACGGGAATATCCTCTCGTTGAGCCATCTGTCAAGAGGCAGGTTCTCACCGTAGCCTCTCATCAGGCTCATTGGCGAATGCCCGTGCGCGTTATAGAAAGCCGGCATGAGCAGCTTGCCCCTGCCGTCGTAAGTCTCAAAGAAAGCCTCTTCGTTTTCAGGAGGCTTGCTGTCTATGTACACGATCCTGTGGCAGTTGGTGCCCACGTACATGTCAGGCCGGTATTCAAAATTCTCATCTATGAGTCCGATGTTTTTAAAAAGCATTTCGTGACCTCTTTAATTCAGTTCATAATCGATTCATTATACGGTATCAACGGCTGTTTTGGTATATATCTAAACAGTTTTAATGCATGCGCAGACGCGGATCCCGCTATTGTTCGAACTGCTTGGAGTCCTCTTTCGCGGCCCTCAGGAATCTCATGAGTCCGAGCAGCTTGCCGGTGTCTATGTCCTTTCCCATGAGGTACTGAAGCATAGTGACCCTTCCGTCAGACAGTGACACCTTCTCGCCGTATTCGGACTTTGCCATCACGAATACATAAGGATGCACCTTTACGCCGTCCGCGAATCTTATCTGTATCCACTTTTCTCTCTTGCTGATGCCGGATATACCCAGATACTCGGCGTGTGCTCTTATCTCGGCGACCTCTATCAGGCTCAGCGCTTCTTCAGGCAGATCGCCGTATCTGTCCGTGAGTTCATCTATGACATCCATCGCGTCTTCGCTGTCGAGGATGCCTACGATGCGGCGGTACGCCTCAAGCCTGAGTGATTCATCAGGGATATACTCAGCCGGAATGGATGCTTTCACCGGCAGGTCTATGCTCATTTCCGACCTGGCCTCGCCGACGTCCTCGCCCTTGAGCTGCCTCACCGCCCTGTCTATCTCCTTGCAATATAGCTCATATCCTATGCTCTCAATGTGTCCGCTCTGAGCCTCGCCCAGGATATTGCCGGCGCCTCTGAGTTCGAGGTCCCTCATTGCAAGCTTGAATCCCGCGCCGAATTCGGTGAACTCCCTTATGGCCGCCAGCCTCTTGCGGGCTATGTCTGTCAGCACCTTGCCCGGCTGATACATCAGGTAAGCGTAAGCGAGCCTGCTTGATCTGCCGACACGCCCTCTCAGCTGATAGAGCTGTGCCAGGCCGAACCTGTCGGCGTTCAGTATGATCATCGTATTGGCATTCGGTATGTCTATGCCGTTTTCGATTATTGTTGTGGCCACAAGAACATTGATGCGCCCTTCTATGAAATCGAGCATGGTGTTCTCGAGGGTTTCCTCGTTCATACGTCCGTGCCCAACTCCGACGATGGCTTCAGGAACCAGTCTCTTTACAGTCTCGACGACAGTCGTTATGCCGGTGATCCTGTTATTGACAACAAATACCTGTCCGCCTCTCGCGAGTTCACGGCTTATCGCGTCGCGAAGGATCTCCTCTTCGTAAGGAGTCACATATGTGCGTACCGGCAGCCTGTCTCCCGGAGGTTCCTCAATGAGGCTTATGTCCTTGATGCCGGTGAGCGACATGTTGAGCGTGCGCGGTATCGGCGTGGCCGAAAGTGTCAGCACGTCGATGTTGCTCCTCAGCTCCTTGATCTTTTCCTTATGTCGAACACCGAAGCGCTGCTCCTCGTCAACCACGAGGAGTCCGAGATCCTTGAACTTCACATCATCGGAAAGCAGCCTGTGGGTGCCTATCACCAGGTCTACCCTGCCGCTTTTTACGCCTCTTACAGTCGCCGTCTGCGCGCTCTTTGACCTGAACCTCGAAAGTTCTTCGATCTCGAACGGATAATTCTCAAAGCGTTCCCTCAGATTGTGATAATGCTGGTTGACCAGCAATGTGGTCGGCGCCAGTATCGCCGCCTGCCTTCCTTCTGACAAGCACTTAAACACCGCCCTGGCGGCCACCTCTGTCTTGCCGTATCCGACGTCTCCGCAGAGCAGCCTGTCCATAGGCAGAGGCTTCTGCATGTCCTCTTTTATCTCAGCCACTGCCCTCAGCTGATCGTCCGTCTCGGTGTATGGAAACGCTTCTTCAAACTCAGTCTGCCATACGGTATCCTCGCCAAAGGCGTAGCCTCCCTCGGCCTTTCTTTTAGCGTAAAGCTTTACGAGATCTTCGGCGATCTCCATTATGGCCTTGCGGGCGCGCTCCCTTGTGCGCTTCCAGCTGCCTCCAGACAGCCTTGAAAGCGCCGGAGCGTTGCCGGAATTTCCTATGTATTTCTGGATAACATCGAGCTGTTCCGTCGGCACGTACAGCATGTCGGAGCCCGCGTACCGGATCAGCAGGTAATCTCTGGTAGTGCCGTCGGCAGTGACCGGGCTTATGCCCTCAAACCTGCCTATGCCGTGCGCTTCATGCACGACGTAATCACCCTTGTGAAGATCCGAGAAGCGTATGCTGTCCCTCGAGCTTTTCTTCTTCGGCTTTCTGCGCGGCTGCTTTACGCTGCCGGCAAATATATCGCTTTCAGATATATAGCAGACCTTCTCATCATCCATGATGAATCCGCCGGAGAGGCTCCCCGGGCGGTACGATATGTCGCCTTCGACTTCCGCTATCTCCAGATACTCACGTACCCTCTCGTTACGTTCATCCGATCCCGCAGCGATGACTATCCTGAAGCCCGATGCCGTCAGTCTTCCGACCTCTGACGCGAAGAGCTCTATATGCCCGTTGAAAGGCGCTATCTGTCTGCTTCTTACGTTCTCTATCCTGTCGAACTTTTCAACGCCCGCGACCTTCTCAGGGAAAGGCGTGTAAATATCCACATCGCGCTTTGCCGCCATGCCGGAAGCGCCCTCGTATATGCCGTAGAAATCTTCTTCTGTCTGGTGTTCCGGGATCGCGTTTATTATCGCGGATGGATCCGATACGGCCACAGCGCATCCCGCGGCGTAGTCCCAGAGTCTGGCTTTCTCTACGTCAAAAAACTCTATCAGGTCCGCGTACAGCTGTGAATTACCGCTCTGCGCGAAAAGGTCTTTCATCCTGCCCCTGTGGCCCTCTATCGTATCTATACGGCCATCGCTGACGTCAGGATGAGCATGCTCCTTTTTATATCTACGCACCATGCGGTCGTACTCTTTCATCACGGCCGCCAGCGCCTTTTCTTTTTCCGTGTTATCCGGTATGAACTCGCAGGCCGGGATCACAGTGACAGCATTGACAGCGCCTGTAGATCTTTGCGTCTCCTTGTCAAAGGTCCTTATGGAATCGACCTCGTCATCAAAGAATTCTATCCTCACAGGGTCATCCATGGACGGAATGAAAACGTCCAGAATGCCGCCGCGCGAAGTATATTCTCCCTGCGATTCGGTCACATCGGATGCCTTGTATCCCGCGTCCGAAAGAGCGCGTCTGAGCTGATGCGGGTCTTTTCTGTCACCGGTTTTTATCGTGATGAATGACGACCTGAACCTTTCCGGACTTTCAGTAAGCTTAAGAGCCGCGCTTACCGGAGCGATGACGGCTGTGAGGCCTCTGCCGGTCTCTGTATCGATGTCATCCTGAGGATCCAGGGAGAGCGCGGTGAGAGCCTTGATGCGCTTTACAAGAGAGCCCCTGTCACGGACCTCATAGAGCACCCTTACGTCTTCTTCCTCAGCGAGCACTATCGGTTCCAGTTCGGGCATATAAAAAACGAGGTCATCGGCCAGACGAGCTGCTGCTTGCCCGGACGAGACCACCGCCAGAAGTTTTTTCTTCTCCCTTATCTTTGCGGCCAGCATGTAGGCTGTCCTGCTGCCGCTTATGCCGCTGTGGTCAAATATCATTCTCTTCTTTCGTTCTTACATGATTATGCCTGTTCATGGCATTGTCCACGCCTATTGTGATTATGTCCCTGACGGCAGCAGCCGCCTCGGCAGCCGCCTTCTGCAGGAGTTCCCTTTCATCCGCGGGAACTTCGCCTATCACTCTGTCGACCAGATCCTCGCCTGCCTCGGCAGCGCCGACGCCGATCCTGATCCGTATAAAATCCTTTGTGCCGAGTTCCTGAACGACGCTCTTCATACCGTTATGGGTACCGGCGCCGCCGGACTTTCTGATCCTGATGGACCCGTTCGGCAGATCTATATCATCATATATGACGATGAGGTTCTCCGGAGCGACATTGAAGTACATTGCGGACTCCCTGACCGCTATCCCGCTCCTGTTCATGTAGGTCAGTGGCTTCACAAGTATGACCTTTTTGCCCGCGATGCGGCCCTGGCCGATCAGCGAGTGGAATTTGTTCCTGCGTACGTCAATGTTCTCATCCGAAGAAAGCACATCTATGGTCTTGTACCCCATATTGTGCCTTGTATCTTCATATTCTTTGCCGGGATTGCCCAGCCCCGCTATCACGTAGGTGTCACGGGCAAATCCCGGTTCGCTGCTTCTCTTTCTGAAAAGTCCCATCTATACCTATGAATTGAACATTACGGAGATCGCCTTGTTGGAGTAGACTCTGGAGATCGTCTCCGCGAATATGTGGCCGGCCGAGAGAACGGTGATCTTCTTGAGCCTTTTTTCCTCAGGGATAGGGATCGTGTTGAGGAGCACCATCTCCTTTATAGGAGCCGCCTGTATGCGCTCGATAGCCGGTCCGGAAAGCACCGCATGTGTCGCGCAGGCATATACGCACTTCGCGCCGAGGTCATCAAGAGCCTTTGCCGCGTTGCAGATGGTGCCGGCTGTGTCGATCAGGTCGTCGAGTATGATGCAGTTTTTGCCTTCTACATCACCGATGATATTCATTATCTCGCTCTTGTTAGGCTCAGGACGTCTCTTGTCGATGATGGCGATCGGAACGTTGAACGGCTTTGCCATGTTGCGCGCTCTTGTCACGGAGCCGTGGTCAGGTGAAACGATGCACATATCCTCGAGGTCCTTGAGCTTGAAGTAGTCAGTCAGCATAGGCTGTCCCAGCATGTGATCTACCGGAATGTCGAAGAAGCCCTGTTCCTGCGAAGCGTGAAGATCCATCGTTATGACCCTGTCAATACCGGCGGCCGTGATCATGTTGGCTGTCAGTTTTGCCGTGATCGGATCTCTCGCCTTTGCCTTACGGTCCTGCCTCGCGTAGCCGTAATACGGCATTACGGCGGTCACGCTGTTGCACGACGCCCTCTTCAGAGCGTCCGTCATAATGAGCAGCTCCATGAGATTGTCATTGACCGGGTCGCATGTAGACTGAACAATGAAGCAGTCCTTTCCCCTTACCGATTCCCAGATACTTACGCTTGTCTCTCCGTCGCTGAACTTTGTGACTGTGGATTTTCCCAGTTCAATACCCATGTGTTCGGCTATCTCCTGCGCAAGTTCCGGG
This sequence comes from uncultured Eubacteriales bacterium, assembly GCA_902776285.1. GTDB lineage: Bacteria > Bacillota > Clostridia > Peptostreptococcales > Anaerovoracaceae > Crickella. The sequence continues at coordinate 10,301 of CACYPK010000022.1, forward strand.
TGAGAATTGCAGGTAAACAGCTTAAGATTGGAAAATGCTTCACTTGTCATGTTGCGTATCATGGCGCTTTGCTCCCTTCGTGCCTTTTAAAGTTTTTTCTCGTCCTTGTGCAGCAGCATGTCTCCCACTTTGTAGACATCACCTGCACCCATCGTCATCACTATATCGTCCTTGCCGGCGAATTTCTCTATGTATTTAACTATATCCTCAAAGTCCTTTACGTAATAGACAGGCTTGTCCGGATGCCTTGCCTTGATGGCGGTCACGAGTTTATACGACGAGATATTGTAGACGTCTTTCTCGCGGGCCGCGTAGATGTCTGTGAGTATAACTACGTCGCTGTCTTCAAAGGCATCGACGAATTCAGCGAACAGAGCCTTGGTCCTCGTATATGTGTGAGGCTGGAATATCAGCCAGAGCTTATTGTGCTTCACATTGCGGGCCGCGGCGAGAGTCGCCTTTATCTCGGTCGGATGATGAGCGTAGTCGTCTATGATCTTTACGCCCTTGTCTGTAGTACCGACATAGTCGAATCTGCGGTTGGCGCCGCTGTACTCCTTGAGCGTGCTTACTATCGTCTCAGTATCGACACCGAGATACGAAGCTGTCACGAACGCCGCCATCGAGTTCAGAACATTGTGCTCACCCGGGACGCTGAGCTCTATCTCAGCTATACCGTTGCCCTTATGGCAGATCTCAAAGACCGGGAAGCCGTTCTCGTTGAATCTGATGTTCTCAGCATAGAAGTCGTTGCTTTCGCTGTAGCCGTATGTGATCTTATTGTTGTGATCCTTCAGGATACTGCGCACGAACGGGTTGTCGCCGAAGGCGATTATAATGCCGTGCGGCGGGACCTGCTCAACGAAAGTGCTGAACGACTTGACTATGTGCTCCATGTCCTTGAAGTAATCGAGATGATCTGAGTCGATATTGAGAATGACACCGATGCTCGGGCGCAGCTGCAAAAAACTGTCCATGTACTCGCATGCTTCTGTTACGAAGTACTCCGTGCCGCCGATCTCGACGTTGCCGTTGATCTGAGGCAGATTGCCGCCGACCAGAATGGTCGGTTTGTACTTCGCGTTGCGCAGTATGAGCGATGTCATCGACGTGACCGTAGTCTTGCCATGAGTGCCGCATATCGCGACGGAATTTTCGTAATCACCCATGATCATGCCCAGCACTTCCGCTCTGGAATACAGAGGTATGCCGAGCTCGCGCGCTCTTTTTACTTCAGGATTCTCGTCCGAAACAGCCGCAGAGTAAACTATGGCGTCTACGCCTTCTACGTTCTCCGGCTCGTGGGATGTAAACACTTTTATCCCCAGATATTCAAGATGCCTGGTGACTTTTGACGGGTGTATGTCAGTGCCGCTGACGATATACCCTCTGTCGAGCAATATCTCAGCAACTGCAGACAGACCTATCCCGCCTATCCCCAGGCAATGAATGCGTTTATATTTACTGAAATCCATAAATGATAAACTCCTAATACCGCATTATTATCTAATTTAATTATAGGGAAAAACACCCCCGTATTCAACCAATCTGTTATTCAAAAATAAGTACATTCCATTATTTAGATTATCTATATCAATAGTGTTATAAATTCGATTTCTGCGGTATTATAATAAAAGCAGAAGGCAATGCCTAAACCTGTTAAAAGGAGTCAAAATGGAAAAGATCTATCTTGATAACGGCGCGACATCCTTTCCTAAGCCTCGCGAAGTAGCCGATGCCGTTTACGAATACATGACAAGCATAGGCGCAAACATAAACCGCGGCGGTTATCAGGTGGCTTACGACCTTGAAGGATCTGTCTTTGAGACACGCGAGATGCTCGCCGAGATGTTCGGCGGTTCCGACTGCAAGAACGTTGTATTCACCAAGAATGTCACAGAATCGCTCAACGTGGTGCTAAAGGGCTTTCTGAAACCGGGCGATCACATCCTCTGCTCTTCGATGGAGCACAATGCCGTGATGAGACCGCTGGTTCAGCTTTCAAAGAAAGGCGTCGAGTTTGACAGGATACCGGGCACGGAACGCGGAGAGCTGGTTCTTGACGCGGTAGAAGGCATGATAAAGGACAATACCGTTGCCATAGTCATGACACACGCGAGCAATCTTGTGGGCACGGTAAATCCTCTCAAGGAAGTCGGAGCCATTTGCCAAAAGCACGGTCTTAAGTTCATCATCGACTCCGCGCAGAGCGCGGGGATCATCCCTATCGACATGAAAGAGATGCATATAGACGCCCTTTGCTTCACAGGCCACAAGTCGCTGCTGGGTCCCCAGGGCATAGGCGGCTTCGTCCTGGACGAAGGAATGATAGGGCTCATAGATCCTCTCCTTTCGGGCGGGACGGGCTCCATAAGCCATACTGAAGAGATCCCCGATTTCATGCCTGACAGATTTGAGCCGGGCACCATGAATATACCGGGCATCGTCGGACTGAACGCGGGCCTCAAATGGATAAAAGAAAAAGGGCTCGACGCCATAAGGGAGCACGAGCTTGGTCTGACAAAGAGATTCATTGACGGCATCATTCCGCTCGAAGAAGCCGGCAAGCTGAAGATAATAGGCCTAAAGGGCACGGAAGGACGCACCGGAGTAGTATCAGTACAGACTCTCGATGTAGACTGCGCGGACGCGGCGTTCAGGCTCGACTATGAATACGGCATAGAGACCAGAGTCGGACTGCACTGCGCCCCTAATGCCCACAAGACTCTGGGCACCTACCCGACCGGCACGATACGCTTCAGTTTCGGCAATTTCAATACGGAAGATGATGTCGACGCGGCTGTCAAAGCACTTACTGAGATATGCGGTTGATGATAAAAAACAAAACCGGCACTCATGCGCCGGTATTTTCTTTTTCCTTTTGTTTTTGAGCTATGTCGTTATTGTCCATGTCGCCCCGGTAAACTATGAATGTGTCGTATAGATATTCAAGCGTCAGGTTGAGCGCCATGTTGAGTCCCGTCACGAGGTATTCGTTCCAGCCGACCGTCTCCGCCAGATAGTCACCGAGTATGGTAGTAGCCGGTGTGAATACGATGTAGAACGCGAACACCATCGCCATGGCGCGGGGAACGTTCTTTGTGGACTTGAACGTGTAGCGCCTGTTGATAGTGAAGTTCCATAAGACAGACGCTATCAGGGCCGTAAGGTAGCATGGCCAGTACCTAAGCCCGGTGAACTCATTCAGCAGTGTGAACAGTCCTATCTCAATAATTCCCGCCGAAGCGGATATCAGGGCGAACTTTATCGCTCTGATCACTTCCTTGTTTTTCATTCTCCCCTTATGCTCCTGCTTATTTATCGATCTGTTTTGAATATTTTGTCAGGTATATCGCCCTCTGCAGTCTCGCGTCTATCATTCCGAGCGGCCTTGCGTACCTTACAAAGCACGCGGCTGCGCAGTTTTTGCTGACTATCATCGCTATCGCCTCCGCGTCGGATTCCGTCTTGCCTGCGCATACGGCTCCTACACCCTTTACGAGAACGGCATTGCGTCCGATAGCAGAGTTCAGCGCCGGTTGCTGTCCTCCCATGCGGTCGAGAGCGCCGGTCATAGGTATCTTGCCCAGGAAACCCTTAGGAGCCTGATTTGTCGAATAGCCCAGAAGAGCGCGCTCCGCGGCCCATTCGTCACGACCTACCACCTGCATGTCCGGTCCGACTATCTGGGCGAAGTCATCTATGTACGCTCCGACCGGTCTGCCCTTTTCACAGCATTCCATGATATACGGATCGCTGACTACCTTGACAAAAGGAAGTGCCATTATATTGATCTTTGAGGTATCGAAATCCGCCGGTTCGCCGTAGTCCCCCGTCTTGGCTCTTGTCTTTACGAGTATCCTGCAGATGTCCTCGAGTTTTTCAGCGCCGGCAAAGGCTTCTTCCAGAGTAGATCCGAGAATGAGAGTGCCGTGTCTGGCCATAAGGAATTTGTCATCATACGGATTGCTCTTTATGCAGTCCTCAACGTTTTTCCTGAGCTTGGCCCCGCCCGGAAGCGCGTAAGCTGCGCAAGGCGCGGTCTTTATGCTTCTGCACTCCGCGGCCACAGCCGAAGCGTAATACTGATGCGTATGGATGATGAAACCCGTCTGGCTTCTGAGCGAGTATGCCGCGGCGTGAACACCCTTCTCACTGCTTGGCTTGATACTGCCGGTATACGAACAGTCGCTTACCCTGACCTTTACGAGATCAGACGGCGACAGCCTGTCATACGCCCTTCCGCTCGGAGTGATTATGAATTCATCCTCGCTTATTCTGGCGCTTATATTGCCCCAGGTCCTGGCAATGAGTTTGTTCTCGAGTAGTCTGTGTCCCGCTTCTATGACGAGTTTTCTTGCTTCAGTTTCGCTGTAATACATAGTCCTTTACCTCTTTAACAAAACCGCTTTTGCTAATGATACCACATTTTTGCAAACAAAAACTCCGGTATATGCCGGAGTTTTGTTTTTTGATGGTTCGTTGCGGCTTAGCCGAGGGATACCATGTGCTTCAGAGTTCTTACGAGCTGGCTTACGTAGCTCATCTCGTTGTCATACCACGATGTTACTCTGACCTCGTAGAGGTGCTCTGCGCACTTCATAACGATCGTCTGTGTTGCATCGAAGAGCGAACCGAAGCTCATTCCGATGATGTCGCTCGAAACGATCTCTTCTTCTGTGTATCCATAGGACTCTGTAGCAGCTGCCTTCATAGCCGCGTTGACGCTTTCTGCTGTGATGGAGTCTGTTGTATCCTCAACGATAGCGTCGAGAATTGTGATGGAGCCTGATGGAACAGGAACTCTCATGGCATTACCTGTCAGCTTGCCTGCGAGTTCAGGGATTACCAGGCCGATAGCCTTGGCAGCGCCTGTGCTGTTAGGAACGATGTTGACAGCGCCGGCTCTTGCTCTTCTGAGATCTCCCTTTCTGTGCGGTCCGTCGAGGATCATCTGATCGCCTGTGTAAGCGTGGATCGTTGTCATGAATCCTGTCTGGATCGGCTTGAAGTCGTTGAGTGCCTTAGTCATCGGAGCAAGGCAGTTTGTTGTGCAGGAAGCACCGGATACGATGGTGTCTTCTTTTGTCAGGATCTCATGGTTTGTGCCGTATACGATGGTCGGAAGATCGTTTCCTGCAGGAGCAGAAATGATGACCTTCTTTGCGCCGGCATCGAGATGAGCCTGGCTCTTGGCCTTCGATGTGTAGAAGCCTGTGCACTCGAGAACGATATCTACGTCGAGCTCGCCCCATGGAAGATTCTTTGCGTCCGCTTCTGCGTAGATCTTGATCTTCTTGCCGTCTACTACGATTCCGTCTTCAGCTGCTTCGATATCCGCGTCGAATTTCTTCTGAACGCTGTCATACTTAAGCAGATGCGCCAGCATGTTAGGGCTTGTAAGGTCGTTGATTGCTACGACATCGATGTCCTTGTCTGCATAGATCTTTCTGAAAGCCAGTCTTCCGATACGTCCAAATCCGTTGATAGCTACTCTCATTATTTGATTCCTCCTTTGGATCATCCCGATCCCTTTATGATCAACTTAAAAGCAATGACGTGCTTACTAAATTATTTTAACACTTTAAAGGCTCTATACTCAATGAAAAGAGCCAAAAAGAACATAATTATTCTCCGAGGTCGCTTCTTATCACCTTGCCGAGGTTCCAGACATACGCGGCTCTGCGCGCGGCTGTTTTTCTGGACTCCTCGTCCGTGAACGCGAACTCGCCTGTCTGTGAGCCGCAGTCCATGCATGTGACCGTCCAGCACCATCCGCTACCGTCGTCCAGCAGTCCTGCTCCGCCGCAGTACGGGCATCCCGAAAGATCTATCTCGTCATATATATCCATAAGCCAGAATCTCCTTTGTTTATTGTATATCCTTTTGTATTATACCACCGCCGGTCACCCTGTTTTCGCTGTCATAGAAGACCGCTGACTGTCCCGGAGCCGGAGCTTTGACCGGTTCATCGAAGGTAACAGATATTATATTATCGTCGATGCGCTCCAGATACGCAGGAGCTGCAGCGTGGTGGTACCGTATTTTCACGAAAGCCCGCAGTTTTTCACCCTTCGCGACGTCTTCTACCGCCATGAAGTTGAGGTCTCCGCACAGGATACGGCTTTTCATGACCGAATCCTCGTTTCCGAGCACTACGGTGTTGTTTTCAGGGTCTATGCGCTTCACATAAGCGGGATATCCGAGCGCTATACCAAGGCCCTTCCTCTGTCCGACCGTATAATTGACTATTCCCTTGTGTCTCCCCAGGACGTTTCCGTCTTCGTCAACGAAGTCACCCGGCGGAGGAAGCTTGCCGTCGACATGGGCATCTATATACTCCGCGTAGCCGCCGTCAAGCACAAAGCAGATCTCCTGTGAGTCCTGCTTGCCGGCAACATCAAGGCCTGCGCTCTTAGCTATATCCCTGACTTCTTCCTTCGTAAGATCGGCGAGAGGCATCAGCGTACGGGCAAGCTGTTCCTGACTCAGCTGATAGAGCATGTAAGTCTGGTCCTTCGCGGAGTAAGCGGCCTGTTTTACCGTATATCTTCCGTTCTCCGCCCTTACAACGCGCGCGTAATGACCTGTCGCTATGTATTCGGCATTGATCTCATCGGCAAACGACAGCAGTTTTTCCCACTTGATATGCCTGTTGCACGCAACGCATGGATTAGGAGTCAGACCGTTCAGATACGCCTTTATGAAAGGTTCAGTGACATGTTCTTTGAACTCAGGCAGGCTGTTCACGTTATAAAACGGTATATCAAGCTGCATGGCCGTACGGCGGGCGTCGCTTATGTCGCAGCAGCGGCTGTAAGCTCCGCTTTCAGCCTGCCACGTCCTGAGCGTTACACCTATCACCTGATAGCCCTGCTCTTTCAGCAAATATGCCGCTACCGCGCTGTCGACTCCGCCTGAGAGCCCAACTACTACTCTTGAAATATCACTCACCCGCTTTCAACAAACGTCTTTCGTATTGTACCACAAGCAGCGGTCATACAAAAGAAATCCCCGCATTTCTGCGGGGATCGATTCAGCAATTATTGAAGTCTTTAGAAGCCGAGCTCCTTGTTGACCCATTTCTGCCATGCCTTGAATGTCTCAGGGCCTGCTACGCCGTCCTCAGTTACGCCGAGGAACTTCTGCATAGCCTTGGATGTCTGTGTTCCCCAGACACCGTCAGCGTCAGCGCCGACCTTCTTCTGGATCGCCTTGATAGTCTCAGGTCCGCAGATGCCATCCTCAGTTACGCCGAGTACGTGCTGAGTAGCCTTGATGGAGAGAGGTCCCCACTCACCGTCAACGTCGAGCTTGAATGCCTCGTTTGCGGCAAGCTTCTTTTCTACAGCCTCAGCTACCTTCTTTGCCTTTTCTTCAGCTTCTTTCTTAGCCTCTTCAGCCTCTTTCTTGATCTCAGCGACCTTGGCTTCCTGCTGCTTCTTTACATCTGCCATCTTAGCCTCATAGGCTTTTTCTCTTTCCTTTGCGGCTGCAGCTGCTTTTTCTGCTGCTTCCTTGACTTCTGCTTCCTTAGCTTCCGCTTCGGCTTTCAGCTTAGCTTCCTTACCTGTGATTTTGTCAAAAATACCCATGTTACACTCCTTTTCTGGATGCCGCTTTGTCGGCATTTTGCAATAATTGCCTAACGTATACATTATAAATTTAAACCGGGAAGCGGTCAATCGATAATCTGCGATTACTGTGTCTCGCCAAGCGTAATTTTGACACAGTTGGCTCTTTCGAGATCCTTTGTGCCCATGCCGAAGCCCTCAGCTTCGACAGTCATCAGCGGCATCTCGCGGAACTCCGTAACGAAATGCTTCAGCAAGGCCGCTCCCGTAGGAGTACAGAGTTCGCTTTCTATGTCTCCCGCCTGATACGGGATGCCTTCAAGGATGAATGCTGTAGCCGGCGCGGGTACCGGGAGAACGCCGTGGGCGCTTCTGACAGTGCCGCTTCCGACATTTAACGGAAAGGCAGTGACACGATCCGCGCCGATGCGGTCCATCAGCATGCATACTGCAGTAACATCCGCGATCGCGTCCATCATCCCCACCTCGTGGAAATGCACCTCCGTGACCGGTACGCCGTGCGCCCTGCTCTCGGCGGCGGCTATGATCGAATAGACTTCCATGATCTCTTTTCTGACCTCACGGGAGATCCCGCTTAGGCCGCTGACTATCCGCTCTATGTCACCTATGTTGTGATGGACATGACCGCCGGAATGATGATGTATATGTCCGTCCTCCTCTTCTCCGTTAACGGTCATGCGCACATGAGTACCGCTGATTCCGTACTTTACAGAAGGCTCAGCTGTCATGATGACGCCCGGGATCCCAAGCGAATTGAACGAGTCCGCAAAACCCTCCCGTTCCGCGTCCGGGAGTAGTTCAAGAAGAGCGGCAGTAAGCATGTCGCCCGCGGCTCCCATGCTGCAGTCAATATGCATCGATCTCATCTTTTGGCCTCCATGTGATTGATGCGGCTTGCCATGTATCCGGCTCCGAAGCCGTTGTCGATATTCACGCAGGCGACACCGCTCGCGCAGGAGTTGAGCATCGAAAGAAGCGCCGAAAGCCCTCCGAATGACGCGCCGTATCCCACGCTTGTAGGTACCGCGATGACCGGGCAGTCCGCCAGACCGCCCACTACGCTGGCAAGGGCTCCTTCCATTCCCGCCACGGTGATGATGACCGAAGCGTTCATGATGTATTCCTTATGGGCCAGCAATCTGTGTATGCCGGCGACTCCGACGTCATAAAGACGCACGACTTCATTCCCCAGAGCCTCCGCGGTGATGGCCGCCTCCTCGGCGACCGGAATGTCACTGGTGCCTCCCGTGGCTATGACGATCTTTCCTATCCCGTCAGGTTCAGGCTTTCTGCCGACCACGGCCAGACGCGCTTCACGGCTGTAATCGATATCGTGATGCTCCGCAAGAGCGGCAGCCTTTGCTTCATCCAATCTGGTCACGAGGACAGGCTCCTGCTTATTATCCACCATCGAGTCTACTATGCCGATGATCTGCTCAGCGGTCTTACCCTCTCCGTATATGACCTCAGCCGAACCCTGCCTCACTTTGCGGTGAAGGTCAAGCTTGGCGTATCCGAGATCTTCAAAAGGCCCTATTTTCAGTTCTTCAAGCGCTTCTTCAGCGTTGATATCGCCCTTTTCGAGAGCTTCGAGCACTTTTTTAATCTTATGATCCATCTGTTGCCCCTCTGTCTTCTCTGTTGATGGTGACTTGTTTCACAAAATTGACGATTATCAGGAATATAAAGATCATGCCTATATAGCCCTGAGCCGGATAAAGGAATTCCACCAGTTTCCTGAACCCCGTGAGCCCGAGAAGAAACCCTGCCGCGGCGCCGCCGGTTATTATCCATTTTTTGTATTGTCCCGGCCTAAGCTTGGTACTGAATCCGTAGTACGTGCTCGCGCCTGTCGAGTATACCGCTCCGTACAGGATCACCGCGTAAATAATACTGAAGGCCGGTGAAAGCCTGCCCGCAAATCCAAGCATTGGCAGGTCGAGTCCCGAGCTGAACGCCATGTCCGTCAGCAGCGCCCTCAGAAGCAGTATCGTCAGAGCGCCGAGACAAAGCGTTCCGGCGATGGCTCCGGCATACGCGTTTTTACTGTCTTTAGCGTGTATAGCCGAATTACCGGACATGGTTATCATGCCCAAAGTATTGTATGCCATGAATACAAGCGCGGACACCGGCCAGTTAGGCGACATGCGTCCCGGCTGATAGCCATCTGTCGCCCCGCTTTGAGGAAAGTCCGCGCGAATAGTCAGAACTATAGTGATGATGCCTACGGCGAACAGCACGGGCACCATCAGCCTGAACACCTTTGAGACCCTCTCAAAGTCGCCCAGAACAGTGATGACGCACAGAACGGCTATCACAATGCCTCCGATGAGCTTGCTTATACCGAATTGCTGATTCAGCAGAGATCCTCCGGCTGCCGTCATGGCGATTATCATCGAATAGTAGATGACCGCCAGCACCCAGCCGATGATCTCATCGATAAGCTTGTTATCGAATGGTGAGATAAGCCTGCCGAGATCGGAAGTGCCCTTTCCGCGGGCAATATATGTGAGCATACAGGCGAGCAGCACGAAGCACAATGTGCTTGCGGCTGCTCCCAGATAGCCCCTGTTTCCGAATACGCCGAAGAATTGCCAGCACTCCCGGCCTGACGCGAATCCGGCGCCCATTATAACGCCTATATAAAGACTTGTTATCTCTATCCAATTGAGTTTCTTCATTACAGGCCGGTCATTTTCATGATCTCATATACGATCTGTCTCTGCGCCCGGTTCTTCCTTTAATGCAGCGGTTTTTTGCCTAAAACGCGAAATTGCCGTTTCTGAATACAGGGATTTCCCTTCCGTCATGCGTTATACCGGTGATCTCAAGGTCAGCCGAGCCGACCATGAAGTCAACATGAGTCATCGATGAATTCACGCCCTTCGCCTCGCGCTCCTCTTCTGTCATTGTTTCAGCGCCCTCTATACAAGGGTAAGCTTCGCCGAAAGCGAAATGGCACGCGGCGTTCTCATCGAACAGCGTGTTGAGGAAGAGCACGCCTGATTTGTTTATTGGAGATTCAAAAGGCACCAGAGCTACTTCTCCGAAATACGAAGCGCCTTCATCTACCGAAATGGCTTCTCTGAGGATCTCCTCACCTTTTTCAGCGTGTACCTCGACGATCTTTCCGTCCTTCACCTTGAAGCTGAAGCCGTCGATGATCGATCCGTTGAGGCTGAGCGGCTTGGTAGCTACAAGCGTGCCGTTCATGGTGCGTCTGTCAGGAAGCGTGAACACTTCCTCAGTAGGTATATTGGCAGCGAACATGGTACCGTTCGGACCCTTCTCCTCGCCGCCGGTCCAGATATGTCCTTCGGCAAGACCGACAGTCACGTCCGTGCCGAGTGAATTCTTATACTTCAGAGCCTTGAACCTGTATCCGTTCATGATGTCGACATGCTTCTTGATCTCTTCGACATGCTCTTTCCAGTTCTTTATGGCGTCTCCTCCGTCGACTCTGCAAGCTTTAAGTATCTCGTGCCAAAGCCTTTCCATCGCTTCGGCCTCGCTTGATTCAGGAAAAACAGCCTTAGCCCATGCCCTTGAAGGAACCGAGCACACGGTCCACGGGCACTCGCTTCCCATCATCCTCTTACGGTATTTTTCGAGAGGCTTGGCGGCGCTTTTCTGCGCCCTCGTGATGCGGTCAGGATCTACACCCTTCATGAGTTCAGGATCTTCCGAGAAAATGTGCAGGAATGCCGCGCCTTCCTCGGATAAGGAATTGCGGAAATCCACATACCATGAGTCTACCTTGTCGAACACATCGTCGGAAGCGCGCAGATACTTCATGCGCTTGAGTTCATCGTCCTCCCACGACATCACTACCTCTCTGCAGCCCGCTTCATATGCTTCCGCGGCGCACAGTCTCGCGAAATCAGCGTTTTCAACATCACACGTGATTACAAGTCTTTGCCCCTTTTTAATATTGATTCCCGATCTTACAACCAGTTCCGCATAGTCCCTCTTCAGTTTTTCCAATTCAGCCATTAACTTATTATTCCTTTCAAAGTGTTAGTTTATATTATAACGCTGTACTCAGCGCTATCAGCAAAAGTCCAACAAAGTACGTCAGGCTGTTGACCCTGACGAGCCACTTGTTGTTATTGAATACGTATCTGTACAGGTTCAGATCTATGTCTGAGAACATGAACAGTACGGAGCCAAGGCCCATTATTGCGTAATTCGTCCCCGGAAGCAAGAGTAAAAGCGCAAGTCCCGTGATTCCGTGCATGAATATCGAAGACAAATAGAAGATCATCGGCCAGCGCATCTTTCCCATTTTGATAGTATCAGGCCAGCGTCCGGTGGCATAAATCACAACTGCCAGCATGAGGCCCGCCACTATGTAAGTCCACGCGAAATCATTGAACCGGAAGCCATGATCCACCAGAACTATCTGTTCATACAGAACGAAGCAGATATTGCCGGCAAGGAAGAAATCCCCTCCGCGTCCGAAGTCAAATACCAGAAATACGTCTCCAAGCCACGCGAGTATCAGCGCAGCCATCAGCAGCGTCTGATAGCTCGCGAACTCATACCTTTTGAAGAAGACCACTATGGCAAAAATGAGATACATGGTCGCCATAATGTATTTATTTACAGCCCTGGCCTTCTTATTATCTGACGTTCTTGTCTTGAAATAGCAGCACAGAGCTATCAGATATATCGCTATGAATACACGCATATTTCTCCCCCCTTTTTTATATGCGCTTAATGTCAGATCGTTTTAAGATCGACACTGAATCTGCCGTCCGCTATCGTCAGTATTGCATAAGACGGGTAATATCCCCTTCCGATCGATCCCGGGTTGAGCAGCGTGACACCGCGGCTATCAGTCAGCTGTTGGCAATGTGTATGTCCGAAGAGAGCGATGTCCGCCCCGGCTTCGGCTGCCTGCGATGTCAGCGTCTCCAGGTCGTAGTCATACTTCACGCGTGACAAATGGCCGTGAGTCGCGTATATGGTGACTCCTTCGATCTCACAGCAAAGCGTGCTGCTCATTTCCGTTCTGAAATCGCAGTTTCCGCTTACCGCATATACCGGTATATCCGGATACTTATCGATCACATTCGCGATGTCCCTCTCTCCGTCCCCCAGAAAGAATATGAGATCGGGCTTCTCCAGCTCTATAGCAGCAATCATATTTTCGGTATAGCCGTGGGAATCAGAAAAAACACAAACTTTCATTCACATCCTCTCAGTCAATCAGTCCGAGCTGACGGAAACCCCACTCGATCCCATCCTCATAAACGCCCGGGCATACCAGATCGCTCATTTCTTTAAGTCTCGGGCTTCCGCTGTCCATGCATACGCTGGTGCCGACTGTTTCTATCATTTCGAGGTCAAGCATGCTGTCGCCAAAGCCGATGGTGTCGGCGATATCGAAGCCGAGCTTTTCCGCTACGATGCGAACGGCGCTGCCCTTATCGATCTCGCGGCTGATGACCTCACCGAACTTGCAGTCCGGCTCCGAAAAGTCATGCAGTATGAACATGAGCTTATCGTCAAGTTCTGCTTTCGCGGCATTGAGCTGGTCATCGTTTTCATACACGAATACAAGTTTATAGACCGGCCTGCCGTCGTATTCCTCAATCGGATGCGGACAGAGATCCACCCACACAGCTTGTATCATGCGGAGCAGGTGGCTGTTCCTGTCCCTGTCCTCATTCAGAAACTGCCTGGCTATGTCGTCACAATAGCTGTCGTCTTTCGCTTCGAGTTCGATGGATACTCCGCTTTCCTTAAACAGAGTGATAAGCCTGTTTTTCTGATCTTCCGGCATCGGGTTGTCATACAGCGTTTCATTGCCTGCGAAAACAAATCCGCCGCAGCTCGCTATGCCTCCGTCAAAGCCGTATTTGTACAAAGGCTCCATCATGGCGTTATTCCGGCCTGAGCACAAAAATACTTTGTGTCCCCTCTCCTGCGCCCTTTTTATCGCTCTTACGGCGCTTTCGGGCGGTTCCTGACCACCCGGAGGCGTGAGCGTTCCGTCTACATCCAAAAATATCAGTTTGCTGTTCATCGTTTTCCTTTTGAGTTAAATAATATCTATCATAATATTGTACCATTTACTGTCTGTTTTCCAAAGATGTCACAAAAAAATGACCGCCTGTAAGGCGGTCATCAGCTATTTACACGGGAGGAGATTGGAGGCAGCATCAAAGCTTGCGGGTTTGGTAATATTCCCATATCAGCTCTTCCAGTGTCTGATACAGATGCTCAGGATCCACAGGTTTAGACAAGTGAGCGTCCATGCCCACCTGCAGTGAACGCTGAACATCCTCATCAAAGGCATTGGCGGTTAAGGCAATTATCGGTATCGTTTTGGCATCCGGTCTATCCAGAGCCCTGATAGCCGCTGTTGCCTCCAGACCGTCCATCTCCGGCATACGCACATCCATCAGGATCGCGTCATAATAACCTTCCTGACTGTTCTCAAACATTTCCACTACGATCCTGCCGTTTTCAGCGTGATCGATCTCAGCTTCCCGCATGAGAATGATCTGTTTCATGATCTCTGCGTTGACGAAGACATCCTCAGCCATAAGTATCCTTTTGCCTTTGAGCTCAGCCCGTTGTTTCTCCTTAAAGAGACTCATATTGTTTTTCCGGGCGATCCGCTCCAGCTCATCAAGCACATTAGACGCAAACAGAGGTTTTGCCAGAAAACTGTCGACACCGCTGTGTATCGCCTCTTCCAGGATCTCATCCCAGTTGAAAGAGGTCAGTATGATGACCGTTGTTTCCTTGTCGTATCTCTTCCGTATTTCCTTCGCAACTTCAACTCCGTCCATTCCCGGCATCTTCCAGTCAAGCAGGACAAGGTTATAAGGCTCGTGCTTTGCATGCTGCACTTCCAGCATGTGCAGGGCTGCCGGTCCGTCGTAACAGGTATCCGCCTTGATGCCTGCTTCATCCAGCACGATCCGAGCGTGTTCAGCCGCGATCTCCTCGTCATCCACAACCAGGACACGTATATCCTTCGGGTTCAGAGAGTATGAGGACAGCCCCTGGTGATCGCTGTTATTAAGAGTAATGGTGACCGTGAACTCTGTCCCCACGCCTTTTTCAGATTCGACAGAGATCGTCCCGTTCATCAGTTCAACGATATTTTTCGTAATGGCCATGCCGAGACCGGTACTGCCATACTTGCTGTTTCTGCTGCTGTCTTCCTGTGTAAAAGTGTCAAATATTTTCGGGATGAATTCCTTATCCATACCGATACCGGTATCACTGATGCAGAATCTCAGGGTCGAATGATCTCCGTAGACGGCCGTACGCTCTACCGTCAGCATGATGTTGCCCGGCGCATCCGTAAACTTGATCGCATTCGACAGGATATTGATCAGGACCTGCTTGAGCTTCATGTCATCGCCGATGTAGTAATCACTTACACCGCCAATCACCTTGCACTCATAATGCAGTCCCTTTTCTTCACATTGGGACATGACCATGGTATTGATCTGCTCCAGCATATCGCGGAAGAAAAATTCTTCCTTTCGAATAACCATACGCCCGGATTCAATACGACTCATGTCGAGTATATCGTTGATCAGACCCAGCAGATGTCTCGCGCTTCCGCCTATCTGCTCAAGATACCCGCGTGTTTCTTCAGGGAGTGAATCATTGTGCAGAGCCAGACTGTCCAGTCCTATGATGGCGTTCATAGGCGTACGGATCTCATGGCTCACGCTTGACAGGAACGCTGTCTTAGCCTTATTGGCCTCCTCTGCCGCCGCGAGAGCCTCGCCGAGCGCCTGGTTCTTTGCCATTGTATCGCGCATTTCGGTATCGATGACTGTCAGGCCAAGACCGACCGCGTGGACGATATGATCCTCACGGTTTTCGGCATGCCTCACGCCTGCCATGCGGATCATTTCGTAGTATTCCTTTCCGTTACGCTCCACCAGATAACGGTAAGCTATGATCGGATCATTCTCGAGTGCTTTACGCACGTTGTCCGGATCGATGAATTCCAGGAAACCCTCCCTGTAGCTTTCCGCAACACAGTTGTTAGCGTACCAGGTGAAACGCTCAAGGTAATGGAAATGTATGCCTTCAGGTGTCTGATCTGTATCTTCGGGGTCAGCCCGGTAGCAGACAGCGTCATCTTTGTCCAGGTCGACATGATAGACGCAGCGATAGTCCGAAGCGAGCGCGGTTATCATCTTGTCCTGCTGCTCGCGGCGTTCCTGCTGCCTGAGCAGCTGCTTGGAACGTTTCGAATCGCGTACCAGGAACATGATTATAAGCGCGGCGATCGCAAGCATTATGCTTCCGACAACGCCCATGTTGTTCCGGATCACATCTCCGAACGAATAGGTATGCAGCTGATCCGTGTACCGGAAAGCAAGGTTCTGGGCGTAATCAGAGCCCAGAATGTTGATGCCGCGGTTGACCAGTTTAAGCAGACCCTCATTTCCGATCTGCACGCCGAAGCTCCTGTCATCATTGTATGCGGTCTGAAGCAGCGATAAGCCGCTGTACCGGCTGTTTCGCAGTATGTCGTTTGCTCTCAGTCCGTTCAGGGTGGTGCACCCCGCCTTTCCGTCATTCACGGCGTGGAGACATTCGTCGATCGAAGGATATAAAGTGATCTCCGCGTCCGGATAGTAGGTCTTCACGAAGTAGTACTGCATGCTGTTGTTCTCGTTCACAGCGAAATGCCGCACCGTTTCTTCGTTATACTCATCTTTATATACCAGCTCTGTCGCAGCTGAAACGACCGCGTTCGACTGGAATATTCCACTCTCTTCAGCATAATACAGTCCGCCGCCTACCGGAAAAATCATATCGACGCTTCCGTCTTCCAGCCCCGCGATCATCTTGTCGGAACTGTCGTAACCTGTATATGAGACTTCAAGGTCATCAAGTCCGAGGTCCTTCATCATCCGCGGGATGAGATCCTTCAGAAGTCCGTTTACATTGCCTGCGGAGTCAGTACCGCTGTACGGGAGATAATTGTTCAGATAGCCTATACGCAGCGAGTCGTGCCCGGCAAGCCACCGCTTCTCAGGTTCCGAAAACGCGCGGCTGGATATGCTCACAGGATAGTATTTGCTGCGAAGGAAGTTGATATAATTGGGTTCATCAACAGAGAGTCCAGTCTGAGCTATATTGAGATCCGCAAGCAGGTCCGCCCGGTTTTTGCTGACGCAAAGGAAGTAATCGGAGGTGCCGAAAGAATAAAGCAATTCCGCGTTAGCGCGTCCGTAGGCGCCGTCCCCTTCTGCCGCCAGCACATCCACCTCGTTGTCGTCGAAGGCCTTGAAGAGCGGATCATAATCATCGAAAAGTACGACTTCTGCCTGCACGCCGTGATCCTGCAGGAACGCTTTAAGAGAGTCCGCCATGGCGCTGTTCAGTACGCCGATGCGCTTTCCTTCCAGAGTTGCGGTATCGACGGTGATGCTTTCATCAGCGGTGTGCTTTATCAGGTTGTAGGTCTCATTACCCATAGGCAGATCAGGGTAACTTATAAGCTCTTCGCGGTCTTTTTTATACGCAAGACCGGCAAGTACGTCTATATCGCCATCCAGCAGCTTCTGATACAAGTCGCTGAAGTCGCCGTACACATACTCATAATGCCAGCCGGTATACTCGGACAGCTTCTGATAGTACTCATAGGCATAACCGGTCTTGACAGCGCCCTGTTCTGCCCCCTCCTGAAACACTTCATTCTCATAATAGCCAACCTTTACTGTTTCACTATTATCGTCAACAGCAAAGACGCTCGCCGGAAATAGCATGCCGGCCAGCATCATAAGGCTTATGAGTATCGCGCAGCCTGCGATGACTGCCTTTTCTCTCTTATAAATAGTCATAAATATCCTTTTTCTCAGCTATGAAAAAATATCTTTCGCGTTTCTCCTTGAACACAGTATATTTAATTAATTATTATACCATTTTTATGCGTCATCTTGGCTTTTGTTTCTTGTCAGTTTCTGTCCTTGGTAAGTATCGCGTTCTTGTAAGTCACATATATATGCCCAATGGCAAACACTACGGCAAAGCCGGCAAGCAGCCAATGCTTTAATAGGATGCCGCTGAGCAGGAAAATGCATGAGGGCAGCACCGCGAGGACGAGCGCGAGCCGCACTGTCTTTCGCTTCATATATACCGCAAACGCGATCAAATACGCGGCAAGAAGCAGTCCGTTGCACGACATATAAAGTATCATTTCAAGAACGCTTGCAAATCCGAATTTCCACACAAGGAGAGGCAGCCACATAAGCACGATGCAAGCATACCGTCCGATCTGTTCCACGACGTTCATGAACCGGTTCGTGCAAAGATTCTTCTCACCCTTGTTCTTTAAAGCGTAAACAATATTCGGTATCAGCATAAGGACCACAATGACCGCGCCGAATACGTTGATCCATCCGAATTCCATTCGTTCTCCCCTTTTTCATATTTCAATTAATAATAGTATTTTAACACAGCTGTTGTTCCGCAATTGGGTGTTTAAATATCATTTTTTGAGTAGAAGTTTAAATAATTGGTTCATTAGCCGGAAGCGTATAAAACAAGGCTCTCAGAATCTCTGAGAGCCTTGCAATTACTTGGTTGCGGGGGAGGGACTTGAACCCTCGACCTCCGGGTTATGAAATCACACGATCAACCCGTTGAAAAAACTGCGATTTGATCTAATCATGTGATATTTTAGTACAATTTTAGTACAAAACTTAATGTAAATATTAGCCTTAAGCCATTCATCTTGCCCTTTCAAGTTTCCTATCAATCATTGCTTATAGCCCATTTCAGCAATTCTCTTTGCCTGGTTTTCAATTTGTTTTCAAGCTGAGCATACTTTTCATCTTTTAACCCATAGCGTTCAATAATGATGCTTGCCGCCTTTAAAGCGTCTGTAGCAAGCGTAATCAACAAGATTTCTATTTCATCAGTTTGGGGCCCAATCATAATTGCTTCCGGTCTTCCATCTGAAAAGGTTATATCTTCCTCGTATGCCGACAACGAATAATGCACACTTCCTGAAAACAGTCTATATGTAATATTGTACTCTGACTCCATAGCTGACAGTCTTGCCCATTCTAGTGAAGAAACTCGTTTTGCATCAGGTTCTAGATCCATTCCATTTACTTTATCGTATAAATGTTCTAATCCCGGCCTTTTATTTTTAATGTCCTTTATTAATCGATTTCTTTGATATATTTGATGTTTAAACCACAAATGATAGTTTTCATTATCATTATGAACAGCTTGCATGATCATTATCTTGTCTAAAATAACTCTCAACATTACTTTTGACTGTTCTATGAGTCCTCTTGAAGCTAAAAGCAAGC
Organism: uncultured Eubacteriales bacterium; assembly: GCA_902776285.1. Taxonomy (GTDB): domain Bacteria; phylum Bacillota; class Clostridia; order Peptostreptococcales; family Anaerovoracaceae; genus Crickella. The sequence goes on from CACYPK010000022.1 coordinate 29,208, forward strand.
CGGATTGATAATCTTTATATATTTTATTATAGGTTTCTGCTAGAAAACACTCTATCACATCATTCTGATTGGCATTCATTTTATCAAACAGCCCATACATATATATATTGATTTCCTGTAGTAGAGAAAAGTCATCAATAAAGCATTCCCAAATTGGTGATGTCGTATCTTCTGGGCATACATATCCTGCAGCATCTATTCCGACTTCATTATTGTCATTAAGTATCAGCATTGTCACCTCAGAACTAATATTATATTACTTGGTTTAAAGTCCCATCTCCGCTATCTTGTATGATACTATCGTTTCCAATTCTCTATTTAATCTTCTTAGGTTATTAAACTCATTAACATCAATTACCCCGCAATCAAAGGTTAAATCATAATCTCCATCCAATTTATATGCATCTTTCACTTTTTCCGCATAGTAATCCATTTTATATTTGACATAGTCATTCTTTTCGTCTGTGGATAAAGGACTCATCTCATATTTCAGATCAAATCGTGACCATAGTTCTGGAGATATAACAGACTTAATTCTATTTTTTGGTAAATTTGATGTAAAAACAACTATATATTTATCTAAATCAAATTCTCTTCCAAGAGAATCTGTGAAATAACCGTCAGACAAAAGTTCAAGAAAAAAATTATGTATTTCTTTACTCGCCTTTTCAAATTCATCAATCAGTATTATTGTTGACTTACTAGACTCTATTTTATCTGATAGTTCTCCTTTGCTACTGCCTATATATCCTCTAGGGCTACCAATAAGACTGCTCAATGCGTTACTTTCCGAGTAGTTACCAAGATTGATTTTTATGTGTTTTTCTCCAGGTGCAAGCGCCTCATGTAACAACCATGCAGTTTCAGTCTTCCCTATCCCTGAAGGTCCACTTAAAAAAACAGAGAATATTCTTCGTTCACCAATATAATTAAATCTTCTGAACTTGGAAAGCTCTTCATAAAGACGTTTCTTAAAGCCATTGTTCCCAAACAACCTCTTCTGCATAAACTCTTGGATTGCCACGAAACTTTCGGGATCTAAGTCAACTATATTTGTAATTCTTTTTTTATCTATACCTAATTCAATTTCTAATGATTCTATTCCAGAAAAAAAATATGGCAAATTAGTATAAATTGTGCCGGCAAACCTTTTATCCACAATAATAAACATATCTTTTTTATTGTTTTTCTGATAATCAATGAACTTTTGAACAAAGAAAAGCAGCGTCCCGATCCATATATCAACCCGTTCAAAATCTCCAGTCATCATTAGTGAAATGTCAAAGAACTTGTATCTTTGAAACACTTCTTCAAACGTACTGTCATCTTTTATTCTATTAATAACATCTGTATTTGTGAGAAAACATGTATTCTCAGTTATTTCATCAAATATTTCTTCTATATTAATTAATTTGTATGAAAAAAGTGTAATTCTATTCATATCAGTCACATCAATAGTATAAATCTTGTACAATAGCTATCACATCAATGTAATGAAGTTTCTCATCATCAGCTAAAGATTGGTTATTATTGTTAGAACCTTTATCATCATATTCAATATCGATCTGCTCTTCAGCTTCTTCATATTGTTTCATAACATCAACATGTTTTCTAATAGTTGCGTAGTCAAAAACGCCTCTATATATTCCAAGAATTGTTACAGGCCCAATCTCTAGATCGGAAATTGAATATTGACTTTCCATCTCATTCCCAACCTGAATTGGAATTTTAACCATTAACTTGTCTGAGACACCTTCATTTTGTTTGATTTTCTCGGGCATTTTACCAGTTGCTATATACGACGCCCCCTTAAGCACGATATCCATCATTTCCGTCAAATCAACACTTCCCAACCCTTCTATCGGTACTGTTTTAAGAATCCCGCTCAGTAGCATCTTTGTTCCAAGAATATCATCTGAATTCTCGATTGAAAGCTGAACATCTTTGATTTTTATCAGCTTACCAATACGATCATCTCCTATTTTCTTTATTTCTACCGCCTTTTGAATTATAGGTTCAAGTATTGTAGATTTGGTAGATACCACCTTTAGTGTATCGCTAGTTTTGTCGGACTTAGACATTGAAAACCTAGCCTCACCCGATAAGGTCGGTATTATTTTATTTAATAATGAAAACGAAGGTACCGAAGCGTTGACACCAACATCTCCATTTTTATCGACAGCACTATCTACAACCTGCTTTTCCAAAAGCTTATTATCAATTTGCATGGCTATTTCAAAAGCCTTTGCATAATTTATATAATACAGATTAAACATTTTCCCCTTCCAATTTTTATAGACTTGCTAACAATCTATCAACGACCCATCAACGAAAAGGATTTGCTGAAACACCATTTTTTTCAGGCCTTTTATCGTAATGAATGTCAATCCATCAACGACCCGTCAACGAAAATCATGCCCAGTATGGAATATATCTCCTCATTTTAACGGCGGCCTGCGGATCAGCTAATTTTATTTTTCCTGCATTTAATGTGTCCTTAATGATCCTAGATGCCATGGCTTTGTTTGCATCACTGATACCAAAACGTTCACGAAGAACTGCATTTGATACTTCTACTCCATTGACATAACAATAGCAGGTATAGATATAGCAGGTCCTGACCTTCTCCTCCTTAGACCATTCACTGAGTGACCTATGCCAACACAATGTAGTTCTGCAGAAGTCATCTGTTGTTTCCACCTTAGGAGCTGGGATCTTCCATTCTCTCATGCCTTCTTCGATTCGATCGAACCCACTTCCACGAGCCTCACAGATATGTACTATTCGTAAGAAATTTGCGATTCTTTCATTACGAGCATGTGGAGCAGTATCAATGATTCTGTCTACATCTACTAAAAGCTTTCCTGGATTTGACACTTCTATTCTCTCATCAAAGATTTCAACCATTAAGCTCTCAGATTACCAAGCATTTCCCGAATAGCTTTTTCCGGGAACATAATGAACTCTTCTCTTAAAGCCGTTTCAATAGTTTCTTCCTGCGGAAGCATGCTCATTATATACGTGATAATCTCATCAAAGCAGACAGCATATCCTTTTCTGAAGAACTGGTCTCTGATTGCATTTGTTCGGCCGCTGCCTTTATACCGGATCACGCGTATTGCCTTATTTTCCAAATAATCAAAGCTTCTGAAATCCTTTGCAAATAGAAGTGCTCCCATATTTGTAATTACATAATGGCCATTATCCATTCTTTTAATAAAGCCATACTCCTGAAAGTCATGAATAATGCCATCACGTGTGCTAGGCACAGGTAGTTTCATAAGTGTATAAAAGGCTCCGGTATCAAGCAGTTCTGTTACTGTACTGTCGCTAACATTCTGCTTGGACGGCATTGTTTCATATGGTCTTATATCGAATATTCGCCACAGTTTCCTCTCCTTTTCAGGAAATTCTTTCAGCTTCTTCTTATATGATCCAATTCGTATATACTCAATTCCTTTAAAAGCAGTAGGCTGAACCCTTGCAGCGGGTATCTCTATCACTACTACATGACCGGTTTCAACATCTATATCAACGAATTTGAAATCAACATGAGGTGTTAGGAGTTTAAGCAGCCAGTTCTCAAGTTCCTCATTTCCGACCTTTGAAAGCTTAGGTCTAAAACTAGTCCCGACTATTTCATGGGATTCATCTTCTATTCCATAAATCAAATAGCCGGTATCACGCTCATGCAGAGAAGCTGAGTTGCTTATCGCAGAAATATACTCTCCAATCATTTCAGGAGAGTCATTGCCAACCTTAAACTCAACATATTCCGTCTCGTTAGTCAGATTTCTCAGTTCATCTATTAAGCTAAGGTAATACTGTTTATCAATGTTATTCATTGTATTATTCTGATCCTCCTGCTAAACCGGATTGTTTAATCATTGATTATGTAATCATGAAAAGCTACTCAAAATTATTATCAGTATATCATGTTAATCAATGGCCTAACTATCTTTCTCCCTTTGCCTTGTAATGTCAGTATTAGCTGTAGTTTCAGCTATTTATTGTGCTTACCTCTTGATTAGTGTTACATTGTAATCTTTATTAAGCCAATGGTCATTAAAGCGCCCACACATACTGCAACAACTGCAGGCATTACAAAAACAATACTATATTCTGTCTTTTGTAATTTAAGTATCTCTGAATCAGAAATTCCTATCTTCCAAAGCATGTCGTATTTCTTCTCGTTGTAGTCCCTATTTGACTGTAACTTGAAGTAAACCATCACAGCATTAAGAGATAACAGCAACATATTCATTATTACAGATATCAGTATAAGAAACATACCTGACTGATCAGCTGTTTTCAGATCCATACATTGCGCCGAGGCAAATATTCCATCCAACCCCATGTCGTAATGTTTAGATATTTCTTTATACAAAGCCTCTGACTGGTTGATAGTCTCACAATTGATGACTCTGATTGCCGCCCGGTAAGAAGAATCGTTGATTTGTTCGATTTCATTGAACTTCTGATCATTTACAATAAATATATTACGTGAAGTAATTCCATTATTGATCAGACTTGAATAGCTCACTTCCTTAACACTTAGTTCCTCTGACCCATTTACAGCAACTGTATCATCTGTACACTCATCGTGCGGATATCCGTCATGAAGATCATATTGTGTATAAATGACACATTCTTTATTTCCAATTTCATAATCCGTTCCAAGATATTCGTTTGAAGCACTTTGTGGGATTATTATTGAGCTGTCTAATATGATTGGGATAACATCATTTTTAGTGATTGCAACGTCTGCAGCTGAAGCAAATTGGACTATTTCTTCTTCTGTTGGAAAACTCTCTTCCTCATACTCAACATATGCAATGTGGTAAGGATTATCATTTATCGCATTTCTAACCATCAGTTTTGAGCAATAAACTGAAAATGTTTGAAAAAACACCACAAAACTGATTAAGCAGATCGAAAAAAAGATGATCCTTTTGTTCGTGCTGAAGTTTTGCCTGATACTTCCGATTACCGGCAGATTCTTGTAGAACACATTAGGTATGTGTTTCTTTAGCCAGATAAGCAATACATAAGAATTTGAAATCATCAGATAAATACCAACCAGCATGACCACATAATAAAGGATCAATTTGTTAGTATCTGACTGATTAAAGACAAAGAATACTCCTATGAGGGAATAGCCGACAGCTGCGAATCCGGTCAGAAGAAGAATTATACTGGAAGATCTTCCTATTCTGACCTTCTTACTATCGTCAATCATTTCTTTTACAGTAATTCGTGAAAGTCTGACCATAATAACAATAATGCTCAGCGCATATATAGCCAGAAGCGCAACTGAAGTTTGGATGACCCCATTTATACTTATTGCCTCGAAATCAATTACTATCTCTATTTGTTTTACAAACACCTTGAAAAAAAGTATTAGAAGGATCGTTCCGCCAGCAAGGCCAAATATCAGAGAACATCCTGCAAGCATAGCATTTTCCATCAGCACATAATTTCGCAGATCACGCCAGCTCACACCAGTGGCTTCCATAATCCCATACTTTCGTTCATTCTGAAGATTGAATTGAAAATGTGTATAAGGAATAAAGAAAACTGCAAAAGCGAATACCACCACTGTTGGAGTAATGATATTTGACGAGATCATAGAGTCTACATATCTGTCGGATGTGAAAAGTTCATTGAAATATATTCCTCCAAAGAAATAGCAAATCATAACCAGAGCTGTATTGCACATAACAAACAACCTGTATTGCCTGATATTCGATCGCATAATCTTATGGAACAGTGCACTATTCATATATTTCCCCCAGCTCCAATTCTGAAAGAATATACTTGTAAAAATCGTTCCGGTTCATCCCTTTTCGTTCAAGGTTTCCGGTAATCATCCCGTCCTTAAACAGCACGACCTTATCGCAATAGCTTGCCGTATACAGATCATGTGTGACCATAAGGATCGTTATGCCCTCCTCTTTGTTCAATTTCTCAAAGCACTGCATCACCGTAGTTGTAGATTTTGAGTCCAAATTACCTGTTGGTTCATCAGCAAGTACAACCTTAGGCTGATTGATAATAGCCCTGCAAATCGCTGCTCTCTGCTGCTCTCCTCCAGATACTTCATGTGGATATCGATCAAGGATATCTTCTATACCAAATTTAATAGCAACTTCATTTGAAACAATGATGAATTCAGATGGATCTATATCTTTGTTGTGTAAAGGCAGAAGAATATTCTCCCTTAGCGTCAGGCAGTCAATGAGGTTGTAATCCTGATATACAATCCCGACATTGTTCAGTCTAAAGTCTGCCATCTCGTTTCTATTCAGCACAGAAATTCTCACATCATCAATTGTGATATCGCCAGAGTCAAATTTATCTATACCACCTATAACATTCAGCAATGTTGTTTTACCGCTTCCGGAGGAACCCATAACGGCATAAAACCCACCTGCTTCCACATCAAATGTAGTATTATTCAATATCTGCTTCCCAGACTTTGCATAAGATTTAGTTAAATTAATTACTTCGATCATATTGCCCATACGAACAACCTGTCTCCCTGTTTTATTTATATCATAAGTGAATTGTGTCACCGGTGGCGGCACAATTCACAAAAGCAACTCATGTTGTTAATAAAAGTATAACATGCCCACCATCACATAACTATCTTTCCATTTGACGGTTTTTACACCGTACAAGTGTACTACCGGAAGCCCTTTCCTTGCAGTAGTCTATAAACTTTATTAATGCATCGCCCCATGCTTCTGCCCAGGTCTCCCTTCCCTGCTTGCTCAGCAGTCTGCACATCTCCGCAACTATCGCTATCGCCCTTACGAGTATGCTGTTATATTTTCCGGGATCGCCTTTGCCGCCTGCTTCCCTGATCGACTCTGTCGCCGGCTTGGATATCAGTTCCCGTTTTACCGTTATCAGGCCCTCTTTGGGTGCTCCATTACGGTATGCTGTCCATATCTTTTTGTTCCACTCATCCTTTAGTCTGTTAGTCTCCTCTATGAATTCAGCTTTTGGATTGTTCTTACCGATCTTCCTGGTCGGAAGGAACGGACTGTTCTTTGGGAACACCTGCATCTGATTTGGTTCAGACAGCTGCCTGTTCATGAGATCTGTGAAGAAAACCTTTACATCTTAGTGTACTATATTATTCCTTTCCTGATGGCGACCAGTAGTATTATGACTAACGCAATAAACACAATTGCCACAATCGAATACCCATTACGAAATTGCTTTTCCGCATTCTCGCCTCCAATTTTCAAGGCTACAAAGCATAATCCTGATGCCAATGCAGTCACTACTATGTATGATATGCAGTAGATTCCCAGATATTCCAAACCGCTTTCCACAGTTTCACCTATAAGGAGACGTCCTGCTAAAGCTCCACCAAATACGACAAAGGCCATACTAAGTGTCTTTATAAGCTTCTTGTATACCGGAGCATAAGGATTTTTCGGGAGCCATCCAAGGCGACGCATATCTTTTGCCCGATATGCCGCAAATTCTTTTGCCAGAGAGACAAACTTACCGCCACTTTTTTCCATTTCACGAATCTCTTCAAAATGCTTCTCAGCATCGAAGGTTTCTATCGTCTCATTATCTGCTAAGAATTCACCGCACATCCTCATAGCTGCTAACAACTCTGACTTTTGTTTTTCAAGATCAGACATTGTATCGTTCAGTACATCATTGAGATTAGCCTTATCGTCAAGCAAAGATTTAATGTCTGGAATAGAAACACCTATTTTCCTCAAGGCAATTACTGTCTTAAGTCTCCATATATCTTCCTCATTATAGTTTCTGTATCTTTTTTCTGTTCTTGTCGGCTTGATCAGACCTTCTTCTTCATAGTACCTGATAGTTGCCTTAGGTATATCCAGCAGTTTTTCTACTTCGTTTATCTTCATTTCTGTTCCTCCTTGCAAGCTCATGGTAGAGTATCAAGTGACTTGAAGGTCAAGCATTATGCCGTCATTTATCTTAAATACTTGAAAAAGCAGCAGCATTTGATTATTATAAGCATAGATAAAGGCTACCGATAGACGGTTAGCCCGCATATGAATTAGTTAGATAATAACCGCATCAATGTGGCGTTGGGCGGTTATTTTCTTTTGCCAAGGCTGTACCCGGCTACGAAGAAAGCGAGCGCGAAACCCACGATCTGCATGAACTGGAATACGTCCATAGCATTGCCCTCCTTTCTATCAGATTTCCACAAGGGATTTCTATATATACGGAGGGTCACAGTCCCTCCGGAGAGGGCTAACCGCCTACCGTGTATGGTAGCCTTTCCGAATTATAGCACAGTCATATCTACCGTTCCATTGTTCTGTGCCTTGTATCTTTTTTGATATCGATCCTTCTTCCGGCAAGTTGCTCTGTCGCCATATCCATCAGTTTAGTCAGTGCTTTTCCCCATGCTTCTGCCCAGGTCTCCCTTCCCTGTTTGCTCAGCAGTCTGCACATCTCCGCAACAATCGCTATCGCTCTTACAAGTATGCTGTTGTATTTTTCAGGATCGCTTTTGCCGCCGTCTTCCCTGATCGACTCTGCTGCCGGCTTGGATATCAGTTCCCTCTTTACCGTTATCAGGCCCTCTTTTGGTGCTCCATTACGGTATGCTGTCCATATCTTTTTGTTCCATTCACCCTTTAGTCTGTTAGTCTCCTCTATGAATTCAGCTTTTGGATTGTTCTTACCGATCTTCTTAGTCGGAAGGAATGGACTGTTCTTTGGGAACACCTGCATCTGATTTGGTTCAGACAGCTGCCTGTTCATGAGATCTGTGAAGAAAACTTTTACGTCTTCTGTGAAAGTTTTCTGTTTGAAGAGCGGATTCTTTTTATCGAATAGATGCTCTTCATACACTTCACCTTTGGGTATCATGCTGTAACCCGGCAGCAATTCTCCATCTACAGTCGCTTCCTTTTTCGTCCTCACATGCCTGCCCTCAGGATCAAAATACATGTTACGAGCTGCTATCTTTCTCACCGGTTCTTCCAGTTGCTGCCGCTCCGAATAGATCAGATGGATGTGATAATTCGTCTTTCTCTTGTTATGATGGAGAGCTGCGATGCACTCTGTGCCATACTCTTTTCGGTAGGATTCGACGAAATATTTTAGCAGTTCATCCGGATCATATAAGGTCAATTCTTTCGGCAAAGCTATTATGAGTTCTCTTGCCTCGATGCAGTTCCCGCTCGTTCCGCTGCGCCTGAAGTCCGACTGATTCTCTTTCGCAAGATCTCTCCAGTACTTCCTCGGCACTGTTTCATAGACCGCATACAGGTTCTCCTGCTTCTTTTCATCACTGATATATCTGATTCTGCCGACTACATTTGTCAGCTTTCCGTGCTGTATAAATGTCACATTTTTTATAAGCGTCACCCCCTTTTACTGAGCGCTTTGTATTCATTGGTACCGCCCCGCGAGGCGAAATACACAGAGTACGAACCGCAAGGTTTGTGCGATGGGTGTATTTCGCTCTCAGTCGGCGAGGCCTTTATGGCTATACATTTTCATTGTTCATTTCCTTTATCTCCCTTGTCAGGAGTCAGTGTGGCTCCTATGTATCCACAACTGTGTGCTCCTCATATGCTCCTTCGTCCTTCAGCTACATGACAGTAGTTCGGATCCCTCTTAATCACATTCATGATCTCTGACTGTCATGAAGATCTGTCTGATTATTGTTCCCGGTCTATACCCTTCTCAAAAGTGTCGTATATCGGGTCACTATTCAGAAAAAAGTCTTAGCTATCTCTACTTTTCTGTTCTCAATCTTTCTTGTCGATGTCTGTATCCTTTACAGGTCGCTTGCCCATCCTGTACGGCCATAGCGGGCACCTTTCGATCGGGCAGAGTCGTATCTCTTTCTTCTCTCCGCAGCAGCAGTCAATGCACTTTGCTCTGATCGCTTTCATAGGTGTCATGCTTCCCATGCACTCGCCTCCCTTCTGAACATATCTCTGGTGACCTCCATATCCAGTCCAAGCTCATATGTCGACGATGCATTGTACAGTGCCGTCATGATATACCCTCTGGTATTCACAATGTTTCTCGGTGCCGATCTCAGGCTGTCTATTATTTCCTTCACCACATAACTGTTTATCTTTCTGAATCTCTCTCGTATGATCGGAGCCGGTATCCGTTCTCCGTTGATCAGTTGCGGCTCGTTCCCATACAGATTGTTTTCTACTATGATCTCTACTATCTCATCTATCATTCCTCTGTCTGATCCCATGTCTCTTGTCAGAGCTTCATAATCTATCTGCTCTCGGACACTTTCTATTTCCGCTTGATAGATAGAGTCGTAATCTATGTTTGTAATCTCTGTAGTATTCTCTGTATTTGTCATAGGTTTTTTCGCATTACCTGCTTGGTTTTTTCCTATGACCTCATCGGTTTTTTCCGATACCCTTGTAGGATTTTTCCTACCAGGGGGTACGTAGCCCTCAGGGAATGTGATCTCCAGAAGCCTGTCCGAAAAGAGTTCTATATACATCACGTTATTCAGGGTGGTATTGTCTGTCTCAACGGTTCTTAAATGCCTCTTTATCAGCCCAAGCTTCTCCAGACGTTCTATCGCTCTTCTGCTCTGATCCTTAGTCAGCCCGAACTTATTCAAAAGATGCTTATAACTCATCTGAAGGAGATCAGCTTTAAACCGCTTAATGAGCTTTATGCCCCCGGCATCACTCTCATCGCACTCCTCTCTTGGTCTGTGCCAGTACAGGATTTCTGATAGGATCGTTATCGCTGTCAGATCCGGCTTCCCTTTTTCTGTCCGTATGGTGCTGTACCACGAATTCGGTATTATGTTGCCGGTGAATTCCACTCCATACAGAGCATCTACCGAGTTGATCCCTGTTTTACTCACCTGCATATTTCACACCTCGCTTCAGTTCAGCCGCTCGCCGCCAAGCTGTTCCTCGAGGTACCGTTCTACTGCTTCAACAGACAGAAGTGCTTTTTTACCTGCCATCATCGCCGGTATCTTTTCTTCCTTTACAAGCTGTCGTAATTGCCATTCAGTGAGCTGGCATCCGGGATCAATCGCTCTTAATTCTTTTATCGTCTCTTTGATCGTTCTTACTTTCGTCACTTATACCGTCCTTTCCGAAAGCTCGCTTCCTTCTTCTTCTCCACACTACTATTTCTTTGATTCTTTTAGTTGTTTTGTAAATATTCATCTTGATACTCCTCCTTTAATTCAAGTTGTAACTTTAGCGAGTATTACAGTATAAATAAAGTTGTAACTTTTGTCAAGTCTAATATAATTAAAAAATAAAGTTGAAACTTGTTTTTGTTTGGTATATACTATTACTGACAGGAGGATCAATACAATGGGAAACAAAATTAAAGAAGTAAGAAAAAGCAAGGGTATCACTCAGAAGGAACTTGCAGCGATATTAGGTGTTACTCCGGACAGATTTACAATAGCAACACTGCAGAATATAGCAACTGCGCTGGAATGCAAGGTAGATGACCTTATATCCAAGGGCTCCTCCCCTGAAATCGGTTATTATTTCGAGTCTGAAAAGATTGGAAAGAATTCCAGCAAAATAACTAAAATCGTGATCGATCTCAGTGCTGTCAACAGGATGGGAGCCGATGCACTGGAGAACTATATCGATCTAATTATGAGTAATGAGAAATACACCTCACTTGACACAGAGTTCCTTAAAGAAG
>CACYPK010000023.1 GCA_902776285.1 uncultured Eubacteriales bacterium
CGGAAAGGCAGAGTCTCGAATAGTGAGGCTGCCGATATAGAACACTATTTTGACAAAAGTCCGAACGATAGTTCTATTACACTCGATTCGGGGACACCATGAAAAAAACAGCCGCAAGGCTGTTTTTTTACTTATTGCATTATTCTGCCGTATAGCGTGGTCACGGCCCCGTTTATGTATCTTACCGCGGGCCGTTATAGCGGAATCCCATCATGGTTATATCGTCGAACTGCTCGGCTTCTCCGACGAACACGTCCATGTCCTCCTTGACATCCGCCAGCAGCTCCGCTACCGAGGTACCGGTGTTGGCGCTCAGGATGTCCAGCATGCGGTCGGTGCCATACTGTTCTTCAGACGTATTGATCGATTCAGGCACTCCGTCAGTATAGACATACAGCACATCTCCCGGCTCCATGTGCAGCTCATACTCCTCAAAAGTGAGACCTTCCACTGCGCCCAGAGGCGGACGGTGCTTGTCCTTCAGCAGCTCGAACAAACCGTTTCCGTGCATTATCGCCGGATACTCGTGTCCGGCGTTTACGCATTTCATGACGCCCGTCTTCAGATCCATGATGCCCATCCAGACTGTAACGAACATATTGATGTCGTTGTTTTCGCAGAGTTCCTCATTAACCCTTTCCAAGACTGCAGCAGGTTCCATACCGCTCTCCGCAAGGCTGCGGATGGCCGTCTTGCTGCGCATCATGAAGAGGGCCGCCGGTATACCATGGCCGGAAACATCGGCTATGGCCAGCGCTATCTTATCCGTGTCGACAAAGAAGAAATCGTAGAAGTCGCCACCGACCTCCTTGGCCGGATCCATAGTCGCGTATATCTCAAAGCCTCTGTGCGTAAACCTGAAGTTCTTCGGAAGCGCTGCGTCCTGGATGTTATGCGCCAGAATGAGCTCCTGCTCCATCCTCTTCTCGGCAGCATCTATATATCCCTTCAGCACATCTACCGTGAGGTTGATGTCATCGGAAAGAGACGCGAATTCGGAAGAGTTGTAAACGTTGACCTTTTCTTCCAGGTCTCCGAGTGTGATCCTGCCGAGCGATTCGGTCACCTTCAGCAGGTTGTCTACTACCATGCCCTGCACAAGCAGGGATATCAGGACATACAGGATAGTGAGCAGCAGGATATCGGCCAGCATCGTCTCCAGCGCCTGAATGTCTCGGGACTCATAGACCTCATCCTCCGGTATCTGCGCAAATACCGTAAGGCCCCCTTTCGATCTGTGCACCATGCACAGCGCCTTTTCTCCGAATACATCGGCTGAGAAGAGTACATGAGTGTCATGCGTATCGACGAGCTCCCTGACCGTGTCATTGTAATACTTACCGCCCTGAGTTCCGGCGATCACATTGCCTTCCTGGTCAAGCACGACGAAAGTACCGGACAGCCCCACATGATGTGAGTAGTTTTCAGTATTACCGCCGCGCTCGAGTATCCAGTTGACGGATTTGGTTATGTCCATTCCCGCCGTCTTGAGGTCGACCTTTGCCGACTGCAGAGCCGCCTGAGTCTGCATGGCGTATGTAAAGCCGAAATTGACGGCAAGCACAGTGACAGTGACTCCGAACAGCCATACCTGGAATCTGTTTGAGACAGACACCTCCCGTGGAGGTATCGCCTCGAACGGGCTGTGTGTTTCTCCCAGACTCTTCTTGATGGCAGTTGAGATCAGCGCCAGTCCCAGCCCGCTGAAGATTATCATCGGACCCGAGCAGATCCTTACGACGTAGAACGCCATGCTCATGTCGTTCCTGTGCGTGATCAGCACCACATACATATGGAATACTTCGATCACCGCGCCCATGAAGAACGCGTATGTGATCGAAGGCTTTTTCCCCTTGAAAATGAAGACGTGCATGAAAGCCGCGAAGAATCCGGCAAGACAGGTGGATATGCTGCACGCCACACGGGTATACTCGCCGATCCCGAAATACGTGCCCACGATGTAGCGCTCAACACCGCCGATCAGACCGGCAATGATGCCGGACACCGGGTCAAAGAACAGGCCCGCGCACATCGGTCCGAGGTCGCGCACATTGAGAAGCATATCGGTGTAGTCGATGGCGAAGTGGGTCGACATGATCGAGAGGATGCCGTAGAAAACGCCTATAGCGATCCTTAGATCAGCCTTGATCTCCCTGTCCTTAAGATTTCTCCACATCAAAAATGTCAGAATAACGTATAGCAACGTAACTGCTGACATTTTCAGTATCATTACGAATGTCGCCATAAAAGACCTGTCCTTCTCTTGTCCCTATTGCGTTTCCATGACGCGGACTTCCCTTATGAAGAAGTCCGCGCCCTCTATAATGTCCTTGTCGAAGCTGCCGCACGTAGGGCAGAGCCCCTTGTTGGCAACTACCGGAAATTCCGTACCGCATCCGCGGCAGCGTCCTATCGCCCTGATGCGTTCAATGATGAGTTCCGAGCCGCGCAGAAAGTCGTAGTCATCCGAGATGACTTCATAGCCGTCCTGCAAAAACTCCGGGATCACTGAAGTAGCCTCGCCCACTTCGATGACAATGGCGTCCACACGATCCAGATCGTTTTCTTTGCAGACCTGCTCTACCTTCTGGACAACGCCGTAAAGCAGCGTAAGTTCATGCATCTTCGCTCCTTTAACGCTTGCCGGCGTCGCTTCTGTTGTTGTCCTCTTTGATGAACTTCTTTACCGCGATCTTCATCTCGCGGTCCTTGCGGTATTTCTCAACGTAAGGTCCGCGGAAGCGGATCGAGTGTACCGGTTCATCGAACTTCTTTATAAGATGGATGGCGTCGAACTTACACCTTGTCGTGCAGACTCCGCATCCGATGCATTTGTTCTGGTCTACCTGAGTAGCTCCGCACCCGAGGCAGCGGGCCGTCTCAGCCTTCAGCTGCTCCTCAGTGAATGTGAGGCTCTCATTGCGCTTTGTACCGACTTTTGACTTGTCGACGCCCGGTACCTGACGCTTGATATTGTCCCAGCTGATGTGATCGAAGTCGAGGTCGGATTTGTCGAGCGCCTTGTACTCTCTCTTGTCTCTGGCGAGAGTCAGGCTGTGTCCCGGCCATACGAAGCGGTTGATCGAGATCGAAGCTTCCTTGCCGGCAGCGATCGCGTCGATGCAGAACTTCTGTCCCGTATAGATGTCTCCGCCCGCGAAGATATCAGGCTCGCTTGTCTGATATGTCAGCGGATCAGCCTTCACGAAGCCTCTCTCCGTGAGTTCGACGTTGACGCCTGTGAGCAGTTTGCCCCAGTCAGGCCTCTGTCCGATGCAGTACAGAACTGTGCTGCACTTAGCCTCTTCAGTGACCTTGTCATCGAATTTCGGGCTGAATTTGCCGTTCTTGTCCTTGACGCTCACGCACTTGCGGAACCTGATGCCGCTGACCTTGCCGGCCTTTGTCGTGACGACTTCGGTCTGGCCCCAGCCGTCGTGCATCGTGATACCGTCTTCCTTGCAGTATGCCTGGTCTTCTTCACCCATCGGCATCTCATCGTAGGACTCGAGGCAGTAGAGGTCGACCTTCTTTGCGCCGTATCTCTTTGCCGTACGAGCGACATCAGCGCCGATGCTTCCGCCGCCGATTACTACTACGTTGCCGGAGAGTTCCACGTCATTGCCGCGGTTGATGTCCTTAAGGAACTCAACGCCCGGTATGACTCCCTTGGCGTCGTCGCCCGGGATGCCCAGCTTGCCGCAGCCCTGCAGTCCGATGCCGAGGTAGAATGCCTCAAAGCCTTCTTCACGCAGCTGCGGGATAGTGACGTCAGTACCGACTTCAACGCCGCATCTGAACTCGACTCCGAGAGCTCTGAGCACGTCGATCTCAGCCTCGACGACGTCCTTCTCGAGTCTGAACGCCGGGATGCCGTTGACCAGCATTCCGCCCGGTCTCTTTTCTTTCTCGAATACGGTTACCTTGTAACCGCCTGCTGCCAGATAGTAAGCGCAGGAGATGCCCGCCGGGCCGGAGCCGATGACGGCGATCTTCTTGTCATGATCCCAAAGCTTGCGAGGGATGAACCTCTGTGACGCTTCGATCTCTCTGTCAGCGATGAATCTCTTGATCTCGTCGATGGCGACCGCTTTGTCGATCTCGCCTCTTGTGCACTCATTCTCGCAGTTATGCGGGCAGATGCGTCCGCAGACCGCAGGAAGCGGATTCTCCTTCTTGATGAGCTCAAGGGCTTCCATGTACTTGCCCTGAGCCGCAAGCCTTATATAACCCTGGATCGCTATATGCGCCGGGCAGGTGGTCTTGCATGGGGATGTTCCCGTTTCGACCACGTTCTTTCTGTGATCCCTGTAATCGGCATCGTATCTTTCAGGACCCCACTCCTGCTCATCAGGAAGCTCTGTTGGGATCTGAACGATCGGTGTCTTTGAGCAGATCTTCTGCCCGAGTCTCAAAGCGTTGTTCGCGCATGTCTCTACGCACTGTCCGCATGCCACGCACTTCTCTTTGTCGATCTCCGCGACATAATTGCTGCGGACCATGTTAGGCGCGCCGTAGTATGTGGCGCTTCCGATGGCCATGCAGCTCTGCGGCTGGCAGTTGCAGATCGCGAATGAAATGCCGCTCTCGAGTGTCGTGATCTGATGGATGCATCCCATCGCCTCTGTTCTTTCGAGGTGCTCGTAGACCTGTTCCTTGGTGAGTTTCTCTCCGCGGCCGTGGCGGATCATGGTCTCAGCGAGCAGACCCATGTAAATGCACATGCCGTCTTCGAGGTCGCCTGTGCCCTCGCCCATGATGCGGCGTACTCTGCGGCACTGGCACGGCACTCTGCAGAACGCTCCGCCCAGCGTCGTCTCGATCAGCGTGCTGAGCCTCTCCATCGTCATGACCTTGGTGCCTGCCGGAAGAGCGCTCTCTACCGGTACGACTCTCATTATGCCGACGCCCATAGGCATAGACGCGGCTACCTGACCATAGGACTCAAAAGCATGTCTCTGGAACAAGTACGAGATCTCAGGATGAGATTCGTTGTACTCATTGCTTCTGGCCAGCTGGAACTCAAAGATGCCCGGCGCGAACGGAACGAGCAGATATATCTTGGCGCCGCCCTTTCCGAGTTTCACATCCATAAAGTAGGCGTTGTCGGCGCATTCTTCAAGTATTCTCTTTACCTTCGCGACCGGCATTCCGGTCTTCTTTGCCAGTCCTCTGGCTGTGGACGGCATGACGAGCTTCATCTCGCTCATCACGGCAAGCTGTTCATCTGTCAGCAGATAATCGAGAAGCTGATACTCCGCGCAATCCGGAGTGATCTTCAGCTCGCCCTTATTTGCCATTTCGGTCGCAAGCCTTATAAGCTTGTCTTGTCTGGTTTCCATTTCTTTCTCCCTCTTAAAATGCGTTATTCATAAAAGTCCGCATACCACATAAATTTTATCATAGAAAGCTCAAAAAAACTCGGGGATTTTGCTTCCCCGAGCCGGTTTGTAAACGCTTTTTTCAATAATAGTTTCCGACTTTTCCTCTAGTATTTGTTATGGACCTTCTCGGCGAAGCACATGACATCCTTTATGTTGACCTCAGTGCCGTCGTCGAGTATCGCCTTGCCGCTCATCCTGCCAAACACCTGATGCTGGTCGGAGACGATCAACTTGAAGTCCAGGCAGGCCGCTCTGTCGAGTACCGGCTCAAAGGTCATCTCGAAGCGGCCGTCCGATGATGTGAACGACCACGGATCCATATAGCTGCTCTCCGGGATGTTGAACGTGATGTCGTCCAGCTTATGGGCTTTGCCGTTCCAGAAGAGGATGTTTTCGGACGCGGCGCTCGTGTCGCCGAATCCGTAACCGATGTTCCAGCCGAAGCTGTTGCCGTCCACATCCGCGTTGCCCGAGCCCCAGAACCACGTGTTGTCGTAGGTCCAGACGCCGCGCCCCCAGTCGAGCGTACCGAAGTCCGTCGCCGGATCGAATTCATACTTTTTGCCGTCGAACTTGACCCATCCGGAAGCCCTCATGCAGTTGATCTTCTGATTGTAATAGAAGGCGTGCTTCTCGGGCCACGGTGTCGCGATCACCATCGTGTCCATCGGCGGCTGGCTCAGCACTATCTCCGCGTCGAGCGGCTTCCCGTCCATGAAGTTCTCAAAATGGCACTTGATGCAGCGTGCCTGATACTTTACTTCAAAACTCATCTGAAGTCTCTTGTCGCTGTACTTGGTCGTGCCATATGACGAATCGTTCGGCAGCCCCAGTTTCCCCATAGGAAAGGCGTTCAGAACGGTCTCTGTATGTTCCCACGGGTCGTCGCCGAGCCAGAGCAGCGATACCGACTGCAGGCCTATATAGCCGTCATCGGAGATGGTAAAGGCAGCCGCGAACTTGTCCGCAGTGACCAGGTAATAATCCCATTCCTTGACGCGGAAAGCAGGCGCCTTGATGTCCGTCCTGTTGTATTTCTGTACCAGGCTGCGTGACCAGCCCGGCTCCCGCAGCTCGCCCTTCCCGTCAAGCAGCGGCTGCACCGTCGTAACTTCATGGTTCCTCATATGCTCATCCCCTTATCCTTTGTGCTGCAAGCAGCCGGTCACTCCGCCAAGAGGTCCTCGCCCGGCCCCATCATAGGGATGTCGACAGCCTTCGCGTCCTCGAGATGGAACATCATAAGCTTGTGGCCTGTCTCGTCGTTGTAAATGTTTCTCAGCATAGGCATCGCTTCGAGATTTGCCTCCGCGTACTTCGGGTCCGTCTCAAATACGACCTTGCCCGTGTAGCGCAGCCAGTGTCCGTCCGGCTTTGCGCACGCGATCTCAACCTTCGGATTGGCCAGCATCTGTCTGTAAACATCCTTGAAATCACCGACGCCGAAGAGCACTTTGCCGTCCATCTCCATGTGCGCGCCCAGCGGTCTCACCTTAGGCTGGTCGCCGTCCACTGTCGTCAGGTAAAACACGCCGGCTTCCGTAATGAAATCATTGACTTTACTCATATCTCTGCCTCCTTAGTACCTGTATTATGTTTTTCAGTATATCTTTTGTATGTCAGCTGCGGACAAGCCGTTTGCGGAACAGAAGCCCTCCAGTTGCTCCGGCGTCCTGATCAGCATCAGTTCGTGAAGCTGTCCGTTCTCGAGGTCTCTGGCGCACAGCGTCTGCTCGCCGGTGCAGATGCTGCATCGCAAAACAGGCTCGCAGCCTTCCGGTATCTTCGGATATTCGGTTTTCTTTTTAGTGAACAGTCCCATTTTTTACTCCTGCTGATTACCGCTACTGTATATTATAATGCTTTCTTTGTCTGCATAAACGCTTTCTCTGCCTGCAGATATGGCTGCTGCTTTTAGTTCCTGATCCGGATCTGGCACATCTGCATCGTTTTGAGCGCTGCCTCATGCGATTCCGGTGTGACTCCGGCGCAGCACGCGGGATCAACGGAGATGGTCACCTCCGGCATCGACGCCTTAAGGAGCAGCGCGTTGGATACGACACAGATGTCAGTGCAGAGACCTATGAGCTCGATCTCGATTTCTTCACCTGCGGCGATCCCGGCTATGTCCTTTGCGAGAGCGGTGCTGCCGAAAGTCGGTTTCTCATAAACCTTTGCGCCGTCAAGGAGTTCCGCGATGTCCTTACGAACCAGCCAGCCCATGCTGCCTTTGATGCAGTGCTCTACCGGAAGGTTACGGCCTTCCTGGGTCGTCAGGTATTCCGGACCATGCGTGTCCATGGTCACGAAAACGTCCGCGGGGTCGTACTCACGGATCTTTGCCTTGACGTTTTCTACTATCGCGACGGCCTCAGGCGTTCCGAGGGAGCCATCGATGAAATCATTCTGCATGTCTACTACAACAAGGATCTTTCTCATTTTTTATATCTCCTTAATTCTGTAACAGGTTTTGCGGTTGAACCTTTTCCGGATCAGGCACCGGGCTGCGTCAGTTCTTTCCGCAGCAGTTTTTATATTTCTTGCCGCTGCCGCACGGACACGGATCATTACGGCCTATTTTGACTCGTTTTACAGGAGCGGGCTTTACGGATGTGCCGGCGCCCGCAGAGGCGGCGTTCCTGTTCTTCAGTGACATGATCGCTACCATTTCGTAGTAATCATGGCCGCGGTTGTCCCTTGTGCGGCATTCGCGGCTCATCTCCATGTAGAGCTCAAAAAACTTCACCTCTGCCTCATCCGAAGGGAATCTGAACTGCCCGGACTCGTCCGCGGCGAACGCTTCGGCTGCGTCGTTCATCCTGACATGGCTGTTTACCGCTTCATATAGTTCGTGCACTTTGAATGACGCTGTGTCCTTATCGCAGCCAAAAGTCTCCGCGATAAAGTCTCTCAGCCCGGCATGAGCTTCACGGCTGATGAGACAGCCCTGGTCGTACAGTTCCTCCACTTCGGCCTTAGCCGGGATATAAAAATCGACGTCGCCCTGGATCTGTTCCTCTAGGAACTTGTAATAATCGTCCTTCTCGAAACCGTTGAGCACCAGCTTGCCGTCCCGCTCGGTGAACCACTGGCTGTTGGCGGGAGTGCTGTCGAAGAGCCCGCAAACCTCCCTGGCATCCGCGTTCGGATATGCCAGCCTGAAGAGCTGCTCCAGAACATCCCAGGTCATCACGCCATAGAGGTACTGGCCTGCTTCCAGGCACTTGTACATCCAGTTTCGCTTCTGCCATTTGAGCTCCAGATCAGCCGTCCAGATGCTGTTGTAGCCGCGGCGGACCAGCGGCGGTATCACCACCGTGTCACCTTCCATATTGACCAATTCCTCGCCGGCAAGCAGCCTGGCAAGCATCCTGTCTGTCTCGACAGTCAGGATGACTCCTGCAGGCCTGTCCAGCAGAAATCTGAACATCTGCATTTCGCTCTCGTCAAGAGCAGTCAGTTTATCTTCAAGAATCTCCCAATTCATTTTTTATTCCTTCTCTGTCAATATCGATTCCAGGGTGTGGACAAAGGCTTCCAGCCCCGTCTTGTCCTCTTCAGTGAAGCGGCCGAGCAGAGGGCTGTCGATGTCGAGCACGCCGCAGATCGGGCGGTCAGCATTGATCCCGCCGGCAATCTGTTCCGCTGAGCCGGCATGTATCGGTACGACTATCTCGGAGTTGCTGGCCGAGTCGCAGGCGATGTGGCCCGGAAACTCGTGCACGTTCTTCACAAGCTGGGTGCGGTCTTCTGCTACGGCTGTGCCGCAAACTCCCTTGCCGAATTCTATAGTTGTGCAGGCAGGCTTACCCTGAAAAGGTCCCAGCTCAAGTCTGCCGCCGCGAGCCAGATAAAAGCCGGCCCAGTTTATATCTTTCAGGGAATCCCACAGCAAAGCGGCGGCGTTGGACAGTATAGTGACGTCCCAGTCCACGCCTTCCGAAAGACTCAGAAGCTGCTTTACCATCAGTTCATAATCAGTCATGCTTCTCTCTCCAATCCCGCAAAGATGGTCACTCCGCGCACACCATACCGCCAAACAGATCCTCTATCACTTCCATATCTGACGGCAGCCACCTGACCGACCACACATCGTCCAGGCCAAGCCAGCGCGCCGCTTCATGCTCGACCAGTTCTACCTCTTCCGAGATCAGCCTGCACAGGTAGCAGCGCATCATCATGTGGAACTTAGGATAGTCATACTCCACGGTGTCGACAAGCCTGTCCACCTCTATCTCGGCATGCAGCTCCTCGCGTATCTCGCGCACCAAAGCTTCTTCAGGAGTCTCGCCCGGCTCTATCTTTCCTCCCGGGAACTCCCACCAGTCCTTGTAGTCGCCGTAGCCCCGCTGAGTCGCGAAGACCTTGCCGTCTTTCATTATTACTGCCGCAACAACATTGATAGTTTTCATGATCCTGATCAAATATTCTTTCCCAGTTCGTACGCCTTTTGCGGATAGACGCCTGCCCTCGTGATGGACGGAGTCCCGCAGCCCCTGCCAAGCACCATGCCGCAGTCTTCAAAGTTCATATAACTGCATAGTTTTTTGTAGAACGCCGCTGTTCCATCGAACACATCGTCGGTATCGTCCCACGCCACCGACAGCAGTGCTGTCTTTTTACGCATCGAAGCCAGCTCGGTATTGAAGCTGTAGAAACGGTCGACGCAGACCTTCAGCTGCGAAGGCCAGTTATAGTAATAGACCGGCATAACGAAAACGACCATGTCGGCGTCTATGATCATCGGCTTCAGTTCATGTTCGTAGTCGTCGTTCAGGACGCACGGCCCGGACATGCCGCAATGACCGCAGCCCAGGCACGGTTTGATATTCTTGCGCATCACGTTATACACAGTGAGCTCGTGGCCGTTCTCTTCTGCTCCGCGGATGAATTCGTCAGCCAGCATGTTGGACGAGCCCTTGATGTTTCCGCTGCTCTCAAGTACCAGTATTTTCATGATCTTTTCTCCTTCTATATATTCTCTGCCGTGATCATCTCATGCCCATGATCATGCCCAGAACGAACGGCACGAGCCATATCACCCATACCACAATGCTGAATCTGTGGAACGTATGCATCGACTTCTCGTCTTTCCGGCAGAGCACGACAGTCGCCCAGACCGCGTGGATCATCATCAGTATGATCGCTATCATACCCGTGACGCCGTGCACGCCGGTCAATCCTCCCGAAGCTCCCTCCGCCATCCTGGACATCATCATGGTGCCGGCGGCGTCCATGCAAAGACCGAGCCAGAAGAACACCAGATGGACCGGTTTCAACAGCCTGGCTCTGTGCTCTGACCAGACGCCTATCGTATAGAATATCAGGGCCAGTGTGATCGCTGTCACAGCCTTCATCAGAAGCGGTGTCATTTCGTTTACCTCGGCGGCAGTATTTCAAGCCAGTATCCGTCCGGATCCGTTATGAAATAGATGCCCATGTCATGATTCTCGAACGCGATGCAGCCCATCTCCTCGTGAAGCTTATGAGCCGCGTCAAAGTCGTCCGTACGGAAAGCCAGGTGGAACTCCTCCTCGCCCAGATCGTACTTCTGCGGGTGTTCCTCCAGCCAAGTGAGTTCCAGCTCAAAATCAGTCTCCTCATTTCCGACGTAAACGATGATGAACGAACCGTCCTTTGCCGTCTTTCTTCTGATCTCTTTAAGGCCCAACGCCTTCTCATAGAAAGCAAGCGACACATCCAGATCGCTCACATTGAAATTCTCATGGATCATTTTGAATCTCATGCCAATACCTCTTTCTCTACTATCTCAGCGGCAGTCCTGCACGCTCCGATGCACGGTCTGCTGCGGTAATACTCCTCCGTGCGCACTGCAGGCTCAGCCGTGTCCTCACCTTTCTTAAGTCCAAGCAGTTCTCTGCAGATTATGGAACCCTGACGCTCCTCAAACTCCGCGCACATCTTCTGAATCAGCGCATAGACTTCCTTTTTGCTTTCATAGTCCGCAGGGTCCGAATAACCCTTCAGATATCCTGTGACAAGCGTCATGCCGGATACAGCTCCGCACACTTCTCTCAGTTTTCCGAATCCCGCGCCGAACGGGCTCGCTATCTTCGCGGCCTCCTCGACAGTCATGCCAAGCACGTCCGCGAAAGCCGCGAACACCGACTGCCCGCAGTTATAGCCTTGCCTGAATAATTCTTCTGCCCTATCTGCTCTGCTCATCATTTCTCCTCAAGATACGAAACAAGGAACCACTCCGCCAGACTGTCTGGGCGGATGTTGGCCCTTGCCTCATCGCGCGTGAACCATTTGCAGGCGTCGATCTCGTAATTCGGGTCCAGCTCGCTCGCGTCCTTCACAAAAGCCGTGAAGTTGCACATAAGTGTATCCGACTTTTCAAAGAACTGCGTGCGGTTGAACTTGACCCGCGACACAGTCATGCCGGTCTCTTCGCGGACCTCTCTGACCACCGCGTCCTCGAGCGCCTCGCCCCTGCTGACATAACCTGCGACCAGTATATACGACGGCCTGCCGTACTGCTGGATCAGTAGGATCTCGTCATTCTCTTCATTGACGACTATCATGCTGACCGCCACATTGTACTGCGGAAATCTGTATTGTTCGCACGACGGACAGTATGGTACGATCCCTTCGTTTTCCAGTTCTCTCGGCACCAGCTTAGTGCCGCATTCTCTGCAATAATTGCTGCTCATATCTTCTCGAATCTGTATTTCTGCTTTATCTGCGGATACTTATCGCGGTCGACCTCGCTCAGGAACATATCAAGCGGACGGACGTACATACCGCCGTCATCATAGAGCGGCCTGTAGACCATCATGGGTTCGCGCGTCTCACTGTGAGTAGCCACACCTACGATCTCATATACGTATTTGTTGGTTGCCCGCTCTTCATCAGTCAGCAACTCACGCTTGAAGTGCTGAACGATATCGCCGGGTCTGAATCTGTTTTCCATTGTTTCTTTCAATAACTCATTTTTTCCTGTTAATTAATAATAGCATATAGACCTTTGATTTAGGTCTATATGCTGTTGATTTCATATCAATGTTGCCTCAGGCAGATCAGCAGCGCTGCTATCAGCCAGACGCTGCCGGCGGCAGCGAACACTTTGTTGGCCAGGCGGTCCGCGTAGAACCAGCCGAAGCAGATCCCCTTACGGAGCGGGTACAGGACGCGGACCGGCCGCTTGTTGGTCATGTCGAGAATGATGTGCGTTGCGAAGGCAATGGCGAAAGAGGCGGCCGCCGCGGGAAACACGAGCCGTAGGGCGAGTGTTTCGAGGGCCAGCGCGGCTAATGAGTGTGAGAAGCCGCGGTGGCTCGAGATGCTCGCGAACGCGCAGAGCAGCGCGAAGGCCGCCGCGCCCGCGCACCATTCATATGATCCGCTTTGCGCAAGCGTCCGCCACATGCCCGCGTCGATATGATAGTCCTCAAAGAGGGCCACAGCCGCGACCACGGCCATCAGTTTCCGCCAGCGCGAAGAATCCTGCTTCTCCCTCGGATTATCGCAGTCGAGATCGCAGATAAGGCATCCCAGGGATGCCCCCGTGATCACCGGAAGCGCTTCGGGCACGGACTCCGGCGACACTAATGTGAATGCCGCAGCCATTCCGATTGTGATATGAGCCTTTGATAACATACTCTTGTTATATACCGCCTAAGAAAAACGTTACCGCAAATACTGTCATTATTATAGCAATATGTTTCATGATTTCCTTTGAATTGACCATAATATTCACCTCCTGACACCGGCATTCTACATAAGCACCATGGTCAAAAAACGCCCTTTGGCATAAAAAAGAAGGGCAGGCCCGCCCTTCTGAATGATTATTAATAATACCGCTGACGCGCTATGACAGTATGAACGGAAGCGCCACGAGTATAGCCCATCCGCCTAAGAAAGCTATCAGATGCTTCGGCTCCTTGTGGATGGCGACAAACTCGCGGATCAACGCGCTCGGCCAGTAGTAAGGCGCCACTCTGCTGCCGATGCCCGTGCACTTCAGCCCTATCTTGCGGCAATACCTGAGCGCCCTGTAGACGTGGTAATTGCTGGTCACCAGCGCCGTGTACTTGCGGCCTTCGCGCGCATCAATGAGCGCCTTGGAGTTTTCCAGGTTTTCCATGGTAGTCGTCGATTTGTCCTCGAGCAGTATGTCGCTCTCAGGTATCCCTTTCTCGCGTAGGTACTCCGCCATGGCCTCGGCCTCGGACACTGTCTCGTCAGGGCCTTGTCCGCCCGACGGTACCAGGATAGTCGGTGACGGGTCAGTCGAATAGACCAGGATCGCCTTATCGATACGGTCGGAGAGTAGCTTGGATACCCTGTTGCCGTCAAGCAGCCCGGCGCCGTGGATTATCACGTAGTCAAAATCCTTCTTGCGCGGGATTATCATCAGGAAAAGCGAATAGAACAGGAACACCAGAAATGACATCGATACATAGATCACGGACAGGCTGATGAACGCGATGATGTTTGTAAGCACCTGATGTTCTGTGGCAAAGCTGGTCTCCCAGCCTGTGAGTACCAGATATATGGTACCTATCTCGCCTACGCCTATCGCCACTCCGAACAGCAGCGAGAGCAGATTGGCCAGGCTGTGACCTTCCTTTTTATACATGACCACGCCGTTGTGGATGAGGAAGGCCGGTACCATTAGGATGGCCGCTCCCACAAGCACAGTCACGGCCAGCAGCGCCTCACCCTCGTGCCCGTCCGCGAACATGGTGACCGCCACCACCGTGCTTATCAGCGCAAAGAAAAGAAAGTAGCAGTTGCGATACCTGCTTCTGTCCCTTTCGAATGATATAAACAGCACTACCCACCAGAATAGCGCTATGATCGTTGCGAATATTTCGGCTGCGTCCATTTATTCCTCCGTACACGGCAGTCGCCGGGCAGATGCCCGGCGGCCAGCCGCTGATTTATTATGTTGCGGCCGGCACGGCTACATGCCGTACTGCCGCGAAAGTTCCTCTATCAGATCCTGCATCTGTTCCACCACACTGTCCGGTGCCACTATGCGCACATCGCCGTCCAGCGCCATGATCCAGCCAAAGAACTGCCTGCTCACAGCGACCGTCACAGTGGTGCGGAAATGCTCTTCGTCTACCGGCACAATAATGATGTCCTTGCCAAAGCGGTCGATTATGACGCTCACCATGCGGTTTTCGGCCTCTATCGTCACCTTGGTCTCGTCGCCGGCAAACATTCCGAACAGCGTGTTGGTGTAATGCGCTATGTTGAATTCCTTGAAGGCGTCCTTGCCCTCGCGCTTATCGTCGATGATGTGGATGTCGGTCATCTTGTCGACGCGGTAGTGTCTCACCGTGTCGTGCACGGAATCGTACGCCACCAGGTAATATCTCTCATCGTCCCACATCAGCGCCCATGGGCTCAGCTGATACCAGCGGCCGTCGTAGCGCGGTTCCATCTCTTTCTTCAGGTTCCAGTCGAAGTACTTGAAGCGGATCTGCCTGTCGGCGCCGATCGCCTCGTGCAGCTTATCGACGTTGTAATAGATGCTCTCGTTCATGGTCTTGATGCGGCCTGAAATAAGCACCTGACGCTGCAGCTTCGATCCCTCGTACTTGCTGACCAACGACTCAAGCTTCTTGATAAGCTGGCTCGATTTCTTGTCAGTGATGAACTTGGACGACTGCACCGAGTCCACCAGGAGCTTCAGTTCCGGCAACTCAAAGTCGCGGCTGCCCAGGTGATAGTAGCAGCTGCGGTTTTCCCTGGTCGCGATGATGTCGAGTCCGAACTTGCGCAGCTCTTCTATGTCGCGATAGACCGTCTTGCGGTCCGCGTTGACGCCGTAAGCCTCCAGCTTCGAGATGATCTGAGGCATGGTAAGAGCGTGCCCGTCATCAGTCTCCCTCTCAAAGATCCTGACGAGGTACAGCATTTTCAGTTTCTGGTTGTCCCCCTTACGCTCCGCCATAAATAATCCTTACTTGATCAGGCCGGCCGCTTTGGCCTCCTTGATGATCTTATGGAAGTCCTTGAGCGAAACTTCCACATCGTGCTTATTGATGAAATCCACGAATTCTGTGAAAGTGATTTTCTGATCCGCCAGTATCTCATCGACCTCTGCCTTCAGCGCTTCATCCGTCTCATACTGCTTCAGCAGTTCCTCAATAGTCGCCATACTATCTCTCCTGTCTTCTCCAAATCAATCGTATCGTCTCTTCATCCCGGCTTTCGATCGCGAAGCCCGGATCCCTGTATATCTCTCGCGATTATTTCGCGTTGCAGCGCACGGTGACGCCTTTATCCGGGGTGTCGCCCTGTCCGATCTCTATGACCGGAAGAGGCGAGCCGGCCTTTTCGCATTCCCTTTGGATGATCTGGTAGCCGCCGCCCCAGGTCACTATCTCACCCGCAGCGAAGAAAAGTCCGGCGAGCCGCGGGTTGGCAGGGTACGAGGCGTGATCCTTGTAGACATCCTCCACCGCTATCCTTGTTACAGGCCAGTGCCCCTCGTTGAACACGCTGACGCTGTCCTCACGCACCTTTATCTGAATAGGATTGCCGCTCTGGTAGTCCTTATTGATGACCGCGTTCAGCAACACCTCGCGAAACGCCTTTTTAGGCCAGAAATACGTCTCTATCCACTGTGTCTCGTCATCGATGATATCCGGTTTCATGTACTTGTTGTAGATCAGTTCCATGACAGTGTCGATCTGCGTGAGGAGCGGTCCTCGAACTGTGTCGTAATGGACTATCTCTCCCAGTTCGTCGAATGATCCGATGTTTATGAACGCGCCCGTCACGTACTGCTCAGGGTCCGGGTGGAAGAAGAGCAGCGCTGCTCTGCAGAGATGGCCTTCTCTGTCGACGCACTTCAGATCACGCAGGATCTCTTCTTTCTGCCTGCGGGAAAGCTCATCTTCTGACTCGTTCCCGGAATCACTCGCAGTTTCGCCCGCAAAGCCGTCACCTCCGTGAACGCTGCCCGCGCGCCGCGCCTTCTGCATGAACAGTTCAAACGCGCTGTCGTCCAGTTCGTCGATCTTCGCGGTCGGCATTATCACCTCGTCCCAGGTCTTGCCGCTGCGCTCAAAGATGAACTTCTCAAGTTCTATGCCGTTAAGCTCCTGCAGCGTGCTTCCGGAACGTTTGTAAACCTTGCCGTCACACGACACCATGTGAGGATACGGCTCCACCACTATCTCAAGGTAGTCGAGCGTCCCATCGTCGTTGACTATCACCGGTTCCTCGGACTTCCACTTTTTAAGCTTCAGTTCCTGCTGCTTGTCTTTCGGTTCAAAGATGCCGGCGGCGTACAGGTTCTTGTCCCTCTGCCTAATCTCAGCAGGGATCTGCTTGTTTGACTCCTTGGTGCCGTCCGTGCCGTAACGTATGTTTACGCCGCGGCGTTCGGCGCTGTGGTAGCGCACCTCGGCAATGATGCCCATCTTGGTCTTGATCTGGTTCGGCAGTTCCTCAAGCAGCCTGCGGAAGTTCTTAAGACCCACAACGAAGCCGTCGTCGTTCACACCAACAAAGAGGTGCCCGCCGCCTACGTTCGCGTAGCCGCAGAGCCACTTGAAGTACTCGTCATGCCACGAGGCCTTCCATTCATTATTCTGGGATTCCGGTAGTTTCCGGCTGTAATTCGTATCCATTATTGTACCTGTTCTTTGATCTCTTCAGTCATCAGTTCTCTCTGATAGACGTCGGTCAGCACACCGAAATACTGGACCACGGTGCCCGATTCAAGCATCTCGTCCTTTACAGTCATGCGCTCGTCGGTGACGACGTGCAGTTTGTTGCCGTATGTGCCGGTCTTTGTCAGGTTGCCCTCTTCATCGTAGAAGTCAAAGACGAATTCGACGGTATCGCCTGTCTCAAACTGTTCCAGGCCCTTCTTCATGAAGAAGCTTTCTTTCTCGTTTACCTTGCTGTAGCCTGTCACATGACCGACAACCTCTTCATCTGAATCCTCAGTGACAGGGTCCCACTCGATATGCAGTATTATGTCCTCGATACCGTTGAGTTTAGCCTTTACCTCACCACGGTAGACGGTGCCCTTATCAGTCACGACCGGATCCAGAGTCTCATAGCATACCACCTGGCCGTTGATCATCGTCCAGATGCCGTCCATGCTGACCAGCGGATGACCGTCAGCGTCTGTATCACTGAAGTGCTCC
Source organism: uncultured Eubacteriales bacterium (assembly GCA_902776285.1). Classification (GTDB taxonomy): domain Bacteria; phylum Bacillota; class Clostridia; order Peptostreptococcales; family Anaerovoracaceae; genus Crickella. The sequence continues at coordinate 17,528 of CACYPK010000023.1, forward strand.
TCGCCGATATACATCATGCCTTCTTCGGTCTCAAGGTAAGCGGCGACCTTGCAGTCGAGTATTGTATCCCAGGTCTTGTCAGGCAGTTCAGGCAGGTATCCGTCCTTTGTCTCCGTCACCGGGATATCGACAAATAGGTCGGTGGTATCGTAGTCCTCAAAACCCGCGATATACCAATCCTGATCCGTATAATCCTCTGCCGTCAGCCTGCCCCAGAAGGTCTCCATGTCGTTCTGAGCCATGCGCTGACTTGCCATTATGCTGCAGAAATTGTCAAAGAAGGTCTGTTCTGTTTTGTATTTGACAGCCTTGAGCTGCTTATACTCTTCGGCGTAATAGTAGAGGTCGCTGTAAGGGAAGTCTATAGCCAGTCCGTTGATGCCTTCCGCGGAATCGCTGTTGCGGTACACCACGCAGGCCTTTGCGGTATCTGCTATCTTGTCGAGATCCTCGTCGCTCATCACCTGCTGCTTGTAATCCGCTTTTTTGAGACTGGTCAGGAAGCCTACCATGTCTACCTGCTCTTTGTCATAGAACTGGTACGCGTTGGAGCGGCCTGCCGACATGTTGGCGAATACAGCGTGATTGTCGGTCATCTCATCCGTCGCCTTTTTATAAAGCCCCATCAGCTCCTTGTAGACCGGTTTCACCAGCGTGAGGTCCACAAGAGAGAGCGTGCACTCAGGCTGAGGCTCTCCGTCGTGAACGGCCCGGTTGCACTGATCGTATGATGTGATCATCTGCCTGCCGAATTCTTCTGTGGCCAGACCCGGATCGGCAGCCAGACTGCCGAATCCCGCGGTGTAGAACCAGCCTGTGCCCGGTTCGGTCTCCTCTGACGCCAGATAATAATCCGCGTACGGTTCAAGCGCGTTAGCGTATTCAACGTTCTGCATCAGGCAGGCGTCGAATCCTATAAGGTCAAATTTTGTGTTCGCGTCTTTTATGGCATTTATGATCTCGGACGCGGACATCAAGTCCTCTCCGTCTTCACGTGTGTTGAGTTCATCGACGCCGTAGCCGCTGGCGAATCCGCCGCCGTGATCCCACAGCACAAGCATGTATCTGTCAGCAGGGTAATTCTCCTTTGTCCATACTATGAAGTCCGTGAGATTTTCCGGATCGCCCATGCAGGTGCCTGAATCAAGCATCTCGGCAGCCTCCAGCTCGCCGCCGCTTATGAGATACCTGCCAACGGTTTCGTCTTCTATGCCTTTGGTGAACCAGCGTTCCGAGCCTCCGCACTCCACCACGAAGTCGACGCCGCTTCCCTTTTCAGTGGCAGCCTTCATCTGGGCAATGTTTACGGAAGCGCTTCCTCTGGCGTCCTCAAGATTGGAGCCTATCACGTAGCACATGACCACCGCTTTCTTGTCTTTGGAGTGGTCAGGGAAGAAGTAATCTCTTGTGCGCTGGCCTTCTGCTATCTTTTTGTAATCCGCGCCGAGTGTGTCCTCGCGTGACACAAACTCATCTGAGTCCGTGACATTCGACAGCTTGCTGATGGTGTCATTCATCATGTATTCGGTGACCGGTCTGAACGGGTGGACAAGTACCGTTATAAAGAAGCAGCCTATTACCAGCACTGCGATCTCTGCGATCGATATCACAACCGTGCCGGCCTTTATGATCCTGTTGGCCGTGGCGCTGCGTTCCTTTTCAGGCTTGAACTGCGGTCTGCCCAGATAAGCGCTCTTTCCGAACGCCAGTATAGGGAGGAAGACCAGCGGCATCATTATGAGTCCGAACGTAAAGAACTTGCCCTTACCGAACTGCTTTGCGAGCCTTGAGTACAGGCGGATCAGGAATATGCCGTAAACGATGAGCGCGACCAGCGCCATTATGAGGGAGTATGTGTTGTCCATCCCCAAATAGCGCGATGTAAGGAACATCGCTGCCGTAACGGCGGCAGGCCTCCAGAACGATCTCATCTTTCGGAACAGGTCTGTAGACATCTCCATTTCTCCCATAATAGGGATGATGGCGAAGCCCTTGTTCTTACCCATCTTTCCGAGTATTTTCCAGTAACTCGCGATCTGGATTATCAGAGGCACGACCCAGACTGTCGGGTTTCTGAATAGATAAGTGATCAGCATATTATGTCCTCCAATGCCAATAATTCCGTTACATCAGCGGGGATATCATCTTGGCGATGCTTCCCACTGCCTTGTAGAATATTTTCTCTTTTTTGATACTTTCGGTCGTGACCGTCCTGCACTTGGCGAGGGTCTCCTGAAAGTCCTTTTCTATCTCCGGGACACATTCTGTTTTGTAAATATACGTTGCGCACTCAAAGTGGTGGTAGAGGCTGCGATAGTCAAGGTTGATGGTACCCACGACCGCCTTCGTGTCATCGCTTACAAAAACCTTGGCATGCACAAAGCCCGGCGTATATTCGTATATCTTTACTCCTGCCTCATGCAGCGCCCGGTAGTGCGTCTTGGCCAGCGAATACGCTACCTTCTTGTCCGGGATCCCCGGAAGTATAAGCTTTACATCGACTCCGCGCTGAGCCGCGAAGCAAAGCGCTGTCTCCAGCTCCCCGTCGAGTATCAGATAAGGCGACATGATGTGGACGTAGTCCGTGGCGCGGTAGAGTATGTCCATGTATACCGCCTCGCCTGCCTTGTATTCATCGAGCGGACTGTCGCAGTACGGCATCACGTAGCCGGCCGCGTCGCCATATTCCTCTACAGGCGCCGAGAGCCATGTATCGTAGTCAGTGTTTTCTTCGCCTATGTACCACATCTGAAGGAACATCAGGGTAAAACTTCTGGCGGCCGGACCCTTCAGCATGACAGCCGCGTCCTTCCAGTGGCCGAATCTCTCTTTTCGGTTGATGTATTCATCAGCGAGGTTGACTCCGCCGTTGAACGCCACTTTGCCGTCTATCACCAGGATCTTGCGGTGGTCGCGGTAGTTGTAGTGCGAAGACACTACCGGCTTTATCGCGGAGAACGCCTTCGCGTGTATGCCTTTGGCCTCAAGAAGCTTCCAGTAATTGATCGGGAGCGTGGACATCTCGCACATGCCGTCGTACATCACACGCACTTCGACACCTTCTTCTGCCTTGCGGAGCAGTATGTCAAGTATGCGTCCCCACATGTATCCCTCTTCCACTATGAAGTACTCCATGAAGATGAACTTCTCGGCCTTTTCAAGTTCTTTAAGCATGGCTTCGAATTTGGCCTCGCCCAGCGGAAAGTACGTCACCTGTGTCTTGTCATACAGCGGGAAGCATCCCGTTCTGTTGAGATACCGGCTCAGGTCGTCCGTGCCGGAGCCGTCGTGCTCGATCTCCTTGAGCACGTTCTGCGGCTGCTCTAACGCTTTGCGGGTGCTGTCTATCTGCTTCTTCACCATTTCGGTCTCCATGCGGTGCCCCACATTCGTCTGTGTGAAGAGAAGCATGGCAGCTCCCGCGAACGGCATTATGGATATGATGAATATCCACGTCAACTTGGCGGATGAGTCCATCCCGCAATTGAACAGATATACCACCATCGCAAAAATGAATGCCGCCTGGACATAGAGCAGGGCAGGCAGTTCCTTCTGGAACCACAGGACACCCACGACCGCGATGCCTATCTGTAATATCAGCAGCAGGGCTATAAGAAAAAACCTGCTGAATATGAGACGCAGTATTCCTTTTTTAACCGGTTTCGCAAGACTTGCGACCCTTTCTTCGTTTCCCATGCAGTTTCACCTTGCCGGGCCGGGCTTTTCCTCCCGGCCGCCTTGTCAGGCAGTTATTCCATATAATATCTCAAAATATATAATACCACATACAAGGAAAACAAAACGCCCCGGAATTCCATTCCCCGGGGCTTTTTTCATCTAAAGTTCTTTCAGTATTCCGTTCAGCTTTCGCGCGAACCCGGCGTGACCTTCCGGCGAGAAATGTACTCCGTCAAAGGTCATGTCTATGTCCCACTCCCCCGAGTCGGCGAACAGGCAGCCCTTTCTTTTCGCGACCTCGCTGTAAAGGCCTCCTAGCTCCATTGATTCTTCAACCGGCTCGTCATCGAGGACCCATTCTCCGTACTGCAGGATCGGAGGCGATATCAGCAGGACCGGCTTTCCCGGCTCTGTAAGCGAGTCCAGAAACCGCTCCATTCTGCCGGCTATCTCCTCGGCGCTCAGGCCGCTGAGCAGGTCATTGGTACCGAGCATCACCGTCACAAGATCCGGTTCATGGAGCCTGATAAGACCCGGATACCTGGTCTGACCGCGCGGTACTGTCATGCCGTTGGTCCCGCAGTTGACCACGTCACAGCCATCCAGACGGTCGGTCCACCTCACTCCTGCCTGGTACACGGATCCGATATAGGATCGCGGGTCATACCCGTATGTATTCGAATCGCCTATGCAGAGGATCTTCATGTTGATTCAGTGCTTTCTCTTTCTCTCAATGACGTATCTGAACCACGCCTCGAACTCCGGCCCGAGCCTCTTCACTAGTTCTTCGGCTTCTGCCGGTTTCGCGGCGACGGCGTACAGACATTGCTGCGCGATCTGATACTTTCTGGCAACGGTCATGCGCGCCAGCTCTTCATCGGTGTATTTCACTATGTCGGCCATCTCTTCCTGCGCGCGGAAGAACCTTATGAACGCCTCCGCCGCCTCGTGACCCACGATCGGCTCTATGAGCGAAAAATCGTTGTCCGAACTGTCGAGCACGCGCGACACCATCTCCCAGCGGCGCGGGTCGGCGTATCCTTCCGTTCCGGTGAATGACGTCCTCAGGTAAAGGTCGTTGTTCGCCAGAAACTCCATCACGTACGGATTGATCTTCTTTCTGACCGCCCACGGCATCCAGTTCTCGACTGTCGTCCTGATATATATGTGCGCGAATCTTCCGAAAAGCGGCTCCGCGAGATCGTGCGCCACGCTCGACTCGGCCCTGTCGTTTCCCGCCGCTACTATGCGGGCGTTCTCAGGGAGAGGCCAGCGGTTGTTGACGAAGCGCTCCAGCACTATCTTGAATATGACTGCCTGCGTCTGCTTTGTGGCATTCGTCAGCTCATCAAAGAACAGGATGTGCGTCTTGCCGTCTTCACAAAGGCGCTCAAGCTTGACCAGCCATACCGGCTTGATATCTATGATCGTGTCTGTCGATTCGTTGTAGACGGCCCGTCCGTTGATGGTCTCAGGCGTCTCATTGACGAGTTCTATGTCAAGGACATCCGGATCTATCTCCTTTACGCGGTCGCTCTTTCCGTCGCCGGTCAGGCCGTGTATGAATACCGGGATATCGGCTTCGATGAAGGCTCTGATCAGGTCCAATTCGTCATGCTCTTCTATGTGATAAGATGTCCCCGCCTCGCCGGAAGCAGTCTCTCCGTCATCCTCGGCAAGGAGCTCCTCAATGAATCCATTATCCAGATAAGCCCCGGCGTCCTCGCGGCTGAGTCCCGCGAAAAGCGCCCTGCCTGATATCAGCAGCTTGTTGATCTCATCATAGTACCAGCGCACCGGTCTCACTTCGAGAAAGATCTCCTCGCCCGATGTGACCGCGCTTCCGTCGGAAAGCTGCACATACCCGTTCGGAGTTTCCTCAGTGACGGCGATCCTTACGATCTGCTTGGCGCCGAGCCTGTAAACGTCTCTCTTTTCTCCGGCGACAGTATAACTCTTTCCGGTCTTTTTCAGCGTGCCGTCGCGGAACTGTTTTTCTGCCATTTCGCGCATCGACGAATCGAGTATGAACATAGGGAATGTCCCCAGTTCAGCAGTAATGACACCGCCCGATTCGCGGACCCGGCTCAACAGCTTCTCGTCACCCGGCTCCAGCAGAAGCGCCGGCCGTACAGCGCAGATGCTGCTTCTGTGGTCACGCCCGAATCTGTCAGCGCAGTCTTCGCCGGAGAGGAAGTAATTGACGCGGTCGCCGTTGAGAGTGAACCCATCGTCGGGTATTGTCACCAGTACCAGATCGCTCGCGCGGGCCTCGGCCCCTGCCGTGCGAAAAAGCGGGAGAGGGTTTTCGAACAGCTGCTTATGTGATAAGAAAATCGACTTCATATCTGTTTATCTCCTCAGGTTTTTTAACGTATATCACTTTCCCGCCGGGCGGATCTGCCGGCATGTCGCTGTACACGAGCCAGATGGCGTCGCTCCTGGTTTCGGGCATGTCCGCGTATCCGTCTGTGAACACTATCTTTGTTTCGGCGTCTCCTGTGAAGGCCCTTACGGCAGTCTCAAAATCGGTCCCGCCCGAGCCCTTTATCTCCAGCTTCGAGATGTCTTTTTCTGAATGTATCTCCTGGAATCCGTAAAACTCCGTGTCGAAGCAGCCTACTCTGACGACAGCATCCTCCTGCAGTATCTCCCTGACGCCCCTGACGAAAGCTCTCAAAAGGTCTTCGTCTATCGACGCGCTTGTGTCCAGAAGGATCTCTGCGTGCGGAACGGGATACGGTTTGAATTGTTCAACGAGTATTCCGTCCCTGATCCTGTCCGCGGGGAACCAGTCGTAGTCGAGCTGCATGCTCGGTTCCAGAAGATCGGCGAGACCCGCTACTGCCTTCGCGAGGCCCGGGTCTTCGATGTCGCGGTTCTGAGCGCCCTGAAGGTCGCCCGCCTGCTTGTCCTTGTCGCCCTTCTTCAGCACTATGACATACTGATCCTCGGACTGTTTCTCGGGCTTTTCCTCTTCCGAAAGTTTTGGATCATCCCTTTCGGCATTTTCGTACAGGATGTCATAAACTTCTTCGGCGCACAGGCTCTTCGCTTCCTTATGGCGGAAGATATTCACCGGCGGCTCAAAGCCGTCAGCCAGAAGCATCTCGTTGACAACAGCCGCGCACGCCAGGTCCCATATCTTCCGGTCTCTGCCGCCGCCTCTCTGCTGATGAGCGAGCTGGATATGCATCAGCTGCTGCGCGATAAGATACGTCTGGGCATCCCGCGGGAACTGTCTCATGCTGCGGCTGTTGTAATAAACGGTCCTGCCGCTGTATCCCGCCGGGTCCACCGATGGAGTATTTTTGAACTCGACAGCGGACATCAGCTCAGTCCATTCGGGATATTTCTCCAGTATATTCGATTGTGTCTCATTCAGGTCAAATCTAATATCCATTTGAATAATAATATCATATCCGCGCGTATACTAAATGCCCCGGAGAATAATTCTCCGGGGCATTGATAGTTTGTTTTATTTCAGCTCAGCTGCTTACTATTCCTGTATGTTCTTCTTGAGTAATGCGAGCATCAGTGCTCCAACTACCGAGCCTACAACCAGCGCTACAAGATACATGGCTACGTTGCCTACAACAGGGAATACGAAGATTCCGCCGTGAGGTGCCATGAGTGTGCACTTGAATGCCATCGAGAGCGCTCCTGCAATGCCGGAACCGATCATCAGCGAAGGGATCACGTGCAGCGGATCTGCGGCCGCGAACGGGATAGCGCCTTCTGTGATGAAGCTGAGACCCATGACGATGTTTGCAGGTCCTGTCTTTCTTTCAGCTTCTGTGTATTTCTTCTTGGATACCATTGTGGAAATAGCGATCGCGATAGGCGGTACCATTCCGCCGACCATTACCGCAGCCATGATCATATAGCCGATCTCGTTCTGGTTTGCGAGCGCTGCTGTACCGAATACATAAGCCGCCTTGTTGAGCGGACCACCCATATCCGTAGCCATCATGGCTCCGAGAATAAGTCCCAGAATAACAGTGGAGCCCGAGCTCATTCCCATGAGAACGTTTGAGATCCAGCTGTTAAGCGCACCGACGATAGGGTTGATCAGGCACATGAGCACACCGATTATCAGTGTTCCGCACAACGGATATATGAGTACCGGTTTGATTCCCTCCAATGACGCAGGAAGCTTATCACAGACTTTCATCATGCCTTTGACGATGAATCCTGCCGCAAAGCCGGCAACAAGAGCACCGAGGAATGCGGATGGGACGCCGCCGGCCGGATTTGCGAATGTAGAACCGGATGCGGCGAGAGCGCCTCCTACGAAACCGACTACGAGAGCAGGACGGTCAGCGATACTGCGTGCGATAAATCCCGCAAGGATAGGAAGCATGAAGCCAAATGCTGTGCCTCCGATAGACTTGAACCATGCAGCGACCGGAGTGTTGGAACCGAAATTGCTTGGGTCTATCGAGTAGTCGTCCAGTAGGAATGCGATAGCGATCATGATACCTCCGCCGATAACGAACGGAAGCATGTGTGATACGCCGTCCATAAGGCTCTTATAGATGAACCTTCCTACGCTTTCATTTCCTGCTGAATCGCTGTCTGCTGCAGCTGCGCCTGAGTGCTGATATACCGGAGCGTCTCCTGCGATCGCGCGTCCGATAAGATCTTCTGAGCGGTGGATAGCATCAGCTGTCGAAGCCTTGATCAGCTTCTTGCCATTGAAACGCGCAAGGTCAACGTTCTTATCAGCCGCAATGATGACGACGTCTGCTTCCTTGATCTCGTCAGCGGTGAGTACGTTCTTGGCACCGCCCGATCCCTGTGTCTCAACCTTAACGCCAACTCCGTTTTTAGTTGCAGTCTGTTCAAGTGCTTCAGCTGCCATGTATGTATGCGCGATACCTGTCGGGCAGGCTGTGACACCGACGACTTTTACGCCCTTTGCAGGCGCCGCCGCTGCCGCTGCTGCCGGAGCGGCTTCTTCTGCCTTGTCTTCTTCTCTCTCGGCTTCCTTGGCGTCGATGAGAGCCAGGAACTCTTCCGGTGTCTTGGCTTCAACGAGCGACTTTGAGAATTCCGGATCCATGAGCATAGTCATGAGGCCGGCAAGTACTTCCAGATGAGTGTCCGCTGCGCCTCCCGGTGCCGCGATCATGAAGAAGAGGTTGCTGTCTGTGCCGTCAGCGCACTCATAGTCAATTCCATCCGGAACTGTGATAGCCGTGAGGCCCGGGCGCTTGGCAGCGTCCGTCTTTGCGTGAGGAACGGCGATGCCCATGCCTACAGCTGTCGATCCCTGGGCTTCTCTGGCCTTGATCGCTTCCTTGTAAGCCGCCTTGTCGTTAAGGTTCCCCACCTTGTCGTGGAGGTCTACCATGATATCTATTACCGCTTCTTTGTCAGCCGGTTTTAGATTCAGGGCGACTCCTTCCTTCTTTAATAAATCTGTAATCTTCATTTTCTCCCTTTCTGCGCTCTGCGCTTGCTTACAGAGTTTCGTAAATGCTGTAGATAAGATCCGCAGTTGCTAAATCATCGGAAAACGCGGTCGCGCTGCCCGCCGCGGTGCCCATGTTGAGAGCCGCGCGGTAGTCATGAGTCTTCATGTAGCCTGCAACAAAGCCCGCCACCATGGAGTCACCCGCGCCTACCGAATTCTTGACTTTTCCCTTAGGGACGCCGACGCGGAACCTCTGACCGTCTTCGGTTATGAGCATCGCGCCGTCGGCTGCCATCGATATAAGTACGTTCCTCGCTCCCATGTCCTGAAGCTTTCTTGCGTATTCCTCGATCTCATCGTCCGTCTTGAGTACGACTCCGAACATCTCACCAAGTTCGTGATTGTTTGGCTTGATGAGGAACGGTTTGTACTTGAGGACTTTCAGGAGAAGATCCTTTGTGGCGTCCACCACGAACATGATACCCCTGCCGTAAAGTCTCTCGAGAATGATCTCGTAGACATCACTCGGAAGTGTCTTAGGGATGCTTCCCGCCAGAATGAGAACGTCGCCCTCCTCCAGCTTATCCAGCTTATGCAATAACTCTTCATATGCTTCATCGCTGATCTTCGGCCCCTGAGCATTGATCTCTGTCTCTTCTTCGCCTTTGATCTTGACGTTGATCCTCGAGATCCCTTCATCGAGCATTATGAAATCAGCGATTATGCCTTTTTTGTTCACGCTCTCTACGATCGCCTCGCCCGTGAAACCCGCCGCGAAGCCGAGAGCCGTGTTCTCTATTCCCAGATTCTTGAGAACCGTGGAAACATTGATACCTTTTCCTCCGAAGAAGCAGTCTTCGGAAGCAGACCTGTTGGTCATACCCGGATCGAGCGGTTTATCCATTCTGACGATATAGTCGATCGCCGGGTTAAATGTTACTGTGTAGATCATTTCCGGTCTCCTTACTGTTGATACAGTGTTATCGGTATCTTTCATTATAGCAGACAATCCGCCCCTGCACACCAACTAATGCAATTATGCAAAAACTTTATATGAATCTGATCATTTCAAGATACGGTATTTCTTCAAAGCCGGTTTTGCCGTAAGTCTTTATGGCCCTTTCGTTTTCCGCTTCCGCTTCCAGCCTGTTTACGGAATCCGGATATTGAGTCTTCAGGTAATCAAAGAATCCGGAGGCAAGCCCTTTCCCTCTCAGTTCGTTTTCAAGATATAAGTCTTCTATCCAGACGCAGCGCTTGCCGAATTCAGTGCTATAGCTGTGGGCTATCATGGCATAGCCCCTTACCGCCCCTTCTTCATCTGTAAAAACAAATCCCTCCAGATAGGGAGAATCCGATATGCACTCCTCTATATCATTTTCGAAGATCTCTTCAGACCCGTTTGTCATTACGGCGTCGGAACTGTAGAACTTTCTCATCATCTCAAGCACATACGGCTTGTCTTCGGGTGTCATTTTTCTCATTTTTCGTCCTTTTTATTTCTGCAATCACATAGTTGTATGGTTCTTTTTCAGCTTATTCCATCAGACGGTACCCGTCATTGACATGACGAAGATCGGCTTCCATTTTTGCTGTGCTGGTCCATCCCGAGAAGGAATGGGCATAAGAGAAGCCATAATTATAGCCAAAGTTGAAACCCAGAAGCCATCCATAATATGCCGTCAGCACTCCGTCCGCCGGGATCTTCAAGTCAGAATACCGGCAAGCCTCGTAACTGGTAAGGACCGATCCGTCCGCGCGTGTGACTTTTACTTCATAAGTATCGTAAAGCACATTGTAGTCATATGCGTCCTTATCTTCCGAAACGAACAGATACATACGGTAAGGCGTATAGGTGATATCACTGGCAAGCGAAGAAGAAACTATTTCCTCCCAGTCTTCCTGAATGAGCTGTTCGGTGTTTGCATGGATGGCCGCGAGATTATCCCCTCTTATTTGACCGGTTTTCGTCACCCATGTTGTGAGGCCCTTTACCTTGAACTGTTTTTCATCAGGTTCAAAACGCCAGCCGGCAGGCGCTTTTGCCTTTACTGTGACCACATCTCCGTTGCTGAGACCCGTCTCCGGTGTGACTTCAAAACGTGACGGATCGGCATATTCAATGACCCTTTGCCCGGAGACCTGAAGCTCCGCCCTGCCTTCACCGGACATGCCGTAAAACTCAACGCTCACGATCTTAAACGGATCAGCCGTTTGCGGAAAGATGAGCCTTCGCATCGGCGAATCGGGAATGAGCATATTGATCAGGCAGATCCCCGCGACTATGCAGAAGCCGACGAGCCATGCCCGGAGCCGATTACTGCTCCCCGGATCCTCAGCTGCGCCTTCTTCATATGGCTCTACTATTTCCGAGTCATATTCTTTCTGAACGATCTCTTCTGTATTTTTATATTCGCCGTCCATCTTTTTTATATTCTGTCTCCTGACATCTATTTAATGTATAGACCTTATCATCCGGGAAAGTGTTCGCTCTTTGAGCACCCACTATGAACAGTTTACCACAGATCATAAAATCTTTGAGGGTCAACAACGGGAAATAAAAACTCCGGAGATCACTCTCCGAAGTCAAAAGAGTGGTGGAGATGTGAGGAATCGAACATGGATGGAAGTGCTGAGTATACAACTTTTCCGATGACTCTGTGGATCCATTTGCGGACTCAGTTGCGGACTCAACCTTATGTTTAAGCATTGTCCAACCAAACCGATTACCCCAACATCTCGCTTCACACGCTTAAATACCAAATCTTCGATGTCCCATCGTTACGTCAGACAGCAAAAGAGGATCCAATCACTTTAATATTAGCGTGAGATTGGTGAGCAATCCCTTGACCGTCTGCTGGTAGCTGTCAATATCCATTAGCCTTGTGATTGTTGTAATACGCTTGCCGGCATCCTTGCTGCTGGCGCCACAATGATATACTTTCATATCTGCAGTACCATTATCGAGAATTATATATCTGTCATGTGTTCTGTCCTGCGACCTTTTGAAGTCAATCTTTATTGCCGGGTATTCCATAAGAAAGTCGTTATACTCTGATAGCCTCAGCAATTTTAGTTTATTATCACTAATAATCGTCAGTTTAACTCCCGGTCTTGTATGTACAAGATGTTGTAAAGTCTTCACTCCGATATAGTCATCGATGATAACTATAGACTTCTTTGCGCTCCGATAGATCTTCTGGTAGGCTGCATCTGCCTTGAATGGCTGGCCATCAAGAATCAGAACCTCTTCATGCTCGATACCGGAATCGAAGAGTTTCATGAATTCAGGCAGATCAGTCTTTGTGACCATGTTTCTTTTGATCTCCCCGATATCCTTGTTGTTTCTGTTCACTTTTTCAGCAAGTGCATGATAATCGTTCTGCGGAATCATGAGTTGCTTATTCTCGATGATATAGTCCTTCATGCCTTTGAATAGTCTTATAAGCGTTCTGCTCTGTTCTACGGCAAGCTCGCCTCTCAGTACTGTCATTAGCATGTATATCCCCTGCTCGGTGAATGCATATGGAAGCTTTCTACGGCCTCCCCAACTTGATGTGAAATAATTGCACTTCAAGTTTTCAAACTCCGCCTCAGTAAGTTGGAACATGAAGTCATCACCTCGGAACCGTTCCCTATTATTTTGAACTTGCCTGTTAAAATAACGTGTTTCATATCCATATATTTCTGCAAGTTCAAAATCAAGCATCACCTGGGTTCCACGTACAATGTATATCTTGTCTTTAAGTGTCCGCTCATCGACTATCATAATTTCATTATCTGCCATGTTAACCTCCTTAAAAAAACAGCACCAGGATGCGTGCCATAATCACGCTTATCCTGATGCACTCCTGCCTGCAACGGGCCCGATCGGAAAAGACCTAAGTATTTATTTTTCTAAAGAGTATCACAACCCCGAACTGCAAACAAGTGTTTGTTGTTTTTTATCCACATGACTAAACTCTGCTGAGCGCCTCGTCTATATTCTTTTCAACTACATCATCACCATAATGCTTATGCGATGCTTTACGTTTTAAGATAGCGTTCTTCGCTGTTTCGTAATATCTGCGCGCTGTCTTAGTATTCTTTTCTACGCCTTCTCCGTTTTCATAGCAATACCCCATCCTTAATGCCACATCAGCAAACTTGCATCCGTAATTCCCATCCAAAAATGCTTCCTTCTGATATTCATAGAGACTGCTGAGAATAATGAATGCACAATAAATGCCCTGGAATTATTCCGGCCCTTTAACTTCTTTTGGGGTCTGACCCCTCCCTTTAACTTTGATGGGGGTGTTCTGTAAAAGCGTCGTTTTTCGCTTTTACGTTAATTGGGGTC
>CACYPK010000024.1 GCA_902776285.1 uncultured Eubacteriales bacterium
CTGTCAACAGGATGGGAGCCGATGCACTGGAGAACTATATCGATCTAATTATGAGTAATGAGAAATACACCTCACTTGACACAGAGTTCCTTAAAGAAGTCTGGGGTGAGGAAACATACTATCGCTTTTATGCAAAGGAGACAGAATCGCAGTAAAAATGGGAGAATCGAAAGAAAAGAAAACTAAACGAAAAAAGCAAATCATAAATGGTCAGCCGTATATTGTTATCAATGTCAAAGTAAAACCCTACCTCGACAAAAACGGTAACCGTAAGGTTTACAAAAAATTCTATGGGAAGACTTTGAAGGAATGCTACGCGAAGCGTGACAAGTTTAACGCTAATCACGGTATCAATGCTCGAGAAATGTTCTTTGGCGAATTGATAGATGATTTTATCTGTAACACATTCCTTCCCGATCCTAAGTATAAGGAAAGTACCAAGCAACGTTATATTGATGCGTATAATAAGAACCTTGCTCCAATGGGTATAACCAGTAAACTCATTACGGATGTTGACTACCGTGGCTTGCAGGCTGCGTATAACGACATGACCTGTGCCCCTTCCGGAGTAAAGAGCTGCCATAAGCTTATGAGACTGTTCTTTAAGCTCATGGAGCAGGAAGATATTTGTAAGGACATTACCAAGAGCCTGGTAGTACCAAAGCCTAAAAAGAAGAATGCCCCCGGCGAGATCATAGTGTTCAGTGACGAGGAGCTTGAAGCTATCAAGAAATATATAGCCAGGGTAGATCTCCCCTACTATGAAAACCGAAGGGTCTGCAGATTGAGATTTCTGATAACACTTGCGATAAACACCGGCGCAAGAATAAGTGAGCTGCTGGCTCTTACATATGATGACATACAGCCAGACAAAATCACGATCAATAAACAAGTAGTAGAAAAGCCTATTTTCGAGGATAGTAAGACTGTCGGTCATGAACTCGTTATCGATGATACAAAGACAGCGAACAGTGTAAGATCAATACCAATAACAGAAGCAACTTATTCTAAGCTTGCTGAGCACAGGGAGTGGCAGAAAGAAGATATGAAAAAGAATAAATACAAAACAGATCTTCTGTTCACTACAGATTCAGGTAAACTGTATGATAAGCACTCACTCAGGCACACTCTGGACCGCATCCACGAGGATGCCAAAGTAAGTCAGTATGGGTTCCATGCGTATCGGCATACCTTTGGTACAAAACTTGCCGCCAAGGGAGTTGCACTTCAGACACTCTCATCCCTCATGGGTCACAGCGATATATCTGTAACAGCAAAGTATTACATCAATGTACCGGCCGCGGAAAAAATAGAAGCAATCAAATTACTTAGTGCATAACAGACTAGAGTATTATTTAAACAAAGATAAAAAAGAGCGCAGACGATGTTATCCTGCGCTCTCATTAATTCTATTGTTTTTCTATAAAACATATTGAGTATTTATAATGCATACGTGATAAAGCGTTAACTGTATTCATAAGATTTACTTTACTAAAGAACGGAAGCATCATTACACTTGCTGTCTTATGGGGAGCGATAATTGCATACACAATCTCAAATTGATTATCTGAACTCGGTTTATTATGATAGTCGAATGATGGTTCACCAAACTTAGTTTCTGCTATCGCAGATACTTGCTTCCTAAACACCTCATCATCCATGAAGCATTCAGCTGATACGCGGCCCTGTGCAAAAAGATGACTAAGTTGGGAAGACTTTCCCCTATTCTTCACATGGATAAACTGATTTGATTTAGTAAAAATATCACATGCCTCTATTTTCTTTTGTCCTCCTTCTACAGACACGGTTTTTTTATCCATAAGGCAAAAGTCATCACTCGACTTTGCAATCATAGTATTATAATCGCCCTCATTATAGTTTTCAGGACATACAGGAAGTTCAAGATCCGCTATTGGTATATTGTCTACACTTTTGCTTACCCTGTCATAGAATGTCTTTTCAACATGATACCATTTTCCTGCACTAATCAAATATATTTCAGAATCTAGCTCAACTTGTGAAACAAGCGCATTGTATATATTGCATACAGAATATGGCTCTTCTTCTGTAGTCATTGCTAATAGTTTATCTGAATGTAATTTTCTTCTAAGATTGAGATTAGGATATCTTCTAATATATTCAACATACCTATTTATATCAGGTTCTGGAGTGTAATAAGTAAGATCATCTTTTTTCTCGCCAATTCCAGTGCATAAAAAGCCTATTGTTGTGTCCCAGTTAATCACATCCGGAGGTGCAACATGTATCTGTGAAGCATCTCCATATCTAAGAATATCGAACAGTTCCTCATCAAGCTGTTCCGTCAAAGCAGAATCTTTTTTCTCCGATATGTTATCTACCCAATCAAAACCTATTTCCTTGTAACGATCATCATTATAAGCATCATAGTACAATTCTAGCTTTTCTAATAATTCTGATATTGCCATATCTACAGTAATGCATAAAGAATCTTTACCGCTTACACGTTTTCCATAAAGACCATTTTGTGGTTCTCCTGTCAAGCCCTTCATTATGTCACTAGTAACATTCAGCCCAAATTCGTCCTGTGATGTACTGTAGCTTGCCTGCCTTTGTGTGTTTACAACCAAATCTTCAATTTGAGATGCATTAATGCTCCTCATTTTTCTAGGATTAATAATGTTCATCGCTACCTTAAGGCCAAAGTTACGCTCTATACTAGATTCTTGAATAAACGATCTACCATAACCAAATGTAATAGCCATTATTCTCGTTTTTACTCTTACAAGAACGACAGCCTTATTTGATATGTTGTCTGAGAAAGCAATAGTTTCATTAGATAGTTCATTTAAATATGAGAACCATGAAGGTGTTCTCTTCTTTGGAGGACTATAGTATATTTTCCCTTTTATTCCAAATGATTCTTTTATATCAGAGCATAGAAGCGTCTCTGGCATTTTTAAGCAATCATCAAAGTTAGGTATGTTATCTTTTATTAAAAAAATGGTAAGATTCATTAGTTTTTTCTTCATATGAATGTCCTTTAATAAAAACCAGTTTAACTATCATTTTTATTATATGCTACAATACGCGTTAAATCAATATATGGTGTCAAACACGTCTTTTGCGCTACCATATGTTGTGTTACTGCAGCGAGAAGCAGAGATATTTATATATAATAGTTTTTATAAACATCTTCTTCTGAGAGATGTAAACTTCTTAACATACCATTTTTTTCCAATGATGCTATGTAATATGTATTAGTACATATTTAGTACAAAAGATGTACTAAATTGCCTTTTTTGACCCATAACCACCTGCGATTACAAAAGTTATCAATGATTATCCTGCATTACAAAAAATGGCTCTATTGCCTGAAATTTCAACGAAAAAAGCCTCTAATCATTGTGATTAAAGGCTTAACTGGTTGCGGGAGGGGGACTTGAACCCCCGACCTCCGGGTTATGAGCCCGACGAGCTACCAACTGCTCTACCCCGCGTCATCGGTACGGGTATCACTACCCATAGGATTTTAAGTCCCAGGTGTCTACCAATTCCACCACTCCGGCATATTGTGGAAAAAATGGCTCCGAGGGTGGGGCTCGAACCCACAACCTACCGGTTAACAGCCGGTTGCTCTGCCATTGAGCTACCTCGGAACAGCCGTCGCTTGATTGCGACTTGAACATTATAGTGGATTTGGGGTATTGATGTCAACACCCCAAATCACTGATTTTTAAGAAACTTTTACTTACTCGGATGCCGCGGCGAAATCAATTTCATTTCCTCTGTATCCCAGCCGTATACCTCCGTCCGTAAGAGCGTAATCGAGAATGGCGTACTTGCCCTTCCCCTCCGGCTCCCAGCCTTCAGGCATGCCCCTATAGAGGTCCTGATCGATCTCGACTATCACGATGCCCTTCTTCAGGTACATTATGCGGCCTTCAAAGCCGGAGCCTGCGTCAAGGACCGACATGTACGGGCCTTTATCCTCGTGATCTTCGTCGATCATAAGCTGCCACTGCCCGCTCTCCGCATCAAAATCGCCAAGAAGAGTCTTGAGCTCTTTCATGTCGATGTCCTTCTGCCTCTGATTGGTCAGATAGGTCGACGACTTTGCCTCAGTCTCTTCCTTCTGCTTCTCATTTCTGACGGTAAGCGCGGCAAAAGTGCCTATGCCTATCGCCATGATAAGCGTTATTATGAGCCATTTCGCGATATTTCTGCTGGATCTCATCCGGGTACTATCCTCTCATCACCGAAGCGACTTCTTCATCAAGAGCCTTGCATCTTCCGCGCAGCTCCTTGATCTGCTTTACGATCTCCTGCTGCTCAGCGTTGGCCTTTCTGACGAGTTCCATGTTGTTGTAAGGAACGGTGTTTCTTACCTCAGCGTCAAGAACTCCGCCGTAGATCGGCGCGTTGTCAGTGAAGAGTCCCCACTTCTCATCGCCGTAGTCGAAATGCCACCACTCCGACGGGAAGTTGGTGAATCCGACTTCCGTCATGACGTTATAGAGCATCCTGCGGTTATCTCTGGCGGTGTCGTTGACACCTTCGCCTTCTCCGCCCTCTTCGTAGTATGTTGTCCATGCTCTGTTGGTGAACTCATCGAAATCGCTTCCCATGTCGAGTTCTTTTCCGTCCGGTCCGACTATCGTCAGATCGACGGCGCCGCCTGTATTATGAAGCGACGGGAGCAGGATATTGTACGAAGGGAAAGAAACACAGAACATCGTCTGGTAATCGATCTCTTCAGGTGTGGCGTCTGGGAACTGTTCGACCTTTTTAGCCCTGTAATAGTCCCATAAGGCCTGCTGGACCGCCACCGGCCTGTAAGCGTCGTAAATCGAGAATTTGTAGCCCTCAGGCAGCAATGCTTCGGCCTTCTCTACCATCTCAAAGACAGTCTTGCGGCACATGATGCTCGGGCTCGATCCCGGAAGCGGATTCATGTTATCTTCAGGCCACTTGTTGTACCACGAATTGCAGATGAATCTGTCATCCATGTATACCATCGGCTCGTCCGAAGGATCCGCGACAGGAAGCTTGTTCGAAAGGAACTCAATATTTGGGATTGGCTTCTTGTAATCTACCATTGTTTTTTCTCCTTTAACTGCTTTGAAAGCTTAACCGACTACTTCCTTCACGATCCTGTGGAAGTTTCTGAAAGCGATCTTCTCGATCTCGTCCTCTCTCATGCCTCTGTCTCTGAGGATCTCAAAGAGGTGCGGGATCTTGCTCGCGTCTTCGAGGCCCCATGTGACGGCGTCCATTCCGGAGTAAACTTCCGGATCGTTAGGGTCGCCCAGGAATCCGCAGAAGTCGAATCCGCAGCCAACATGGTCGATGCCCATGACGTCGATCATGTGCTCGCAGTGATCCGCCAGCCTGTTGATGTCGCCTTTCATAGGGTCGTTATCGAGGAACTCGTTCCACGCGTTGAGTCCTACGCAGCCGTTGGCGTCCCTGATTGCTCTGAGCTGATCGTCTGTCAGATTACGCGGATGCGAGCTGAACTTCTTGCAGTCGGAGTGCGACGCGATAAACGGACGGCCGTCCATGATCTTCGCGATATCCCAGAAACCCGCCTCATTGAGGTGCGAGGTATCTACGATCATCTTCTTGTCGATCATGTGCTGGACAGCCTTCTTTCCGAGGTCGCTGAGTCCTTCAGTGCTGCCGGACGCGGCGCTGTGGCCGAATCCGTTCTCTTCGTTCCATGTCAGCATGCCGTGTCTGGCGCCGAAGTCATAATACTCGTCCATCTTGGCGAAGGTCGGATCATACGAAGCGTATGCCATTCCCTCGACACCGATCATTATATAGAAAACTCCGTCTTCTCTGGCCTTCATCATCTCGTCGTAAGTCTTTACGATCCTGAAGTCCTTGGCCTCCGCGATCTCATCCTTTACGCAGCTGAAAAGCTCGTGAGTCCTTTTTTCATAGTCTCTGATATGAGGAGGATCTACCCAAAGAACAAGTATGGAACCTTCCACACCGCCCTTGGTCAGTCTCTCAAAGTGATGGTTATGAAAGACGTTTGTCTCGCCTTTCAATCTTTTGATAGTGACATCTGTCCAGATGTCGCTGTGCGCGTCAAAACACTTCATTGTTATCTCCTATCATAAAAATGTTTACATGACTGAAGGCGCTCCGGTATGAGCCGGAGCGCCTGTCTTGGATCAGTAATTTAGTTACAGTCCGAGTGATACGGCTACGATGGTTCCGAGATAGTTACCGATTACGTAACCGAATGTACCTGTCAGCATCGCAGGTCCTACGAGGTCGACCCAGCCCTGTGAAATGGCCATGCCGGCAGCTGTTGTAGGTCCGCCGATGTTGGCGTTCGAAGCGATGATAGCGTCCTCAAGGTTGAACTTGAAGATCTTGGCAGCTCCGAAGCAGAAGATCATGTTTACGAATACCATGAGAGCTGTGAGTACAAGGAAGAGCGGGCTCTTTGTAACAACGGTGTAGATGTTTGCAGGAACACCGATTACGAAGAGGAACAGGTAGATGAAGTAAGTACCGATCTCCTGTGATCCGTGCATTTCCTTTACTGTCTTTGTCATGAACGTAGCAACAAGTACGGAGAATGTTGTGATCCATACGTACTGGGATCCGAGGAACCTTACTACGAAGTTCATGAATACGCCGTTTGGCTCGAATCCGCCGAACAGTCCCGCGACCAGTCTGGAGATCCAGACTACTGTGGAAGCATAAGCGATATTGATCGCGATGTCCTTGAGCGAGATGTCCTTGCGGCTCCAGAACTGAGCGGCAAGTGTCTTGGCTTCTTCAAGGTCTACCTGTCCAGACTCGACCTCTTCGATCAGAGGGTGCTTGAAGTTCTTGCGGAACCAGCTGTTTCCTGCGAAGAAGATGAGTACGAAGAAGTAGATAGCCATCAGCAGGTTATCAGCTACTGTAGCAGCAGCTGTAACGTCTTCGCCTGCAGCGTACTGGGATGCCATGGCAGCGAAGTTTACGCCTCCGCCGATATAGGATCCTGTCATCATCGAAGCTACTCTTGCGAGGTCCTGAGCGTTTCCGTAAGGTCCCTTCAGCAGGAAGTAAGCGAGATAAGCGCCGCATACTGTACCGACAGCTCCAATTAGGAAAATAACCAGCATACGTCCGGTCTCAGCCCAGATCTTCTTCAGGTTGCACTGGAGAAGCAGCATAGGGATGCCGAGAGGAACGATAACGCCCCATACGATATCATCGTAGAGTACGCATGAAGTAGGGATAATTCCCAGATTAGCGAGGACCATAGCGATGATCAGCGCGATGATAGCGCCGGAAACCTTGGAAGCCCAGGCATATTTCTGCTCCAGCCAGATGGAGAAGAAAACACCCACGGTCATGACTACCAGGAGACCCCACATATCATCGGCGGCGATCAGGGACTCACGTCCGACTAATCCCATCCAAAAGTTCATCATAATAAAACCTCCTAAACATAGCGGGTAACAAATTAGGTGGTATTACCTATACCCGCAAAGAGTATATCACCATGGCTTATTCTTTTAAAGGAAAAACACTAAATTCTGTCAATTTTCTAACGATATTTTATGACAGCGTTCAAAAACAATTTTGGCAGAAACGATAACAAAAAAGCGGGTTTCTTCCCGCTTGGTAATGTGTGAATTTGAGCTTTAACATATTGTTAAAGCGGCTTATATTGTTAATTAATTGACGGATTATCAGTTCTCTCTTCTTCGAGATTCTTATTGATGATCTCTATCTTTTTTCTGTATTTTGAGGCATTCACAGCGTCGCCTGTCGCCTCATAAATCGCCGCCAGTTCTTCCATCGCCTCTGTATTGCTCGGCGATAATGTCAGCACCTTTCTGAAGTCGGCTATTGCCTCGTCCTTGTTGCCGAGAGCCGCCTCCGCGACGCCCAGATAGTACCAGAGCGGCCACCATTGCGAATATCTGCCTTCCGTGAACTTCATAAGAGTGTCCCTTCCGCCGGCAAAATCTCCGCCCATTATTCTGTTGCATCCGAGCTCTATCTCAACAGGTCCTTCGAGCTCTTCTACCCTTTCCGAGATCTCCTCTCTGAGGGAAGCCAGCATCTGATCGTCCATCTCGTGAATCTCCGTCTCACTGCCCGCGGACAATCTCAGGAAATCCTGCCATGAGAGTTTCGCCTTAAGATAAAGGCCCATGTTCAGATACGCGTAGCCCAGAAAGTAATAACCCATCGCGAAATCCGGATGTATCATCGTCAGAAGCTCAAAGGTCTCGGATGACTCAGCCTTGAACAGGCCTATCCTCTCCTCGTCGCCCATGCCGTCCTCTGCCATTGCCGCCTCGGTCTCGTAGGCTTCCTTGCACGCTCTGGCGTAAAGATAAAGAGCTTCTCTCGATTTAGGGTCGATCCTCAGAGCCGCTCTGAGAAGCATGCACGCGTCCTCAAAGTCTCCTTCATCGGCCGAATGAGCGCCTTCGGATACGAGCATGGCTACGGCGTTTTCACCCAGGGCATGCTTTATGAAATCCGAATACTTATCAGCGTACAGAAAGAGCGGGTCGCCTCCCATGACTCTCGCCATGTTCAGGACTATGCTTTTGAGGTCGATCGCGCCCTTTGCGTCGTTTCCTTCTATTCCTACAGGCACCGGTATGCCGCTCAGTATTTCTGACGCTCCGGTGCGCGAAAGATAATCAGGTGAAAGCTCCGCGAACATCATATTCTGTATCCGCGGAGAAAGGTATTTGCTTATTCTGTCTTTGTTCTCTGTGCCGTTCAATCTACGTTCCAGCCTTTTTTATCGAATTTTCTGAGCGCGTCCTCGGAGATCATGGATTCGAGATCCGTGTATATGACATCCTTGAGTATATCCAGTTTGACCGCATCAGCGAGATCGTCATAAATGTCACCCGCGAAAGCGAACAGTATGCGGGCCAGATGCTCCTTCTTGCGCGTCTTATTGCCCAGTCCCTTCTTTGTGATATATGCCGAGAGTCTGGCGAACAAATCGTACGGCTTGATGCCCGTATCGTTAAGGATCCTCGGTATGGACTTCTTGAATCCGCCGTCACCTACGTAGCTTTCAACCGTGCGCGCGATGCCTCTTATCCTGAGCATCTCCTCGGCGCCCATGTGGCTCGTCGCTATGACCTCATAAGGCGAGTCATACGCGAATACGTAGCCGTAAACGTCGGCTTCTGCTCTGAGATCCGTGCCCTTGCTCACAAAGAGCGGATCGATGTGGACCGGCATGCCCTCAGCCATTCCGAACGCCTTGTTGAACGAGCGGGCAAACATTGCCTCTGTCTCGAGAGGCAGTCCGGCCGTCACGTGTATCTCTGTCACTATATTGCCGGTCTGCAGCAGCTTGGTGGTGTTGTACATGAGACGGTAGATGTTCTCTCCTCTGCCTATCGCCCCGAGAACTTCAGCATTTGTGCTTGCTACATCGATATTGAAGATGATCTGGCCTTCCCTGGCCTCCGCCAGGAGCCTGATGGTCTCCTCGTCCAGCTCATCGCCGTTGATGTTGAATTCGAAAGACGTAACGCCGTTATCGTTGTTGATTATGTACTCGAATATCCTGTATGCCCTCTCGCTGTTGAAGTTGAAGTACCTGTCGAAGAACACGACGCGGTCGACTTCCTTGGCGAGAAAGTACCTGAGTTCAGTGCATACCCTGCCGAGGCTCAGCGCTCTGACCCTGGCATCCGGAAGATGCTGTGAATATACTGTTCTGTCTGAAGTGCCCCTGATGGTCTCGTAATACACAGTGCCCTTGCGCGCTTCAAACTTCTCATAAGGGAAAGGAAGCGCCTCCATGTCGACAGGAGCGTCGTAAGGATTGACTATGACCTGATCGTTCTCCCTGTACGCGAGGCCGGCAATGTTCTCAAAGTCAAACTCATACTCGAGCAGCGACTTCAGGAACGCGAAGAGCACGCTCTCGCCTTCGCCTCTTATGACGTAATCGACGAAAGGGTTCTCCTTCATGAACCTGCGCGTCTCAAATGACACCTGCATGCCTCCGAAAAGCACCGCGATGCTCGGAACGGCCTTCTTCACCATCTCCGCCACGTGTCTGAGCTGAGCTTCGTTGTCAGCGTTCGCGTGGAAATAGACAATGTGGTACTGACCGGTGGCGATATCCTCAAATATGTCCGTGTAGAGGTCGGTACGGTCGTAAGTCTTAAGCTGCACGTCCACCGGAGAATCGGTGATCACGCTGTACAGATACTTGAGTTCAAGATCGGTCTTTTTATTGTCAGTCTTGATCGTTGTCAGCAGAAGTTTCATTGGTTCTTCCTTTCGTGTCCGGCTGTCAGTGATCCGATTTATCCTTACATGCGCTCAGGAGCGGCTATTCCCAGCAGCCCCAGGCAATTCGCTATAACTGTCTTTGATGCCTTGACCAGCGCCAGCTTGGCGTTCCTCTCTGCCTCATCATCCACCAGGATGTGCTCGTCATGATAGAACTTGTTGAAGGACTGGGCGATATCCACAAGGTGGCGGGTCACTATGGACGGCTCGTACTTTTCGGCCGCCTCAACGACTACCTCAGGCACCCTGTAAATGAGTTTCGCGAGAGTATAAGCGCTGTCGCTTCCGAGATATCCGGCGTCGATCTCACCAAGGTTGTTTACGTCTACTCCGGCTGCCTCAGCCTTTCTGAGAACGCTGGACGCCCTCGCGTGTGTGTACTGTACGTACGGACCTGTCTCGCCGTCAAAGTTGAGCACCTTGTCCCACGAGAATACATAGTCCTTGATCTTATTGTTGGAGAGTTCCTGGAAGATGACGGCTCCGATGCCGACTTCCCTTGAGACCTCGTCTATATCTACGCCCTGAACGTCTTTTTCACGCATTATCTCGGCCGTCTTGGCGACCGCGGTGTTGAGCACGTCCTCAAGGAAGACGACCCTGCCCTCGCGCGTCGACATCATCTTGATGTCATCGCCGTCCGAGAGGCTCACGAGACCGAACGGGACGTGGACGCAGTCCTTCTCCCACTCGTATCCCATCAGCTGCAGCACTTTCTTCCACTGCTTGAAGTGCAGGTTCTGCTGCGAGGCGACCACGTAGATGCATTTATAGAAGTCATAATGCTCCTTGCGGTATACGGCGGCCGCGATGTCTCTTGTTACGTAGAGGCTGGAACCGTCGGACTTTGTGATCATGGCGGCTCCGAGGCCGTAAGGCTCCAGATCGACGATCTGAGCGCCCTGCGATTCTTCAAGAAGCCCCTTGTCCTTTAATTCCTGAATGAATCTCGGCATCTTGTCGGAATAGAAACTCTCTCCGGCATATGAATCAAATGTTATGCCGAGCATGTCATATACGCGGTTGAATTCCTCAAGGCTGAGAGTCCTGAACTTTTCCCAGAGCTCGAGCTCGGCCGGTTCGCCGGCCTCGAGTCTTACGAATGTCTCCCTTGCCTCATCCTCGAGTTCAGGATGCTCTTTGGCTTCTTCATGGAACCTTGTGTAATAGCCCAGAAGCGCCTTGATAGGCTCCTTAGCGAGTTCTTCTTCGCTTCCCCACTTGCGGTAAGCGACTATCATCTTGCCGAACTGGGTCCCGTAGTCCCCGAGATGGTTGATCCTTGTGACATCATAGCCTACGGCATCGTAAAGCTTGTAAAGAGCGTTTCCGATGACCGTGCTCCTGATATGCCCGATATGGAAAGGCTTGGCTATGTTAGGCGATGAATACTCGACTATGACCTTGCGGCCCTGTCCGTAATCCGACCTGCCGTATCCGGAACCGAGCTTATTCACCTCATCTACGACTTCGCCCGCGAAATATGCTCTGTTGATAAAGAAGTTGACATAGGCGTTGACGTTCTCGACTTTAGCGAATGCTTCAGAATCGCCGGCTTTGGCGGCGATGTCCGCAGCGATGAGCTGCGGGGCCTTGCGAAGGGACTTCGCAAGCCTGAAGCACGGGAACGCGTAGTCTCCCATCTTCTCGTCAGCCGGTATCTCGATCATGTCCTTTATCTCGTCCTTGCTGAGTCCGAGCGCGTCATCGTATATTTTTTCTGCAATTATGTCCTTGAAATCTACCATTTTGAGTCCTTTACCGTAATTAGTTATTCGCCACTATCATTCTCAGGCATATTATTATAACAGATAGCACCTTTTTTTACTATATTTCCCGCTATTTGCGGTCCTTAAGTTCCACTACTGTGCATCCGTCACCGCCCTCGTTGTACGGAGCGGACCTGAATGACTTAACGTGCTTGTTGCGCGACAGTTCCTGTCTTATCCCGCTTCTGAGGATGCCCTCGCCCCGTCCGTGTATAACATGAACGGTCTTCAGTCCCGCCAGGAACGCATCGTCAATGTATTTGTTCACCAGATCGCAGGCCTCCTCAAGGTTCTTGCCTATCAGATTGATCTCGGTCTTTATGGTCTTTGACTTTCCGAATGAAAGGTCTCCGTATCTGGCTCTGTTCTTCTCCTTATGTCCCTGAGGCTCCGACTCAGCTATGACCAGGTCCTTTATATTGACGTCCATCCTTATGGAGCCGAGTCTCAGTTTTACGTTGCCCCTTGAGTCAGGCAGGCTCTCCACATCACCGGTCTGCCCCAGCTTAAGGTACTTGACTCTCATGCCCACCTTGATGTCCTGAGGCTCCGGAGTCTTGCCGGTCTGTATGGTCTCCACCTGAGGCGCCTTGGCCGGTTTGAGCGCGCTCTCCGCCTGTCTCAGCTTTCTGCGTCCGTCAGCCGCTCCGCCCGCAATGTGGCCCTCATTGAATCCGGCATTCTTGTTTTTGCGCTGTATATCTCTGAGCTCCGCGGTGATCTCGTCTATGGTGCCCTGAGCGTCTCTCAGCATGCCTCCGGCCTTGCGGCGGGCCTCTTCTACTATCTTAGCGGCCTCATCCCTGGCCTTCGCGAGTTCCTTTTCAGCTTCGGTCTTTACCTCGTGGGCGGCTTCTATCTCTCTTCCCGCCTCCGCGAGCTTTTCTTCTGCCCTCGCCTGGTCTGCCTCGACCCTGCTGACAGCCTCTTCAAACTCAAGCTGCTCTTCTCCCAGAAGCTCGGCTGCCCTGTCGATTATGGACTTGTCGAGTCCCAGTTTTTCGGATATCTCAAAGGCGTTGGACTTGCCCGGGAGCCCCACTCTCAGCTTATATGTCGGCGAGAGTGTCTCTACATTGAATTCCATGGACGCGTTCTCAACACCCGGAGTAGAAAGAGCGTATTTCTTAAGTTCAGTGTAGTGCGTGGTGGCGGCCACTAAAGCGCCGGCCTCCTTCAGTCTTTCGAGCTCGGCTATGCCGAGCGCCGCGCCTTCAAGAGGGTCCGTGCCCGCTCCGAGCTCGTCAAGCAGCACCAGACTGCCTTCTCCCGCGTTTTCGAATATCTCAATGATGTTCTTCATATGGGACGAGAACGTACTGAGGCTCTGCTCTATGCTCTGCTCGTCGCCTATGTCCGCGAATACCTCCTTCAGGACAGGCAGGCTGCTTTTTTCATCAGCCGGTATGTGCAGACCGCTCTGAGCCATAAGGCACAGCAAGCCTATCGTCTTAAGCGTGACGGTCTTGCCACCTGTGTTTGGTCCTGTGATAAGAAGCGTCGTAAAATCACGTCCGAGTTCGACGTTTATCGGCACCACCTTGTCCGCCGGTATCAGCGGATGGCGGCCTGTCCTGATGTCTATGACTCCGTCTTCGTTCAGCTGCGGCTCAGCGCCTTCCATGCCGCACGAAAGCTTACCCTTGGCGTTGATGAAATCGAGTTCTGCCAGCAGTTTCTGGTCATTCAGCAGGCTCTGATGGTGCTCGCCGACTCTGCTGCTGAAGAGCTCAAGTATCCTTGTGATCTCCGCCTGCTCGTCAAGTTCGAGCTGCCTCAGCTCGTTGTTAAGATTGACGACTGACTGCGGCTCAACAAAAAGCGTCGCTCCCGTGGAGGACTGGTCGTGCACCATGCCCGGGAAGAGATTTATGTACTCCCTTTTGACAGGTATCACGTACCTTCCGTTTCTCATGGTGACTATCGCGTCCTGAAGGTGAGTCTTGGCTGAACCCGAACTTATCATCTTCTGCAGGCGCGACTTTATGAGATCGTTCTTGTTGCGTATGTCGCGGCGTATCGCCCTCAGCTGCGGTGACGCGTTGTCCGCCATCTCGTCTTCGCTTATTATCGCACTCGAAATATCCTGCTCGAGCTTCGTTACGGGATCGAGCAGTCCGGCTATCTCCGGTATGAGCTTAAGACCTTCAGGCATGTCGGTCTTGAGGAATGCCTTCACCTGGCGCGATGAGGCTATGCTGACCCTTATCTGCAGGAGTTCCCTCATGCTGAGGCATCTGCCGCGCCTGGCCATGGACACTATGCCGCTTATGTCTCCGATCTCTCCGATCGGAATGCTTCCCTTATAGGAAATAACGGAAACCGCTTCCGTAGTTTCCGTTAGTGCGTCCTTAGCCATGCGCGCGTTAGTCATAGGCTCAAGGCTGTCTATTCTCTCTTTTGCCAGTCCCGAACCCGCCTGTTCGCGCAGCAGACCTATTATTTTATTGAATTCAAGGAGTGTGAGTATCTTAGAATTCATCTTCGCTGCTGTTCAGTCTTTTGATGGATTTGAGCTCGTTCTTAAGATTGACGTTTTCCATCTGAAGATCGAAGTAAGCGTTTTCCATTTCTACCAGCTTCTCCTGAAGCTTTTTCTGGTCCTCGGAATTCTGGGTCTGTCTGTCAACCTCTGAGGACATCTTGTCCTTAAGGTCTGTGACCTGCTTCTTCGACTGCTCCCACAGCTGGATGTAGTGCTTCACATCGTTGTCGAGCTGATAGTTCTCAGTCTGGAGCTTGAGCGTCATGTCCGTATTGTCCATGAGTTTCTCCGCGATATTGAGCGCTGTCAGTACCGCAGCCTTGTAATTTGGATTGACATTGAGCGCCTTGCTCGTGGCTCTGAGCTCTTCATCCACCATCTTCGCGATCTCTTTGATGCGCTCCTCGCTCTTTTCACTCGAAAGCACATAATTCGATCCGCATATTATTACGTCGGCTTTATTCTTTTCCATTTCTTACCTCGCGTTTTCTTACCTCGCGTTGTGTCTTATCCTTCTCTGCCGCGTACGGCCTCATACATCAGTATCGCCGCAGCGACCGCCGCGTTCAGCGACTCTATCCTTCCCTTCATCGGAAGCGTAACCTTCACGTCCGCCATCTCCACGACGGGCGCCGATACTCCGCTTCCTTCATTGCCTATGATAAGGGCTATGCCCCTGCTGAGATCCTCTTCGTAGTACGGCACGCCGCCGTCTACGGCAGTTACGACTGTCTTTCTGTCCGATTTGCTCAGAATGCTTTTCAGGGTCTCATATCCCTGCACGTAAATGACCGGTATCTCGAACACCATGCCCGCAGTCGCACGCAGCACTTTAGGTGAATATATGTCCACCGTGCCGCTCATCGCGATAATGGCCTTATAGCCCGCGGCGACTGCAGTCCTTATAAGGGTTCCCATGTTGCCCGGATCCTGTATGCGGTCGAGCACCAGGATGTTGTCACCGGCACCGAGACCGTCAAGGATCTCAGGGCCATGTTCCTGAAGCTTTACAACCGCAAGCATGCCTATGCCGTTTTCCGCGTCAGTGAGCCCCGCGAACTCGCGGAGCGGCACCTCGCAGACGGTCATGTCAGGAGAATCGATGCAGTCCCTTATGAATCCGGGAGCGTCTTCTGCCGCGCCGGCAGGTATCATTATGAAGTCGACATCGAGGCCTCTTTCTATCACCTCGCTGACGAGATTTCTGCCCTCTACGGCAAAGCGCCCCTCAGTCACGCGGCCCTTGCGGGTCGCCAGCTTTCTGACGAGTCTGATCCTGCTGTTGTCTCCGGATGTTATCCTGATAAGCATGGCAATGCGGCCGGGTCGGATCTTCCGGCTTACTTAAGGAATTCAGGGATGTCGAATTCGTCAGCTTCCGCAGGAGCGGCCTGGCCGTCTTCAAAGAGGTCGTTGAGCTCTACCTCTACGGCATCGAGACCGTCTACGGTTATTCTTGTGGCTGTTGCCAGAGTATCTCTCTGAGGCGATGGAGCGATATTGACTCCGTCGATGCCCTCTGTGCGTCCGCCGAAGTCCGTCGCGATGATGGTGACGGAGATCTTGTCTGTCATATCCTCGCTGATGGTAGCGCCGAAGATGATGTTGGCGTCTGCGTCAGCCTCGCTCTGTACTCTGTCAGCAATAGTGTTGATGTCGAGCATTCCCATGTCATATCCGCCCGTAACGTAGAGCAGGATGGACTTGGCGCCGCTGATTGAAGTCTCGAGCAGCGGACTGTGTACTGCGCTCTGGATCGCTTCTTCGATCCTGTCGTCTCCTTCGCCTGCGCCGACTCCCATGTGAGCCACACCGCGGCCCTCCATGACTGTTCTTACGTCTGCGAAGT
Source organism: uncultured Eubacteriales bacterium (assembly GCA_902776285.1). Classification (GTDB taxonomy): domain Bacteria; phylum Bacillota; class Clostridia; order Peptostreptococcales; family Anaerovoracaceae; genus Crickella. The sequence continues at coordinate 16,388 of CACYPK010000024.1, forward strand.
CAACGTTTACGAGTCCGTATTCGGAGATCAGATCGGAGATGCCCTGTACGCCCTTTCTGAGCACGTCATCTGCCATCGCGAATGCCTCGAGCATCGAGGTGTTCTTTTCGCTTGTGTCGATGAGCTTGTCGTTAGGGATGACTACGAGCGAGTCAACGAAATTGCTGAGATACTGGATTCCCTTGGCCGCGCGGTTCCAGCGCTTCTTTCCCTCGAAAGTGAAAGGCTTGGTAACTACTGCAACGGTAAGAGCTCCGCAGTCCATGGATGCCTTTGCGATGATCGGCGCGGCTCCTGTGCCTGTACCGCCGCCCATGCCGGCTGTGATGAATACCATGTCAGCATCCTGGATGTTTGCGATAACTTCGTCGATGCTTTCTTCAGCTGCCTTCTGGCCGACCTCAGGGTTTGCGCCTGCTCCGCGGCCTCCGGTGATCTTTTCGCCCAGCTGGATCTTGATCTCAGCCTTGCATCTTGAAAGTGCCTGTCTGTCTGTATTGACGCCGATGAATGTGACGCCCTGCAGTCCGGCATCAACCATGCGGTTGATGGCATTGCATCCGCCGCCGCCGATACCGACAACTTTTATGATCGCGGCATTGTCCGGTTCGGAAACAAAGTCGGAAACAAATTCCATAATGAAGTCCTCCTCAAAATAATATACTTATAAACATATATGGTAATAGTAACACAATAAAAACCCCAATGCATTAGTTTTCAGCAAAAAACCACAACATTTAGGGGCTATTTGCTTGACGAGACACAATTACTTGTAAACTAGATGACCGGCATGAACGAGGCTGATCCGTCTTCTTCGAATGTTATGGTGCCTCTTTCGATGCCCTCCGAGAACAGTTTCTCCACCACCAGATGCAGTCTTCCGTTCTTGAGATTGGTCATCAGCGTGTCATAATCCGTCTTAACGACCAGCGTATCATAGATATACGCCTTGATCTGTTTCTCGCTTGAAAGGTCTATTTTCACAAAATAGAGGTCTGCCGCCGTCATCGCCTTGATCAAGTCGAGAGCCTGGTCCATCAGCTTCGGCTTCTCTGTGCCGATCTTCTCGCCCAGCTTGATCTTATTGACGACGATGCCCTCAACGAGCGTGGTCTTAGGGGCGTTTCTGGTCTTCTTCAGAAGTATGCCCCCGGCATCCATGATCAGATAGTCGTCATCGTATCTGAAGGCGATCTTTTCGGTCCTTTCCTTGACCTTTATCACCATGGTCGACGGCAGTTTACGCGATACCGTCGCGCTTTCTATGTAAGGGTTCTGCAGAAGATATTCTTCTGTTTCCTGCTTGTTGAGGCTGTAGAACAGATTGCGTCCCGGAGTCGCGTGCCCCATGTTTATTATCTCTTCTGCGGTATAGTGCTTGTTTCCCTTCACCTCTATCGAATCGACAGTGAATATGCTTGAGAGCGAAAGGAGCAGGAAAAACGTGCCTATTATGATCACCGACAGGATCACATAGAATCTTGTCCTGAACTTGCGCTTTTTCCTTTCGTGGTAGCGGCGGCGGGCCTGTATCCTTTCAGACAGCTCGCCCATTTCCTCATGACCCTCAGGAAGGCCGTATCCGGCCTCGGCGTTCTCCTCAGCCTCAGTCTCTCCGTCGGCAGCTTCCTCTTGCGCGGCTCCTTCCTCTTTCGCAGCTGTTTCCTCCTGAGTCTCCCCAGTCTCTTCCGAAGGATCTTTCTCTTCCGCTGCTCCAGTCTCCTCCGAAGGTGATTCCTCCTCCGCTTCTTCTGTTTCAGCGGGATATATCCCTGCTTCCACCTGACGAAGGACCGGTACCGGTACAGTAAGATCCGGGACTTCGTGAGCAATCAAAGTGTACTCGATATCATCAGATACCGGGTCTGCTGTCACTGTCTTCGCGTTCGTATCCTCAACGGCGTCGTTTGCCGCTTCCGCTTCCGCTTCGATCTCCTCTTTATTAACTACTGTGGTTTCTTTAATATCTTCTTCCAAGTCTTACCTGCAGGTCTCAACGACCGTTCTGTATATTATGTCCGTAGCCTCGGTAGGCGCGGCTTTTCTGCTTTTTTCCGACATCTCGCTTATCGAGTCCCTGTCAGCGTCGAGTTCTCTTACTATGCTTAGGACTCTGCCCGTGATATCTTTTCCTTCCCGGACTATCACGGCTCCGCCCGCGTCAGCCACCGCCTTCGCGTTGTAATACTGGTGGTCGGCCGTCACGTTAGGAGAAGGGATGAATATGGCCGCTCTTCCGGCCATCGTCGTCTCCGCTGTGGAAAGAGCTCCGCTCCTGCTGATTATCAGATCACATGCCGAAAGATAGGCCGGCATGTCGGCTATATACGCGCTGATCCTTACGTTGTCCGGAGCAAAGCCTTCGTCAGCCAGTCTGGCTTTTATCTCTTCGTGGTATTCCCTGCCCGTGCCCCAGATGACAGTGTATCCGTCTTTTCCGGCATACTCCCTGGCAAGGGCTTCCCCTACCTGATTGGTCGTTTCAGAACCCAGGCTCCCGCCAAAGACCACTATCACGAGATCGTCAGCCGGTAAGCCCAGGGCTTTCCTGTCATCGGCCTTGTCTCTGCCGGCGAAATCCGACCTTACCGGGTTTCCGCTGTAGATGATATTGTCCTGTCTTTTGAAATACTCGCGCGCGGATTCGAATCCGAGGAACACCTTCCTGGCCTTTGCCGCCGCAAGTCTGTTGGAAACGCCCGGGAACCCGTTCTGCTCGTGGATGTAGACCGGTATATTGAGTTTCTGCGCCGCAAGGACTACCGGCACACTCACAAAACTGCCCGTGCTTATGACTGCGTCGGGCCTGAACTTTTTCATTATTCTGATGGCGTCGCGTCTGCCGTTCAGCGTCCTCCTGATGGTGGTCGCGAGTCTTTTGGGATTGCCCCTGTCGAACCATGTGGAGTCGACTTCATAAAGCTCATAGCCGTGATCCGGGATTATCTGACGTTCCAGGTCCTCGCCCTTAGCTATGTAAATGACTTCGCAGGACGGATCCTCTGCCCTGAATTTGTCTCCTATCGCAAGCGCCGGATATATGTGGCCGCCCGTGCAGCCCCCTGTCAGTACTATCTTCATCTCTTAACAGGCCCCCGCTTTCTTGAGACATTCAGTGCTATGCCCATCGCTATCATGAACGACCACATCGACGTACCTCCGTAACTGATGAACGGGAGCGTGATGCCTGTGGCAGGCATTGACGATGTGACGACCGCTACGTTGATTATCACCTGCAGGCCGAGCATTACGCCTACTCCGGTTGCGAGGTAGAATCCCAGTCTGTCCTTCGCCTTCAGAGCGACCATGAAGAGTCTGCAGAGAAGTATTATGTATACCAGCATCAGTACGATAAAGCCTATGTAGCCGAGTTCCTCGCCCAGAACGGCAAGGATGAAGTCGTTCTGAGGGTCCGGAAGGTACAGTGTCTTGGCGACGCTGCGTCCGAAGCCGAGGCCCTTAAGGCCTCCGTTGCCCAGCGCTATGAGTCCCTGTGTCACCTGATATCCGGTACCCTGTCTGTCCGCGAACGGATCCTGGAAACTTGTGATCCTGGTGTACCAGTGTTCAGGCACCTTGGCTGTGATTATGTAGAAGTAGCCGGCAACGGCCCCTCCCAGAGGCAGCGCGAGGAACAGGTAATTGAGTCCCGCTACGAGCATGATGGATATCATGATCGCCACCAGTACAATAGCCGTCGACAGATTAGGCTGCGCTACGATCAGGAAGAAATGCAGTCCCATTACGACGAGCAGCACGGCAAGTCCCTTCAGACTGCGTATGTTTGAAGGATCCTTTATCAGATAACATGACGTGAAAACTATCATGGCTACCTTGCAGAACTCACTCGGCGTTACGCCTATCACACCCAGTCCTCTCTGCGCGCCGCCGACCGTTGAACTCGTAAGGATAACAGCTGTAAGCAGTCCGACACTTCCGAGCAGGATGACAGTTGAGACCTTCATGTATATATGGTAGTCGATGTTAGCTACTATCAGCATTATAAACAGTCCCGAAGCGACCCAAAGAGCCTGTCTGAACAAATAATATGTAGGGTTAGGGTCCGCCGAGTTTATCGTCTGATAATAACCCGCGCTGAATACCATCGCTATGCCGAACAGCGAAAGCAGTACAACAAGGACGACCACGACGAAATCGTAGCCGCTCACTACCCTTCCGAGTCCGCGTCCGAAGCTTTTTGCCTCATCGGTCACGCTCGCGACACCGGTCTTGTTCTGCCCGCGCCTCTCACGTCTGATCGCTCTTCGCATCTCAGCCTTCTCAGCTCTGGTCATTTTGTTTTTTACTTCAGCATCTCCTTTACGCATTGCTTGAAATGTCTGCCTCTCTGTTCAAAATTATCGTACATGTCCCAGCTCGCGCACGCCGGCGAAAGCAGTACTTTGTCTCCGGTTCCCGCGATCTCCGCCGCCTTGCGTACGCATTCAGGCATGTCCTTGCAGTTATATATATCGGTGAATCCCGTCCTTTTCGCGGCTTCCTCTATGACCGGCGCGTCCCTTCCCAGGAGTATCAGCGCCTTTACGCATCCGTCAAAGTGTTTCGCCAGATCTGTAAAATCCTGGCTCTTTCCGTCGCCGCCGGCTATGAGTATCACGCCGTCCTTAAGCGCTTTCAGCGCTATCACTGCGGCATCGACGTTTGTGCCCTTAGAGTCGTTGTAGTAATCGACGCCGTCGACATTCCCGCAGAACTCTATCCTGTGCTCTACACCCGGGAACTCCCTGACAGCGGCAGATATGACTTCCGGATCGATGCCCGCGAAGAAAGCTATCGCCGCGGCGGCGAGCACGTTTTCTACGTTGTGATCGCCTATTATCCTGAGTTCGGACCTGTCGCATATGGAATGCTCAGTCCCGTCAAGGTCCTTCAGCTTTATCACGCTGCCGTCAAGATACGCTCCGGCAGCCGGGACTGTCTTTCTGCTGAACGGTATTACGGTCGCGGCGGTGTCCTTAGCGAGCGCGTATGCCTGCGGATCGTCAAGGTTGATGATCAGGAAGTCGTCAGCCGTCTGATTTGCCGCTACCCGCGCCTTGGCGGCGCCGTACGCTTCCATCGTGCCGTGCCTGTTCAGGTGATCCGGCGTCAGGTTTAGTATGGCCGAAACGACAGGTCTGAAGCTCTCGGTCGTCTCAAGCTGGAACGACGATACCTCTGTGACCAGCCACTTGTCTTTCGGGCTTCCCGCGGCTTCTGCCACTACCGGGCTGCCGATGTTGCCGACTACGGCTGTTTCGCGGCCTGAAGCCTTGAAGATCTCCCCAACAAGCGTCGTTGTGGTGGTCTTTCCGTTCGTGCCGGTGATGGCGATGAACTGCCCCTCACCGAGCCTGTAGGCCAGCTCCAGCTCGCCTGTTATCTCTATGCCCGCGCGGCGCGCTTTTTCTATATAATCCAATGTCGGCGGGACTCCCGGACTAAGCACCAGCATGTCAAAAGCCGTCATGTCTTCCGGAACGCATCCCAGATATGACACGATGCCTTCGTTCTGCATGTACTGTATGAACTGTGTGTCCAGTTTGTCCTGTGTTTTAGAATCCTGTACGTAAACGGCAGCTCCGGCCTCGTTCAGGGCCCTTGCGGCAGCCTTGCCGGATTTGCCCAGACCTATGACCAGTACCTTTTTACCTTTTAATTGCTGTTTGTATTTATTTCCTCTTTCCATTATCTTTTACCCTTACTTGATTTATCTTACCTGTATCTTCCCCTTATCTTACTGAGAGATACGCTATGACGCAGCATACGAAAGTGAACGCGCAGAACACCTTTACCACCTTTGTCTCGTGCCATCCGCCGAGTTCGAAGTGGTGGTGTATCGGCGCCATCCTGAACACTCTCTTGCCGCCTGTTTTCTTGAAGTACGTGACCTGTATGATCACGGACAATGCTTCTATGACGTATATAAGTCCCGCGATCGGCAGCAGCCACTCCATGTGTCCCACTATCGCCATGGCGGACAGCACGCCGCCCAGCGCCATTGAGCCGGTATCGCCCATGAATGTCTTTGCCGGATAGTGATTGTACATGAGGAATCCTATCAGCGCTCCGAAGACCGCCTGCCCCGCGACCGCCATCGGCTCATTGCCTCCGCGCACGCTCATGCCTATTATCGCGAAAGTGCAGGCTACTATGGCGGAGTTGCTTGAAGCCAGTCCGTCAAGACCGTCAGTAAGGTTTACCGCGTTGGCCATCGCTATCTCTATGAACACGACGAACGGGATGTACAGTATGCCTATGTCGACCGTCTTGCGGACGAACGGGATGTACATGGCCGTGCCTTCCTTGGACATCATGAATATCGCCAGGGCCAGTCCGAACGCGGCCTGCAGTACAAGCTTCTGCTTTGGCGTCAGCCCCTCGTTCTGCTTTTTGGCGACCTTGTTGAAATCGTCCAGAAAGCCTATCGCCCCGAACGCGTACATGCTGAGAAGTATCGCGATCTTTCCCATCGCGTCGCTTCCCGGCATGAACATGCTGACTATGATGGCGACCGTGATGCCGAGTATGAAAGCGATGCCTCCCATCGTAGGCGTCCCCGCCTTGCTGAGATGCGCCTCCGGGCCTTCTTCTCTGATGAACTGTCCGAACTGCTTCTGCTTCATGAACGGTATCATGCGGGCCGTCGCCAGCATCGAGACCGCGAACGCTATTGCCGCTATAAGAGCGTATGCTGTTGTTCCGTGAGTGTTTACCATTCTATTCGCTGTAAATATATACTACTGAATCTTTATCTACCTTGGTTCCTGCCTTAGGATACTGATCGACGACTACGAACGATTGTCCGTCAAGATCTTCAGGCATAACCGTATACTTTAAGTTGTTGTATTCGATGTTCCTTATCGCGTCAAGGCTGTCCATGCCGGTGATATCAGGGACCTCGACTTTTTCTTTCCTGGCTGCCTTCTCTTCTTCTGCGGTGTACTTACGCTCAACGCCCAAGTACTGAAGGGATTTCTCTGTGATCTCCTTGACGATAGGTCCGGCTGTGAACGCGCCGTATTCCATCTTTGTAGGCCTGTAGACTATACAGATCATGGAGATGACCGGGTCATCCATAGGCGCCATGACCACGAAAGACGTGTTGGTGGCCGCGCTGTAGGTTCCGCCCACCGCGCGGTTGGCCGTACCGGTCTTGCCTCCGACCCTGTAGCCCGGCACGTATGCCGTGGTGCCGCCCGCGTCGGATACGTAGTATTCCATGATATCGCACATCTTATCAGCGGTCTCTTCCGAAACCACCTGGCGTACGGAAACGTCCTTCATCTCCTTGACGGTATTGCCCTCTGAGTCAACTATCCTGCTGACGATCTTAGGCTTCATGAGGACTCCGCCGTTTCCGAAGCTGTTGACCGCGCTGAGGATCTGTATCGGCGTCACGGCGATGCCCTGTCCGTATCCCGTAGTGGCGAGATCGACATCGCTCATCGTTTCAGGATCCTTTACGATCGACAGGCCCTCGCCCGGAAGATCCACTCCTGTCTGATCGTTGAACCCGAACAGGTCGATGTAGTTGTAGAAGGTGTCGGCGCCCATGTCCAGAGCGACCTGCGCGAGCGCAGGGTTGCACGAGTGTCCGACGGCCTCCTTGAGCGACTGTACGCCGTGAGTATACAGGCAGTGCAGATAGTAGTTGTCTACGGCGATGCCGCCCGTGCAGTCATATCTCGACTTGTCTGTCGCGCTTCCCGATTCAAGGGCCGCAGCCGCGGCTATCAGCTTGAACGTGGAGCCCGGCTCATATATGTCGCTGACTGCGTTTATCTTCCACATGTTACTGAGATATTCCGTTTTCTCAGCGTCGCTCATCTTTTCGAATTCCTTGAGCTCAGCGGGATCCGAAGGCTTAGATGAATCGTTCGGGTCGTATTCCGGAGTCGTGGCCATTGCCAGTATGTTTCCGGTCTTTGGCTCCATCACGATGCACGTGATGGCATCGGCTCCCGTTCTTTCCATACCTGTCTCAAGAGCATCCTCAACAAAGTGCTGTATGACGGAATCTATCGTTGTCACTATGCTGTATCCGTCCTGCGCCTTGTAGTATCTTGTCTTGCCGCTCGAAAGCGTATCACCGTTGTTGTCAGTCACCCTGACGGCTCTTCCCTTTACTCCGGCAAGCTCTGAATTGTATTCATATTCAAGGCCGGAGCGTCCGACATTGTCAGAATTGACTCCTCCCAGGACCTGGGCCGCGAAAGGACCGTTCGGATAATACCTGGAAGGCTTGGTTTTGATGACCACGTTGCTGCCAAAGGCTTTTTCAGCCTTTTCGACCTGTTCTCTGGTAAGACCTCCGGCTACGAGCACCAGGTTCTCTTCACCCTCAAGCAGCGCCTTTATCTTTTTGGCGTCCTTGCCGGTGATCTCCGAGAGGTTGAGGATGGTCTTCGCCTTGTCGTCGTTGCTTATACCTTCATCTTTATAAATGAACTGCGTATACGCGTATAGCTCATACTCGGTCACCGACTCGGCCAGAGTGTTCATGCGCGAGTCGTAGATGGCGCCCCTGACGGGATCGATCTCAGTGTCTACCTTTTGCATGTCAGCCGCCATGCGTCTGAGTTCATCGGATTTATATATCTGCCAGTAGCCCATCCTGAGCATCAGCGCAAACAAAACCAGCAGCAGTATGCCAAAACCAACCGCAAGCCTGTTGCGGTTCTTTGAGGTGATGATGCCCGGATCGTCCTCGAGGGCTCTCTTCCTTATTTTTTCCCTTTTCTTATCTCTCTTTGAATTAGCGTCCATACTTCCTCATTTAAACATACACATACGGATATAGTATACCACATATTGTGCCGGCGTTTAAAGGTAAATACTGTATTTAGTCGCCTTGTTTCTATAAAAAATGCCACCGAGCCGTCACCGGGTCAGTGGCACATTCAGGCGAGTGCCTTGTATCAATTATATGCTTCACTCCTTATCACGGAAGCGAGGTTGTTCGCTGCGACCTCCCCGGCGATCAGAACTACGCAGTTGTCGGCGGTCGGGTATACCATTCCGTACTGCTGCGTCGCGACCTCCTCGATCCTGGTCACCTTGGTCTCCTCGGTGATCTGGCTGCTGAGTGAGTCGATCTCGGCCTGGATGTATTCGTTCTGCTCCATGAGAACGTTGTTTTCGTGCTGGATTATAGCAGCGTAAGATCTCATACCGACAAGTACGAATACGCCTATCATTATTACGGTCAGGATCCTGACGGCGCTCTTTCTGTCTGCCCTGATCCTGTCTTCTCTGATCCTCTCTTCTCTCGTCTTCATGGTTCCCGTGTCCTGAAAGTGTGTTTTAAGCTATAACTTCTCGAGCACCCTCAGCTTCGCGCTTCTGGCTCTTGGATTTGTTTCTGTTTCCTCTTCCGTCGGAATCACCGGTTTTCTGGTCACCCTCTTTACGTCGGCTACTTTGCCGCAGACGCATACCGGGAATTCCTTCGGGCAAGTGCACGGGTCGAGTCTTCTCTCGAACTCCGTCTTTACGATGCGGTCCTCCAGTGAGTGGAATGTTATGACCGCTATCCTTCCGCCGCTGTCGAGCAGGTCCGGGAGCTTTTCTACTGCTTCCCTCAGATGACCGAGCTCGTCATTTACTTCTATCCTTATCGCCTGAAAGGTCCTTTTCGCGGGATGCGGTCCGGTCCTTCTGGCCTTAGCGGGTATCGCCGCTTTTATCACCTCTGTCAGCCTTCCGGTCGACCCTATCGGTGATGACGCGCGTTCCCTGACTATGAATTCCGCTATTCTTGCCGCCCAGCGCTCTTCTCCGTAATCCCTGATGATCCTTGTAAGATCTGCGGCGGAGTATCCGTTTACTATGTCGTAAGCGGTGAGCCTGTCCGTGTCGTCCATTCTCATGTCGAGAGGAGCGTCCTGCATGTATGAGAAGCCTCTTTCCGGATTGTCCAGCTGGTAAGAGCTGACTCCCAGATCCAGGAGTATGCCCTGCACCTTGCTTCCGGCGGCTGCCGCGATCGCTTCGGTATCGCTGTAGTTGGCGTGTACGAATCTCTTTCCGCAGCTGTAGCCTTCGAGCCTTCGCTCCGCGGCGGCCAGAGCCTCACGGTCTCTGTCCACCCCTATCAGCATCCCGTCTTCCGTGAGCCTCCGGCAGATCCCTTCGGAATGTCCGCCGCCTCCCAGCGTCCCGTCGACGTAGATGCCGTCCGGCTTTATGTTCAGGGCCTCCATCACTTCGTTAAACAGTACGGGTACGTGTTCAAATTCCATGATGTTTCCCTCAGATGCTGTACTCTTTGAGCTTATCGGTGAACTTCTTGTCCTTCATCTTCTTGGCTATGTCGAAGTCCGCCTTTGCCTCAGCGCTCCAGACCTCCACCTTGTTCATGGCGCCCGTGGTGACAAGGTCCTTGCTGATACGCGCGTACTCTCTGAGGTTCTGCGGTATCTTGATCCTGCCCTGGGCATCGAGTTCGCAAAGCTCCGAGTTTCCGAAGAAGTCTCTGATGAACTCACGGAAATCCGCGTCAGACTGCGGAAGCGCGGCGATCTTTGCCGCCATCTCTTCGAAGTCCTCCATCTTGTAGATGTAGAGGCATTCATCGAAGCCCTTCGTGAGCATGCACTTGCCGCCCAGCTGATCCCTGAACTTCGCAGGGACCGCCATGCGGTTTTTATCGTCTATTTTGTTCAGATATGTGCCTAAAAACATCTTTTCCTTGAAATCCCGGGCTTTGCGCCCTCTTGTCCATATACTGTTAGGTGGATTGTCAAGTAAATTTTACCCCACTTTTCCCCACCCTTCAAACAAAATACCTTATTTTTTGTTATGTTTCCCCCACTATTTTGTGTAAAGTAGCCTTTACAAATCGAAAATTAAAAAGCAGACACAATATGTAGTGTCTGCTTTACATTTTTGCACAATATGTAGGTAAAGATATCTTTACATTTTTTATGCTTGTGTCACCGGCTTAAGTATGCCACAAGATATGGAAACGGGCCCCAAAGGGCCCGTCTTAACAGCTGTTTAAACCAGGAGCAAAGCTCCAACAAGCTTGCTTGATTGGAGCGAGCGACGCCGTCAACAGACGCCGGGAGCTTCAGCTCCTGAGATCATCAGTGGGAGATCGTGACCCACCACTGATGGTCGAATATGGAACACGCCGCCTACTTCGTTGTGGCGGGTGACATCCGGCGTCTGTTATATGATCAGTCCGCCGTTCACCCCTATCACCTGCCCGGTGATGAACGACGCGTCATCCGATGCCAGGAAGAGCATGGTCTTTGCCACCTCACCCGGACTGCCCGTCCTACACAGCGGAGTATCCTCTGCTATGGCTTTAACGGACGCCTCATCTACAGAGGCGTTCATGTCCGTATCTATCATTCCCGGAGAAACGCAGTTGACTCTGATACCGGATGGCCCGACCTCTTTCGCAAGTGCCTTTGTGAGCCCGATAACGCCCGCCTTAGCCGCCGAATACGCGACTTCGCATGAGGAGCCCACCTGCCCCCACATCGAGCCTACAGTGATGATACAGCCGCTCTTGCGGCTTATCATCGACGGCAGCACGTACCTTACGCAATAGAAGACTCCGTTCAGGTCGGTGTCGATGATCTCCTCCCACCTGCTCTCCTTTATCTCGTTTATCAGGCTGAAGTCGGCTATCGCGGCGTTGCATATCAGTACATCGATCTGCCCCAGGACGCTCACGACCTTGTCTACAGCGATACGTACGGAATCGGAATACTTGACGTCGCAGCGTACCGGTGTCGCTCCCGTCTCCTGCCTGAGCGCGTCCGCGTCGAGTTCTGACTTGTGGTAAGTGAACACGACCTCGTGGCCGGCATTTCTGAACAGCCTGACAGCCTCAGCGCCTATCCCACGCGATCCGCCTATGATCAGGACCTTACTCATTTTGATCTTCCTTATTCAATTGATCATCTGCATTACCGGCTTCTTCGCCGGCGTCAGCTGTCCCGGATCCGCCGCTTTCCGTCGTATCCTGAGCGCTGCCCGCGTTTGTGATCTCAGACTCGAACTGTTCCCTTTCGCGCCTGGCCTTTTCCTTCTCTTTCTCTTTTCTGGCCTTTCTGATGCTGTGCCTTATCAGGAAGAAGATCACCAGCAGCAGCACGACGACGATGCCTATCATAGTTAAAGCAAAACTCGTTTCCGCTTTGAAACGCTTCCAGTTGAGTCTTGCATACAGTCCCGCGATAGCGATAAGCAGCAGCATTATGATGACAAGGTATACTGTCGCTCCGCCCTTTTTATTATTTTTCATACGAGTTCTCCTTTATTTGCTTTTTTCTGCTCCTCAGGTGTCATCATAGTCACTGTCACTCCGAAAATTGCCAGTACGAAGCAAAGTACAGGCATGGTGTAATTGAATACCGCCCACGGCGCGTACTGCGACCACTTCACGCCCAGGTTTGAGGCAATGAATACTCCGCAGGTATTCCACGGGATCAGGCAGGAAGTTACTGTGCCTGCCGATTCGAGCGCGTTGGACAGGCTCTTCGGATGGATACCCTTCTCTCTGTAAGCCGGCGCGAACATGCGGCCCGGTATAAGGATCGAGATGTACTGCTCTGCCATTATCGCGTTGGCGAAGATGCATGTGACCTCCGTAGCCCCGATGAGCGCCGCAGGACCCTTGACTACCTTGAGAACGGCCTCGATTATGACCTCCATCTGGCGCGTTCCCTCCATGATGCCTCCGAACATCATCGCCATCATGACCATCAGGATCGAGAACGCCATGTTCAGCAGGCCTCCCGATGAGAGCAGGTCGTTGAGAGACTCAAGCTCTGTTTCACATACGTATCCGTTGAGTGCGACATCGAGCATCGCTCCGACCGTGACTCCCTGCTGGCAGAACGGCGCGAGTATCAGCGCCGTGATGAACCCGAGCGTAATGCCCGGTATAGCCGGCACCTTGAACGCTATGGCAAGTATGACGACCAGCGGTGGCAGCAGAAGGATCGGGCTAACGTTGAAGTTGTCTCTTATGCCCTCCATTATCACTACCGCCTGAGAGCTGTCGACCGAACCTGACGAGACATGCATGAATCCGTAGATCCCGAAGAATACGAGAGATATCGCGTATGCCAGCAGTGTGGACTTGAGCATGTATTTGACATGCGTGAAAACGTCCGTGCCCGCCATGGCCGGCGCCAGATTCGTCGTATCTGACAGCGGCGAAAGTTTGTCTCCGAAATACGCTCCCGAGATGACCGCTCCGGCCGTAGGACCGACAGGCATTCCGAGTCCCGCTCCGATGCCTATCAGAGCGAGTCCCATCGTTCCCATGGTTCCCCATGATGTGCCCGTCGCCAGCGATGTGATAGAGCAGATCAGCACTGCGGCTATCAGGAAGATCTTTGGTGAAAGAAGTCTCAGGCCATAATAAATCATTGTCGGTATTGTGCCCGACAGAAGCCACGCTCCTATCATCATGCCCACTATGGCGAGTATCAGCACGGACTGCATCGCCTTGGATATGCCGTCTATCATCATGCCCTCTATGTCCGACCACTTGTAGCCGAGCGTCATGCTGACTATAGATGTGATGATGACTCCAATGAACATCGGGACGTGCGGATCGGCTCCGAATCCGACGATGCCTATCATCATCACAGCGATCAGTCCGAGCATCGATATCAGCGCGTGCCAGATCGTAGGTCTTTTGATCTCACGTTCTTCAGTAAAAATATTTTTCATTATCAGTAATACCCTTTCGTTAATACCCTTTCGTTCAGATTGCCCGTTTTATTTGCGCGGGCCTATGAATTCTCTCAGTATCGAGTTGTCCGGGACCGCCTCGTCCGACTCTATCTTGTCGAAGTATTTCATGAAACTGAGTATGCGCTGTACTTCCGCATACTGTTCGCTGGACTCACCGATCCCCGTGAGGAGCGGCTCCGCGTAAGTCTTCAGGAGATTTGTCTCGTAGACCGTGCTCGAATTGAACACCACATCCGCGGATGAGCTGTACGGGAATACGTTAACGCTCTCTCCCGCCCTTACCTTAGGCCAGGCCTTGAGCGTCGCCTCGGCATTGTAGCCTCTGAACTGATTGTCCCTTACCATGCGTCTCAGGAGTCTCGCGTCTGCAGTGGATAGTCTGTTATGCCTGTCAACCGCGATCTGAGTCAGCGGGCTTATGTATATCTTGAACTTATCCGATCTTGGTATGTTCTGGGTCATTATGTCGTTAAGGCTGTGAATGCCCTCGATCACCATGATCTGATTCTCTTTCAGTTTTGTGATGCGCTTTCCGAATACCTTTGTGCCGTTTATGAAGTCGAATTCAGGCATGTCCACCTCTTTGCCCGCGAGCAGATCCTCCATCTGTCTGTTGAACAGGGGCAGGTCGACCGCGCCCAGACCTTCAAAGTCCGGCTCTCCGTCAGGGCCGAGAGGAGTCATGCCTCTCTCCACGAAATAATCATCGGTGCCGAGATACAGCGGATCCTCATTTGTGAGCCTGCTGATCTCAAGGCACAGCCTCTTTGCGGTAGTGGTCTTGCCGCTGCTCGACGGTCCGGCGATCAGGACGACCTTCTTATGCTCCTCAACGATCTTCGTGGCGTATTCCTCGAGCTGCCTTGCCTGCATCCACTCGCTTTCCCTGATGATATCGTCCGCCTTGCCGTTTCTGATGGCCTCGTTCATGTCGGCAAGGTATTCTATTCCGGTATATTTGCGCATGCGTCTGCACTCGGCGTAAGCCTCATACAGCTTATCGTCATCCCTGTAAGGAGGGATGCTCTGTCCGTGCAGCGCGTTAGGCAGTCTCAGAAGCAGACCGTTCCTGTACGGTCTCAGGTCAAAAAGGTTGATGTAGCCCGCAGACGGCAGGAGCACCGTGTACATGCAGTTTCTGTAATTGCGCAGATTGACAATCTCGACAGTCTCGTCTTCGGGTCTTCCGGCAAGCAGCCTCGCCTTCTCAGGATATCCGAGAGAGTTCCATTTCATCATAGCGTGAGCGACATTGTCGTTTTCGATCACGAGTTCCAGATCCTGGTCGACAAACTTTTTCATAGTATCCCGGATCTTGTGGATATCGGACTTTGTCAGTCTGGCGCCGCCTTTGTTGATGTAACTGTAGTAGCCCTGATTGAGGGAATTGCCTATTGTTACATCCACCTCTCCCAGAACTGCTTTCACAGCCTTAAGGTATACCATTATGGCCGTATTGTGATAAGCGCGTTCTTCAGTAAATGTTTTTATTGTAAAATCGTAAGCCATGTCGCGCACCTTCATTTTTCATCCCGCAAACGCGGTCAGTCCCGGTCAGTCCTGTTTCATAAAAGGTATTTTACCATATTATTTCCTTTTATTGAATGCAGGCCCTGTGATGTTCTTCACAATCGCCCTTTACGGGCATTATTCAATTGACTAAAAAAGGCCCTTGTTCTAAAATGAAACTGATATATAGCATCCGGTTTTTTGGTGTGCATTTTATCAATAGCAAGTAATGAGGGAAGTTATTTTTTGTTTCTTTAGGGAGGGATAATTAATGAAAAAAGAATATGAACCTCTATTCACTCCTTGGAAGATCTGCAACGTAGAAATTCCTAACAGGATCGTACAGACTTCCATGGGCGGAACATCCCTGTTCGGCTGGCTCGAGCCTTGCCACTTCGACAAAGAGGCGGCTCATCACATTCTCGGCCGTGCTCAGGATGGCGTAGGTCTGGTACTCCCGGGCATGCAGTGCGTCAGAGACACGATGGGAAGAAGATGGCTCTATCAGAACAAGAAGATGTTCAAGGATCTCGCTGAGTGGATGCCTGAGTTCCACAAGACAGGCTCCAAGCTGTTCATCCAGCTCGCAGGCGGATTCGGACGCTCGATGGCTATCAATGACATGTTCGTCAAGATGCTCGAAAACAAAGCATTCGGCGCGGTCGCCAAGCCTTTCGTAGACATCGAATACTGCTGCGCTTCCGCAGGAGAGACTCCTAACAGATGGTATCCTTCGATCAAGTCGAGAATGATGACCATCCAGGAGATCCAAGAAATGGTAGAAGCTTTCGCGAAGACAGCCAAGATGTGCAAGGACGCGGGCGTTGACGGCGTTGAGATCCATGCCGTACATGAGGGTTACCTCCTCGACCAGTTCACTCTTGCTAACATGAACTACAGAACCGACCAGTACGGCGGCTCGTTCGAGAACAGATTCAGATTCCCGGTCGAGATCGTACAGGCCATCAAGAGAGAATGCGGACAGGACTTCCCTGTTGCTCTGAGATACTCCGTAGTATCCAAGACAAAGGGCTGGCTCCAGGGCGCACAGCCGGGCGAAGAATTCGAAGAGTTCGGACGATCCGAAAAGGCCATCAAGTACCTCGGCGACATGGGATATGACATGTTCAACTGCGACAACGGTACATACGACGCGTGGTACTGGGCTCACCCGCCTGTCTACATGCCTGACAACTGCAACTTCGAAGACGTAGCTCACATCAAGAAGTTCACTGACAAGCCTGTAGTCTGCGCAGGAAAGATGGACATCAAGTTCGCAGCGAAGGCTATCAAGAAGGGTGAGATCGACGCTCTCGGAATCGCCCGTCAGAACCTCGTTGACCCTGAGTGGGTAACCAAGATCAAAGAGGACAGAGAAGAAGAGATCAAGCCTTGCATCAGATGTCATAACGCATGCTTCAACTTCGCCAAGTCGAAACACACTGCTAACACACAGCCTCTGTTCGACTCGCTCCAGCTGGCGCGCTGCGCTCTGACACCTTCGACGATGCAGCACAACAAGTACAAGATCGTTCCTACCAACAAGCCTAAGAAGGTCGCCATCGTAGGCGCGGGCTTCGGAGGACTCGAGGCGGCTCTGGTACTCAAGAAGAGAGGCCACAACCCTGTCGTATTCGAGAAGAGCGACAAGATCTTCGGTCTGTACAACACAGCTTCCGCAATGTCCTTCAAGGATGCTGACAAGCAACTCATGAAGTGGTACGAGAGAGAGCTCAAGAAGTGGGATATCGATATCAGACTCAATTCCGAAGTCACGGACATCAATTCCCTGCTCAAGGCTTACGACGACGTTATCGTATCGGTAGGTACATTCCCTAAGGCTCTCAACATCAAGGGATTCGACAAGGCGATCACATTCACGGATCTCCTCATCGGACCTAAGGCCAAGAAGTACAAGAAGATCGTCTTCCTCGGCGGCGGTCTTTCATCCTGCGAAGCCGCTTATGACGCGGTACTCGCCGGCAAGAAGCCTGTAGTCGTTGAGTTCCTTGACGACCTCATCGTAGCTCCTGGCACATGCCTGGCCAACTCCTCGTTCCTGAGAGAGGCTCTGCCGTTCAAGGGAGTTCCTGTACATCTGAGAAGCTCTGTCACCGAGATCGGCGACGGCTACTGCATGATCAAGAACTTCGAAACAGGCGAAGAGTGGAAGGAAGAATGCGACTGCGTAGTAAACGGCATCGGATTCGTTCCGAACGACCAGTTCGCTTCGGTCAAGAACAAGCACCTCCACAGAGTAGGAACCTGCGTCAAGTGGGGAGCTCTGAGAGAAGTAATCTGGAGCGCATGGGATGTAGCGATGAAGATCTAATCTTCACGGATCACCAAAAACGTAAAAAAGACTGCCTTTTCAGGCAGTCTTTTTTTATAACGAAGGCAGAATAAGTCCTTCGCTCATTCGTTCCAGATGGCCTTGTATTGCTTATATTTGCTGAGATCGTTTGTTGCGTTCCAAGGGATGAATCCGCCGTCCAGGCCGCCGTCCTTCAGTCCCTTTATCTGGGCTTTCAGTTCCTTCTCGCCGTAGTTTTCTGTAGGCGCCCAGTACGGAGTATTATAGCCCGTTATCCACGTACGGGCGGCGGCCGGATCATCAAGATAGTCCTGCCCCTTCTTTGCCCTCTTTGCCCAGTTTCTGACTGATGTGTAAGGATTCAGCCACGCGTCCTGACCGATATGGTCGGTGTACGGCATGGCGCTTATGGCATCGACTATATTTGATATGCCCGGCCAGTACTGACCGTAGGCCGTCATGTATCCGTAAGCGCTCTCGCCAAAGACGTCCACGGAGAAATAAGCCCCTGCCTCATGGATCTGATCCGCGGCATAGAAGCAGAAATTCTGTACCGCCTGCCCTTTTTCCTCATCATAATGATTGCGGAACTTTGCCTTTCCCGACTTTGACATTTCATACGCGTTGTCCGGGAATCTGACATAGTCGAACTGTATCTCGTTGAAACCGAACTTCTCTACGGCCTCCTGCGCGAGCCTCACGTTGTACTCCCAGACGCCGCGGGAATACGCGCTCGGCCAGTTCGCGCTGCCGCCGTACTTTATGCAGTTCTCCGGATGATCCTTGGCATAGATGGTGTCGTTGAACACGACTATCCGGCCTATCAGATATACGCCCGTGTCCCTGAGCGCGTCTACTCCCGCCTTATAGTCCTCTTCTGACGAGTATGCCGTCTTGTAAGATGTCGGTGATAATTCCTTCGCGACATCGGACTTGTACGCCAGGACTCCGTCCTTGATATCCACTACTACGGCGTTGCAATCCGTCTTCTTGATCAGTTTTATGTAACTGTCCGGATTGACCGCCGCGGCGCAGTTCAGGTACATCGCGCGGGCATAAGAGCAGAACTCATTGCCCTCTATTTCAGGCTTTTCGTAAGGATAGTAGTCCAGATCGGCGGCCTTTCCGCCGTAGAGTTCCATTCCGTAATTATCCTTCTTGACTTTGTCGTATATATTGTTATCGTTAAATACCTTATTTGCCTTTTTCTGAGAGTCCGTCAGATACTTTCTGTAGACATAACCCTCTCCGGTATCGTCTCCGTCCGTATATTCCACCCTGTATTTGTTCACCGTACCGTCTTCGTTCAGGATGTCATAGCCTGTGACCTTCAGGCAGCTGCCCTTAGCCGCAAACGAAGCGATCGCGGGACCTTCTTTCTCCGCGTAAATGGTCACAGGAGTCCTCACATAGACCTCAGTTTCCCTCACTACATCATCGGCAGACTCCGCGAGATTGCCGGTTTTGATGTAAGGCAGGACTCTCCCGCCCTCTTCGCCTTCCTCTGCAGGAAGGTCGAGTTCAGTACCGCTGTCTACTATGACGTATGTTTCGCCGTCTATCTCCCTCTCGGAACCTTCCATCCATTTTACGGAAGTTCCGCGCGTCAGGCGGCCCGCCCTTTCCGCTGTTTCCTCGCCCTGTTCATCACTCTTGATAACATATACATACGGGCGCGGCACGGTGCTGGCGACGTAGGCCTCTGACCAGGTCTCAGGTTCATGCATGAAGACATACCAGGCACCATAAACAAGCGCAGCCAGAATGGCTGCATATACCAGTACCTTCAGGATGCCCAGCGCTGTGCTGAGCGGGCCCCTGCTCTTTCCGGTCTCCGCTTCAGGAGCGGGCGCGTGCTTTGCTTCGTGTTTTCCCGCGGTCTTCATGCCGAATGAATGCCTCCTCTCTCCATTCAATTAAACATCATTTGTCATACTCAATCAACCTAATGTATAATCAAATGGATGTATCAAGGAGACTGAAATGAACCGTATAGACCTGACACCTTTTATAAGAGAAGACAAGGGTTCCGAGATAGTCGTGGACCTTCCGTGCAAGATGACAGAGCGCGCGTTTTTCAACGGCTACCAGACATGGACCCCTTCATATGAGGTAACGCCGACTGACACTCACATAGGGATAAAAAGACTGTTCAGACGCCTGGGCGCTCCGTGGGGCACCACCAAGTACGGTGATGTCTTTTTCATGAACTACAGCGGAAAGCCGGGGCGTTTTCACGGTTTCACTTATTTCTACAAGAGGACAGAAGACAATTACCTTCTCATAGGCTCCACGGATGAGACCAATGGTTATACCATCTTCGACTACGACATGCCTGAAGGTGTCCTTCGCATAAAGAAGGATGCGGGCAGCGCGAAGTTCGATCAGGGACTCCACATCGCGGCCTTCGAAGGCGGTCATGACGAAGTGTTTGACGCGTGGTTCGAAGCGGCGGGCATAAAGCGCCGCCCTGCCGAACCCATGGCGGGATACGGAAGCTGGTACAATCACTACGACAAGATAAGCGACGCTACCATCACTCAGGATCTTGAAGGCGCGGCAGGCATACTGGAGCCGGGCGACCTCTTCCAGATCGATGACGGCTGGCAGGTACAGGTCGGCGACTGGGACTGCAATCTTGAGAGATTCCCGCGCGGCATGAAAGCCTCGGTGGACGACATACACGACAAGGGGTTCAAGGCAGGTCTGTGGCTCGCGCCTTACTCAGCCCAGTGCAAGTCGCAGCTTGTGAAAAACCACCCTGACTGGCTCCTTAAGCATAACGGCAGGCCATGGTACGCCGGCTGCAACTGGGGAGGCTTCTTCTCGCTCGACATAGACAATCCCGGCGTTCAGGATTATCTGAAGCGCGTGTTCGACACGGTCTTCAATGACTGGGGTTTTGAGCTCGTTAAGCTTGACTTCCTCTACGCGGCGGCTCCGTGGAAGACCAAGGGCGGAGAATTCGACGGCGAGAGCCGCGGAGGACGCATGTGCAGAGCCATGGACTACCTCAGAGAATGGTGCGGAGACGGCATGATACTCGGATGCGGAGTTCCTCTGGGACCTGCCTTCGGCAAGGTCGAATACTGCAGGATAGGCTGTGACGCCAGCCTCGACTGGAACAACGTCGCGTACATGAGGAATGTCAACAGGGAGTATCCGTCCACCAAGCACACCATACTCGACACCTTCTACAGGCGCGGACTTGACGGCAGAGCCTTTCTGAACGATCCTGACGTGTTCTTCCTGCGGAAGGACAACATAAAGCTCACAGAGGAGCAGAAAGACCTCCACGCGAGAGTGCTCGCCCAGTACGGAAGCTTCTTCCTCACCTCTGACAATATGGGTGATTACGACGCGGAGCAGCGCGAGCATTACGCCCGCCTCAGAAAGCTCTGGAACGATAAGGACTGGACCGACAGGCACTTCCTGGACTGGATCAATAAATACAAGTAATTTTCACGATTTTAAAAAGGTATTGACGATGAGCAAAGACAAAGAAAACGCCGTGGAATACACCGGCATCACCGAAAAACAGGCAAAGCGCAATCTGTGGTTCTTCCCTCTCGGTACATTCGGCAGGGACATGATCTACAACCTGTTCACCAACTTCATCCTGGTCTACGTGCTCTTTACGCACAATCTGACGCCGGCGCAGCTGATGGCCATCACCGGTATCATGATCGGCGCCAGGATATTCGACGCGCTGAACGACCCGCTGATGGGAAACATCATAGAGCGCACAAGGACCCGCTGGGGCAAATATAAACCGTGGCTGGTCATAGGTATCCTGAGCACCTCGATCGTGGTATATCTGGCATTCAACGTAAGGCTTGAGGGCTGGGCGTTCATATGGTTCTTCGGCATCATATACTTCGCCTACAGCATCGCATACACCATGCACGATATCTCCTACTGGGGCATGATACCGTCGCTCAGCAAGGAAGGCAGCATGCGTGACAAACTGACGGCCATGACCAATCTGGCGGCCGGCATCGGCGGAGGTCTCGCGGGACTCTTCATCCCGATGCTTACGACAGGTTCGGGAGCCATTGGAGGAAACGCCCAGACGGCTTACGGAGTTGTAGCTCTCATCTTCTGCATACTCGCTCCCCTCTTCCTCTGCATCACCATCTTCGGTGTCAGGGAAGACAGGTCGTACATGGATACCACGCCGCCTCCGGTCAGCTTCAAAAAGATCGTCTCTACCATTACCAATAATGATCAGCTTTCATGGATGTGCCTCATATTCCTGCTGCATCAGATCGGCGCGGACCTGATCGTCGGAGGGATCGGTTCCACATACATTTATTTCACATACGGATATAAAGGCGGACTTTACTCGCTGTTCTCCACCATCGGACTTTCCGCTTCCGGAATACTTCTTGTTGCGTATCCGTGGCTGTCGTCAAGATGGCGCAGAAAGACTCTTATGAAAGGCTTCGGAGTTATCATGACAGTCGGTTTCGCGATGATGCTTGCCGCCGGTCTCTTCATGCCGGCCGAGATGCCTTCATTCTGGATCACGACTGTTGGCTACATGCTGGCTCAGCTCGGAATGAACTGCTACTACGTGATCATGATGCTGTCCGTCTTTAACACAGTCGAGTACAACGAGTATAAGAACGGCACCAGAGATGAGGCCATAATCGCCTCGATCAGACCGTTCTTTACTAAGTTCGGAAGCGCCCTCTGCGTACTGCTCACTACTGTTTCGTACCTGATCTTCGGAGTCACTAAATACACCAACCAGATCAGTTCACTCGAGCAGGCCGCAAACATGGGAAGCATCACGGAGGCTGACAAGCTGGCGCAGATAGACACTGTCATCAATTCCGTAACGAGCGGACAGAGCCACGGCATACTGCTGGTGATGGTCCTGATACCGCTCATAATGATGATAGGCGCTTACATGCTTTACAAGAAGCACTACATACTCGACGAGGACGAATATGACCGCATAGTCAGAGAACTCGCCGAAAAGAACGCCCGGTAAGCGGGATACAAATAACGACACCAAAAGAGGCCGGAGATATCTCCGGCCTTTGTCATGCGTTTCTTTCGTTACATGTTTTCCTGAGCGTTTTTGAAAATGCTCTTGCGCTTAAGAAGAGCGCTGCCGAATATCTCTCCGAGCACGTAGGCGCCCAGGATCTCTCCGGCCAGTATCTGAACCATAAGGATAGGGATCGCGGTATCCACCACACCGTATCCGTATTTCAGAACGAAAGGAATTATGAGAGCGTTGGCGACCACAGTAGGGACCGGGACCAGCCAGCGGTTCTTACGCAGCATGTATCCGAGCGCCGCGCCTATGAGTGTGGCGAGGCTGCCGAATACGACATCCAGTATGACGCCTCCTCCTATGAGGTTAGCCAACAGGCAGCCAATAAAAAGTCCCGGTATCGCCGACGCCGTGAACAGAGGCAGTATGCAAAGAGCTTCCGCTATCCTCAGCTGTACCGGCCCGAAAGATATCGGGGCAAAGACAAGTGTAAGGACCACGTAAAGCGCAGCGATGGCAGCCGCCTGCGTGATCCTGAGCACTCTGGGATCAGTGTTTTTCATTATTCTTTTCTCCTTTGGTTTTAATGTTTTAGAAGCAGGATATCGGACCCGAACTGCTTCAGACGCCGTTTTCCCTGCGGGCGTCCACGCAGGATAATACAACAATCGGTTTATTATGTCCAGTGATAAATCATTCTGCGATCGCCTTCCTTCCTTTCTCTGAGCGTCAGGAAAAAGGTCTTTGCGGCAGAATAATAAAGTTCTTCTGCCCTTTTTATGGATTCTTCAGGCGTGATCCGTCCGTGCGCAAGCGGGATGATCCTTTCTATGCCGCATTTAAACAGTCCGTCCCAGCCTTCGCCCAGGCAGCCGCTTCAAGAAGTTCCGCCGCGCGCGAAGAGTCCAGGCTCCCCTTGAACGAATCGCTTGCGAATACGAGTTTCATGTTTCAGTTCACCACATTGACCGGACTGCCTTCTGCCCATGCGCGTATGTTGTCCGCCGTGATATCCATTATCCTCTGTCTGGCCTCTTTTGCCGCCCATGAGATATGAGGAGTTATGATGCAGTTTTTGGCCTTCAGAAGCGGATTGTCCGGCTTTATAGGTTCCGTCGATACTACATCGACGGCAGCGGCGTATACTTTGCCGCTCTCAAGAGCGTCCGCCAGATCCTGCTCGTTGACGAGCGGGCCTCTGCTGTTGTTGATCAGTATGACGCCGTCCTTCATCTTCGCGATGTTGTCCTTATTGATGATCCCTTCCGTCTCAGGGAAGAGCGGACAGTGAAGGAATATGATGTCCGAGCGGCTCAGGAGCTCATCCAGCTCAACATATTTCGCGAGCTCAGCGCCTTCATCCGATCTGGACGCGTCGTAAGCAAGCACTTCAAGATGCAGCGCGCCGAGTATCCTCGCGGTCTCCTTGCCTATCCTTCCGAGGCCGATGATGCCCGCCGTCTTTCCCGCGAGCTCCATCATAGGATAGTCCCAGAAACACCAGTCCACGTTGTTCTGCCATCTGCCTGCCTTGACCTCCCTGTCGTGGTGGCCTATGTGTGAGCAGATCTCCATCAGCAGGCTTACCGCGTACTGGCTCACAATGTGAGTGCCGTATGTCGGCACGTTGACTACATCGATGCCTTTGCCGCGGGCATATTTGACGTCGACGACGTTGTATCCCGTTGCCAGTACGAATACAGCCTTGAGCTCAGGGCACTTATCGATCGTCGCGGCGCTTATAGGTGTCTTATTTATAACGGCAATATCCGCGTCACCTATCCTCTCCGCTATCAGTTCTGATTCCGCATAGGCTGTCCTGTCGTATACCGTCACATCTCCGAACTCCTCAAGTTGGGCCCAGCTCAGATCACCGGGATTCTCCGTATATCCGTCAAGTACGACTATCTTATGCTTTTCCATTGCTTTCCTCCGCCTTAAAGAAACAGCCGCCACACCGGGCGGCTGTAAACTTGTTTCAGTTCAAAAGACTATTCTCCGACTTCAGGAGCGTCGAGATCGACTCCGAGATCCTTGAGGATCTCTCTTGCCTTTGTGCATGCAGGGCAGTCGCAGTATGTCTTACCCTCAGCCTTCATGGCCTCAGCATGCTTTCTGATCTGCTCAGCCGCTTCTTCGCCAACGTTCTCTTTCATCTCAGGCTTGCTGAAGGTATCGATGACTTCGTCGAGAGAAGAGATTCCAGCCTTGAGCTGCTTGATGAACTCGCTCTCAGTAACCTTGTCTACCACAGGAGCTGCCTTGCCCTTGAGCTCGTCGATCTTCGGAGCTGCTTTCTCCTTGAGCTCGTCGATCTTAGGAGCCGCCTTATCAGCCAGCTTATCAGCGTTGTCTGCAATCTGGTCTCCGGCTTTTGTCAGTTTATCTGTGACCTCCATCGACTTATCAGAGAACTTCTCAGCCGCGTCACCTAACTTATCCAGTGTTTCGCTGCCCTTTTCCTTGAATTCGTCGAACTTATCGCCGTACTTTTCATCTGCCTCAGCGAGCCACTTCTCTGCCGCTTCCTTGAGCGGAGCGTATACGTGACCGTCCAGAAGCTCTTTTACCTTATCGACTGTTTTCTTATCTGCCATTTTGTTACCCCCTATGAATAAGAAAAATCAAATCCGGTTGTCCGATTGAATTATAGCACATCTGCACAAAATGATTACAGACTCTTTGTCAGCGTCAGGATGTTGGCGCCATCCTTATATTCATATTTAACATCATCCATGGACTGCTTTACCATGAATACGCCGAGTCCGCCCACAGGACGGTCAGCTGCCGAAAGCGTCACGTCAGGATCTTCCTTTGCCAGAGGATCATACGGCTTGCCGTGGTCGAGGAAGGTGATCTTCACCTGCACGGGCTCGTCATTGACCTCTACTCTCACGGTAGCTCTTCCTTTGTCAGGATAGTAAGCGTATTTCGCTATGTTGATGAATATTTCCTCTACCGCGAGATCGATCTGCATCTGGGCCTTCATGGAGCATCCGACCTTTTCGAGCCTCTCGTCCACGAACGCGGTCACGGTGCTCAAGTTCTCTTCTATGGCTTCGATGTCGAGCTCGTTCTTCACTTTCTTCTCTTCCAGATCGACATCAAACAGCAGTGTGTCGTACTTTCCGAGAAGTTCGATGAGTTCCTTTGTCCACAGGTCTATCTCAGCCTTGCGGGCAGGATCCTCCAGGCCTCCGCGTCTTATTGAGCGCCTTATGAGCCTGGTATATCCGACTATGCGGGCCTTGTCTTCTACGCTGCGTACGACCTCTTCATCGTCGGTCTCCAGATATGCCCTCAGAGTCTTTTGCCAGAACTCAGTCGCCGTATCGAGATCGAATCCCTGGAAAGCCTTGATCGCTTCGTGGTCTATCTCAAAGAATCCGGCATAGGCGTTGAACATGGATGCCAGCTCGAATACCGGGTTGCCCACCGCCAGAGTATCCATGTCGACGAGAAGCACCTCATCGTCCTGGAGTTCGAGGTTCTTGGTGTGGTAGTCGCCGTGTATCATGTGGTCGTTATGCGGGACCGCCTCTACCATGGCGAGCAGTTTCTTTGCAGCGTCTTCCGGCAGATAGTCCTGCATGAACTTAGCCCATCCGACTACAGTCTCCTTCATGTCCGGCAGTTTTCCCTCAGGCACCACCGTGGAGTGTATCAGTTTGAGCATCTTTACATATTCCTGAACACACCAGTCGATCTTATCCGGCTCATTGGCGATCATCTTTGAGAAAGAAGTCGCGTTCAGAAGTTCGAATACCGAACCGTAGCTGTCGCCGACGCGGACTACGTCATAAGAGATAGCCGTCGGTATGCCCAGTATGAGCGCCAGTCTGGCTACCTCGCGCTCGTGCTGTATGTCGTCGAGCGCGTCCGCATTCTTGTACACCTTGACTACGTTGTCCTTGTCTATGCGGTAAATGGTACCGTTTGCGCCGCGTCCTATCTCTTCACAGCCTTCTATCGACACCTGGCGGTACGCCTTCTCCACAGTCATCATCTCGGTGAAGCCGGTCATTTCGAAGACCTCGTAGACCTCAGGCGAAACGTTTATCACGCGAAGAGACGGGTGGTCCTTTCTGAGCCTCAGGATCACGCGAAGTCCCGCGCTCGAGATGTATTCGAGCGCGCTTGCGTCAAGCACTACTGAAGCCGGCTTGCTGTCGCCAATGGCTTCACGTATCTTGTTTTCGACATCCGAGGAATTACCGGAATCTATTCGTCCCTCAAGCGATGCGGTGAGGATGTCGTTGTCCCGATCTATCTTCATTTGATGCGTTCTCCTACTCTATGGTCAATATGTCAGAGAATCCCGTAACATCAAATATTTCGCGGATCTCTTCGGATACGTTCTTCACCGTCATGCTGCCGCTCGCGTTCTTGGTCTTCTGAGCGGACAGAAGCACGCGAAGGCCGGCGCTCGAGATGTACTCAAGTTCGGAAAAGTCAAAAACAAGATTCTCCGCGCTGTCAATGCTGGCGCTGAGCTCCTCTTCAAGCTGAGGGGCCGTCAGGGTGTCCAGTCTGCCTGTCATGACTATAACAAGTTCATTTCCGTTTACTGTCTTTTTTATATCAAGCATATACAAAATCCTCCTTTTGCTTGTATCTTGTATATTATACAACATATCGCAGCAATTGTATCCGTATGAAGTTTACTAGTATATAAGAGTCTTGTCTCCGGAAGGAGTCCTCACTACGCGGTGTACTCCGCCCTTCCTGTCTGTCAGCTTTTCTCCGGCCACCGGATGTTCGCTTATCATAAGAGGTACTCCTCTTTCGTCCGCGACCCCGGTCTCATGCGACGGCATGTACAGCTTGACTCCCATCTCCTTATATGCCAGTCTCGCCTGCTCATTGAAGACGTTGAGTCCGTAATCGCCGTAGACTTTGACTCCTGCCTGCCTGAATCTTTCGATCCAGCCGAGGTTGCCTATGAGAATGCCGCTGTCCCCGCACGCGGAAACGATGGCGTCAAAGTTCTCCTCTATGTATCTGTCGAGATTTCCCTTCGACACGTTCATTATGTACGGCACGGATCCTTCTTCGATATCCCTGCCCTCCGCTTTCGCTTCCATGAACAGCTCCAGCGCGACAGGCCTGATTCCGCTGCTGTCGACCTTGCGCTGCCATTCAGAAGCATCCAGTACCGCTTTTCCGAGATCTTCTTCATCCCTGATGAGCCTCGCGGCGTCTTTGCTGAGAGAAGGAGCCCGGTTATCGATGACCTGTCTCTTGCGGAGCTTCATGAGCGTCTCGGCTGCTTCGCGCCTCATCTTGTTGACGATGGAAAGAGGCATCATTATGTCGTCGTCCATCTGTATGTCTATGCCCGTGAGGCCAGCGCTGAAAGGCGTGTCGCCCAGCCTGTCCAGAGAATTCTCTATCATTTCAGGACCGGTCGCCACCTTGACCGCGCGCTTAATCACGTGGTCGGCATTTATCTCGATGCTGTTTCCTGCTCTTACATCGGTCATCACCAGCGTCGGGAACTGTCCCTCACGCGCGGTGAAAGCCATTGTCACAGGCAGTTTCTTTTCAGGTGTCTCCAGCGCCGCTTCTACCAGCTTTTTGTCTGTCACCTTGTAAACGGCGTCTCCGGTAAAGGCTCCCCTCGCAAAATCTCCCGCGAGCAGACAGCCCTCGCCTATGTCCTTTACGTAAGTGACCACGCCGCCCGCAGGCGAATTGACCAGATAATCTTCTTCTTCGCTTATAAACTCTATACCGTCTCCGCGGTCGAGGACAATGCCCTGTTCTTTCGCGCTCCTCGCGAGTTCTATGCAAACCAGCTCACGTCCGCGTCTCAGCGCTCCGCGCGCCGCTGCCCTTTCGTCTTTTTCGCTGACCTTGTTTTCGCTGTCGATCACGGCTATTACGCGGCCCAGCAGCAGTCCCTGATTCTTCGGACTCGCTCCGGACAGCAGATCCGCTCCCGGATTTCCGTGCAGGTAACCTTCAGTGAAATCCCCACGGTTGAATATCTGCTTTAAGTCGAGCATGTCGTTCTCGTCTACCGAATACAGCTGCGCCGCTTTTTCCGGTCCGTGCTGCTTGACCAGCTCGTCAAAGAGGTCGATGTACTTGCGGTAAGTCCTTGTCACTATAGCCACGTATTCCGGGCTCTTCATGCGGCCCTCTATCTTGAAGGATGCCGCTCCGGACATAACCAGCTGAGGGATGCGTTCAATAAGGCAAAGGTCTTTTGGGCTGAGAGCGTAATACGCCTCGCCTCCCTCTCCCCTGTACGCGTGCCTGCAAGGCTGGGCGCAGGTGCCGCGGTTGCCCGTGCGGCCGCTTCCTCCTCCCAGGACGCGGCTCATCTGGCACTGGCCTGAATAGCACATGCAAAGTGAACCGTGAACGAATACTTCGACATCCACGGGAGGATCAAGGGACGCGCAGTACGCCGAAAGATCGGTGATCTCTTCGAGAGTGAGTTCTCTTGCCG
Organism: uncultured Eubacteriales bacterium; assembly: GCA_902776285.1. Taxonomy (GTDB): domain Bacteria; phylum Bacillota; class Clostridia; order Peptostreptococcales; family Anaerovoracaceae; genus Crickella. The sequence goes on from CACYPK010000024.1 coordinate 45,401, forward strand.
GAACCACCCTTCTGAAGCCGAGCTTAGCGGCTGCAGCGGCTCCTCCCTTATTGTAGAGGGTGCCCTGCGTCGAAAGGTGCAGCGGAAGATCGGGCAGATACTTGCGCAGCAGCCTCACAAGTCCCATGTCCTGCACTATGACACCGTCCACGCCAAGTCCGTAGATGTAATTGCAGTAGTTAAAGGCTCTGGCGAGCTCGCTGTCGGCTATGAGAGTATTGATGGTCATATAGACCTTGACTCCGTGAGCATGAGCGTAGTTGATCGCGTCCGGCAGTTCTTCATCGCTGAAGTTGTCGGCGAATATCCTCGCGTTGAAAGCCATGCCGCCCATGTATACGGCATCAGCGCCGTTGTTTACGGCAGCTATCAGGTGTTGCTTGCCCCCTACCGGGGCCAGAAGTTCGGGGCTTTTCATGACTATGTCCTCCAAATGACATATTAGCATACTTTTAAGCGTTGTACACGTTTTGTATTAAATGACAATCACATTGTCAACTGTATTGATAATCTTTTAACACGGTATTACACTTTTGTTAGATAACAGTATCTCTTTTACAGAGAGGAAAAAGGGGTCAGATACAGAGAGGAAAAAGGGGTCAGAAAATGAGTACTAAGGACATAGTCCTTGCTTTATTTGAGAAAAACAGGGGATTCTTTATTTCAGGCGAACAGATCGCTTCAGAACTGAATATAACAAGGACCGCGGTATGGAAGGCTGTCAAATTCCTTCAGAAAGAAGGCTATGAAATAAAGGCAGTTACCAACAGGGGCTATTGCCTCGATAAGGACTCCGATGTTCTGTCGGTACGGGGCATACGCAGCCATCTGAATGAAAAATGCGCCGGTCTGAGACCCGAAGTGTTTGTAAGCGTGGGTTCGACCAACACCTTATGCCGCGACAAGGCGGAGCTCGGAGAAGAAGAAGGCTATGTGGCCGTAGCCGGCGCTCAGACAGCGGGCAGAGGCCGCAGGGGCAGGTCTTTCTACTCTCCTGCTGATACCGGCATCTATATGAGCATATTGCTCAGGCCGCAGGGTCTTTCGGGAGATCAGGTCCTGGGATTGACGACCATGGCAGCAGTAGCGGTAAGCGAGTCAATCGAAGCTGTTTCCGGCAAAAAGGCCGAGATCAAATGGGTCAATGACATCTTTGTCAACGGTAAAAAAGTCTGCGGCATCCTGTCAGAAGCCATGTATGAAGTCCCGTCCGGGACTCTCAAAAGCGTGATAGTCGGAATTGGCATAAACGCGTACGCTCCTAAAGCAGGCTTCCCGCCTGAGATAGCTGAGACCGCGGGCTGCGTTTTCGACAAGACCGAGGTAGGACAGAAGAACCGTCTGGCGGCTGAAGTACTGAACCGCTTCATGAATTATTATGACGATCCGAAAAGCGACGCTGTCTATGACGAATACAGGACACGCTCTCTGGTGATCGGCAAGGACGTAAACGTCCTGAAAAAAGACGGATCTGTGAAGGCTCACGCCATCGACATCGACAGGGACTGCTGTCTGGTAGTCCGTTACAAGGACGGTACGGAAGAAGTGCTGAACTCCGGCGAGATCAGCATCAGATTATAAAAAAAGCGGGCATCCGGTTCATCCGGATGCCCTTTTTTATTGCTTGATAGTTATCTACATCGAAGCGAGGTATCTGCCGAGTTCCTTGTTGGAATCAGCCACTACCTTCTCTTCGTCTATACCTGTGATCCTGCCGTTCTCGACTGTTATTTCGCCGTCAATGACCGTGTAGTCCACGGCGCCTCTCAGGCCTACCGTACCGAGCACCGACTTAGGGTCATAGCAGGCGCCGACCAGTTCGAGACGGTCGGAGTCTACCAGGAAGAAGTCAGCGCACTTGCCGACTTCGATCGAGCCTATCTCCTTGTCTCTTCCGAGCAGCCTTGCCGATCCCTTTGTCGCTATCTTCAGCATATCGTAGCCCGTCGGGGCCAGTCTGCTTGAATTGAGTCTGTGCAGCAGGAATCCTACACGGAGTTCCTCAAGCATGTCGGATCCGTCGTTTGATGCCGATCCGTCTACGCCGAGACCCACCGGGATGCCCATCTCGAGCATCTCAGGGATGCGCGCGATGCCTGACGACAGCTTCATGTTTGAGATCGGACAATGGCAGACGCCGGTGCCCGTCTCAGCGAGCAGCTTCAGTTCTTCATCGTTGAAATGTATGCCGTGGGCGTACCAGACGTCGTCTCCTATCCACCCCACTCTTTCCATGTAGGCCAGCGGACGGATACCCTCACGCTCAAGCATGTAGTTCTCTTCATCCTTGGTCTCGCACAGATGCGTATGCAGGCGAACGCCTTTCTCTCTTGCCAGTATCGCGGACTCGCGCAGAAGTTCTTCGGATACCGAGAACGGCGAGCATGGCGCCAGAGCTATTCTCCTCTTCGATCTGAACGACCTGTCATGGTACTTGTCGATAAGGTCGATGCTGTCCTTCATGATCTCGTCGACCGTCTGCACCACGCTGTCAGGCGGAAGTCCCCCGTCCTTCACGGACAGGTCCATGGAACCGCGTGAGAAGTGCATCCTTACACCCAGCTTGTCCGCAGCGGCAGCCTGTGCGCCGATGAGGTCACCTGCCCCCGCAGGGAAAACGTAGTGATGATCGAACACGGTAGTGCAGCCGTTCTTCATAAGCTCACCCATGCCGGTGAGCGATGAAAGATATACAGTATCCTCGTTAAGGTTCTTCCAGATCTCATAGAGCGTCTTGAGCCAGTCGAAGAGCTCCATGTTCTGCACCTTCTCGAGGTTGCGCGAGAACACCTGATACAGGTGGTGATGAGCGTTTACAAGACCCGGATAGCAAAGCATCCCCTTGCCGTCGATGACTTTGTCCGCCTCGCGTTCTTCAGGACCGATGTACTCGATAAGGCCGTCCTTGCAGAAGATGTTGGCGTTCTCATACACCGTGTCCTTGCCATCGCACGATACTATCGCGCGAATGTTTTTGACCAGTAATGTACTCATGAGTCCATACTCCTTCTGTTCAGCCCGCTTATGCCTCAGCTATGGCTTCTATCTCGCAGAGCACTCCCTTCGGAAGAGCCTTGGCCGCTACGCAGCTCCTTGCCGGCTTTGATGTGAAGTAATCGGCGTAAACCGCGTTGAAAGCCGCGAAATCGCCCATATCCGCGAGGAAGCATGTGGTCTTGATGACCTTGTCGAATCCCGAGCCTGCCGCCTCAAGAAGAGCTCCTACGTTCTTGCAGCTCTGATGAGCCTGAGCTTCGATGCCGGAAGGTACTTCGCCCGTAGCAGGGTCTACCGGGATCTGGCCCGATGTATAGACGAATCCGTTCGAGATAAATCCCTGTGAATAAGGTCCGATGGCTCCCGGAGCCTTGTCAGTCGCGATCACTTTCATATCAGTTCTCCTTTCTCTCCTTCATGGTAAGCATCAGCACGGCGATAAGTATGACGATGACCGCCGCCGATGCGGACCATATGACTTTTCCCGGCAGGAACGATTCCGTGCCGTCATTGTTGACTATAACTTCAGCGTTTCTGAGAAGCCACGCGCTCACCGCGGGTCCTATGAGTCCCGGTACGAATACCTGGCCTATGATGCGGACGCCCTGGAACTGCCCCGCTCTGCCCTCAGGGATATTGTCCCTGATCATAGCTCCGAATATCGACATGCCGGCAAGATAACCGGTCATGGCGATCAGCGAGCCGATGAACGCCTGCAGGGCCGCGTGAGCGTGCGTGAAATATAATATGGCATATCCCGCCAGCAGCATCCCCGTCACCGGCAGGATGCTCTTAATGAAGCCCTTGCTGTCATAGAGCCTGCCGTAGAACACGGTAGCGACTGCCGCGAGCAGTATGGCCGGCGCGAATATCATGACGTAATTCTCGAGTCCCAGCGTCTGCTCATAATAGATGATCAGGTAAGGCATGAATATCTGAATCGATATGCCGAATATGGCAAAGTTGAGCAGCGTAAGATAGAGTCTTTTGTTTTCTTTCGCCACGGACGGCCTGAAACTGTACGTGAGCGTCTCGCCCATGCTCTCTTCGGACTTTTTCAGCTTTGGATCTTCCTCTATGATGAACCAGCCGAGCGCTCCTATAAGCGTGGTCGCTATGCCTATCACGTAGTAAATGGTGACCCAGGCCGAATGCTCGTCAAGGTTGAAGCTCATGAAGCCTCCGAAAACGACAAGCACGGCGACAAGCGGCATCATGGAATTGACGCCCTCTATCCTGCCCCTGTTGGTGGAGTCTCCCCTGTCCGTCAGCCATGCGTTGTACGCGGCGTCATTGGCAGTGGATCCGAAGTAAGTCATGACGCAGTCCATCACTATGGTGAGGATTATGCTGTGGATATACGCGAAGGCTATTATGCTGATGCCCCAGATCATGTATCCTACGCTCATGAACGCCTTGCGCTTGCCCACCTTGTCCGAGACAGCTCCCATGATGATGGTCGTGAGAGCCGCCGTCACAGCGCTGGCCATTACCATAGCCGAGATGTCCGCTGCAGCAGCGTGGAACATCTTGTAGATGAACACATTGAAGTACATGTTCTCTACTACCCATGCGACCTGTCCCATGAGACCGAAGATCAGCATGGATATCCAGAATTTTCTTCCGAGTTTAGTCTGCATCTGACTCACCTTCCGCTAACAGATTTACCGCTATGATTGTATCACGCCTTTATCTCGAAGTGTAGGTCAGTCTTTCTCCGTCCGAATCCACAGTCAGCTTCTGTCCGTCGATTATCGTGCCTCTTATCACGCCTTCCGCTATCTCTGTCTCAACGTGCTGCTGCAGGTAGCGCTTTATAGGTCTGGCTCCGTAGTGCGGATCGTAAGCCTCGTCGGCTATGAATCCGAGGGCCTTGTCCGTTATCTCGAGCTCGATGTCTCTGCCCTTGAGCCTGCCCGCGATATCGTTGAACGAGAGCCTTATGATGCCCTCGATCTGCTCCTTTGTGAGCGGGCTGAACAGAATGATGTCGTCGATACGGTTGAGGAACTCCGGCCTGAATCCCGCGCGGAGCTTTGCCATTACAAGTTCCTCGACTTCCGGATCTATGCTGCCGTCGTCCTTCATATTGTCGATCAGATCGGCGCTTCCTATATTTGAAGTCATTATGACTATGGTGTTCTTGAAGTCGACAGTGCGGCCCTGGTTGTCTGTAAGACGGCCGTCATCCAGAAGCTGCAGCAGGATGTTGAACACGTCCGGATGGGCTTTTTCTATCTCGTCGAACAGGATGACGCTGTAAGGCTTGCGGCGCACCGCCTCTGTCAGCTGTCCGCCCTCGTCATATCCTACGTACCCCGGAGGCGCTCCTACCAGTCTGGATACAGAGTGCTTCTCCATGTACTCGGACATGTCTATCCTTACCATGTTGCGCTCGCTGTCAAAGAGCGATTCCGAAAGCGCTTTGGCCAGTTCCGTCTTGCCCACGCCCGTCGGTCCGAGGAATATGAACGATCCGATAGGCCTGTTCTCATCCTTGAGACCCGCTCTGGCGCGCAAGATCGCCTGTGAGACGGCTTTTACGCCCTCATCCTGACCGATGACCCTTTTATGCAGGATATCCGGCAGTCTGAGGAGTTTATCGCGTTCTGTCTCTACCAGCCTGCTGACCGGGATGCCCGTCCAGCCCGATACTACCTCAGCGATCTCTTCTTCGGTCACTTCCTCCTGAAGCAGCCTCTCCTCTTCGCGCTTGTCGGCCGCCGCTTTCTTCTCTTCGAGCTGCCTTTCAAGATCAGGCAGCACGCCGTATTTGAGCTGAGCGCCCTTCTCGTAATCAGCCTGCCTCTCAGCGTCTTCTATCTCGAGTCTTATGTCTTCTATCTGCTGCTTAAGGTTCTTGGCCTCGAGGATCGCGGACTTCTCGTTCTCCCACTGGGCCCTCATGCCCGCGCTCTGTTCCTTGAGCCCGGCAAGTTCTTTCTCGAGAGCCTCAAGCCTTGCCTTGGAGCCCTTGTCCTCTTCCTTGGCCAGAGCCTGCTTTTCGATCTCGAGTTGGGTTATCTTGCGGGATATCTCATCGAGTTCAGCAGGCATGCTGTCGATCTCCGTCCTTATGCGGGCCGCGGCCTCGTCCATGAGGTCTATGGCCTTGTCAGGCAGGAACCTGTCGCTTATGTACCTGTCGGAAAGCGTCGCGCACGCGATAAGCGCGCTGTCCGTGATGCGCACCCCGTGATGGATCTCAAACTTTTCCTTGAGTCCGCGGAGGATCGAGATGGTGTCCTCTACGCTCGGCTGATCGACCATCACCTTCTGGAATCTTCTCTCAAGCGCCGCATCCTTCTCGATGTACTTTCTGTATTCGTCAAGGGTCGTGGCTCCGATGCAGTGGAGCTCGCCTCTTGCCAGCTTAGGCTTCAGCAGGTTGCCCGCATCCATGGCGCCTTCGGCGGCGCCGGCTCCTACTATGTTGTGGATCTCGTCTATGAACAGGATTATCCTGCCCTCTGATTTTTCTATCTCGTTCAGTACAGCCTTGAGTCTTTCCTCGAACTCTCCCCTGAACTTGGCTCCCGCTATCAGAGCGCCCATGTCGAGGGCGTAAACGGTCTTGTCTTTAAGACCTTCAGGGACATCACCCGCGAGTATCCTCTGTGCGAGTCCTTCGACCACGGCGGTCTTGCCTACGCCCGGTTCTCCGATGAGCACCGGGTTGTTTTTGGTGCGTCTTGAAAGTATCTGCACAACGTGCCTTATCTCGGAATCCCTGCCGATGACCGGATCGAGCTTGCCGTTCCGTGCCATCTCAACAAGGTCCCTTCCGTATTTCTCAAGGGCCTCGTAATTATCTTCAGGATTCTGGCTCGTTATCCTCTGATTGCCTCTCACCTTTGTGAGTGCTTCCAGGAAAGCGTTTCTTGTTATGCCGTATTTGCTGAAGATCTTCTCGCTCGGCGTGCCTCTCTCGGCCATCAGGGCGAGATAAATGTGCTCCACGCTGACATACTCATCCTTGAACTGCTCGGCAAGGGCTTCGGCATCCATGAATATCTTGCTGTATCTGCGGGTGCCGTACATGTTGTCGCTGCCTCCGGCGACCTTGGCTATCTTGTCGACTTCTCTTTCGACATCCGAAGTGAGGGCTGCCACGTCGACTCCCATCGATGTGAGCAGCTTTGGTACGAGCCCGTCCTTCTGCTTCAGCAGGGCAAGATGTATGTGCTCGCCGTCCACCATCTGATTTCCCATGGCGACCGCGATATTCTGGCAGTCAAGTACTATCTGCTGCGCGTTCTGAGTGTATTTTTCTATGTTCATTTTTGCACTCCTTTCTGATGTCTTTTTTGACATCCTGATTATTCGCAACATAATGATAGTACAGATTTCAACGTTTGTAAAGAAAAATTTAGCACTCTCTTGATGAGAGTGCTAACAATTTCTTATCTTCTTATAATCGGGCCCGATTCCGGAAGTTTAAGTTTTTTCTTTTTTTGAGGAGGCAGTTCTTCCTCTATTTCCATAGGCTCCTCAGGGAGCAGTATGAGAGGTTTTTCGTCGTACTCATCCGTGAGGTCTTCGAGTATTATCGTCGTAAGTATCTCTTCGTTCACTTCCTCAAGGTTCGCGACTCTGGCAGCCTGATTGGTTATGACCTTCTCAAAAAGATTACGCACCGCTCTCGCGTTCGCGAAGTTCTCGTCCTTGTATTTCTCCATCCTGACGATCTCTTCGTGTATGGCGGCAGACGCTTCCTCCGTGAGTTTGTACTGATACTTATTGCACTGCAGATCGAAAATCGCCTGCAGCTCTTCTGCCGTATAATCAGGGAATTCGAAGTACTTATTGAACCTGGACTTGAGACCCGGGTTGCTTTCAACAAACTCCTTCATCAGCTCGGTATATCCCGCGACGATGACGATGAACTTATCGCGGTGGTCCTCCATGGCCTTCAGGATCGTATCGATCGCTTCCTGACCGAAGTTCTCGTCTTTCTGATTGAGCGTATACGCCTCGTCTATGAACAGGATCCCGCCCATCGCTTCTTCGATCTTCTTTGATGTCTTGATGGCTGTCTGTCCCACGTAGCCCGCGACAAGACCGGAGCGGTCAGTTTCGATCAGCTGGCCGGTCTCAAGGATGCCGATCTCCTTGTACAGCTTACCGAGTATCCTGGCGACCGTGGTCTTGCCCGTGCCCGGATTGCCTGAAAATACAAGGTGGAGAGACATAGGAACTGCCTTCATCCCCTTCTCTTCACGCATCTTTCTGACCTTGGCAAGCCCTATGAGCTCCTCAACGTCATGCTTTACTGTCTTGAGGCCGATGAGTTCATGGAGTTCTTCCATGCCTGATTTTTCCGGTTCCTTAGGCTCCTTGGGATCTTCTTCCTTTGACGTGGCCACGGCTACCGGTTTCATCTTCTCTTCTTCTGTCTCGACTACAGTCTCGACTTCTGTCACCACCGCAGGGGCCATGGACGCAGACGAAGACATCCCGCCCTTGCCTTCCGCGGCTCTGATCCTGTCATCGATGGCTTTTTTACGTTCTTTTTTGTCAGTCATCCCGTAAAGGTCCTCATAGATATCTCTGAATCCATCCAGCATATCTGCCATTGTACTACCTCTTTTATCTCCTGATCGTTTCTCTGTTTATCCTAGATGTTGGCGTTCGCGAGGATATTGGTGTCGAAGGTGAAAGTGAGCGACTCCTCGACGCGGGTCCTCTTCATCGCAAGTTCTATCATGCGGTCAAGCAGCTCCTTGTAAGGCACTCCCACCGGCTCCCACAGATAGAACGAGAGTGAGCCCGGTATCGGGTTTATCTCGTTGAAGTAGAGCTTGTCCTCTTCTTCATCGATCATGAAGTCTATGCGGGAGACTCCGCAGCAGCCCAGGGCCTTGAAGGCCTTCACGGCGAGTTCTCTTATCTCCTCGCGTTTCTCCTGACTCAGATCCGCCGGTATCTTGCGGGACAGATTCGCCATGCCGGCTCCCTTTGATCCGCCGCCTTTGGCGCCGCCCTTCTTGCCTCCGCCGTTCACGTATTTGTCCTCATAGCTCAGGATCTCGCCTGATGTCAGAGGCTCTTCGCATTCAGAGGCCTCCGCTCTGTTCTCGTCACCAAGCACGGCGCAGTTGATCTCCCTTAGTTTGGATATGGCGTGCTCAGCCATGACGCGGGCCGCGTATCTGAACGCGTCGTCTATCGCGTCAATGAGTTCGCCCCTGCTCTTAGCGATGCCTATGCCCACGCTGGATCCCAGGTTTACCGGCTTTATTATGACCGGATAGCCGATGGTCTTTTCGATATCATCGGCGATACCTTCAGGATCTTCGTAGTCAGCCATGGTGTATACGTTCGCGTCCAGGACGGGAACGCCCGCCTCTTTAAGGACCGCCTTGGTTATGGCCTTGTCCATGCTTATGGCCGACGCCGTCACGTCAGGTCCCACGTACGGTATGCCTACCGTCTTAAGATATCCCTGCAGGGCTCCGTCTTCTACATTTGTGCCGTGGACCACCGGAAACGCCACGTCTATCTCGACTGGTTTCGTTCCCCCGAAGGTCTTATGCGGATAAGGCACGAGCTTCACTCTGCCGTCCTCGTTGACCATTATGACCCTCTGCGAGCGCTTCAGCAGCGCCGGGATGTCCCGGTACGCCTTTATGTCGCCCACATCACTTCCGATGTACATGTCGTTTTCTTTTGTCATATACACCGGGATCACTTCGTATTTGTCCGTATCCATTGCCTTGAGGGCCTGGATGCCGGATATGACCGATACTTCATGCTCGACGGTCTTGCCGCCGAACATCATCGCGACTCTGGTTTTCATCTCTTGCTCCTAATAATTGTCAGGCAGATCGTTCTCAAGTAGTATGTACTTGTGCTGCTCTGTCTTCACGGCATACGCGCGGGCTATGGCGTCCTGGACGTTGTCGAACACCTCGATGTTCTTTTCAGGGAAACCCTTGCTGAGTATGCCGTCCTTTATCGGCTCTGTATGCTTTCTGCCTACCAGGAATATCCTGTCGCAGCAGTCCGCGGCGTACGTGCCGAACTTTCTGTTGTATTCCGCTTCGTCTTCACCCAGTTCCACCATGCCCGGCGTGATGAGTATCCTCATGCCGTCCATCATGGCCAGCGTCTCGACCGCAGCCTTTGATCCGATAGGGTTGGAGTTGAACGCGTCATCTATGATGGTCACGTCTCCGTGGTTCTTCATCTCCATGCGGTGCGGCACGCTCTGTATGCGTCTTACCGGGATGCGGAGTTCTTCAAGCGGAATGCCCAGCTCGTGGGCGACCGCAATGGCTCCCATCACGTTGATGACGTTGTGGGCTCCTACCAGCTTCATGGAGAATCTCTCCGTTCCGCCGTCAGGAGCGTTCACGGTGAACTCGGTACCGCGGTTGCTCACCTCTATGTCCGAAGCGTAATAGCCGCTTCCGCTCTTCTGCGAATAATAGAGCACCGGACTGTCATAGACCGCTTTGCTGCCCTTTCTCTCGCTGAGCATCTCGTTGATGTACTCGTTATCGCCGTTCAGGAACAGCATGCCTCCTTCAGGCAGAGCCTCGGCAAGTTCGAACTTCGTCTTTTTGATATTTTCGATGCTGCCGAAGGTGTCAAGGTGCTGAGGCCCGACTGACGCGATGATGCCGTGACGCGGATGCACCAGGTCGCAGAGTTCCTTGATCTCTCCAGTATACCTGGCGCCCATCTCGCACACGAACACCTCGTGTGCAGGCTTGAGGAACTTCCTGATGGTTATTACGACGCCCATCGGAGTATTGTAACTCGCCGGCGTCACAAGCACTCTGTATCTCTGTCTCAGAAGCGTCTCGAGGTAGAACTTTACGCTGGTCTTGCCGTAGCTTCCCGTAACGCCGATTATGATCAGGTCGGGTTTTTCTTTCAGGATGCGCTTCGCGTCATTGATATACCCGTTATTGATGCCGCGCTCGATAGGTTTGTTGACGGTATTTGCGAGCATATCCATCCACAGCTGCGATCCCGCGGCAAAAATGAGAAAGCCGCTCATTATCTTCAAGATGCCGCCGGCGGAGCCTTCAGCGAATAACGCGAGGGCAATGATGCCCGCAGCCAGAAGGCAGACGAATATGTCCGTACCTATCATCCTCTTCACTCTCGGAGTGAACTTGAGAGGCTTTTTGGAATTCATCTCTACCATCAGCCTGTACACAAGGATGATGACGATGAGAGTCAGCCAGATCAGGACGTCGAGAACGATGTCCACGACGCCGTATAACTGCGCGGGCAGTATCATGCGGACAAGTCCGAGTATCATGGCAAACCACAGTATCCACTGAAGATGTCTGTTTTTGCGGAGCCATGCCGTCTGTTCCTTGTTTATATAGCCGTTGAGCTGGAACATGTGCATGTTGTAGCGCAGCGTCAGCCAGAAGGCCGGGACCGCCAGCACGAGGGTTATCAGGGCGCGTACTATCATGCCGCACCTCCGATCCCCAGGAACGCCCTCAGGATGTTCCTGAATTCCACTGGTTTATAGAGGAACGAATAATGATCTGTCCCCTCCAGCACAACAAGAGCTGCGTTCGGCATCTTAGCTTCCATCTTGTGAGCATCGCTTATAGGCGTATCCATGTCGAGGTCGCCCCATACCAGAAGAGTCTCCTGCTTCACCTGCGGCATCAGATGCTGAAGGTCTTCGTTTACTGCCAGTACAAGGCATCTTTTCATTATCGGGCTCGCGTTTCTGTAGTCCTCCGAGCCCTGCTTGCTCATCCAGTAATCTATGACCTCAGGGAACATCGCGTGGACAGGCTTGCTCATGAGGAAGGTCCTCTTGATCTTGTAGAGCCTTACCTTGAACTTTTGCGATGCGCTGCGCTCAGGCATGACGCCGGCGCTGTCTACCAATACTATTTTTTCTATCTCAAAAGGAAGGCTGTCTTTGGCAGCAAGCTTGATGATCACTCTGCCGCCATAGGAGTGGCCGAGGAGCACCGCTCTCTTTATGCCAAGCGCTTCCATGAAGCTGCAGAAGAAATCCGCGTACGCGTCGACGTTCCACGGCTCGCGCGGCTCATCGCTTGCGCCGAATCCCGGAAGGTCGAACTGCACTACACGGTACCTGTCATTGACAGCCGCAGCGACCGAATCATAGATCTCCATGCCGGTCCCCCAGCCCTGTAGGATGACCATGGTGTGAGCCGCGTCTTCAGGTCCGCTTATCTTATAATTGATGTCCAAACCATTTATGTCCATATTCATACAGAATATATTGTACCACAAAAAAGACGCGTATATAACGCGTCTTAAGAACTGTTATTGTGGGTCCGCTTACTATTGTTTGCGGAAAACGACTCCCTCGTCAGTCATCTCATCGATTATCGCGAGAGACTCTACTCTGTAGCCTTCTTTTCTCAGGGTGTCGCCGCCGTTCTGGAACCCTTTCTCTATAGCGGCAGCGCAGCCGACCACAGTGGCCCCTGCCTGCTCAACTATGCTGATGAGTCCGGTGAGCGCGCTTCCGTGAGCAAGGAAGTCATCGACGATGAGGATACGGTCTTCAGGGGAAAGGAACTCCTTTGTCACTACGACGTTGTTGGTGTCGCCGTGAGTAAACGATTTTACCGGGACACTGTACACGTCTCCCGCGATATTTGAGCCCTTATGCTTTTTGGCGTATACCACCGGAAGGCCCATCGCGAAGCCCGCGGATATGGCGATAGGAATGCCCGACGCCTCGATCGTAAAGATCTTCGTAGCGCCGCTGTCCTTATAAAGCCTTGCTATCTCGTCTCCTATCTCCTTCATGAAGCGGATGTCCACCTGCTGATTAAGAAAGCTTCCTACCTTGAGCACTCCGCCCGGCAGCACCTTTCCTTCTGCCAGGATCTTATCTTCCATTTTTTTCATCGTTTATTCCTTCCCGTTATTCCTGAAAGCAAAAGTAAAAACATATAAAACAAATATAGATTGAGAATAACATAAATGTCTCATTATAACAATAAACCCCGCATCCTTTACGGGGATGCGGGGTTGTTTTATTTTCGGTATCCTACTTGATATCGTTGTTTGTCTTGCCCTGACGGAACTGGCTTACGTCGCCGGTCTTTTCCTGATCAGGATACAGAGGGATCGCCGCCGCGTAGAGCGCCGCGCATGTCACGAGATCCTGTTTCCATGTGATCTCGTTAGGAGCATGAGCCTGGCTCTCAGCGCCCGGGCCGAATCCTACGCAAGGGATGCCGTAGCGTCCCTGGATGGATACGCCGTTTGTGGAGAATGTCCACTTGTCGCAGAGAGGTCTTCCGTCTCTGAGGTGCATCGCGCTTGGCGAGCCGATCCTCTTGTCTCCGAAGAGCGCCTTGTGGGCCTCTACGAGAGCCTTTACGTGAGCCGAGCTCTCCTTGTTGATCCATGTCGGGAAGTAGCACTCAGTCTCGTAAACCTCACCTGTCCAGGACGGACGGTCGTACATGTACATCGATACCTTTACGTCATCACCGTACTTCTGTACGCTAGGAAGCTGTCTTACCTCTTCGAGGCAGCTGTCCCATGTCTCGCCTGCCGTCATTCTTCTGTCGATCGAGATCGCGCAGGAGTCAGCTACGGCACAGCGGCTCGGGGATGTGTAGAAGATCTGCGATACAGTGCATGTTCCGCGTCCGAGGAATCTCGCGTCTTCGTAATGATCCGGATTGAACTGAGGCTCGAGCATCTTTGACAGTCCGCGGATCGAGGTGCTCTCCGTGCAGTCGTTGTTATTGAGCGCTCTTACATCACTGATGATGTCAGCCATCTTGTAAACGGCGTTGTCGCCTCTCTCAGGAGCGCTGCCGTGGCAGGATATACCCTTAACGTCGACTCTGATCTCCATGCGACCTCTGTGTCCGCGGTAGATACCGCCGTCGGTAGGCTCTGTCGAGATGACGAAGTCGATCTTGGACGCAGCGTCCTCGGGACCGTTGAAGTACTTGTTTACGATGTACTGCCAGCACATTCCGTCGCAGTCCTCTTCCATTACGGAACCGACTACCATGATCTTGTAGCCTTCAGGAATGAGTCCGAGATCCTTCATGATCTTGGTGCCATACACCGCGCTGGACATTCCGCCTTCCTGGTCGGATCCGCCGCGGCCGTAGATGATGTCGTCAGTCTCATATCCTTCATATGGATCTGCTTCCCAGTTGTTGATGTTTCCTATTCCGACAGTGTCGATGTGGGAGTCGATCGCGATGATCTTGTCTCCGTCACCCATCCAGCCGATGACATTGCCCAGACCGTCGACTTCGACCTTGTCATATCCGAGCTTTTCCATCTCAGCCTTGATGCATGCTACGACTTCGCCTTCCTCGGCGCTTTCGCTTGGATGCGAGATCATAGCGCGCAGGAACGCGCTCATGTCAGGGCCGTATTTCTCAGCCGCTTTTTTTATCGCTTCATAATCCGGTGTCATTTCTTTACCTCCGTGACTGTAATGAATTATTTTTATTGTAGAAAAAAGTTTTTGTTGTTAATATATAGGCAGTTAACGATGCAAAATACGAAAGCGAGATGATCATATGTCACATGAAAACGAATTTGAATTCGCAAAACGCGTCGCCAAGGGTATTGCCGGGCAATTCGGCCATAACTGCGAGGTCGTGATCCATGACCTGCGCGGAAACGATACCGAGCACTCGATCATCCATATCGAGAACGGCCATGTGACCGGACGTTCCATAGGAGACGGCCCGTCGCACATCGTTCTTGAGTCTCTCAGGGAAGATCCCGAAATGCTGCAGGACCGCGTGTCCTACCTCACAAGGACTTCCGACGGCAGAGTCCTCAAGTCGACTACTCTTTTTATCCGCGACCGGGATGACAAGGTCATCGGCCTGATGGGTATCAACTACGACATCAGCATGCTGATCTCCGTAGAGGAGTCCCTGCGCGGCTTCACGGGTCAGGACAAGCTCTATACAGAGCCTGAAGCCATATCCCGCAACGTCGCCGATCTTCTTGACGACCTCCTCGAACACAGCGTCAGGATAATCGGAAAGCCGGCTGCCATGATGAGCAAGGACGAGAAGGTCCGCGCCATAAGGTTCCTTGATGAAAGCGGAGCCTTCCTGATAACCAAGTCCGGCCCTAAGGTGTGCCAGTTCTTCGGCATATCCACCTACACCCTGTACAGCTACCTCGATGAAATACGTAATTCCGCCGAGTGATGAACCGGGATAGACGCGCGCCTCAACAGGAGGCGCGCTTTTTTATGCGTGTATCCTTGTTCCTGTCTTGCCGTTGATGCCGTCTTTAGCCTTCTCGAGCAGAGTGATCAGAGCAGTCCTGCCCGGCTTCGACTCAGCGAATTTGACCGCCGCTTCGATCTTAGGAAGCATCGATCCCGGAGCGAACTGTCCCTCTGCGATGTACTTTCTGGCCTCATCAGGTGTGAGGTCGTCGAGCCACTGCTGATCAGGCTTATTGAAGTTGATAGCGGCCTTCTCTACAGCCGTGAGGATGATCAGGAAATCCGCGTCCAACTGCTCCGCAAGGAGTTCCGACGCGCGGTCCTTATCGATAACGGCCGGCGATCCCTTAAGGTGATTGTTCTCTGCCTTGAAAACAGGGATGCCGCCGCCTCCCGCGGCTATAACCACATAGCCCGCGTCCGCGAGCGCCCTGATAGTATCGATCTCGATGATGGATACCGGTTCAGGACTCGCGACCACTCTTCTGTAGCCTCTTCCGGAATCTTCGATAAAGACGTGATTCCTGAGCGCCGCCTTGGCCTCCGCTTCTTCCTTTGTCAGGAACGGGCCTATAGGTTTTGTAGGATTCTGGAATGCCGGGTCATCAGGGTCTACCTCTACCTGTGTAAGTACGCAGGAAACGCCCTTGTGTATGCCCCTGTCCAGAAGTTCCTCTCTCAGCTTGTTTGTGATGTCGTATCCGATATAGCCCTGGCTCATCGCCGTGCATACGGACAGCGGAAAGTGCGGATGCTTTTCAGGGTTCTCTCTGGAGAGAAGCGTCATGGCGTCCTGAATGACTCCGACCTGCGGACCGTTTCCGTGAGTGACAACTACCTCATAGCCGTCCTCAACAAGATCCGCTATCGGTTTTACGGCATCCGTTACGGATATCATCTGCTCCAGCAGATTGCTGCCCAGAGCGTTTCCGCCCAGAGCGACTACTATTTTTTTGTTTCCCATAGTCTGTCTGCTCCTTGAGATCGTATCTCTTTATTATTCGAATACTCTTCTTGGGTCCGCTTCGCCGTCGAGCTTCTTCAGGGCAGCTACAGGATCCTTGACCTTTGCCAGGAAGATCATAGCCGCGATAACATACGGCTTGTTGGAAGCCTCTTTGTAGAGGGAATCACGCGCGTGGTCGAATACCTCAGCGGTGACTTCGCCGTGTTCGCAGGAAATGCCCTGGATATCCGCCGGAAGCGGATGCATGTAGATGGTGTCCTGACCGTTCTTTGTCAGCTCCATCATCTCATTGTCGACTACCCAGTCCTGATGTGTCGCGTTCTGAGCCAGAAGCTCCTTCTCCAGCTTGTCGATGCCGTCAAAGTCGCCCTTGCCGTAGAGGTCCGTACGTATCTCCATGGCTTTGAAAGGAGCCCAGCTCTTAGGATATACGACGTCAGCGTCCTTGAAGGCTTCCTTCATGTCGTTGGTCACGGAGAAGCTTCCGCCGGATTCGGCAGCATTCTTCTTTGCTACCTCAACTACATCGCTCATCACTTCATATCCTTCCGGATGAGCAAGCACTACGTCCATCCCGAAACGTGTGAGAAGTCCGATGATGCCCTGCGGGACCGAGAGAGGCTTGCCGTATGACGGGGAGTATGCCCAGCTCATGGCGATCTTCTTGCCCTTCAGGTTCTCTACGCCGCCGAACTCATGGATGATATGCAGCGCGTCAGCCAGAGACTGTGTCGGATGGTCGATGTCGCACTGGAGGTTGACCAGCGTCGGCTTCTGCTCGAGTTCGCCGTCCTTATAAGCCTGAGTGACGGAGTCAACGACTTCATGCATGTACGCGTTGCCCTTACCGATGTACATATCATCGCGGATGCCGATGACATCTGCCATGAATGAGATCATCGTAGCTGTCTCTCGAACAGTCTCGCCGTGGGCTATCTGCGATTTTTTCTCATCAAGGTCCTGAACCTCGAGCCCGAGCAGGTTGCAGGCGCTCGCGAACGAGAATCTGGTGCGCGTCGAATTGTCCCTGAAGATCGAGATGCCGAGTCCGGAATCGAAGATCTTTGAGGACTTGTTGCGCTCCCTGAGGTCTCTCAGAGCGTCCGCCACGGTGAATACCGCTTCGATCTCGTCGTCTGTTTTCTCCCATGTCAGGAAGAAATCGTTCTCATACATGTTGGCGATGTTCAGTTTCGCCAGCTTTTCAGCAAGTTCTGTTGTCTTTGACATAGTTCTCTCCTTCTGCTGCCAAATATATCGGTTTGTGATTTATCTAAAATATTTTTTTGTTTCCTAAACTATTTTTATTATACGCTGAGTCTCGCCTATTTCAATTGGTTTTTGAAAAAATATCAGCCTGTTACGAGCACGCTGTCTCCGCGTTTCAGGTATCTGCCGTCCCCCTTCTTTCCGAGGAATCCGCCGTCCCTTACTATCTCGTTTCCTCTCAGGAACACGCGCTCGATCCGTCCTTGGAGTTCCATGCCTTCATAGCAAGAATAATCAGACGCTCCGCGGATGTAGTCCGCGTCGATCTTCGTTGTCTTCGACGGATCTATGATGACGAGATCAGCGTCCGTGCCCGGCTCGAGGCTCCCCTTCTGAGGGTACATGCCGAACATGCGGCATGGCTCTGAAGAGCTGTATTTGACTACCTGCGGCAGGCTTACACGTCCCTTCATGAAGCCCTCGGAGAACAGCAGCATGAGTCTCTCCTGCACTCCCGGAGCTCCGTTAGGGCACTTGGTAAAATCGTCCTTCCCGTACTGCTTCTCGGCCTT
>CACYPK010000025.1 GCA_902776285.1 uncultured Eubacteriales bacterium
TGACCCTCTCAAATTAAAGCATTGAAATGTGAAAAAGTAAAAGTAACGAAAAACACCAAAAATTCCATAAAAACTGGACATTTACTTTTTCATTTTACGTAACAGCATTCCTTGAGGGGGAGGACTTTGAGGATGTGATAAGGACAGCCGTATCTCTTGGCGGAGACTGCGACACACTGACATGCATCGCCGGCTCCATCGCAGAGGCATACTACGGAGTATCTGAGGAGCTTATGATGGGATGCGAAAACAGGCTTCCTCTGGACATGCTGGATATTCTCCTGATGTTCCACGGTGAGAGAAGGGCTGATCTTCTGAAAGCGTCAATTGCTACATTCAGTCAAAACAGGACTACAGATAAGGTCATGGAGATCCTGTGGTATCTGAAGAGCTCTCTTCTCTGGGTACCATGCAATGCTGTTCTCAGCGAAAGAGACCAGAAGGCTATAGAAGAAATGGCACTTGCCCATGAAGATGATCTTGACTCCCTCAAGGGGACAAGCCAGCAGTTTATGGATGAGGTACGCTTGATCCCGGATATCCTGATCAGCAATGATGAGTACTTCTTCCCGGCATTTACGAGTCCTGAAGACATGGGAGATTACGGAAACAGTTTCTCAAAGGTGCAGAAGCATATAATGGAAATCATTTCACTTGCCAGAAATAACGAGAAAGACGTGCGCGGCATCGTGATAAACGCGTTCGGCGAGTCGTTCGTTCTCGAGAAGGAGCTGTATTCGATCATAGAAGACGCAAATAAGGAAAACCTCAACGACAATGCATAAGAATCTTTATAAGAGGCAACTGAAACGACACCATAATCAAAGAAAGTGAGGTGAGTAGCATGATGATCAGTCCGGAAGGATTCATAGAGGAATATAAAGATAAATCATATATTGAGCTCGTCAAGGTACGTGATGAGCTTCTGAAAGAAATAAGGGGCTTTGAGAAAGGTAAAGGGCAGGATGGCATGGGAATCATGATTTCACCGTCCCCGGAAGTGCGTTATCAATGCAACCTTTTATATCTGGGAAAACTATGCGAGTTGATTTCAGAGAAATATAACCAGGAGTTCATATCCTGATTTATCACAAGCTCTCATATAAATTGTGAACCACAGAGAATCATAATAAAGTATACTTATACAAAGGAGGGCGATGTGGAATGATATGCATGACCGCTTAGAGATGAGATATGACTATGTTTACAAGTGCTTCACTACTGGATGGCTCGAGGTCGATGAAATCAATGGTAGGGACTATATATATGAACTGTCAAAGCTTGAGCCGTATTTCAAGGACTGTATCACGCTGGACGATTGGCGTGGACGCTTTCGCTCTTTGAAAAAAACGAAAAAGGACATACAAAAAACCAAGATAAAAGGCGGCCCGAATGCACGTTGGCATTCTTTGTTAGGCAATCCTTTCAGACAATTGAGCATATTCAGCTTGTCTTATGAGACCATAGATGAAATGGAGAGGCTCCTTTTCAAGCTGATAAAGGATACAGAGTTCTTGTTCTCGTCTATCGGCAAGGTAAATATCAGCGAACACTTTGCTAAGATAACCGAGATAATCAATGGGCACCTGGATCGTGAAGATATTCTCGATGATGAGATCCAGATAGCTAAGGAACTGGTCAGAAATCTGGAAATGGCAGGAGCTCAGGACCAGGAGTGCCCTCTTAATGCAATCAAAGATGCGATAATTCTTCTGATAGGGGGCCATTTTGATGAGGTCGACACATTGGATCAGGAGATCTCATTGATTGAAGAGCGAATCGCACCTTTATCGATGGTCGAATCGAGCATACTTAGTAATTATGGAGAAGATATATACCTTGTGCTTGCTGATGAGTTCACATTACCGGGAAGGCAAAGAGATTTGCCATGGCCGTTGAGTGATGAACTCCTGGATTCTCTGCATATAAAGGATAGAGATGATACTAGACGATATGTTGCACAGATGCGCTCGGTCATAAAGAATAGGCCGCTATCTTATCGGTATCTGTTTTTTTCATTTATCTCTAATGTGAATGATGAGAACCATCCGAACCTGCATATCAACTGGATAACTAACCAAAACGCAAAAACTGCATCGGCATCTCCTTATGTGCTGATGATGCGGCCTGACGTGAGTGATCTAGAGGATAGAGTTGCGATAATCGATTTTGAAAACGAGATAAATGAGCTTCAAGTCGAAGGACCAGACATAGAAATCGAAGAACCGCCGGATGAGGTCCCTGATACCGTTTGGATGGATTATGAGTTGTGTAAGTATCGCTACTTATACAGTTACTTGCTCAATTATTTACCTGAGTATAAAGTCGACTTCCACTATCCGTTCCTGCTGACTAGCCTTATCAAGACGTTTTATAATGCAACTGATAAAAACAAAAATGACGTAGCTGACATATTGTTTGAATACTTTCCGTTCTTCCGCAAGGTCGAACTACATCAGGCATTTGACTACTTAGGCAACGGCCAAATAGGTGATGACCCTATATCATTTGACAATATCCAATATGCAGCAGGAATCTTGGATATCCACTTCTTGCAGGCAAAAACAATGGCTCTTCGCGGTAAAGTTTATAAGAATGAGCGAGAAGACAGATGCAAATACTGCCCATACTCATATGTTTGTATCTATAAAGACGAAATGATTGGCAGATAATAAATAAGTCAGAAGGAAGAAGGTCGATTCATGAGCAACAGGCAAAGCGACACAAGAGGGGAGAAAGCACTCGGACTATTCCTTGATCATTATTTTTATCCTAAACTATGCGAGATAGAGGGCTTTAACACTGTTAAACGTGTATATGACGCGAATGAACAGAAGCTAGGGGCTGACATACATATCGTTTTACCAAGAGGGGAGACTCTAGTTTTCGATGAGAAAGCCCAGTTACATTATATAAATGCACCAAGACGCACATTTGCTTTTGAAGTATCATATTACAATGATGAAACGGGTGGCATATCGGATGGATGGCTCGTAAATAATGACAACAAGACGGATTATTATGTTTTGGTTTGGATAGATTCTGCCAGAAGTGATCAGCTCAACCGTATAGTTGAGGATGACTTCAACGAAATAACGGTTGCTGCTGTTGCGAAGAAGAGGATCATATATTATTTAGAACGATTGGGTTATCCTGTAAAGCGAATCAAGAAAATTTCACGCGACATGAGATTCAATAACAATAAGAACTACTTCAAACTATCAGAAGATGCATTCTTATACTTTACGAAAGAAGGGTATGAGGAAAAGCCAATCAATATCGTCATCGATAGGAGGATTCTTTGGACGCTGGCAAGTGGCATCTATAAGGTGGACCGTAAAAACTGCGTTAAATTGTAAACGTTAATTGTTCTGAAAAGATATAGATGGGCATGTTATAAGCAATCATATGGTTTACCATTATATTAATAGCACTTTGCTTACAGGAGATAAAAATAGATGAGAAAAAAGAATGCACCTGATTCGAATGAAATCTTCTCTGATAAGGCAAACAGGGTAGGCATAAAAATAGCAAAAGTAGTAAAGATGGTCCTTGTACTGTTGCTTATAGTGGGCGTGGTATACGTACTAAAGTCATGTGGAATCATCGGGAATCATGGAAAACCGGATACCAGTGATAACACATCCACTGAGCAAGAATATGATGATTACGATTATGAAGTAGAAGACACTGACGATGATGAACTTGATGTAGAAGATGACATTGGCAACCTTATAGATGAAGATGGAGAATATACAACAGCAGAAGATGTTGCATTGTATATACATACATATCACAAACTACCGTCGAACTATATGACAAAAAAAGAAGCAACTGAGAAAGGCTATTATAAGAATCCTAAAAAGAATGGAATCATGATAGGGGGCGATTCTTTTGGGAACTATGAGGAATTATTGCCACCAAATGACGACTACTACGAATGTGATGTTGATTATAAAGGTAATGGCCGAGGGAAAAACAGACTGATTTACACAACTGATGGCACGGTTTATCATACAAAAAACCATTATAAAAGCTTTACTCAATTATACTAGGAGGGGCATCAATGGAACCGATATTGGTTATAAGAAAAAAAGATTATACAACTAAAAAGAAAATGCTTTCATATATTGCCGAAGAACTGAATTTTCCTGACTACTTTGGAAACAATTTAGATGCATTATATGATTGCTTGACAGATATAGATGAACCAATCAATATCGCTCTGGATCCAATCCCTTCAAGTGAATCGGAAAAATGGTATCAGAGTATCTTCAAGGTTTTACTTGATGCTGCGGCAGGAAACGAAAATATAAAAGTGTTTGGTGCAATAAAGATCGATTCAGACGGAGATGAGGAGTAGGGATAATTATGGATATCATAATAGATGAGCTGAAAAAGGAAGCAAAGGATGCCGTAAAAGAGATAGCATCTGAAACCCAAACAGCCAAAAAACGGATAGTCAGTGCAAGTGATAAGATGTTTGAAAATGCAAAGAAAAGTGCAGAAGCAAAAGTATCCGCAGCAGATAGTTTTGTTAACAACACAAAAGAAACAATAGAAAAGATTACGCAGGATCTAGATGACGATGGTTATGTAAAGAGAAAAAAGGACATGGTATTTCAAAGCGGAGAATCATTACAGCAGGTTGTTAATGTTGTTAACGAGGCCGCTATGGCTTTAAATGACAAAGACAGAACTATTAGAGAAAGCGCAATACCGGAGGTCCTTGCAGGAGCCCTTGGTGCGGGCGTTGGAGGTGTAGGCAGCTTTGCAGCACTGTACGGACTTGGCACAGTTGGCCTTTCGGCAGCAGGTATAACAAGTGGTCTAGCAGCAGCCGGTGCTTTAGTCGGAGGCGGAATGGTAGCTGGTATATTTGTACTAGCCGCACCTATAGCTGCGCTATCTGCAGGTGGTGTAGCTTTGGCATCAAAGGCTAAGCAAAAACAGTTGAGACAGGAAAAAGAACGGCTTTATAAGGAGGCGTTGGTAAAGCACGAGGCAATAATAAATGCATTGAAGACTGAATCCAAAGAAAATAAAGAGCGTATGGAATACCTTCAGAGTCTTAATATTCTCCTGCAACGCGCAATAGAGGATCTGCAAAAGGATTTAGGTATAGAGGCTGCGTAAAAAGGATCGACAGTATATCTTCCCGTGAGCAAGTTTCATTATACGAAAACAGAACAAGAGATTAATAACGTCCTAAAGTATCAGAGAGATAAACTGGACGCAATTTCATTTCCGGATAATAAAGAGATAGATAAAAGGATTAAAGAGAGTGAAGCACTACTGAAAAACCTGGGCATATCTCTACCGGACAGGAATACTAAATCAACTGCCATTCTCCCACAAGGAGTGGCGGTCGTTCCTACTTGGGATGAGTTATGCAAAGAGGCAGAGTCCGTAGTAGGAAATCAGTGCGTTTTGGAAGATTTGTTTACTGAAGAAGAAATTAAAACAAATGAGCTATATATAAGGCAGCTTAATAGGGAATATAACGAACTACATCGTTTAGACAAGTACGATATTGGTATCTCTGCTGCAGCTGGACTGACGGCATCTCTTGTGGACATACTGATGGTAGGGATTCCACAGAAGACTCCGGAAGGATTAAAGGGTGGAGTGTTAGCAAATTATGTCAGAGACTATTTTGATAAACGCTTTCCCGAGGAAGAAATGCAACGACTTGCAAATTCAAAAGTAAGCAAAGTACCATACGATGCTCAGGACAACAGAAATACAACCCAGTATGTTGAAGGGCTTTCAACATACTATCATAGACTATTGTCACTCGGTCACGATCCGCTTCTAGGTTTGGTAATCGGAGTAGCGGACATTATGAGCGGAAGTATGACTACAATCGATAAGACAGGCAAGATAATAACCCAGATAATGCCCGGATATGCTGATAGGACTGAGAAGGACCTATTCCTAGCCATCGCAAAACAAATAATACATTTCAAATCGGATATTACGACATCCATGGGATTACCTGCACCACTTATGGGTCTGTTCAATTTACTGCAACTTGGAAACATTGGAGAGGAAGAGCAGACAATTGCAGAAATAGTCCAGGGGATGTATTACGAGGGGTATGATTTTATACACTTCTGCAGTTTGTCAATTCCTGTCATGATTGCTGAAGTGATAGTAAGAATTGGATATGCAGTGAAAAGGATTAAGGAGGGGCATTCAATAAAGGAATCGATTCCTTTATCCACAAATCATGAGAAACATCCAAAACTTGGAACAATGCTGTTTGTTGGTCATTCAGCAGCTGTTGCCGTAAATGCTGGCAAAGTATATTTCACAAAGAACCCGATGGCAATCAATTATCCTCAGTGGATGGCATTCGGAAAATATTCATATCAACAGCTTAAATGGGGATTGATTGACAAGCCTGAAGCAAGAAAAGCATATGTTGATGGAATCTTAAATGACCAGCTTACAGATGTGTTTTATTCAGTTGATAGAACTTTTTACAGCTATTTTGATCATTATGTTGTTGTAATGAGCTAGATGATGAAAGTGGTGAGATTATGAGTATTATTCGTGACCTGTTGTTTCCCCAAAAACAGAAATTCAACCCCAGAAAAGGATCTCTGCCACATGAGGAATTTCTAATCTGCATAGAAATATATGAAAGAAAACAATAATGATTGGTCGGATTTAGGGTGCGAAGGACATCAATTGTTGGATATGTTATAGTTTGAAGAAGAAGAGACAAATCCTGCAGATTCTGAGTGAATGGAGAAGTTATAGCAACATCTGAGGTGTATAGATCTTGTATGGGATGTATGATGGAACATATAAAAAGCTAAAAGAAATGTTGGAAGACATGAAATCATAAGCGAACTAATAATGTGTTTGGAAAACTATAGCCATAAAAAGATTAAAAAAATGGAAATGAGAAATAATAGTCCTAAGAAAAGCTTAGCAAAAAGCATAAAAACATGATTCCACTCGAGATGGTATAAATGCCTGTGGTTACGGGAAAAATGGACTATGATATCCATCATGTTTTCTTACTAGATAGTAAAAAGGGCTTGTAGACAAAAAATGAAACAAAAAACTATCGACAGAATAAGAAAATTCACTTCCGATAGAGAGTGGGAGCAATATCATACCCCTGCTAATCTCGCCAAAAGCATATCAATCGAGGCGAATGAGCTGTTGGAATGCTTCCAGTGGAGCGATACGGACTATGATTTAGAGCATGTCAAAGAAGAACTGGCAGATGTGATGGTATATTGCCGCAACATGCTCGATGAGCTCGGCTTGGATGAGGATGAGATCATCAACGCTAAGATGGATAAGAATGAAGCAAAGTATCCTGTGGAGTTGGCCAAGGGCAGCGCTGCAAAGTACTATGAATTGAAAAATGAGTGATCCAATTATTACAATTGACCTCCACGGCTTATTTCAGGAGGAGGCAATAAAGGTCATCGACAAAGCGTTGAAGAAAGCAGATGACAGCACCTATCAGATCAAGCTGATTCACGGCTATAACCGTGGCACCAGCCTGAAAGATATGATAGTTGATGAGTACAGGTATCACCCCAAAGTTGTGAGGATACAACCGGGTGACAACCTCGGCACGACGATACTTGTATTACGAGAACTATAAAGAAGACAGTCTGGTTAGCAAGGAGGGGGAGATATGATCAGAGACAGGTTAAGAATCTTGGCTTCGATCATGGTAATACTGGTTATCCTGGCTTTATGCGGCTGTGGTGTAGATACATCGAGCATGGCCGGAAGCGTTTCCCAGATAAACCAGTCAGAAGATCAGACGGATGTCGGAGAGGTCGAGGAACCAGCTGATGAAATAGAATTGCAGGCCGATGCTGACCTCGAAGAGCCTCAGGAAGAGCAGGTAGAGGAAGATGCTATTGTAATGACATATGTGTTGAATACAAATACTCACAAATTCCACTTCCAAGATTGCGGAAGCGTCAAAAAGATGAAAGATAAGAACAAGCAGATTGAGGAAACAACTAGGGATGACTTAATCAGCAGAGGTTATGACCCTTGCGGCAACTGCCATCCATAGAACTGAGTATAGAGGCTCTCAGAATAGACTTCATGAGCAATCTGATCACAAGAACTACAGAGCTGGCTATGTCGGTTACGCTCACATATATCAGACCCGGCGATACGGTGGTGGACGCTACCTGCGGGACCGGTCAGGATACTGTCGCGCTTGCCCGAGCGGTCGGAGACGAGGGCACTGTTTATGCTTTTGATATCCAAAAGACGGCCATATCGCTCACAGAGGCGAGACTGCAGTCGCATGGTATCACGAATGTGCGTCTGAAGGCTCAGTCGTTCGTCACGATGGACAAATACGTGCCTGAGAATAACGCGGCTGCCGTGGTGTTCAACCTGGGTTATCTGCCCGGAGGCGACCACAGCATCACCACGACAGCAGACACTACTCTGAAGGGTCTTGAATGCGCTCTAAGGATCATCAGGCCCGGCGGCATTGTCACTGTAGTCATGTATGACGGTCATGAGAAGGGCGCGGAAGAAAAGAAGGCGATCCTTGAGTGGGCGGAAAAGCTCGATCAGAGCAGATATCACGTGGCTTATGTAAGCCTGCTAAACCAGAAGAACGATCCTCCGGAGATCGTGTGGATAACAAAGAAATAACAATAAAACGCGGATTTGAAGAGGTGAATCATGGGAACATTTGAAGATTATTTAGACAAGGCAAAAGACATTGCAGAGGACGCCGCTGATGGTGCCAGAGATCTTGCGGATGAAGTCACAAGCAGGGTCAGGGAACTCACCGATGACGGCAAGAAGGTCAGAGAGCTTAAGCAGAACGCCAAAGAACAGGCCTCCTCGCTTACTCTCGGCGCAAAGGAAAAACTGCAGGGATTCTTCCAGGATGCCGGCGCGTGTAAAGAGATAAAGCAGGGCATCAGCGAGCTTGAATCTCTGCCTGAATTCGAAGGCTCCATCTTATACGCGATGGAAGTCCAGGCGCTGGTCAGCGACCTGAGGAGACTGGACCTCATAATCAATGATGACCGGATGGACAAAGACTCTGTAGTAGAAGAGATCAAAAGAGTCATCGAAAAGGTGCAGCCTTCTGATGAACCTCAGACAGACGATCTGGAGCAGCAGTGGATAGCAAGAGCGAAAGACATCGCGTTCAATGCCTGCCTGAGAGCGTTGGATACGCTTGCGTAACTGCCGGATGTATCAAAACGGCTCCGACAACTGCGAAAAATACATACTGGTCGCTGTAGCGACAGGCGATGAAGAGGCGGCATGGGACTCACTCGACGAACTTGCCGATCTTTTGGATACAGCCGGCGGAGAAACGATTTTCCAGGTTGTTCAGAATCTGGCTCATCCGGACAAGGCGACTTACGTAGGCAAGGGCAAGGCCGAAGAACTCAGGGAGATGATAGATATCCACGAGGCGGACGGTATCATCTGCGATGATGAGCTGACGGCTCCCCAGATGAGAAATCTCTCTGAAATAACAGGCGCTAAAGTCATTGACAGAACGACTCTCATACTGGACATCTTTGCAGCCCATGCCAGAACAAGAGAAGGCAAGCTGCAGGTAGAGATCGCCCAGCAGAAATACAGATACGCAAGGTTGAGAGGCATGGGCGAGGCCCTGTCGAGGCTCGGAGGAGGCATAGGCACAAGAGGTCCGGGCGAGACGAAACTTGAGACAGACAGGCGTGTCATTCAAAAGCGCATAAAGATCCTTTCGGACGATATAGAGGAGATGAAGCGTGCCAGGGACACGGCGCGCAAGAAACGCTCCGCCAATGCTGTCCCGACAGTCGCCATAGTCGGATACACCAACGCCGGCAAATCGACACTTCTCAACAGGCTCACAGGCTCTGACGTGCTTTCAGAGGACAAGCTCTTTGCGACGCTTGACCCGACTACAAGGTCTGCAGAGCTTCCTGATGGACAGCAGATCCTTTTCACGGACACGGTAGGCTTTATCAACAAGCTGCCGCACAATCTGGTCGACGCTTTCAGGAGCACGCTTGAAGAAGCAGGATACGCGGATATCATAGTGCACGTCATAGATGCGTCAGATCCTCAGTCAGAGATGCATCGAAAGGTAGTATATGACACGCTCATAGAACTTGGGATCACCGACAAGCCTGTCATAACGGTCTGGAATAAATGTGACCTTGTAGAGGATGATGAGCTGTTCAGGGACTTTGAGGCAGACGCGTCCGTAAAGATCTCCGCAAGGACCGGAGAAGGCATGGACAGCTTCTTCGATGAAGTCGCGAAGATATTAAGAAACAGCAGGGTAAGCGTCGATGCGGTCATACCGTACAAGGACGCTGCTCTGGTAGCTGAGATACGTAAGACGGGCCAGCTTCTCTCGGAAGAATACGAAGAGGAAGGCGTACATATAAAAGCCTATGTGCCGCGGGCTTTGGCGGACAAATGGGAACTTGAAAGGGGAGAATTATGAGCGGTATCTACATCCGTCTTATCGGCATCACCGACCTGGATACTGACTGCGTAGTGAACGCGGCCAACAGCAGGCTGGCTGAGGGCAGCGGCGTTTGCGGAGCCATCTTTGCCCACGCCGGGAGGCGTCAGCTGGCCCAAGCCTGCGACGCCATAGGATATTGCCCGACGGGCAAGGCGGTCATAACTCCTGGCTTCGCGCTGAAGGCCAAATTCATCGTCCATGCGGTGGGACCTGTCTGGCACGGCGGCCTCAATCACGAAGCTGAAGATCTTTACGGATGCTATCAGGAGTCGCTCGACCGCGCCATGGAGAACGACTGCCACTCGATCGGCTTCCCGCTCATCTCCGCGGGCATCTTCGGATATCCGAAGGACAAGGCTTGGGAGGTGGCGATACAGTCCTGCCGCGATTGGATAACGGCGCACCCGGACTACGACATTGACATTATATTTGCTGTCCTCGACCCGGGCATAATGGAGCTGGGACAGAGCGTATTGAAAGCACAGGCAAACGAATGAGGCTCCTTATCATACGCCACGGGGATCCCGACTACACGAAAGATTCGCTGACCGAGAAGGGTTGGCGCGAGGCGGAATGTCTTGCTGAGATGCTCTGCAAGCAGGACATCACGTATTTTTACATCTCGCCTTACGGAAGGGCGCGGGACACGGCGTCGGTCACTCTGCGCAAAATGGGACGCACGGCCGAGGTACTGACGTGGCTGAGGGAGTTTGACTATACGATACACAGGCCGGATAACCTGCTTACAAAGAAAATCCCATGGGACTGGCTCCCGCAGGACTGGACAGCGGACGGGCGTTTCTACCTGAAGGATCAATGGGCAGAGAACGAGCGGATGGCGGAAGGCAATGTAGGAGAAGCGTACCGCGAGGTGACGGAGCAGTTTGACGCGCTTATGGAGAAGCACGGATACCGCCGCGAGGGCGGATTCTGGCGCGCGGAGAGGCCAAATCATGACACCATCGCGCTTTTCTGCCACTTTGGGCTGGAGTCTGTGCTGCTGAGCCACATCTTCGGAGTGTCTCCGATGCCGATCTGGCATCATACCTGCGCGGCGCCGACTTCCGTGACCACGCTTGTGACCGAAGAGAGAAGAAAGGGGATCGCGCTGCTGCGGATGCTGTCATACGGCGACACGTCGCATCTGTACGCGATGGGAGAGCCGCCAGCGTTTGCCGCGAGGTTCTGCGAGTGCTACGATGATGACACAAGGCACGACTGATAAATACTGATCGATATGGAACACAAAGATATGAATGATGTGAATAAGCCGGTCGTGGCGATATGCTACGACTTTGATAAGACGCTCTCGCCCGACAACATGCAGGCGCAGGGCTATCTTCAGGCGATAAAATACGAGTGTCAGGACGAATTCTGGAAGGAGACCAATGAATTGGCGCGCGCCAACTGCATGGACTCAAATCTGGCATGGATGTACCTGATGCTGAAGGGCGCGCGCGGCAAGGAGATATTCCGCCGCGAGATGCTGGCCCGTTACGGCGCTCAGGTGCAGCTGTATAAGGGCGTCTGTGAGTGGTTCGACCGCATCTGCCGCTACGGCGCGGAGCGTGGCATCACTGTAGAGCATTACATCCTGTCGTCCGGGCTCAAGGAAATGATAGAAGGCACCTGCATAGCTGACAAGTTCACGGCCATTTTCGGCAGCTCGTTCTATTACGACGAGGACGGTGTGGCCATATGGCCGGCGCAGGTGGTCAACTACACAAACAAGACTCAATTTTTGTTTAGAATCTCCAAGGGGGTTCTTGACATAAACGACAATGCGGTAAATGATTATTTTGAACCTTCAAATCTGCACGTACCGTTCACAAACATGGTGTATATTGGAGACAGCGAGACGGATATCCCGTGCATGAAGCTGGTAAATTCTTACGGCGGCTATTCGATAGGCGTTTACGACCCGGAGACGGGCGACAAGAGCCGAGTGCTTAAGCTGCTGAATGAGCACCGCATAGGCTATTACGCGCCGGCGGATTATACCGAGGGCTCCGGGCTGGACAGGCTGCTGCAGAGCATCCTGGACAGGACCGCGGAGTCAGGCGAAAGCCGGAAGGCTGAGAAGGGAACTATATGAATGCTCTTTTCATGGTAGCGATGTATCTGATACTCGCGCTCAGCCCGATGCTGGGCCTTATGTGTTTCAGGACAAAACACAGGGCATGGATCACATTCATAGTGCTCCTGCTGATCATTGACATAGTGGTCATACTGTTTATTTTTAGAAGAAGTATAGGGTAAAAAAATGGATAAAGAATTTGATAAATTTGATAGAGAAGATTTTGATTATACGATAGTTATGGATCCGAGATTCCCGGGAATGATCCCGGACAGACAGACTCCGGCAGCTGAGACTGCGGCGCCTGCGAAGGAGCCGGCAGCGGCTGAGGCGCCGAAGCCAATGAAGGACGCGGAGCCGGAAAAGCCTGTGATCGATCCTTGGGAGCGTCTGTACTCCGAATATGAGGAGATGTGCCTCAAGGAGCCTACGATCCTGGACCTGGACGACGCGTATCCGCATTCGTATCAGTGGCGCGTGGGCGACAGGTATGATCCTGCAAAGATCGAGGTCCTTAAAGCCGCGCTCATGGAGGGCAAGAGGATCTCGGATACGGAGGCATATCAGGAATATCTTGAAGACTTCAAGAGACGCAGGTTTGAGCCTGTGTCCTGGGAATAAAGGAAGCACGATGACAGACGGAGGATTGGGATATGAAAGCTTTAGTTGCGTATTTTTCGGCGAGCGGTTATACCGGGTCGCTGGCAAAGAAGGTGGCCAAGGCGGCGGACGCGGATCTTTTTGAAATAAAGCCCGTAAAGCCGTACACTGACGCGGATCTCAGATGGACGAATCCGCTGGCAAGGTGCAATAAAGAAAAGATAGGCAAGAAGGACGTACCTGTCGCGAACAGGGTGGAAGACTTTGACGCGTATGACATGGTGTACATCGGCTTCCCGGTCTGGTATTACGCTGAGCCTAACATCATCGACACTTTCGTGAAAAGCTATGACTTCAGCGGCAAGAAGGTGGCTCTGTTTGCTACGTCCGGTGGCAGCGATATAAGCAAGGCGCCGGGCAGGATACAGCCGCTGATGAAGGGCGAGATCATCGGAGCCAGGCTGTTCAATGCCGACGAGAGCTTCCCTGTGATCAAGACCTGGACAAGCAGCCTGAAGTAAACAGGACCGGGCCCGGTAAGAACTTATGGGCAAGAACAGGCTCAGATGGTATGTGAATATCCTGCTAGCGGTTCTGGTGTTCGGATCGTGGTTTAGCGTTTTCTTTTTTGGCACAGGTTCGCTGGTGCGTAACGGATTGGGCAGCCTGAAGTATTTCACCATGCTGTCCAATATTTTTGTGGGCGTGATGGCTGTCGCTTGGCTGGTAAGCATTCAGAAGGGTGCGGGCGCCGGCAAGAGCGGCATTGAGATCGCCGCCGAGAGCGGCAATGAAAGCGAAACCGCCCCGGGTTTCAGGGCAAGCGATCGCGTGGAGATCATAAAATACATCGCGGCGGCATCTGTCGGTTTGACATGCGCCACGGTGTTGTTTTTTCTGGGACCTATTTACGGATATCCCGCGATGTTCGAAGGATTCAATCTGCCTCTGCATCTTATAAACCCGGTCGTCGCTATCCTTGAGATCATCTTTCTGTCGGATGTTAAATACACTCGCCGCGACAACCTGCTGGTGATCATCCCGCCGTTTCTGTACGGTCTGGGCTACATCGCAAACATACTGATCAACGGGATGGGGCAATGGCCTGACACCAACGACTGGTATTTCTTTTTCCATTGGGGTTACCCGGTCGGAGCCCTCATCTACGTAGTCCTCTTGACTGTTACCTGGCTGATAGGCCTGCTGATACGCAAACTGCAGAGAGCCGGCAAATGACCGACAGGGTGCTGAAACCATAGCGCAGTTTTTGACGAGTACAGCCCTGTACATGCTATAATGTATTGTTACAAAAAGGAGCTTTGAATATAATGACTGAATTTGATGAATTTGAGAGTGGCGTAGCTGTAATGGAGATGCCGGAAGAGGAAAAGGCGGCCGCGGAGCAGGCGGCGCCGGCGGTCGAAGAGAAGCCGGCAGTAGAACAACCTGCAGTAGCTGAAGAAAAGCCGGCGGCAGAACAGCTGGCAGCCGTTGCCGTGGAAAAACCGGCAGCCGCATCGGAAGAGGAAGGCTACGACGTAGATATCGGCTACGACATGGAGTGGGAAGTCGAGACTGAACCTTCAGAAGAACCGGTCGTCGAGACTGTGCAGGAAACGGTCGTAGAGGAATACTACGAGCCGAACTACAGACGCGGTTACGACCCGGGCTACGGCGGAGACTATGACCGCGGATACGGACAAGGCTACGAGGGCTACAACCGCGGGTACGGCCAGGGTTACTACCAGAACCGCAGAGTGGCCAGAAGGATCAACAAACACGTCTTTACATGGGTCCTGTCGTTCGTGCTGGGCATATACGGCGCGGACAGGTTCGCGCGCGGTCAGACTTTCCTTGGTCTGCTTAAGCTGTGCACTTTCGGCGGACTGGGTTTCTGGTATTTGTACGATGTCATAGTCGCGGCCATACAGTCGTATGCCGGCACTTCCAGAGATTCGGATGACCTGATGTTTGACCAGTACGGTCAGTACGTTTAAAAAATGTTAGACGCAAAAACCGCAAAACAAAAACTTATAGACGGCAACCGCAAATACATTGACGCGCGCACGGGCGCCGGGGACATTTCTCCGCAGATCCGCAGGGACACTGCCGAGAACGGTCAGCATCCTTACGCGATCGTCATCACTTGCTCGGATTCGAGGGTGATACCGGAGAGCATTTTCTCTGCCGGCATCGGAGAGCTGTTCATAATCAGGGTCGCCGGCAATGTGCTGGACGACCATCAGCTGGGCAGCATCGAGTATGCGGCCGATCACCTGGGCACCAGGCTCATCGTCGTTCTGGGGCACACAAAGTGCGGCGCTGTCGGAGCGGCGATCGAGGGGCACACCGGCGGGTTCATCGAGTCGATCCTTAAGGACATCGCGCTAGCCATCGGTGATGAAAAAGACGACTTCAAGGCCAGCTGCCTCAATGTTCAGCACGGGGTCGAGACGATCAGACATGAGCTGGAGATCCACCCGGTGCATGACCCGAAAGGGCTTGAGGTAGCGGGAGCGATTTATCACATAGAAGACGGAAGAGTGGAGTTTCTGTAAAACAGGAGGGGTATATGGAATTCAAGACGGATATTTTTGAGCAGTTCGACAAGAAATGGGCGCTGCTGAGCGCGGGCACTAAGGACGCTCACAACACGATGACCATCAGCTGGGGCAGCATGGGCACACTCTGGGACAAGCCTATCGTGACAGTGTATGTGAAACCGCTCAGATTCACTCATAAGTTCATGAACGAAAACGAGTATTTCACGGTCAGCTTCATGCCTGAGGATAAGCGCGAAGCGATGCTGACAATGGGAAGCATAACGGGCAGGCACCACACCGATAAGGATGCGGCTGCCGGCCTGACGGTCAAGGACCTTGGAAATGCCGTGACTTATGAAGAGGCCGAGCTGGTGTTCCTCTGCAGAAAGATCTTCTTTGCGGACATGATCACTACGCATATGCCTGCGGAAATCGTAAATAAGTATTACACACCTGACGAACCGCACACGCTTTACATCGGTGAAGTGGTAGACATCATCCGCAAATAGCGCTGTGCGCCGCCCGAAGCCAACAGGCGCGGAGCGAGGCCGATATCATCCGCAAATAACGCGCTGTATGCCGCCCGAAGCCAACAGACGCGTAGCGGACTGCAACCTATAAAACAATGAAAACAAGACGCATAACATTCAATTCGCCGGTGGTACTGAGCTTTGTTATCATCAGCTTTTGCGTGATGGTCGCAAATTACCTTACGGCAGGGCTCAGCAACCAGCTGCTTTTCACGACGTACCATTCGTCGCTGGCCTCACCGATGACTTACGTGAGGTTCTTTACGCATGTGCTGGGACACTCCGGCTGGAGCCACTACATAGGCAACATGATGTATCTGCTGCTGCTTGGGCCGATGCTAGAGGAAAAGTACGGCTCTCGTGCGATCATTGAAGTGATTCTGCTTACCGGACTGGTGACGGGACTTGTCACGTGGTTTCTGTTCCCGGGAATCGCGCTGTGCGGCGCGAGCGGCGTCGTCTTCGCGTTCATCATGATGACTTCCTTTACCGGTTTCAAAGAGGGCGAGATCCCTCTGACCGTGATACTGGTAACGATCATATTCATCGGACAGCAGGTGTACGAAGGACTGTTCGTGATGGACAATGTCTCGAACATGGGCCACATTTTGGGCGGAATCGTCGGCGCGATAGCCGGCTACCTGCTGAATAAGAAGGAATAGGGATGTTTTCTGAATTCCGGATACGAATCCCTTAGAATCCCTAACAGAGCATAGGATGCCCGTTTAGATGGGATATAGATGCTTGAAAATACTACAGACAAAGAAAAGGTTTGATTATTTGAGCCTTTTCGACTTAGACCAGACTTATTAAATCAAGCTAAAATAGATGACATGTGTATCACTGAAAGAAAAAGAGCAGATGATACACATGTTTTCAGTTTAAAGGCATGTTTTTAAGCGAAAAAAGGTGTATTTGTGTACCGTCGCGAAGAATCATGGCGGATATACACAGATTTCTTAAGAAGTTGTGTATATTATGAGTTTTTTATCTGCGTGCTACACAAATTATCAGTATTTGATGCCTTTTCGCCTTGAAAGGAAATGAATTTGTGTATTACTTAGTTGTTTTAGCGGAATGATACACAAAAGGGGCATGATCATGGCCAAATATGCGCCACGAGTCTGCCGGCTCAAACAACCTTGCTCTATGCTCGCTCTATAAACATCCTCCGGCGGATTCTATAGACATCTTCCGGTGGCTAGTATCCAACGCTGTGTAACTTGGGTTGCTTGTGGCAGATTGGCTTGTTCTGACGGGCTATTCTAATGGGCTATGTGTAACGACATTATAATGGGTGTGAATCTAAAGCGGAACTCACGGATTTCACACCCATCTTTAGTTTTTTCATCTTGTTTAATGGCTAAAATGGCATTTGGGTGTGATATCTCAGAAAAGAAGTGCGTAATCACACCCAATTAGTGAAAACCGGTGTGAATTACAGTATATGTTTAGAGTTTTCACACCATTTCTTCAGATGAGCGGGGATTTGGCTTTGTAAAAGGGGAAAATGGTGTGAATTTTTATATAGGGAGTCCAAATTCACACCCTTGTGCATTGTGTAGATTCATATATCTTTGGACGAAGGCTTCTTTGCCGTACAGTAGTAAATTTCGCTGCACAAGATAGAATCGTTTTTTGTGTTGAACGCAGCATTGCTTAAAAACATGGCGCAGTGTGGTAAAATACTATAGATAATGCTTAATGAAAACATGCCGTGCGCCGGATGAAAGGCGTTTATCGGATCGTGCGCCGTATGCAAGGCGTTTATCGGATCGTGCGCCGTACGCAAGGCGTTTATCGGATCGTGCGCCGTATCCAAGGCGTTTATCGGATCGTGCACCGGATGAAAGGCGTTTATCGGATCGCGCACCGGATGAAAGGCGTGTACCGGATCGCGCGCTGTGTATAGATGGATATAAAGGATATGCCGGATTACGAAGAACTGGAAAAAAGCATTTGCTATGTGATCAAGGAGCAGCACATCAAGCTGGGCTACAGCGCCAACAGCAGGTGGCTGTATTATCCTTTGAGCGCGCTCAACCATATGCTGGGCACCGATTGCGATGTCGCCGGGATGGAGAAGGTCCTTGAGGGCTTCTTTGATTACGCGGAGGACAGGCTCGGGCGGGGCAAGGTGTCGTATAAGGGTGAGAGGTTCTGCCTGCACATGGACGGCAAGGCATCGGAGTACGTGCATGATAAAGTGCCGGACGAGCCGTTCCTGGTGGATCTGGTGGCGGCTTTTTCGGAGCACGGGACCACGATGGAGGACGTTGTGGCGGTGTTCCGCAAGTATTCGGACAAGGTCCACGCTGAGGCGGTCGACAGCGATGAGTTCGACATGCTGGTGTACTTTGAGGACGGCAAGCCGGATCCGTTTGTGTACTGCCTGGCAGATGAGATGGGGCATGTGACTTACCACAGGATGACGATGGCGGAGCTGAAGGAACGAATTGAATAGGCTCGGCGCGGAAATCATTGGGCTGCGCATAAGAGGCGCGCAAGAAGAAAGAGGCGCGCAAGAAGAGAGAAGAAAATAGAGAAAAAAGTGGACCGGAGAGGAAAAAGAAAGTGGACCGGAGAGGTAAAAAGGGGGGGTATTTGAATGACGTTTAACGAAATGATGGAAGCGATCGAGGCCAGGCACTCGGTGCGCGCATACAAGGATATACCTATTGAACAGGGAATACGCAATCAGCTGAACGCCTTCGTTGACGAGTGCAACAAGGAGTCCGGACTGAATATAACGATACAGTACGACGATCCTGAGGGCTTTGATTCAAGGATGGCCCGTTACGGCAGCTTCAGGAACGTCGGCAACTACATAGTGCTGAAGGGCAAGAAGATCGAAGACTTTGAATTTGTCTGCGGCTACTATGGCGAGAAGATAGTGCTCTACGCGCAGCATCTGGGACTCAATACGTGCTGGGCGGCCCTCACATTCAACAAGAAGAAGGTGAAGACACTGGTTCCGGCGGATGAGACGCTTTGCATGGTCATATCTCTTGGCTATGGCGAGACGCAGGGGCATCCGCACAGAGGAAAGAGCCTGTATGATGTGATCGATGTCAAAGGCGGCATGCCTGAGTGGTTCGTTGTGGGCGTGGACGCGGCGCTGCTGGCTCCGACGGCTGTCAATCAGCAGAAATTCGTATTCACACTGGATGGCGAAGAGCCGGCGATCAGGGTAAAGGGCTTCGGAAGCTACACAAATGTAGATCTTGGCATTGTCGCGTATCACTTTGACGTGGCGACCGGCAAGAAGGTGAAGTACTAGGAGCGCCCGGGCCAAAATATAGAATTTAAAGGAGTGTATCATGGAATTCAAGGAAGTAGTTAAAAACCGTTATTCGTGCAAGAAGTTCGACGGACGCGAAATCACTGATGAGCAGCTGGAAGCGATACTCGAGGCGGGCAGACTGGCTCCGACCGCGAAGAACCTTCAGGAGCAGCACGTTTATGTCGTTAAGACAGGAGAGGCGCTTGCGAAGATAGACAAGGCCACGCCGTGCAGATACGGAGCTCCTACGGTTCTGGTTGTCGCTTTTGATAAAAACAACGTGTTCACATATCCGGGCGAGAAGAGGGATTCCGGCGTAGAGGACGCGTCGATCGTCGCTACACATATGATACTCGCCGCCGAGGACGCGGGAGTCGATAGCTGCTGGGTGAACTTTTTTGACCCGGACAAGCTGGCCGCGGAGCTTGGCCTGCCGGAAAACGAAGAGATCCTGATGCTTATGGATCTCGGCTACGCGGCTGACGGCGCGGGTCCGCTGCCGAATCACGAGTCCAGAAAGCCGCTGACTGAAACGGTTTCATATTTGTAGGCTCTTTAGGCACGATATAGCGAGATATATATAGCGCGATATAGCGAGATATATATTGCGCGATATCGAGATATATTGAGATATAGAAAGAGCGCGTGTCAGGCGCGCGTAACTGTATGATAAAAGGCGCGACAAGAAGGCGGACATACAAAGCGATATACAGACTGCTCGATAGGGTGTCTCCGGTGCCGTTCGACTGCGGAACCATCTGTGGAGCGGCTTGCTGCAACGCGGCGGCCTCTGATGAGGAACTGGGGATCATGCTGCTCCCGGGCGAGGAGAAGGTCCACGACAGGCACGCGGGGCAGGACGACTGGCTCGAATGGGAGTCGCTCAGCTCCGATGAGTTTGAGTTCCCGGAGTCGTGGAATGGCAAGATATATTTCGTCAGGTGCAAGAATCCACCGCATTGCCCGAGGCATCTGCGGCCGATACAATGCAGGAGCTTTCCGCTGCTGCCGCATCTGAGCGAGGACGGCGAACTGACGCTGGTCTTCAACGACTACGACTTGCCGTATGCTTGCCCTATGATAGAAGAGGGGATCGAACTTGACGAGCGCTTCGTGAAGGCTACGACGACCGTGTGGAAGCATCTGATCCGCGATCCGCTGATTTATGACATGGTGTGGGGCGAGTCCCGCGCCAGAGAGATGGATGATGAAATGGATAACGGCTAGCGATACCGGAGAGCTTCCGGGACGCCGCAAGGAGCTGCTTTATGAATGATATGGACATTGTTTTTATAGGATCCGCGATACTGGATTCGATCATAAAGGGCTTTGACCCAAATCCTGTTTCTTCGGCCGGCTACAGGGCGGAGAGCGGCACGCTTAACGCGGGCGGAGAAGCCGTCAACGGTTCGATCGCTGCGTCTAAGCTCGGTATGAAGACCGCCATTCTTTGCTCGCTCGGAAACGATGACGCGGGCGGTATAATCGAGGCCGATCTGCTGAAGCACGGGGTCGATACGAGCCGCATCGCGAAGTCGGATGAGCGGCCGACGCCGGTGACTACCATTTTCGTGGCGGAGGATGGCAACCGCATGTCGATCACCAACAACGCGCACAAAAACAACTTTCATCCGGAGCGGTATGAGGCGTCATTCACGGACGCGAAGGCGATAGTAGTCGGGTCGCTTTTCAGGGCGCCTTTCAATGACGCTCAGGTCGTGAACGATGTCGTCAGGGCAGCCGCGGCGAACGGTGTACTGGTTATTGCGGACACCAAACTGCCTAACTTCGCGGTCCTTGGCCTGGACGACCTCGCGGACTCGCTGCCTTACGTAGACTTCATCACTCCTAACGAAGCTGAGGCCAAATACTACACCGGCGAGGAAGATCCCGAAAAGATGGCGGACGTGTTTCTGTCCAAGGGCGTGCGAAACGTGATCATCAAACTGGGAGGCAAGGGCTGCTTCTTCAAGAACAGCCGTGAGTCCGTGTTCATGCCGGCGTTCAGCATCGACACCGTAGATGCTACGGGCGCGGGAGACAACTTCCTGGCGGGCTTTGTTTCGGAGATAATTCGCGGGAGCAGCGTCAGAGACGCGCTGACCTTTGCGTGCGCTTGCGGAGCCATCTGCAGCACGGCGGTCGGCTCGGGCACGTCGCTCAGGGACAGGCAGCAGGTGATCGATTTCATAAAGGAAAAGCAGGCGGAAACGCCCGCTTGTGACATAGAATAAAGGGGCTTGGGACAGTGAAGAAGAGGGCGCTTGCAGGTGACGCGATGATGCTGGCGGCCACTATGATCTTCGGCGCGATGACCATATTCTCAAAGCAGATACTGGCCGAGCTGGAGGTCTTCAACATGGTGGCGCTCAGATTTCTGATCGCTTTCGCGGTCTGCTTTGCGGTGTTCCATAAGCGCTACAAAACGGTAGACAAGGAGACGGCTCTGCACGCGTGCGTGCTTGGGACGTTTCTTTTTATTTCATACTTTTGCATGGTAGAGGGCTGCAAGTACACGACGGCCTCCAACGCGGGATTCATGATGAGCCTGGTGGCGTTCTTCACACCGTTCATCGTGTGGGCGCAGGAGAAGATACGACCGACCGGCCGGCAGACGGCGAGCATCCTGATCACGTTGTTCGGAGTCGGGCTGATGTGCCTGTCGGGCAGGCTCACGCTGAACAAGGGCGACCTGATCTGCGTTGGCAGCGCGTTCTTCTACGCGTTCCAGATGCTGTACACTGAGCGCTACGCGCAGAAGCATGACCCTATAGTGCTGGGCACGTTCCAGCTGATATTCGTATCGGTCTACGCGTTCATATTCTCCTTCGCGCTGGAGGACAGCTTCAGACTGCCGCAAAGTCCGGCGGGATGGGGACAGCTGATGTACCTGGCGCTTGGCTGCGGCGCGCTGGGATTCATCCTGCAAACCGCCGCTGAAAAATACAGTTCCGCGGACCACGCGACCATTATATACGCGTCGCAGCCGGTGTTCGTCGCGATATTCTCGTACCTGATGCTGGCCGAGCCTATTTCACTGAGGCAGATCGCGGGTATAATAATAGTGTTTATCGGTGTGCTGATAACCGTAAAGACGGATGGGGAACTGCCGGATGAAACATAGGAATTACCGGATGAAACATAGGATTTGCCGGATGAAACATAGGATTTGCCGGATGAAACATAAGAATTGCGGGATGAAGCATAAAGGAATGACATCAAAAAGGCGGGCTCCGGGAAAGCGGGCCCTAGCACCGGTCATGGCACTGATCATAGCCGCCGCATTCCTGTTTGGCGGTTGCGACGCGGGCTACGAACAGATCTCTCAGGACGAGGCCATGCAGATCATGGAAGAAGAGACCGGCTATCTTATATTGGATGTCCGCAGGCCTGATGAGTTTGCGGAAGGGCACATCGAAGGTGCGATCAACGTTCCTAACGAGGAAATCGCCGACGAAGTGCTTGAAGAACTGCCGGATAAGGATCAGCTGTTGCTGGTATATTGCCGGACCGGAAGACGCAGCAAAGAGGCCTCAGAGAAACTGGCAAAGATCGGATACACAAACGTGTATGAGATCGGCGGGATCAATACCTGGCCGGGCACCATCGTGACAGAGGACTAGGGGACTAAGCTCCTTATGATAACCATGGAGAGTGGGTTTCGGAAACCTTCTCGCCATGAGAAAGCAGGCAAAGAATAGATGGCTATTCACATCGTACTTGTTGAACCTGAAATACCGCCTAATACGGGCAACATAGCAAGAACGGCCGCCGCGACGGACAGCGTCCTTCACCTGGTGAAGCCGCTCGGCTTTAGTCTGGATGAAAAGAGCCTCAGACGCGCCGGGCTCGATTACTGGCCGTACGTCTCGCTTGAAGTCCACGAAAGTCTGGACGAGTTCATGGAGAAATACGGAGGCAGGCGGATGTGGCTCGCGACTACCAAAGGCGAAAAGATCTATACTGAGGCGGACTTCAGGGATGAGGACATGATCCTGTTTGGACGTGAGACCGCCGGGCTGCCGCGTGAGTTCATCGAGGCACGAAAGGAGTGGGCGATACGCATACCTATGAGCCGGGACACACGCCTGCGCTCATTCAATCTTTCCAACGCGGCGAACATAGTATTGTTCGAAGCGCTGAGACAATTGGGATTCCCGGGACTGGAATAACAGGGTATGGACCGAGACCGGGATGACAGGGTGCGAATGATCAAGACGAGATGTAAATAAAGGGATCGAAATAGAAATCAAGGGGCTTAGAAGGGATCAAAATGAAAAAAGGACTGATAATGGAAGGCGGCGCCATGCGCGGACTTTTCACCTGCGGTGTGCTGGACGTCTTTCTTGAAAACGGAATAACATTTGACGGCGCCGCCGGCATATCCGCCGGCGCTGTTCTGGGCTGCAATTTCAAGTCGCGCCAGATCGGCAGGCCGCTCAGATACAACAAGAAATACAGCAGGGATCCGCGCTATTGCAGCTTCAGATCGCTCATAAAGACCGGCGACCTCTACGGTGAGCAGTTCTGCTACCACGAGCTGCCCGAAGTGCTGGACCCGTTCGATAACGATACATTTACGAACGATCCGACGGCGTTCTACGTCGGCGCGTCAGACATAGAGACAGGAGAGGCGGTCTTCCACAAATGCTTTGACGGAAGGGATGAGGACCTTACGTGGATGCGCGCGTCCGCTTCGATGCCGGTCGTTTCCAGGATCGTGGAGATAGGCGGCAGAAAGCTTCTGGACGGCGGAATAGTCTGCCCGGTCCCGTACGAATTCATGGAGAGCATGGGTTACGACAGGAACGTGATCATCCTGACGCAGCCTGAAGGCTTCGTGAAAGAGCGGTCAAAGACGCTCCCGCTGGTAAGGATTGCACTTTACAAATATCCTGCTATCGTCAAGGCGATGGCGAAGAGACACCATGTCTATAACGACCAGATGAAAGAGATCAAAAAGCGTGAAGCCGCGGGCGAAGCGCTTGTCATCAGGCCTGCAGAAGCGCTTGGGATCAGCCGGACAGAGAAGGATCCTGATGAACTCGAGCGTGTCTATCAGGAAGGACGCAGAGTAGCGACCGAACGGCTCGAAGAGATAAAGGAATTCCTTAAGACCGTAGACGTGGAGATTTCCGAACGCTGATGGACTGCTGCCGCAATAAAAACCAAGGAGGCGAAAATGAGCAGAATCACAAACGAGGCGAAAGTAAAAAATCCACTGATCGTGGGCATTCGTGAGCAGCTCGAACACAGGGCGCTGTGGATGTACCTGCTTTGCGATGAGGCTGAAAAACACGGACTCAAGGCGGAGGACTTCGC
Organism: uncultured Eubacteriales bacterium; assembly: GCA_902776285.1. Taxonomy (GTDB): domain Bacteria; phylum Bacillota; class Clostridia; order Peptostreptococcales; family Anaerovoracaceae; genus Crickella. The sequence continues at coordinate 24,851 of CACYPK010000025.1, forward strand.
GCCGGACGCCATCAAGAGATGCGGCCTTTATCAAGGCAAAAATCTCGTCGCGAAAGGCGGCAAAGGCCAATCACTCAAGGGCCTGAAAAAAGCGCTCTTCGGATTCTTCGCGCAGAAGGTCTTTGAGATGGACATACTGCGCTGCGATGACGACCATCTTGACATAGACTTCCACTATTGCCCACTCGTCAAGGCCTGGCAGAAACAGGGCTGCAGCGATGAGCAGATCGCAGTGATGTGCGACCACGCGATGTGCGGAGACCGCGGGATAGGCGAGTGCTTCGGCGTAGAGCTCGACCTTCCGGGCACCATCGCTAAGGGTGACGCCACATGTCAGCTGAGATACATCAGAAGGAAATAAAGGGGCTTCCCATTGCAATTATGGAAAAAACGGCAAGAGAATCATAAGACCGATTTGATGCGTCAACGGATCGTTTTCTTCGGATGGGTGCAGGGAGTCGGCTTCAGGTGGAGGGCCATGCAGGCTGCCTCCAGGTTTGGAGCGACCGGATGGGTGAGAAACGACCCGTCCGGCTCAGTTACCATGGAACTTCAGGGCACGCAGGATGAAATCGACAACGTGATCCTGGCGATCAGGCAAAGCCCCTACATAAGCATAGACCGCATGGAGGTCGAAACGATCCCGCTGAAAGAAGGGGAGCAAGGCTTCCAGCCGCTCCTGCTGTAAAGCGGTTGATCGAATTTAACATTTTTTACTGAGCAGTGAAACGGAAGGAACTATCAATGCCATAAAGCATACAATCGCCGGAAAGGAAGGTGTCTCAAAGATGAAAAAGCCAAAGATCCTAAGTGAGGATTATTTCAAAAACTGGAATTACAAGAAGCATGCTAAGTTCTGCACCGCGGTCTATCTGAGCCTGTACGCCTTTGATATGACCATTTCATACTTCCTGGTCAAGAAACTGCTTAAGAACCTTGACATCGATGCATAGATAGCGTCGAAAAGCCTAAAGAAGAAGCAGTCAAAACTGAGAAATGGTCCTAAATAGGGAAAGTTCTCTAAATAGGACTAATACTATTCTTGAATATGTTCGGAAAATGGTCCTAAATGGGCAAGGTGCTCTCAAAAGGGACCACAAAAGCGGTTAAAATAAACCGAAAAATGGTCCTAGATGGGCAGGGAACCATAAAAGAGGACCACAATAGCGGCTAAAACAATCCGGAAAATGGTCCTAGATGGGCAAGGTGCTCTCAAAAGGGACCACAATAGCGGCTAAAGCAATCCGGAAAATGGTCCCAAAAGGGCATGGAAACATAAAAAAGGACCAAAATGCGGTTAAAATGAAAAAACCTTGGAGCGATCGGCCCCAGGGTTTTTGAATATCCGTTGATTTCTTAATAGTCGCCGGACTATGAATAGTCGCTGGACCGTATTGTTCCGCTATGCCTGATCCCCGGCTGACTCTTTCCCGGCCTGAACCACTTCTATTTTGAGTTCGCGGAATGGATCCAGCCTTTTCTTCAGCTGCTTGATGTCATGGTTGACGGTCGACTGGATCATAATGGCGTTGCTGATAGCTGTCGTGCCGAGAAAAGAGATGATTGCCAGAAGGACCTTATCCATAATGATCGTAAGCGCTACGCCAAGGACACTCAGTCCGATACCGACAATGTATTCCCAAATCACTCTGCGCTTGTTTGCGGCCAGCTGCCTGTCAAATTCATTCAGGTCGCCGCTGACGGCATTGTGAAGCGCTGTCCGGAACCTGTCTTCATCGATCGGGCTGTCAGTTACGATCTGCAAAGTATCATTCATATGCTTCTCGTATTCAAGCTCGGTGCAAAATGACTTCAGATAATGGTAAACACCGTCCCGGATCATGGTGTTTGAAGGATCATAGGGATTATAAAGATCGGATTCATCTTTGATTCGCAGCTGGATCATGGTTATTCAGACTCCTTTCAGAAAGCATCCTGTAAAAAAGGAATGCGTAGCTTTCTGAAGCCGCATTCCTTTTTTGGTGCGCGCGGAGGGATTCGAACCCGCGACCTACTGATTCGTAGTCAGCCACTCTATCCACTGAGCTACGCGCGCATATATCCTGCGATCTTTTGACCGCGCTCGATTATGTTACACGACTCCATTGTAAAAGTCAACGGAAAATAAGAAGACCGGCGTTTGCCGGCCTTCTTTGTTTTTTACATGTGTACCATGATCAACTAGACTGTGAAGCCCTTTGTCATCTTGTCGTCCGGATCCATGAACCACTTGGCCTCTCCGCAGAGGTAAGCAGCGCCTGTGACCTGAGGGATGACGGTGTCGAATTCGCCGACCTTAGGTCCGATAGCAGCAACGGTTCCGATGAATCTTGTGTCGATGAATGACTTGTAAACGAAGCATTCGCCTACGCCGAGGTGGCCGTTCTTGTAGAGCCAGGCCAGCTTAGCGGATGTACCTGTTCCGCATGGTGATCTGTCGATCTGCGGATCATGTGCTTCGCCGAATACCAGCTGGTTCTTCAGTGCAAACTTAGCCTCAGGGCAGTATGCCTTGTCGTCTGCAGTAAGCTCATCATCGCAGTAGTTCTCGATGAGGTCTACGCTTGTGATGTCGAGCTCAGGATGCTGGATCTCGAATTTCTTGTTGATCTCCTGAAGAGCGAAGCTTGACCACTCTGTGAGGAACTTGGTGTGTTCAGGTGTTACCTTGAATCCGAAGTTCTTCTCTGTGTCGACAAGTGCGAAGAACGAACCGCCGAAGCAGATGTCGAATACGACCTTCTTGCCCTGATACTCGAGCTCGCAGTTCTCCTTGTATACGAATGCAGGAACATTTGTGAGCTTTACGCCTGTGACCTTGCCGTTCTTGCAGTTGCACTCAAGATGGATAAGTCCGGCAGGAGCTTCGATGACGACCTGTGTTACAGGCTCCTTCATCTCCATGAGGCCTGCCTCGAGGATTACTGTAGCAGCTCCGATGGAGCAGTGGCCGCACATGTTCAGATAGCCGCCGCCGTCCATGAAGAAGATACCGAAATCAGCTTCAGGGTTGATCGGCTCACAGAGAATAGCGCCGAACATGTCGTGGTGTCCACGAGGCTCGAACATCAGCATCGTTCTGAGGTAGTCATAATGCTCCTCGAGATAATGCTTCTTCTCGATCATTGTCTTTCCCGGGAGTTCCGGGCAGTCGAGAGCGACTCTGCAGTACTCGCCCTCAGTATGAGCCTCAACCGTTCTTATGACATTCTTATCATAGTTGTCATAGTTGATCTTGGCCTCAAGATACTTTCCCATAGGTAATTACCTCCTAAGTAATTATTAGACGTGTAAAAACAGTGCTTGAAGAACATTTGTCTTCACGTTGTATGATATCGCAAACAAAATAAAGCGTCAATGATTTAACGGCCTTGCTCGTTCTGTTTTGCTTAACACCTGATTAAGAAACTTTTAACAATGAGAACGATAAAAAATTAACAGGTGGGAGGGCCAAATTATTTATAGCTTCCGATAAGTTTTTTGCATACGCCATGTTGCCCAAAATAAATAAAAGTGATATTATGGAGTCGTCAAAAAAGGCGTATTTTTGCGTGTCTTAAAGACGTTTTTAAAGGAGAAAAAAGCATTATGGAAAACATTCAGATGTTACTTAAGCAGGGTGCTGTCGGCAAGCCGTGCGCTCCTATCGTAGCAGTAGGCGATAAGGTCAAGAGAGGCCAGCTGATCGCGACTCCTACAGGACTCGGCGCCAACGTTCACTCAAGCGTATCCGGTGAAGTCATCGAGATCACCGATGACCGCATCATCATCAAGCCGAACGCCAAGCAGCCTAAGACTTTCGTAAAGATCAAGAAGGGCTCCAACCTCGAGATGATCAAGGAAGCCGGAGTCATCGGCCAGGGCGGCGCGGGATTCCCGACATTCATCAAGATCTACAACGGCAAGGATGACAAGCCTGTTCTGGATCACGGCTATATCCTGGTAAACGCTTCCGAGTGTGAGCCGGGTCTGGCACATAACATTGCTCAGATCGACGCGGATCCTGAGATGCTGCTGAGAGGTATACACTATGTGATGGATATCGCCGGCGCTGACAAGGGCATCATCGCCATCAAGAAGAAACACAGAGAGACTATCCTGAAGCTGGACGCTCTTCTGAAGGACGATCCGGCTATCGAAAGACACCTTCTCCCGGATATCTATCCGATGGGCGAGGAGCGTGCCGTAGTAAGAGAGTGTCTCGGCATCGAGCTCGAGCCGGACAAGCTCCCTTCGGCAGCAAACGCTGTAGTAATCAACTCTGAGACAGTTTACAGCTGCGCTAAGGCTATTGAAGAGCAGAAGCCGCTGATCGACAAGAACATCACTGTCAGAGGAATGATCAAGGGCGGAAATGAAGCTCACGTATTCATGGACGTTCCTGTAGGCAGAAGCGTTGAGGCTCTGATCGAAGAAGCAGGCGGCATCGATGAGATGGGCTATGGCGAGATCATCATGGGCGGAGCCTTCACAGGAAAAGCAACAACTCTTGATGCTCCTATCACAAAGGCAACAGGAGCTCTCCTCGTTACTCGTCCGTTCAGAGACCTTCACGGAGCAAAGATGGGTATCCTCGTATGCGCATGCGGCGGAAACCTCGAGAGAATGGAAGACCTCGTAAAGAAGTACAATGCTACTGAGACTCATGTTTGCTACTGCAAGCAGGCTCAGGAGATGCCTAACGGCACACGCAAGTGCGAGCGCCCGGGCAACTGCCCTGGACAGGTCAAGAACAACCTCGAGTTCAAGAAGGCCGGCTGCGAGTACATCATCATCGGCAACTGCTCTGACTGCTCCAACACAGTTATGGCATCCGGCCCTAAGATGGGACTCAAGGTAATGCACATGACAGACCACGCTATGATGGCTGTCGGACACCCTCTGTACAGAACCCTCAAGGTTTCGAAGAAGGTAGACCAGGATCTCAACGTTGTAGACAATGTTGAGGACAACGAGGTCGCAGAATAATCACTTATCACCGTTATTGATCTTTGCCCGGGGAACCCCCAAATCAACCCGGGCAAAGGGAAATATAAATACTGCCGACACACATTGTGCGGCAGGCAACTAATTTTTTAGGAGGAAGATCGATATGTCAATAACAGCTGAAACAGCTAAACAGCATGCAAACGATCCAGCAGTACTCTGCTGCAGAGCAGAGGCAGGCACAGAACTGACACCTGCAAACTTCGAGGATCCGGCAATTTTCCCAGATCTGGTAGATTCGGGACTGCTGAACCTCCCAGATCTGGTAGATTCGGGACTGCTGAACCTCGACGGAGCACTGAAGCTTGGCCAGGTGCTCAACGGATCAAAGCTTACAAAGACTGTTGATTCTCTCACACCTATCACAGCAGACATCGTCGACAAGTACGATGCAGCAGAGGCACCGGCAGAAGAAGCACCTGCAGCTGAAGAAGCAGCAGAGGCAGCTCCTGCAGCTCCTGCATTTGCAGCTCCTGCAGCAGGCGGAATGATCAGCCTGCACATCGGAGAGGGCAAGAACATCGACATCCAGATTCCTGCAGGAATCGGCGGCGGTGCAGTTGCAGCTCCTGCAGCAGCAGTTGCAGCTCCTGCAGCAGCAGCTCCGGCTGCGGCAGCAGAGGAGACAGGCGAAGCTGTAGTAGTCAGAGAGATGACACGTAAGCACTACAAGATCGATAAGGTAGTTCTTGGTGACGAGACCAAGATCGAAGGAACAACACTGTACATTCGCAAGGCAGCAGCTACTGAGGGAGCAGAAGCTCAGAAGCTCGTTCACAGCCTCGAACTCGACGTGATCACACCTGACAACTACCACGTATACTCTGAGACAGTAATGGACATCCAGCCGATCGCTACAAAGGAAGACGATTATGAGCTTGGTGAAGGCGTTACAAGAGTTCTCGACGGAGTAGTTATGGTAGTAACCGGTATCACTGAAGAAGGTGTACAGGTTGGTGAGTTCGGTTCTTCCGAAGGATACATCGATGAGAACATGATGTGGGGACGTCCTGGCGCAGTAGACAAGGGCGAGATCATGATCAGAGCTCACGCTGTAATCGACAACAAGAAGAACATGGAGAGACCGGGCCCTATCGCTATCCATACTGCAGTTGACCACGTAACTCAGGAGATCAGAAACGCAATGAAGAAAGATCTCACTGACGACATGGTAGTTGAGACTCAGACAATGAAGCAGGTAAGAAGACCTGGTAAGAAGAAAATCGTTATCGTTAAGGAGATCATGGGCCAGGGCGCTATGCACGATAACTTCCTGTTCCCAACAGAGCCGGTAGGCGTACTCGGAGCTAAGCCGAACGTAGACCTCGGTAATGTTCCTATAGCTGCTAACCCTCTCGAGGTTATGGATGGCTGCATCCACGCTCTTACATGCATCGGACCTGCTTCGAAGGAAATGTCCAGACACTACTGGAGAGAGCCGCTGGTTTACGAAGCAATCCACGATGACGACGTTGACCTGGTAGGCGTTATCTTTGTTGGTTCGCCGCAGGCTAACACAGACAAGTTCTACGTATCCAGAAGACTTGGCCAGATGGTAGAGTCCATGAACGTAGACGGAGCATTCGTTACAACAGAAGGATTCGGAAACAACCACGTAGACTTCACTTCCCACATCGAGCAGATCGGTAAGAGAGGCGTTCCGGTTGTTGGATTCTCATTCTGCGCTGTACAGGGAGCTCTCGTAACAGGTAACAAGTACTGCGATGCTATGGTCGACAACAACAAGTCGATGTCCGGTATCGAGAACGAGGTACTTGCATGCAACACACTCTGCCACGAAGACGCTATCAGAGGTCTGGCTATGCTGAAGGCTAAGATGGCCGGCGAGAGCATCAAGGCACCTGAGAGACAGTACACACACAGCGT
>CACYPK010000026.1 GCA_902776285.1 uncultured Eubacteriales bacterium
CTGCGCTACACCCCGATGAATTTGGCAGGGGCAGTAGGACTTGAACCCACGGCACGCGGTTTTGGAGACCGCTGCTCTACCAACTGAGCTATACCCCTATGAATGGCGGAGAAGATGGGATTCGAACCCATGCTGCCCTTATCGAACACTAACGGTTTAGCAAACCGTCCTCTTCAGCCACTTGAGTACTTCTCCAAAAGGCTTCTTGGCGGAGAGGGTGGGATTCGAACCCACGGTCCCTTGCGGGATCACCGGTTTTCAAGACCGGCTCCTTAAACCACTCGGACACCTCTCCGTATCCTTAGCGGGATAAGGTGTATTGGTGACCCATCGGAGATTCGAACTCCGGACACCTTGATTAAAAGTCAAGTGCTCTGCCGACTGAGCTAATGGGTCGCAATTGGCTGGGGTAGCAGGACTCGAACCTACGAATGACAGAGTCAAAGTCTGTTGCCTTACCGCTTGGCTATACCCCATCAGCACGAGACCGGCAAAAAAGAAAATTGGTGAGCCCACAGGGATTCGAACCCCGGACACACGGCTTAGAAGGCCGTTGCTCTATCCAACTGAGCTATGGACCCACGATGCCCAACTTGCCTTTATAAAAAATTGGAGCGGATGATGAGAATCGAACTCACGCTATCAGCTTGGAAGGCTGAAGTTCTACCATTGAACTACATCCGCAAAATGTGGAGCGGAAGACGAGATTCGAACTCGCGACCCTCGCCTTGGCAAGGCGATGCTCTACCCCTGAGCCACTTCCGCACATATATGGTCGAGGGGGATGGATTCGAACCATCGAAAGCAGTGCTAACGGATTTACAGTCCGCCCCCTTTGGCCGCTCGGGAACCCCTCGACAAAGTATTGGAGCTGATGGAGGGAATCGAACCCCCAACCTGCTGATTACAAATCAGCTGCTCTACCGTTGAGCCACATCAGCGTATTGGCGACCGGGAACGGGCTCGAACCGTCGACCTCCAGCGTGACAGGCTGGCATTCTAACCAGCTGAACTACCCGGCCCAATAGTATCTATGTATAGGTGCTGCGTCGCATTTATTCGCAGACGCTTGATTATATTAGCACGATTGCATAATCGTGTCAAATACTATTTTGAAGTTTTTAACTGTCTTCAATCCTGTACAAGATATCTTCCGAGAGCCCTTCCCTCTTCGATCAGAACAGCCTTCCCGGATGTGAGATCGGAGATTGATGACTTGACTCTTTCGCTGTATTCCTCAGGACAACTGAGAAGCGCGCTGACTGTCTCGGTATACTCGATCTCGCTCATATCGAACCTGCCCTCCTCGGACATGCTCTTCAGCTTGCTGAGGTATGAATAATCGAACGAATATCTGAGCAAGGCGCTTTCCCTCACCTCGCATATGCGGGCACTCTGTATACCCAGGGACGCGGCATGGGTGTATGCCCTCGCCAGACCGCCTGTGCCGAGTTTTATGCCGCCAAAGTATCTGGTGATCACGATGGCGACATTCGTGAGTCCCTCGCCCGTTATAAGCTTCAGAACGGGCATACCTGACGTGCCCTGCGGCTCCCCGTCATCACTCGTCCACTGATGCTCGCTTCCCGCGCCGCAAACGAACGCGGGCACGTTGTGCGTCGCGTCTTTGTATCTGCTCTTGATATCCGCAATGAAAAGCCTGGCCTCCTCCGGCGACTCCGCCGGAGAGACGTGGGCTATAAAGCGCGATCTTTCGACCGTATATTCGGCTTCTCCGCTTCCGTAAACGGATCTGTACAGATACATCGCAGTATCCTTCCTCGCTTAAAGGATATATTTGTCTACATCGACCTCTTTGATCTTCTCGCCGAGCTTGTCGAGTACGTACTCCCTGTCGATGGTGACTTCATTTATTTCAGGATCAGGCAGGTTGTATGAGATGTCTTCCAGAAGGATCTCAAGTACAGTGTGCAGCCTTCTTGCGCCGATGTTCTCGGTCTCCTCGTTCATGAGGAACGCGATGTTCGCTATCTCGTCTATCGCGTCATCCGTAAACTCAACGTGTACGCCTTCTGTCTCCAGAAGCGCTTTCTGCTGCTTTGTAACTGCGTTTTCAGGTACTGTCAGTATCTCTCTGAAGTCTTCCTTGTCCAGATTGCTGAGTTCCACATTGATTGGGAACCTTCCCTGAAGCTCAGGGATAAGATCGCTTGGCTTGGATACATGGAATGCGCCCGCGCCTATAAAGAGCATGTGGTCGGTCTTGACCGGTCCGTACTTGGTGTTGACCACACTTCCCTCAACTATAGGAAGGATGTCTCTCTGTACGCCTTCTCTGGACACGTCAGCGCCGGATCTCATGCTGTTTCCCGACGCGATCTTGTCGATCTCATCGATGAAGATGATTCCGTTCTGCTCGGCGTTCTGCAGAGCCTCATCCGTGACCTGATCCATGTCGATCAGCTTCTGGGCTTCCTGCTCTCTCAGAATGCGCCTGGCGTCGCTCACCTTGCATTTTTTCTTCTTGGTCTTCTTTGGCATCATGCTGTCAAAGATGTTGCCTATGGCTATCATGCCCTCGTTCTGGTTGTCGAGCTGATTTGTCTTAGGCACGTCGTCGATCTCGATCTCGATTATCTGATCCTCAAGGAGTCCGGCCTTAAGCTGTTCTCTGACCTGATCTCTCGCGAGCTTGATGTCGGCGTATTCCCTGCTTGATTCGTATTCCCTCTGTTTGTTTTCTTCGTACTCCTGCTTCTGGGTCTTGTATCCCAGGTTTCCGAAGATATTACCCAGCTGTACTCCGTTGTTCTTTTCTCCGGCCGGAGACGGGATGATCGACTTGACGATAATGTCCTCAGCGATCACGTCAGCCATCTCAGCGTTCTCGTCCATCCTCTTCTGCTTGCTGAGTCTCATGGAAGCCTCCACAAGATCCCTTATCATCGAATCCACGTCACGGCCGACATATCCGACCTCTGTGAACTTGGTCGCTTCAACCTTAACGAAAGGCGCGTCCATGAGCTTTGCCAGCCTGCGGGCGATCTCTGTCTTACCTACGCCCGTTGGTCCCATCATAAGGATGTTCTTAGGCGAGATCTCTTCTCTCATCTCTTCGGAGAGAAGGCTCCTTCTGTAGCGGTTTCTCAGCGCTATCGCCACGTATTTTTTGGCTTCATCCTGACCGATGATGTACTTGTCCAGTTCGGCCACGATCTGTTTCGGAGTCATGTTCTTTATATTGTCTGCCATGTCAGCCTCCTAGAGTTTTTCGACTGTTATGTTGCTGTTTGTGTAAACACAGATATTGGACGCTATCTCAAGCGACTTTCTGACGATCGTCTCTGCATCGAGATCCGTGTTCTCAAAAAGCGCCACTGCCGCGGAATACGCGTAGTTGCCGCCCGAACCTATCGCTACGACGTCCTTGTCCGGAGAAATGACCTCGCCATTGCCTGAAATGACCAGAAGGTCTTCTTCATCGGCTACTATCATGAGAGCCTCAAGGCTCCTCATGGCTTTGTCTGATCTCCAGTACTGAGCCAGGTCGACCGCCGCCCTCTTCAGGTTGCCCGCGTGCTCTCCGAGCTTGTTCTCAAACTTTTCCGTAAGCGCGAAAGCGTCGGCAACTGAGCCGGCAAATCCCGTCAGCACCCTGTCCTTGTATATCTTCTTTACCTTTTTGGCGCCGTTCTTCATGATGGTCGTCTCGCCCATTGTCACCTGACCGTCACCGCCTATGGCGATATCACCGTTAGGTCTTCTTACAGCGCATATAGTTGTTGCGTGAAACTGGATCATTTCTTTTTCTCCTTGTATTTGCACTCAGGATTAGAGCACTTGACCGTGCCGTTCTTTCCTTTTGTCTTTACCAGCATGGAACCGCAGTCCGGACATGTATCACCTGTAGGCTTGTCCCAGAACACTACATCGCATTCAGGATAACCGCTGCAGCCGTAGAACAGTTTGCCCGACTTGCGTCCCTTTTTCTCGATAATATCCTTGCCGCACTTAGGGCATTTAACGCCGGTCGACTTGACGATCGGCTTGGTGTTCTTGCATTCCGGATAGCCCGTGCACGCAAGGAACTTTCCGAATCTGCCCTCTTTGATGGCCATAGGCTTTCCGCAGATCTCGCAGACCTCATCTGAAAGAACGACTTCCTTCTCGATGCGTTCTACTTCCCGATCGGCGGCTTTGAGTTCCTTGCTGAAGCCTTCATAGAAATCAGCCACGACTGTTTTCCAGTCCTTGTCTCCCATCTCGACGCTGTCGAGGTTGTCTTCCATCTCGCCTGTGAACTTTACATCGACTATGTCAGTAAAATAATCCTGAAGAATGCCGATCACATCAAAGCCCAGTTTTGTAGGCTCGAGAGCCTTCTTGACTCTCTTGACGTACTTTCTGTTGACGAGTACGGAAATGATCGAAGCGTAGGTGCTCGGCCTGCCGATGTTCTTATCTTCCATTTCCTTTACGAGACTGGCTTCGGTATATCTTGCCGGTGGCTGAGTGAACTTCTGCTCTTTGATGAGCTGCTTGAGTTCAAGGACTTCGCCTTCGGTCAGCTTCGGAATGTTGACCTCGCCTTCGGGACCTGATGTCTTGTAGACCTTTGTCCAGCCGTCGAATGTCATTATCGCTCCGTTGGCCTTGAATTCGTATTTTCCGTTGTTTATCAGCACCTGCATGGTGTCGTACTGCGCGGCTGCCATACGTGAGGCTACGAATCTTCTCCAGATAAGATCATAGAGTTTGAATTGATCCGCAGTCAGAGAATCCTTTATCATTTCAGGCTCGAGAGTAACATCGGATGGTCTGATAGCCTCGTGAGCGTCCTGCATGGCCTTGTTCTTGTTTGAGAAGTAGTTGTTTCCAACATATTCTTCTCCGAACTTGTCACCGATGTACGCTGACGCGGCGGCGACCGCCTGCGCCGATACTCTTACGGAGTCTGTCCTGATGTATGTTACGAGACCTCTTGCTCCTATTCCCTTCAGATTGACACCCTCATAGAGCTGCTGAGCGATCTGCATCGTCTTGCTGGTCTGGAAACCGAGCCTTATGGAAGCTGCCTGCTGCAGACTCGATGTCGTGAACGGAGCATAAGGCTTTGTCTGCCTTTTGCCCTCCTTGACAGAATCTACTACATATTCACCCTTTTCAAGATCATCAGCGATGGCGTCAGCTTCTTCACGGTTGCCGACACGCGCCTTGCGGCCGCTGATCTTATTGAGTTCAGCTACGAAACCGTCTCCGAAGTCCGCCGCTATACGCCAGTACTCTTCAGGTACAAAGTCCAGTATCTCGCGCTCTCTGTCACAGATGAGCTTGAGAGCCGCCGACTGTACTCTGCCTGCTGAGAGTCCCCATGAGACCTTTTTCCAGAGGAGCGGACTGATCTGGTATCCTACCAGTCTGTCAAGCACGCGCCTTGCCTGCTGAGCGTCAACAAGTCCGTTCTCTATCTCTCTAGGATTCTTGATTGCTTCCTGTACGGTCTGCTTATTGATCTCATTGAACATGACACGGCATTTCTCGGCCGGATCTATGCCAAGCAGATGCGCCAGGTGCCAGGAGATGGCCTCACCCTCACGGTCAGGGTCTGTAGCGAGCAGCACTTTTGAGGATGCCGCTGCTTCCTTCTTGATCTCCTTGATCGTATCGCCCTTGCCTCTTATGTTGATGTATTCCGGCTCGAAATTGTTTTCTACATCGACACCGAGCCTGCTCTTAGGAAGATCCCTTACATGGCCGACTGACGCGATGACCTTATACTTGGAGCCGAGATACTTGCTTATGATTTTTGCCTTTGACGGAGACTCCACAACGAGCAGTGTCCTGTTCGTTTTTGCGGGAGCCTTCGCTGCTTTTTTTGAAGCTGCCATTAACTTCTCCTTTTATATATAATGTAGATTTTTTTACAGTTAATGAATTTAGCACAAATGGTCCCATATACTCAAGTGTTTTTATTGTGAAATATAAATGCGGCCGGCATAAGACTCTATTATGCCTTTGATTTCCATGACTGTTAAAAGCGAATTCACGAGCTGAGGATCAAAGCCTGTCCCCCGTATAATCTCGTCAACTGTCGGACCGCTCATGAGCCTGACTACCTCAAATATCCTCTCTTCATCCGCGTCCATATCCGGACGGCTTACGGCGTCTTTTTTTGTTGCCGCGCCTATATCCCTTATCAGGTCATCTATTATCACCAGAGGGGTGACCCCGTCCCGTATAAGCAGATTGGTGCCTATGCTGGACTGGCTGTTTATGTTTCCGGGAACGGCATATACGGGTCTGCCCTGCTCCGCGGCGTGTTTCGCGGTTATGAGCGATCCGCTGTTGAGACCGGCTTCAACTATCACTACAGCCTCGGCAAGTCCGCTTATGATCCTGTTCCGCGCGGGGAAGGTCCAGCTTGAAGCAGGATATCCCGGCTCATATTCACTGACTACAAGTCCTCCGTTCTCAAGCCCTCTGTTCATGAGATCGCGGTTTCTACGCGGCCCCATTACGTCTATTCCGCTTCCAAGCACGCCTATCACCTTTCCGTCGGCCTCAAGGGCTCCCTCATGCGAAAAAGCGTCTATACCCATCGCGAGACCCGATGTGACTGTTATTCCGGCCCCGGCGAACCTTTTACCTATCATGAGCGCGACATTCTTGCCGTATACCGTGTTTTTGCGGGAACCAACCACCGCGACTGACTTTGTGTTCAGAAGGCTTGTATCGCCCTTGCAAAACAGCTGTCCGGGCGGATCGGGAATGTCTCGCAGCTTCGCCGGATATTCCGCTGATTTTATATCGATGACCTGTATGTCTTTCACTGTTTTACCTCACATTCCGCATGACTAATCTTTAGGCCTGTAATTCAGAGCCTCAGCTATGTGCGCTGTCCTTATTTCCTCGCTTCCGTCAAGATCCGCTATCGTTCTGGCCACCTTCAGAGTCCTGCTGTATGCTCTCGGTGACATCTTAAAAGCTTCATACGCCCGGCTCATGAATTTCTTTTCACTATCCGCAAGATGACAGAAAACATCGATTTCCCTTGAATTCAGGTCGGCATTGAAGCCTGTCCTTCCGTGGCTGCGAGCAAAGTCGATCGCGCCGCATACCTGCTCACGCATTTGCTGTGTAGTCATACCTTTTCTGGTTTCAGCAAGGTCTTCATATGCCACTTTTTCCATGCTGATACACATATCTATCCTGTCGATTATCGGCCCGCTCAGCTTGCGCCTGTATCTTTCAAGATCTGCCTGTGTACAGGTGCATTCCCTGTCTTTATCCCCGAAATAGCCGCACGGACAGGGGTTTGCCGCCATCACCACCTGAAAATTACAGGGAAATGTGTATGGCTCCCCTTTGCGGAAATGCGTTATTTTCTTTTCTTCTATAGGCAGCCGGAGCGATTCGATCGTTTCCTTGTTGAACTCGCATATTTCATCCAGAAAGAGCACCCCGTTATGAGCAAGGGTTATCTCGCCCGGTACCGGATAAAGGCCGCCGCCTATGAGTCCCGCTCTTCCTATCGTGTGATGAGGCGCTCTGAATGGTCTTTTGTTCCACAGCCTGAAACTGTCGTCTCCGCGGCCTGCTACCGAGCGCACTATAGCCGTCTCGAGCATCTCGCGCCCGGTCATCGCGGGCATCACGCCTGCCATCCTGCCCGCGATCATGGTCTTTCCGCAGCCGGGACTTCCGACCATGAGCAGGCCGTGCCTCCCCGCTGCCGCGATCACAACAGCCCTTTTCGCGTTTTCCTGACCGATGATGTCTCCGAAATCCGGTATATCTTCTGACCCTTTAAAACCGGCGGTTTCAGTCATGAGTTCTCCGGGCAGGCCCTCCTCACATACCAACATTTTTCTTGTTTCGGGATCCTGTGCCGCCTTTTGCGGATCCATGCACATAAGCATCGCGCATTCCCTGAGACAGCTGACAGTGAATATGTTTCCGCCCGCCAGACACGCCTCTGTTCTGTTCGCCTCAGGGACGATGATCCCCTTGATCCCAAGGTCTTTCATATGAAGCATCATCGGAAGCGCGCCTTCGACTCCCAGGACCCTGCCGTCAAGCGCCAGCTCGCCTATCACGCCCCAGTCTTCAGCGACTCTGAGCCTTATATTGCCCTCACTCGCGAGTATTCCGATCGCGATGGGCAGATCGAGGCAGCTTGAATTCTTGCGCAAACTTGCCGGAGTAAGATTCACCGTTATCCTGCCCTTTGGATACTCATATCCCGAGTTTTCTATCGCGCTTTTTATCCTCTCCCTGGACTCCATGACCATTGTCGATGCCAGTCCTACAACTCCGATGCCCGGAAGACCCCTCGAAATATCCGTTTCGACAAATACCTCCCTGCCTTCCATCCCAAAGCAAACAGCCGATCTGGTCCTGCTGTACATACGCCACCTCACATGCAATTTTCTATCAGGTCAGTCATGATCTCGTAAACGTCAAAAGAAACCTTCTGCCACGTTACCCTGCGGTTCTGCAGGTAAGCTTCGGCGCATTTTCTGATACGTTGCTGCTTTGTCTGTGTCACAGCTTCTGAGGGAAATCCGTACTGATCCCCGTTTCTGGTCTTGACCTCTATAAAGTGCAGGACTCCGTCCTTAGTAGCTATAATGTCGATCTCTCCTACCTTAGTACGGTAATTTCTCTGCAGTATGCTGAAGCCGGAGTTTTCAAGGAGTTGGGCCGCGAAGTCCTCCCCCATGTCTCCAACATTTTTCTTATATCTCATTCTATTCTGCCTCCTCCGGTGACCGGGATTGATAATAAAAAAGGCTTGAAGCCCTTTTGGTGGTTGATTATAATTGGGTCAGGAAGAGCGTTGCTCGTCAGCAACTAACTCGACCGTTTGGGTCGCCGCCTAGTTACGTGAACAGGCGGCTTTTTTAATGGATACTGTTACACGAACAGTCCGTCGACTGAACGTTATGGTAACTCTCACCATCTCCGGTCCTCCCTCTGATAGTCTCTACCATGCGCATCACCTCCTTAAGCGGTAGGAAGGTGGTAAAAACTTCTTTGGTCGAGCCAGCCGCGAGTCACTGCTTTCCTGACTTGAAACCATTCTATATTCAACAAGAACCCAGTCAACCCGTTGAAAACACGCGTTATAATGCGATTTGATAAATCATGTTTCTATTGTTTGTTTCAGTTCTTTTTTTGTTGAATTTCGTGATTTTCCCGCATTTGTTTTTTATAAATACAAAAGAGCGGTCAAAGCTTTTTTCAATTTCAAAGCCTTGTCCGCCCTATTTTGCTTTACAATAATTTAATTATCATCACCGCCAAAATAACGGTTCATTTTTTCAGCACAAACTTCTCTATCGCCATCGCGACCCCGTCATCATCATTGCTGCCCGTGATATAGTCGGCATGATCTTTCAGTCCGCCCCAGGCGTTCGCTACAGCTACACCTATTCCGGCGAGTTCTACCATGGCGATGTCGTTAGGCGCGTCCCCGCAGCACATGAGTTCATCGGTCTCCACATTCAGCTTGTCCATTAGCCACAGCAGCGCTGTCTTCTTACTTGTATTAGGCCCTCCGACCTCAAGATTATTAGGGAAAGACGAAGTGATGGTCGCGTTCTTTATTGCTTCCACTTTAGGTTTCGCTTCAGCGAGCATTTCAAGAGTCGGATAGATGAAATTGACGTTCTCGATTTCCCCTTTATTATTGAGCATCAGTTCCGTTACGTTTTCTACCGGTCGCCTGCTCCAGATAACATAATCGGCATTCCTGTAAGTGCATCCGTTCTCTTTGACATCGTTATAATAAGACGCATCGACGTATGCCCTGCCGTTGATGAACACTTCTATGTCAGCTCCGGTCTCTTCCTTAAGGACCGCTATCTCTTCTACTGCGCCCGGATCGAGAAAATCGCTGTATATCTGCTCACCCGAGTGCATTCGGTTGACGTGGGCGCCGTTTGATGTTATCGCGTATTCTATGCCTTTGACATCCTTTATATGCTGAGGCAGCGAGGCATATGAGCGTCCCGTCGATACGACTATATGCACTCCAAGAGCGGCAGCGGCCTCGAGAGTATCAACCGTCCTTTCGGATATACCTCCGGCGCTGTCGAAAGTTGTGCCGTCAAGATCCATCGCTACGAGCTTTATATTCTTTTTCAGGAGTTCTTCTTCTTTTTTCATTTCAGTAAAGAGCCGCACCCGAAAGGATGCGGCTTTGTCTTTTTGTTTAGGATAATTGCGACTATTCCTTGTCTGCCAGAGCTTCAGCAGCTTCTTCAACAACGTGAGTTGCTTCTTCCTTTGCCGCTGTGGCCTTTTCCGCTACCTTTTCAGCAGCTTCCTTGGCGTCTTCTACGACATCGTCTACTGCTTCCTTGACAGCGTTGACAGCGTCCTGTACTTTTTCCTTTACAGATTCGGAAACTTCGTCTGCTGCTTCCTTAGCAGCAAGCACGGCATTGTCTACGTCTTCCTTGAATTGTTCTTTAAGAACATCATCACCAGCTTCCTCTGCAGCAGGTTCTTCTGCGGCAGCTTCTTCTGCAGGAAGAGTAGCCTTGATGCTCAGGCTGATCCTTCTCTTGTCAGGGTCGATCTCCATGATCTTCACATTAACGATCTCGCCTACTTTGAGTTCGTCGAATACGTTCTCGACTCTCTTGTTTGCGATCTCGGAGATGTGAACGAGTCCGTCCAGGCCCGCCTCAAGTTCTACGAATGCGCCGTATTCCTTGATCTGTACGACCTTGCCCTCGAGCACGTCGCCTACCTGATACTTCTCTCCTACCAGAGTCCATGGCTCAGGCTGTGTCTGCTTGAGACCCAGGCTGATCTTGCCCTTCTCTTCATTGAGGGAGAGGATCTTGACATTGATGATGTCGCCGATTTTGAGAACTTCCTCAGGGTGTTTGAGCTTGCCCCAGGAAATCTCAGAGATGTGGAGCAGTCCGTCTACTCCGCCGATATCTACAAACGCGCCGTAGTCGGTGAATCTCATGACCTTACCTTCGACGATGTCGCCGACGTTCAGGTTCTCCCAGATCTCCGCAACAGCCTTGCGCTTCTCATCAACCAATATGGCCTTTCTTGAGAATACTGCTCTGTTACGCTTGGTATCTACTCTGATAACTCTGACATCGAAAGTCTGACCGAGGAACTCTTCTGCGTTCTCGACATATCTGTCGGAAAGCTGCGACATTGGGATGAAGCCCGTGATCTCCTTGTAAGCCGCAATGACACCGCCGTTTACCGCTCTTGTCAGCGTTACAGTGATGTTCTCTCTGTTTTCCATCGCTGCTTCAAGCTCTGCATAGTTCTCTACAGCCACAAGTCTCTTTGTTGAAAGCATGATACCGCCTTCTCCATCGTCCGACTTGATGACCTTCGCCTTGATCTCGTCCCCTACCTTGTACAGGTCCGCGAGGGACTGGCCTTCTTCCAATGCAACCTCATCTGACCTTAAGATACCATCCTTTTTGCAGCCCATGTTGACGATGACGGCATCGCTCATGACCTGATCGATCTTACCGTCGACTATATCGCCCGGCTTAGGTAAACGTAAAGACTTCTCAATGTCATCCATGAAATCCATCATTGGATTCTGTTCCATATTTTTGTTGACATTTTCGCTCATGTGGGAAATAACCTCCTTGATAATCCACTCGGGCGTCGATGCGCCCGCTATACAACCTATTGTATTATATTTTGTCAACCTATTCAACAAATTATTATTTGCATTTTCAATAAATATGCTGTTTTTATTGTTTTTTTTGGCAATTTCGTAGAGCTTCCTTGAATTGGAACTTTGTTCGTCTCCTATCACTATCATGGCGTCTACCTTTGACGCCAGCTCTGCGCAGCTCTCCTGCCTTTCACGCGTAGCGTTGCATATCGTATTGTGGATATCGTAAGTGATACCGGCATCGTCGAACACCTTCAGGACATCATTCAGAAGTTCTTCTTTTATGGTCGTCTGACAGACTATCAGCGGCTTTTGATCCTTAAGCGCTTCAGCAGCCGCGGCGGCTTCTTCGGCATTGCCTATGACATGAGCGCTGTATTCACACCAGCCATTGGTCGCTTTTACCTCCTGATGATCCCTGTCTCCGATCACGACAACGGGGATCCCTTCATCGTGAGCTTTTGATACCAGATCATGGATCTTTTTTACAAATACACAGGTAGTATCAATAAGGGTTATACCCTTTTTCCCGGCCAGCTCATAGAACTCGCGCGGCTCACCGTGAGATCTTACTATCACGGTGTCACCTTCTGAAGCCTCATCGAGCGATGATATCATCGTGACACCCATGGATTCGAGCCGCTTAACCACATCCTTGTTGTGGATCAGATGGCCGCAGGTAAAAAGACGGCCCTGCCTGTCTTTCTGCTGAGCCTCACTGAAAGCCATTTCTATCGCCCTGTCAACTCCGAAACAGAATCCCGAATGCTTTGCCCTGATTATTTCCACGAAAGATTCTCCCTTTCCGAATACAGCCGGCGGTCTGAGCCGCCGGCTGTTTCAAGCTTATAGTATTATCTGCAAGCTTCTTAGAACTTGCCTGCTGTCGCAGCTTCCTCTACGGAAACCGCTACGGATACGGTCATTCCGACCATAGGGTTGTTGCCCGCTCCGATGAGACCCATCATCTCTACATGCGCAGGTACCGAGGAGGAGCCTGCGAACTGGGCGTCAGAGTGCATACGTCCCATGGTATCTGTCATACCGTAGGATGCAGGACCTGCAGCCATGTTATCCGGATGCAGTGTGCGTCCCGTACCGCCGCCGGAAGCTACTGAGAAGTACTTCTTGCCGGCTTCGAGTCTTTCCTTCTTGTATGTGCCTGCTACAGGATGCTGGAACCTTGTAGGGTTGGTCGAGTTGCCTGTGATGGAAACGTCAACGTTCTCTTTCCACAGAATGGCAACGCCTTCCTGTACGTCGTTAGCGCCGTAGCAGTTTACCTTTGCTCTAGGGCTCTCAGGGTCCTTGGAGTAGCACTTTCTGAAGACTTCCTTGAGCTCGCCTGTTGCGTAGTCATACTCAGTCTCAACATATGTGAATCCGTTGATCCTGGAGATGACCTGAGCTGCGTCTTTGCCAAGACCATCGAGGATAACTCTCAGTGGTTTCTGGCGGACCTTGTTGGCCTTGGAAGCGATACCGATAGCTCCCTCAGCAGCAGCGAACGACTCGTGACCTGCGAGGAACGCGAAGCACTCCGTGTCCTCTTCAAGAAGCATCTTTCCGAGGTTGCCGTGTCCGAGACCTACCTTGCGGCGGTCAGCAACGGAACCCGGGATGCAGAATGCCTGAAGGCCTTCGCCGATAGCCGCAGCAGCGTCAGCAGCCTTGCGGCAGCCCTTCTTGATTGCGATAGCGGCGCCTACCGTATAGGCCCACTTAGCGTTTTCGAAGCAAATCGGCTGGATATTCTCGATCATGTGATAAACATCGAGACCCGCGTCCTTTGTGATCTTTTCTGCTTCTTCGATAGATCCGATACCGTACTCAGCCAGTTTGGAAAGGATCTGTTTTTCTCTTCTGTCGTAAGATTCAAATGTAATCATGTCTCTTTCCTCCCTGTATTATTCTTTGCGCGGATCGATCAGTTTTACTGCGTCGGCTACGCGTCCGTACTGGCCGGATGCTTTCTCGATAGCCTTGACAGGATCATCGCCTGCCTTGATGAAGTCCATCATCTTGCCGAAGTTGAGATACTTGTATCCGATGATCTCATCATCTTCGTCAAGAGCAAGCTGTGTGATATAGCCTTCTGTGAGGTCGAGATATCTTGGGCCCTTATCAAGAGTGCCGTAAGTTGTTCCGACCATGGATCTTGTTCCCTTACCGAGGTCCTCAAGGCCGGCTCCGATCTGAAGTCCGCCCTCTGAGAAAGCGCTCTGCGAACGTCCGTAAACGATCTGAAGGAAGATCTCTCTCATTGCTGTGTTGATAGCATCACATACAAGGTCTGTATTGAGAGCTTCGAGAATTGTGAGACCCGGAAGGATCTCTGCGGCCATAGCTGCGGAGTGTGTCATTCCGGAGCAGCCGATAGTCTCAACGAGCGCTTCCTGAATGATGCCGTCCTTGACATTGAGTGAAAGCTTGCAAGCTCCCTGCTGAGGCGCACACCAGCCGACACCGTGTGTGTATCCGGAGATGTCGGATATCTGCTGAGGCTTTACCCATTTTCCTTCTTCAGGAATCGGTGCGGAGCCATGGTGTACTCCCTGATGAACAGGGCACATGCCTTTCACTTCTGCTGAATAAATCATAATAGTAACCTCCTGATATTCAGTTAGATTGAAATTCTGGCTTATACATATCTATTGTATCTCATACATTGAAATACAACAATGTAAAAATTGGGATACTATGTGTTTTAAACTTCAAAATCGCAGGCTACCGAGCCGCTGCGGACCTCATGCATGCGCTTCTTGACCGGCATGTGGACAGGATGTGTCTGGTACGCGTCGAAAGCCTCTCTGTTTTCAAACAATGTGACCAGCGCCAGATCGTATGATCTTTCGCTGTGCAGTATGTCGGCTCCCGCCTCGAGTTCCAGCATTCCTTCTATCCTTCCCTTCATGCCGTAGAAGTTCTTTACAAGCTGAGGGATCTCATCCTTGAATTCATCCTTTATCTTGAACATTACGATATGTCTTATCATTGATCCGGCCGTCCTTTCATGTTCACAGTAGTTTCCTGTATGAATTATAAAGTGAAGTGATCCGCATTTGCAATAAACAACAGATACCGTACGTCATATCAGCGCAGAAACGGGACCGTTCTGACATCAGCTCATGCTGTTTTCAAGTCTTAGTATGGCCTTGTCGAGGAACAGCTTTACGCGATTGATGTCCCCCGGCTCGGCCGCTTCCCTGATACGTTCAGCCATCTCACGTTCCTCTCTTATCGACTTGTTCATTATCCTGTCTGCGAACAGAACTATCTTGTACCTGAAATCCAGTTTCTTCGCGTCCGGGTAATACATGATACGGAGACTGTCCATGTCGACCCTTTTGCCCTTGGCGTATATCAGTTCCGGTTCGAGCAGATAGCTTTCCGATCCTATCAGGTGGTCCTCTGTGATCTCACTCATGCTTATCAGATTTCTCAGAAGCAGCAGTTTGTCATAAAGGCTCATGCCTCCGGGATCGAGTCTGCTGAGTCCTCCGGGCTTGTATCTGAATGAATAGCTGCCCTTGTCCCTAAGAATAGACATCCTCATGAAGTTTTCGCAGTAATTCTGCGTCAGTATCTCTTCTATGTAAGCCGGCATTCTGTATCCTGTCATGTCCTGCCTTATTCTTTCCATTTAAGTCTCCTTCCTATCCGCCGCACTTGCTGCACGCCGTATATCCGCGCTCGACGGCAACACTTTTATCGACCTCTATGTAGTTTCTTTGAAGAGAGGGGCAGCCCGGCAGATGATAATCTTCTCCCGCGGCAGGGAAATAATATATGAGCGCTCCGGTCTCCGCGCTGCCGCTGTGGCAAAGCGGGCAGGCCTTATACCGATTCCTTATGGTTTCACTTAAAGCGCCGGATCTGGATGAGGCATTGAGAAAATCGCACCCCTCCGAATGATACCTTTCGCCTCTTTTGGGAAAGATATATACGGGTTTGGAATCTTCAGCCGCGAATTCCTCCGCCGTCATGTTCCCCTCATCCCGTTCCCTTCCTACATAAGCCCGTGTGACAAGCGAAAGGTCGTAATCCGCGACAGCGTTTATCCCCAGGGGGTTCTTTGATCTGAGCCTCAGATCGAAGTCTATTATAAGCAGTTCATCCGTGCCCCATCTGCTTGTCCGCAGTCCCGCTTCCCTGAGCCTTGCTGACTCTATCCGGGAATGCCCTGTTTCTATCTCCCTCCTGATCCTGTAAGGGACAGCAAGAGATGTGTCAGCAACGGCTGCCTCAGCGGCAGCTCTGCGCAATTCATTTGCAGCGATAAAATTGCAGTCTTCTATACAAGAGTACATCAGTATTATCGAGCTCATGATGATCACGGCGCACAGGAACACCGGGAGCGTGATAGCGGCCTCGATGATGTAACTGCCTTTTTTATTTGTAAGCATCTTCAAATTCATGGTTTTTACCATTGACCTCAATAGAGAATCTTGTACCCGTGTAGTACTCCATCAGATTGAAGTCCCTGTAATACCTGTATTTCATATTGATCTGCACAAGGTCCATTATTCTCAGGAGTCTGACGTTGTCATTCAGCGACATTATCATGATCATCAGATATTCGTCGTAGTTGAGACCTTCGCTGAACTGCGCGACTGTCGTTATCCCTCCTGTCAGACCTGACAGTTCGTCTTTCTTTTCTTCGAGCAGCTCCTTTGACTCATCATCAAGCTTTTCCATTACCTCAGTAGAGTCCAGAACTGCGCCGAGACCTGTCTTCCACTGCTCCGGAGTCTTTATCACAGGGACTCTTCCGTCATCGTAGAGGTCTTTAAGGTCTTCTTCTGTCTCCATCGCTGCCCATGCCTCCGCGATTATCGCCTGTGTCACTATCCCGAGAGGACCGGGCGTTATCGATTCCGCGACTGTTATTATCAGCTCAACCTTTTCGGGATCGCTGTAAATAGCCAGCAGATTAAGGGCATTTCTGATGATAAACAGTATCCTTCTGCAGGCAATGTAGTTTTCTTCGTCGTCAGGACTGCCATTGATTATGTACTCCCATTCGTTAACAAATAAATGGTTCTTGTCATCTGCTTTAGTCACATGATTATCAAAGCGTTTTTCTATCATGAGCACCTCGGCGCCCGCGCCTTTCAGCATGCTTACAAGTCCGTTTTCATCACCTGCGGACTTTGTCTTTTCAGTCAGGACATCACTTGATACTGAACCGCCCATTCCATGTGACGGCAAGGTATCCAGGACCACCCTGTCGTTTATCACCCGTCCCTCTTCATCGTATCCGTTTTCGTCATCGAGGTCTCTGAAAGTCCTTCCGCTTCCGCTTATAAGTTCCGCTGCCGCGCTGCCCGGAAAGCCGAGCTCCATCGCTTTTCTGAAATTGGACGGATCGCCGAGTTCAAATCCCGTAAGATCTGCATTTGCGCCCTTTATTGAAGCATCAAGTTTGTTCTGCGCAGAGTATTTCAGGTAAGCGTTCAGTTTGTCTGTCACCTCATCGTCATTTCCGAAGTAAGCCATCATCGAGTAGTCTTCCATAAGATGGACATCGTACTCAGACAGTACAGCCTTTGTCCAGAGTCTTCCGAATGTTTCGCATTCACTGCTTACGACAAGTCTCCGGGATACTCCGATGGCACCCGCTAAACATATCGCGAATCCCAGGAACAATATCGCAAGCAAAACAGCTGACGAGCCTTTCTTATTTCTCATTCTTCGCATCAATGCGATATTCATCTTCATATCATTCAACGATCTCACTGCTTCTCACCAGAAAGTCCTCATTGACCAGATATGCTTTTACCTCTATACGTTTGCTTACGCCCCTTTGCAGTATTCCTCCGCTGAGCATATCCACACTCTTCTCAGCTTCGTATGTCCGTATCAGCGCTCCGTTATACGCGTCCTGAGCCTCCAGGGCCTTCCTGTGTTCTTCTATGCCGGCTGTAAGTATCTCAAGATAGAAAACAAACAACCTGATCATCAGCATTGCAGTCAGTATGATGACCGGAAGCGAGATCGCCGCTTCGACCATCTGCGAGCCCTTTTTATTGTTCAGGACAGCTGTCCCTGCCATTCCTAGAAATTTGCCGCATCCAGGTTTCCGAAGATGCGGTTCACGAAGTCCACGACGGATGATTTGAAAATGATGCCTACAGCTACCGCTATGGCCACGAGAATCGCCACTTGCACCATCTCCATTCCCTGTTTGTTGCCAAACAGCATCAATAGTTTTGTTTTGATCTTTTTCATTTCTTTGCTCCTTTCCGTTACATATTCAAAAGCGCGGGCGCTATCGTTATGACGATCAGCAATATCAGCAGGAGTCCCAGCGGGTAGGACATCTTTGTGTCTATTGCCTTTCCGCATTCCCTGGCGACGGTCTTTCTCTCATCCCAAAGGTATCTGCTCTCCCGCGCCAGGCTCTCTATGACATCGCTTCCCCTTTTCTCGTTTTCGTTGAGTATCGCGGATATCCTGATCAGTTCCTTTACGTCGTGCCTGACCGCGTATTCGTTTATCACGTGGGCAGTGCTTATACGGTGTCCGCATGTAGCCTCCCTGAGATCCGCCAGGTCCCTTTCAAAACTGCTGAGGTTTTCCTCTTTTGATCCTCTGTAGCTGTCTGTGATCGTGTCAAAAGCGTCGCTCAGTATCAGGCCCGCGTTCATCATCAGAAACAGCTGGTTGCAGAACCTCGGCAGGCCTTTAAGTATTGCCTTGCGTTCTTCTGCCGCTGTCTTGTCTTCCCTCATCGTGCTTACGGCCATGATCACCACCAGCGCAGCATACACCAGGGGTATGATCACTGCCGCAGGACCTGCCTTTTGCTGCGTTCCGCTCCATCTGACGTTTGTTCCGTCAGGGAGTGCCGATGGAAGTGATATCTTCTTCTCTTTCGAATACTCGATCTCGCTGATCATGCTGTCTACCGCCACGTCAATGGCGGCTTCTCTTTCGTCTTTCGCTGAAAGCTTGACTCCGGCGTTTTCAGCGGCATTTGCCTGCAGCACCAGCGTGACGTCCCGGCATATCGTTTCTGTTTCATCATCGATATACAGACTCAGGTCATATCTCTCGCTTCTTTTCAGACTGTTCCTGTCGATGCCTATCACGTTCCCGCTGCCGTCAACTATGAGCTTTCCGCTCTCCTCCGGTCCCTTGATGGCAAGGGCCAGTACCAGAAGAGCAGTCACCAGGGTCACGGCGTATATCCCGGACATCAGTTTTTTGTTGTGAATCAATTCTTTAAACTTCGACATTTGTGATCCTTTGTATCATCGCGTATATCCCGATATTCGAAGCGGCAACAGCTGTCATTATGATCCTTCCCGCAATGGTCTCATAAAGCGGCGCTATATAATCCGGCGCCGTAAGATTCAGAAAGAGTATTATCATGGCCGGCATGGCGAATATCACCAGGCCTTCGCTCTCCTTTCTCCTGATAAGCTCTTCTATCTCACGATCGATGCTCATCTTTTCCATTATCACGGAGGCTGCCTTGTTGAGCGCTGTGATAAGGCTCGCTCCGGTTGTTTTACAGATTGAGTAGATGGTCACAAAATCATGCACATCTTCAATGCCCGAAGCCTCAGCAAGATCCTGAAGGACGCTCAGGTCGTTTTCACCGCCCTTATCCATTCTCTCGTAAGCAACAGTCAGATCGCCGGCGAGTATCGATTTCTTGCCGAAAATATTCTTCAGAGAAGGTATCGATTCCGCTATGGCATCCTTCATCGAGCGCCCCGCTCCTATAGCGGTCGATGCCATGAACAGGAAATCCTTGAATTCGGCCAGATATCTTCTGCGTCTGCTTCTGATGACCGCTTCCTTTACAAAGCCTTTTATTTTGCGCGCGAAAGGCAGTATCACGATCGCAAACAGTATGTTCCGGTACATCAGATAAGCTATCAGAAGCCCGGAGACAGCCAGGGCGGCATAAAAAATCAGGTTTTCATTCCTGCTGAATTTGTATTCTCCGAGATTTGTCATGCTCTTATGCCCTCCGCATCTGTTATTGCTGCTCCGGTGAGCATGCATCCGCATCCGCTCCTTATAAGCCGTTCTCTGTCGAGGAGGCCATTGCCGGTAGGCATGAGCGCTTCGTCCGCGCCGGTTTTGTAAAGATAGTTCAACTTGTATTCGTTACCGTCGAATCCTGTCATCTCCGCCACCTCCATCACCCGCCTTCTGCCTTTCGCGTCACGTCTGAGATGCACGAATATGTCTATCGCGTTCGCTATCTGATTCCTGACCGAGCTGAGAGAGACCTGCGAATCTGAAAGGTACATAGTCTCAAGGCGGTTCAGCATTCCCTTTATGGAATTGCCGTGACCCGTCGACATGCTTCCGTCATGTCCGGTGTTCATGGCCTGTATCATGTCTATCACTTCTTTTCCTCTCACCTCGCCGACTATTATCCTGTCAGGTCTCATCCTGAGACTTGTCCTTATGAGATGCGTCATGCTTACTTCTCCCTTGCCTATCGAATTCGCCGCTCTGCACTCAAGCTGGACCTTGTTTTCTATATGACTGATGACCAGCTCCGCAGAGTCCTCTATAGTGATCACCCTTTCCTGCGGTCCTATATACTCCGTCAGAGCATTCAGGAAAGTGGTCTTGCCCGATGACGTGCCTCCGCTGATAAAAATGTTGTAGCCGCTTTTCACCAGAGCCGCCAGATCGTCCGCGCACTCCCTCGTTATGCTGGAGCAGCTTACAAGCTCATCCATCTCTATCTCCTTCTCCCTGAATTTTCGTATGGTGAGTATGGGGCCGTTGAGAGCGACGTTTTTCAGAACTCCGTTCACTCTGTAACCGGAAGGAAGTCTCGCGTCCACTATTGGATTGGCTTCGTTTATCTCTCTGTGTACGTCCGAGGCGAACATCCTTATCAGCTCTTCCAGTTCAGTACATGATGTAAAGGCATCGTCTACCCTGATAAGCTTCCTTTCCTTTTCGACATATATGCTGCCGGGTCCGTTAACCATGATCTCGTTTATGGATGGATCGTCAAGCAGCTCGGTAAGGATGCCGTACCTGCTTGAAAGTCTCCGGTTCATGCTGTCTATGATGATCACGGTCTCGCCGGGGCCCGTGCTGCGTGAGACATCTGACCCGAAGAACATGTCCTCGCATTTGCACAGGATCTCTTCTTCTGAAGGTGACGGGTCTGCTTCACTTAGCCACTTTCTTGCATGTCTGACCATCAATTCTATCTCAGGACCGTATTTTTCTATCGTCGCCGTTCTTGTCGTTTTCATTGTTTGAACTCACGTATATCTGCTTTATGCAGTCGTCAATAGCCATCGCTTCGTCAGCCTCTCCCGTAAGTTTTATGCGGATCAGTTTCTTACATGCATCGGTCCCGAGTATCGTTTCGGGATCCGTAAATCTTCTGCCTGTCCCGAAATAGACGATCCTGTCCGATCCCTTCATGATCGTCAGGTTTTCGGATCTGAAACATGTGCCCACGTCGCAGATAATGGTGTCAAAACGGCCCGCAAGACCGTATGTAAGGCTCAGAAGCTCATCTTCCTCAAGATAAGCGATGGGGTTAAGACCCGGCTGAAGAAGCAGCATGGAAACGCCGTAACTGTCCGTATATGTAAAGCTGTCGGGACTTCGTTCCCTGCCCGTATGGATCGAATAGAGCAACCTGGACAGCGTATTACTGCTGTTATCCCTTTTACCGTATTCATTGATGTAAGAAAGGGGCAATATCAGCACTTTTCCGCCGTGGCGGTAGATTATCTGCCTGGCCAGAGAAGAGCATCTTGCAGCGGAATAAGCATCGGTCTCGCACAAGGCAGATATGAGTCTGGATGTGTGATTTCTGAATGACCCCGTCCCATGCCATTCGTTGTACGCAAGCGACAGCTCAGAAACGATGTTTGTCACACTGTCGTACTTGAATACACGGTAGCAGCCGTCCCGGTCTTCTTCATTGCAGTCAGTAAGGAACACCGTCCTTGCCTTTATTGCTTCGAGTACACCGCTTTCGACATCTTCAGGACGTATATCCGTAAGTATGAGGCTTCCGGAGGAGTCTTTTGTTTTCCCGTCAAGGATGTTTACAAATATATCATTATCGTATGATGAGATCTTTTCAGCTAATGCTTCCCTGTATTCCCTGTCATTTATCAGTATTCCGAGCCTCATACCACCCTCCTGCACGTTCAAATATACGGAAAAGCAGCCATGAAAACTGTACATATTTTGCCATTGAAATAATGTCTGATCTGGGCCTGATAATGTCGTTCTGAGGGCATGAAAAAAGAGCCTACGGCATTTCTGCCGTGGCTCTTTCTGTTGCGGTCACCGGGTTTGACCACATATATGGTGCGGACGAAAGGACTCGAACCTTCACACCGAAGTACAAGAACCTAAATCTTGCGTGTCTGCCAGTTCCACCACGTCCGCGAATATAAAAAGGGAATCCTTAGATTCCCTTCGCTGGTGACCCCACCGGGACTCGAACCCGGGTTACCGCCGTGAAAGGGCGATGTCTTAACCGCTTGACCATGGGGCCTAAAGAAAAAGCGGCGACGTCCTAATTTCCCGGGAGGTCACCCTCCGAGTATCATCGGCGCTAAGGAGCTTAACTACTGTGTTCGGGATGGGAACAGGTGGATC
>CACYPK010000027.1 GCA_902776285.1 uncultured Eubacteriales bacterium
CAAGGTACCTGCAGGCGGATATCAGGAGTTCCTGAAGAACGAAGCACGTTACAACAGACTGACCAGAGAGAATCCGGAAAGAGCAGAGAAGCTCTTCGCAGAGAACGAGGCAGCCGCTATGGCACGTTACGACAAGCTCGTCAAGTTCGTAGACTTCTACGCGCCTGCCAAGTAATCGAAACGGCACATAAGCAAGATTTAAGAGCCGGTCTTCGGACCGGCTCTTTTAGTGCTTGTAAGTACATGGACTTGCAGGTAAAATATAAGTGTGTTTATGCATGAAAAGGAGGTAGATTTATGCCACTTGTAACTTCAACAGAAATGTTCAAAAAAGCTTATGACGGCGGATACGCCATCGGAGCATTCAATGTAAACAACATGGAGATCGTACAGGGCATCACCGAGGCAGCCGGAGAACTCCGCAGCCCGGTCATCCTGCAGGTATCCAAGGGCGCGAGAGCCTACGCGAACCACACCTATCTGGTAAAGCTCGTAGAGGCTGCTATCATTGAGAACCCTGATATCCCTATCGTTCTTCACCTTGACCACGGCGATTCCTTCGAACTCTGCAAGAGCTGCATCGACGGAGGATTCACATCCGTAATGATCGATATGTCTTCGAAGCCTTTCGAAGAGAACATCGCGGTCACAAAGCAGGTAGTAGAATACGCTCACGCTCATGGCGTAGTAGTAGAGGCTGAGCTCGGAACACTCGCCGGAGTAGAGGACGAGGTAGTCGTAGAAGCCGGACATGAGAGCTATACAAAGCCTGAAGAGGTCGAAGAATTCGTATCCAGAACAGGTTGCGACTCACTCGCGATCGCGATCGGAACTTCCCACGGCGCATACAAGTTCACGCCGGCGCAGTGCACAAGAAACGAAGAAGGCATCCTCGTACCGCCTCCACTGCGTTTCGACGTACTCGAGGAAGTAACAAAGAGACTGCCGGGATTCCCTATCGTTCTTCACGGATCTTCATCAGTTCCGCAGGAATTCGTAAAGATGGTCAATACATATGGCGGCAACATGCCTGACGCTGTAGGAATTCCTGAATCACAGCTTCGTAAGGCGGCAGAATCCGCGGTCTGCAAGATCAACATCGACTCGGATATCCGTCTCGCCATGACAGGCAACATCCGCAAGTACTTCGCGGAGCATCCGGATCACTTCGATCCTCGCCAGTACCTGAAGCCGGCAAGACAGGCCGTAAAGGACATGGTAGCTCATAAGATCGTGAACGTGCTCGGATCGGACAACAAGATCTAAAAACTCTTTTAACAGGAAGCGGCGCAGAGTTTTCTCTGCGCCGTTTTTCTTTGCCCGCGGCGGCGGAGAGGGGCAGGCTTCTCATTATGTATATTCTGTAATAATTCGGACTGCAGATTACCAAAATGCTATAATATCAAGGAATATGGCCTGCCCAGCATGCCGTGACAGGGAGGATGGAATTTGTCTCATACCATTGAGCTCAGAAAGGTCTCAAAATACTATGCCAGCGAAGACACCGTAAGCATGGGTTTTTCGCGCATAGACCTCAATCTCGACATAGGTGAGTTTGTAGCTATCACAGGTGAGAGCGGAAGCGGAAAGTCCACTCTGCTCAACGTAATAAGCGGACTCGACACATATGAAGAGGGCGAGATGTTCGTCTGCGGTGAAGACACCACCGCGTACGGCACCGAGGACTACGAGATCTACCGCAAGACATATATAGGAAACATATTTCAGGATTTCAACCTGATAAACAGCTACACGGTCTACCAGAATATAGAGGCCGTGATGCTTTTGAGCGGAAAAAAGAAGAGAGAATGCAGACAGCGCGTACTGGAACTGATAGATCTGGTAGGGCTCAGCTCTTACCGCCGCACAAAGGTATCAAGACTCTCAGGCGGTCAGAAGCAGAGAGTCGCTATAGCGCGCGCCCTGGCAAAGGACGCTCCTATCATCGTAGCTGACGAGCCTACCGGCAACCTCGACAGCGCGTCGGCCGAGAGCGTCATGGAGACACTCGCCAGGGTCTCGACGGATAAGCTGGTCGTTATCGTTACGCACAACTACGAGCAGGCGGAGCCTTACGTGACCCGCAAGCTCACCATGCACGATGGCAAGATTATAGAAGACAAGACCGTCGCGCCTCCGCGCCTTTCTACCGCGGAACAATATATCGCAGAAGTAAATCCTACGCAGCAGAGGGAAGGCCGTGTTGCCAGAGCAGCCAAGGCAGAACAGGCAGCCGAAGCCGGTAAGCAGGCTCTGCACGCGGAGCCGGTCCCGAAGCCGAGAAAAATGAGAAAGAGCTCGGAACTGAGACTCGGCGTACGCAACACCTTCAACCTGCCTGCCAAGTTCATACTGCTCTTCATAGTGTATTTCTTTGTGTCGACCGCCGTGCTCAGCCAGTACGCGACGACCAAGAACAGCATGCATGAGAGCGAACTCCTGGGCAGCAATCCTTATTTTGCAAATTCCAGCACGGACAGGATCGTGATCAAAAAAGCTGACGAGACCAGCTTTACTGACGATGACTTCAACAGTATCCTGTCGACGCCTAACATAAAAGAGATAGTGAAGAATGACCTCGCCTTAGACAGCGGCGTCAGCTTCAACCTGGGCGATTATTATGTAGAAGGCCCTGTAATGCCTATAAGCGACGTAAGCGCTGACCGGCTGACATATGGTCACATGCCAGAAAACGATTACGAGATAGTCATAAGGATCGATTCCACCAGCGACGCGTTCATGAGCCTCGGAAGCGGAGGCGATGAATACATAGGCCAGGCTGTAGTGCTGAAGGACATGGGTCAGATGCAGACCTACGTATTCGGCGAAGCCATCAGGATAGCCGGTATCATAATCGATGAGGAAACAAGTACGGATTCCGAATCGATGTACGGCTATTCGAGCATATATGCCGGCGAGACCATAAGCAATGAGCTGCTGATATCCATGATGGCGGCTTCATCAAAGTCGGAACTCAACTTTGGTGGCACCCGCGTAAGCAGCGAGTACGACAGGTCGATATTCTCGTCCCCGGATGTTCCGGAGGGCAAGGTCTATCTGTTTGAGGACCAGACATTCTTCTATCCTGATGAGGAGGCAGTCGGAAAGGACTTCAGCCTTAAGATATGGAACAGGTTCTTTGAATCCGAGGGCAACTATACGGTCGATAAGATCATAACCGATAAGAACTTCAATGACCTGGTCGGCATCCCGAATGAAGATTACGACATGTTCTACAACTGCGTCTTCATCAACAGCGACGATTTCAGAAAGCTCTTTGACAAGGGCTTCTTCCAGATAAGCGCGTACATGATAAATGAGCAGGAGTCGGCCGAGACTGAGGCCGCGCTCAGAGAAAAGGGCTTCACAACGCTGGCCATGAAGGATTCGCTGACAGATACGACAGGCGGATTCAACGTAGTGATAAGTCTCATGACATACGGCAGGCTGCTGCTGGAGTTCCTGATACTCTTCTTCATAGCCTACGCCGTTATCAGGCTCATAATGAGGTCGCGTAATTCGTACTACTCGACGCTCAGGATACTCGGCGCCACAAAGAGCAATACCGACAACATTCTCAGGATCGAGCTCATACTCATGATGGTCATCGCATACGGCGTGGACATCGCGTTTGTAGTGCTGGTCAAGAAGGGCATACTGCAGGATCTCTTACACAATGAACTGAAAGAGATCGTCAAGCTGCTGTATTACCTGACGCCGCTCGACTACGGCATCCTCGGCGGGATACTCCTGCTGATGTCGCTCCTTATCGCCAACAGATATTCAAGGCACATCTTCACCAGAAGTGCCATGAAGGCATTCAGAGAGGGGGCGTAGCGGATGATAAAGATCGAAAAGGTCAACAAGTACTATAACAAGGGCAAGTCCAACCAGATCCACGTCATCGACAACACCACCATGACGCTCCCTGACAAGGGCATCGTGTGTCTTCTGGGACCGTCCGGCTGCGGTAAGACGACTCTGCTGAACGCGATCGGCGGACTTGACAAGGTCGACAGCGGGACGATCGCCATAGACGGACAGCGCATCACAAGGTTCAGCTCGAGCAAGATCGACAGCATCCGTAACGCGCGTATCGGCTACATATTCCAGAATTTCAACCTGCTCGATGACAGGACGGTGTTTGAGAACGTCGCCATCGCTCTTCGCATGATAGGCATCAGGGACAACACCACAGTCACCGCGAGGGTAAGGTATTGCCTTGAGAAGGTCGGCATCGACCAGTACAGAAACAAGCTTGCGGGCTCGCTGTCCGGCGGACAGAGGCAGAGGGTCGCCATCGCCAGAGCGATAGTCAAAAACCCGAGCATCATAATCGCGGACGAGCCTACCGGTAACCTCGACAGCGCCAACACACTTGAGATCATGAACATCATTAAGACGGTGTCGAAGGACAGGCTGGTCATACTCGTTACCCACGAGCGCAACATCGCCGAGTTCTACTCAGACCATGTCGCCGAAATGAAAGACGGCCGCATAGTCAAGGCGTACAATAACGATTCTTCGAGATATCTTGATTATCAGCTCGAGAACAAGATCTACCTCAGGGACATGGCGGTCCACAAGGGCTTCAGCCAGGATGACGTGAGCGTAGACGTATACAGCGACGAAGAACGTCAGGCTGACATCAAGGTAGTCATAAGGGGCAACAACCTTTATATCAATACAGGCGGAAGGCTCAACGTAGTCGACGAGACTGCCAACATCGAGATGGTCGACGAACACTACGAGGCCATGGACGAGAGCTACTTCGAAGACAATGACTTCGATTACACCGCGTGCCTGCCGCAGAAGTACAAGGCAAAATACTCTTCGATCTACAGGCTGACAAACATGATCAGCAGCGGATGGAAGACTGTAAAGGGCTTTAAGCGCATCAAGAAGTTCCTCATGATAGGTTTCGTGTTTGCCGCAATGTTTGCCTTCCTGGCCGTAAGCAATGTGCTTGGTCTTCTGGAAGTAAAGCCTGTTGATTACAGGCTCACGAACGGCAACTATGTCACCGTGGCCAATCCGGAGAAGGCTGAGGACATGATCGATCTTGTGGACAGCCTTGAGAGCGTCACTTACGTGATCCCGGGCGAGACCAGAAAGAGCGTTACCGTCCCGATGGATGACTATCTGCAGACCGGATTCGCGGCAGAAGAGATAGGGGTGTCCATAGCGATGACGAGCGTCCTTAAGCCTGAACAGCTGGTCGCCGGAAAGATGCCGTCAGATCCGCACGATGTCGTTCTGGACAAATGTCTGATCGATGAATTCTTCAGAGATGATCTGGGCAAGGCGATCGGTCTCGACACGGTAGAGGAATTCCTGGGCCGCAGGCTCACTTTCCCGAACCTCAAGGACTACAATATAGTGGGCATTTCGGATACCGAATCGCCGACGCTGTTCGTGGATCAGAGCCAGGTCATGTACATACTGACCAACGGCAACGATGACAGCTATGACTACGCGCTTGCCTTTGATGATGAACAGGAAGGCGATTACATAAGAAGCGGCAAGGTCAGGGATCTGGACCTTGCGACAAACGAGATAACCATCAAGAGCGGAAGAGAGCCTGAAGAGGCCTATGAGACCATCATCAATGCCTATCATGAAGAGGACATGCCGCTCGGAAGCACGGTAAATCTGAAAGTCGCGGGCCGCAAGCTGACGATAGTCGGATACTACACCAGTGACAGGGCGGATGATGACACGTACTATGTGAACGCCGATACGGTGAAACTGGACTATATAATGAAGCAGAAAAACTTCACGGCTTACGCTGAGAATCCGTCTCTGCTCAAGTCCATGCTCGATCAGCAGGGCCTGTCGTCAAAGATCAACGATACGCGCGACAGGAAGGCGTATATCAACGCGCGTAAGGATCAGCTCACTTCGGCTCTGATAGTCGCAGGCATCATAATGCTGATCTCGCTGATAGAGATGTTCCTGATGCTGAGGTCATCGTTCCTGTCAAGGATCAAGGAGGTCGGTACGCTGAGAGCGATCGGACTCAAGAAGAAGGATATATACAGGATGTTCACGGGAGAGATACTGGTGATCACGTTCCTGACCGCCATCCCGGGCATCGCCATCATGTACTTTGCGCTGACCCAGGTGGTCAAGATAACGTATTACATCGAAGGACTGTATATCATCAATCCTACTATTGCCGCGATCACGTTCGCTGTCATCCTGGTATTCAACCTGTTAGCGGGACTGATACCGGTCTACGTGACGATGAGAAAGACGCCGGCGCAGATACTGGCGCGTACGGATATCTGATAAAACCGCAAAAACAAATAAGGCCTGCCTCGCGGCAGGCCTTTTGTAATGCGTTTAAAGATAAGTGACCTCGACTTCCTTAAGATATTTGCGCTCGAGGGAGCGGGCGATCCTGTCCACTAC
The DNA here is from genome assembly GCA_902776285.1 of uncultured Eubacteriales bacterium. Taxonomy (GTDB): domain Bacteria; phylum Bacillota; class Clostridia; order Peptostreptococcales; family Anaerovoracaceae; genus Crickella. Next base: position 6,415 of record CACYPK010000027.1, read on the forward strand.
AGGGAAGCGCACTCCGATCTTCGCAGCGGTCGCGGGATCGTCGGTATCGCTGTTGATCTTGGTTCCCATGACTATCTGAAGCTGGTCTATGTCTCTGAGGATCCTGATTATGCGCTTGGCCGGATCCTCGGTCATGTTCTTCAGAAGAACCTTTTCTTCGAGCCTGTTCGCGACCTCGGAAAGCGTGAGCATGCCCTCAGTCACCAGCTCTATGCCTTCTATGACGCTGGCAGGAGGCAGATTGCCTGACGGAGATCTGTCCGCCTTTACATCCTTTCCAAGCTCGCGCGCCACGATCTTGGCCGTCGTGCCTCCGCAGACGATGACGCGGCCGTCAAAGTTCTTTATCATTTCTCCCAGATGCCTGTCGGACTCGCGGCTCCTTGGGGCGCCTGTTACCAGCATGGCCCGCTTCGGCTTCCTGACCGATACCACCGCGCATGTGATGTCATCGTTGGCGTGATAGTGATCGCGCTTGTACGCTTCGGTGACTATGGCTCTTGCAAGATCGCGCGAGTTGATATCCGGATCCTTACGGAGCAGGTTGTGTACAAAGTCGCGGACATTATCCGTGCCCCATTCGCCCAGCTGCTCGCCTGCAGAGTGAAGATGCTCCGTATCAAGGCCGGGCAGCGATCCGAGCACCATGCCGGCCTGAGCGACACCATCGCTGAAGAATATGAGCCTGTCGCCCATTTTCATGTCGAAAGATGACGTGTGTACTATCTCTTCCTTGACTGCTGTCTTGCGGCGCAGCCGGGTGGAAGCCTTGTCCCACTCCACAGGTTCTGTATCTGAAAATCTCAGACTCTCGGGATTGTCGTATTCGACAAGCTGAACATTGATGTATGACTTGTCGTCAGAAAAAGCGACCTTGGCGATGGTGAACGTCGAGTAGCTTATACCTTTCTCCCTGTCCACCGGCAGGGTGTCCATGATGATCTCCGCGGAATGCGAGAGATCCATAGGGGAGAAAGACATCTTGTTTGCCATGTGCGAGGTAAGAGTCGCCAGCACGCTTGCCTTGACTCCGCTCCCGAGGCCATCTGAAAGGGTGGCCGTGATCACGTTTGAGCCCGGGCTTCTGTCCAGCAGAAACACATCGCCGCCTATTTTCTGTCCGTTCTTATATATCTGTGAGTAATCGATGTCTATACAGATATCGTTCATCATTCGTCTGTACCGCCTTCGTCTTCTATTAATTCGCTGTCTCCGCGGTTATCGGAGCCCATGTTGAACTCTTCGATAATGGAATTCAGTACAAGCTCTGTCTCAGCCGCGTTCTCACCAAGCAGGGATGCTATCTGCTGAACCGTGCTGAGTGACTTAGTGATGACTTCCTCAGCCTTATCAACGACTGCCTCTCTTCTGATCACAGGTGTCGTGATATCCTCAAACATGGCGCCCAGCATGGCTCTGTTCTCAACAAGGAAGAATGTGATCCTCATGATCTTGCCGTCGTGTCTGAAACGGTACTGCTGAGGCTTGCTCATGAAGAACTGCTCGCGGAATTTCTCCGCGAACGGCACGAATACCGATACCGGTGTGCCGTGGAATGACCGCAGGCCTTCTGCGTCGAGGAACTCGTCCGGGTAATCTTCGAATATCTTTATAAAGAGGCGGTTGCACTCTACGATGTTGAGATCATCATCGACTATGACTACGCCGTGAGGGATCGTGGAGAGCAGCATGTCCACCTTGCTCTCTGCGTCTTTACGCATCTTTGTGACGCACATCTCGGTCTCCGCGAGTCCATCCAGCATTGCGCGGGCCATGTCACGGCATGTAGGATATCCGCAGCCGCCGCAGTTGAGTTCGTCCGCAGGTGAGGTCTTGCCCAGCTTGGCAAGGGCTTCCGTGATCTCCTCTTCCGTGTGATACAAACCGCCGACCGGGGCCGCTTTCGGCGCAGGAGCTCCGCCGAGTACGCCATAGCCTTTCTCATAGATCTCTCTGGCGAATTCCTCATCGCCGTCGAAAACTTCAGGCTCGCTCAGGCGCTCCATAACATGTGAAGCAACGGCTTTCTTGCGGATGACCGCCGAGTCTTCATGCGAAGTTCCCGGTCCGTTGATGCATCCTCCGTCGCAGTTCAGAGCTTCGAGGAAGTCGTCCGAATGCGTGCCGGTAAGAGATGACATGACACGTGTGACGCCGGACACGGAAAGGGCGGACTGCTCAACGAAATGGTTCTGCCATATCTTGGATGTTTCTATCTGCCCGTTTTCAATAGGATAGATAGCAGCCTTGCCGGCCTTCATAGGTACAAAGTCGACAGGAATGCCGGTATCCATATGTTTGAGGTCTATGTTCTCTTCTTCGAGCCACTGGCGGACTTCTCTGAAGGTGAGGGCGATGTCCGGATATCCCGGATACTCTTCTGCCTCTATTTTCTTAGCTACACAAGGCCCTATGAACACTATGACGATGTCATTGCCGTACAGCTTGCGCAGATATGCGCTGTGAGCCTCTAGAGGGCTTGGCACCGGCGCCAGGGCTTCGATGCTTTCAGGGAAGTACTTTCTTACCAACTGAACGACAGAAGGGCAGGCCGTCGATATGAACGGCGCGCTCCCATGATCGTGCATGTACAAGTCGAGCGCCTGAGATACCAGGGCCGCGCCTATCGCGGTCTCTGACACGGCGTGAAAACCGAGTCTGTACAGCGCTCTGACAAAGTTGTCTTCATATCCCACGAATTCCGAAACATATGAAGGGGCGAGTGAGACGATGACTTTGCGATTTGACAGGAAGGCCATTCTTACCCTGTCCGTGTCGTCCCTTATGACCTTGACCGAGTTAGGGCACTCGTTTACGCATGTGCCGCAGAACGTGCAGAGTTCATAGACTATCTCGGCGTGGGCGTCCTTTATCTGGATCGCCTTGACCGGGCAGTGTCTGACGCAGCGGTAGCAGTCGCGGCAGTTGCTTATTTCTGTATAAATTGCTTGCTTTTCCATGAAGCACCTCCGTTCGATGATAATTATAGCATTAAAATCTGCAAGTTTCGTGATTGTTGTGCTATAATAAAAAAGATTTTTGGGATATTGATCCGGAGGTATTTATATGGCATTCGCAACAGCAGAAGAATATAAGGATATGGCGGGCAACTTCATCCATGACATAATCAATGAAGACCTCGCCACGGGCAAGCACAAAGAGATCGTGACAAGATTCCCGCCGGAGCCTAACGGCTACCTGCACATCGGCCACGCAAAGTCGCTCTGCCTCAATTTCGGCACGGCGCTCAAGTACGGCGGCCGCTGCAATCTCAGATACGATGACACCAACCCTACAAAAGAAGACATCGAGTTCGTCAAGTCCATAGAGAATGACGTTAACTGGCTTGGGTTCCAGTGGGACGAAAAGCTCTGGGCATCCGACTATTTCGATACGATGTATGATGCCGCAGTTGAGCTCATCAAGCAGGGCAAGGCGTTCGTATGCGAGCTGACTCCGGAGCAGATAAGAGAATACAGAGGCACACTGACAAAGCCGGGCACGGAGAGCCCTTACAGAAACAGGCCTATTGAGGAAAACCTCGACCTGTTTGAAAGGATGAGAGCCGGCGAGTTCGCCGACGGAGAGATCTGCCTCAGAGCAAAGATCGACATGGCGAGCCCTAACATCAACATGAGAGACCCTGTCATTTACAGAGTCGTCCACGCGTCCCACCACAACACGGGCGACAAATGGTGCGTCTATCCGATGTACGATTTCGCTCATCCTATCGAGGACGCGATCGAGGGCATCACCCATTCGATCTGCACGCTGGAATTTGAGGACCACAGACCGCTCTATGACTGGGTAGTCCGCGAGGTAGGCTGGTGGCCGAATCCTCCTAGACAGATAGAGTTCGCGCCGCTCAACATCACAACGATGCTGATGAGCAAGAGATTCATCCGCAGGCTGGTAGAAGAGGGCAAGGTAGAAGGCTGGGATGATCCGAGACTGTGCACGCTCGCGGGTATCCGCCGCAGAGGTTACACTCCTGAAGCGATCCGCAAGTTCTGCAACGACATCGGAGTCACCAAGGCAGACACCATGATCGACATCGCGCAGCTCGAACAGTGCGTCAGAGAGGACCTGCAGCTGAAGGTTCCGGCCATCAATGTGGTCAAGAACCCTATCAAGGTCATCATCGACAACTATCCTGAAGGACAGACCGAGATGTGCACCGTTGAGAACAATTCCAAGGTCCCTGAAATGGGTACACGCGAGATCCCGTTCGGACGCGAGCTCTGGGTCGACGGTGACGACTTCATGGAGGTCCCTGTCAAGAAGTACTTCAGACTCTTCCCGGGCAACGAGGTCAGGTTCAAAGGCGCTTACTTCATTACATGCAACGAGGTAGAGAAGGACGCTGACGGCAACATCGTGGCGCTCCACTGCACATATGATCCTGAGACACACAGCGGCAGCGGATTCGAAGGCCGCAAGGTCAAGGGCACGATCCACTTTGTGGAGGCAAGCACGGCTGTAAAGATCAAGATCAGAGAGTACGGCTACCTCATGAAGGAAAACGAGGAGACAGGCGAGCAGGAATTCGATCCCGAGTCGCTCGTCGAGACATGGGGCTACGCTGAACCTTCAGTCGCTGACGTTAAGCCGGGAGAAAGGTTCCAGTTCTTCCGCAAGGGTTACTACATTGCTGACAGCAAGCTCACAACAGGTGACGAGAAGGTGTTCAACAGCATCGTAGGACTGAAGAGCAGCTGGAAGTAAGGGCAGCGCCTAAACTAACACGGCGCTTTAGCCTATAAATCGAAAGTATTGGTCTGGTTCCGGAAAAACATTCGGGATCGGACCATTTTCGTTGTGGCGATCCAGGCGCCGGTCTAAGGTGTATATTCTTTAAGAATCAGGAAATGGCCGGCTTTTGTGAATATAATAATGATTGGATTACTATGATTAAGCAGTCAGGGCGGGCATTGTCAGTCCACGCGGCTGTATGAAGAGGAGAACGACATAGAAAGCATTATCGATAGGATACTGAATTTCTCCGCTGAGAATCCGGAACTCGCGGTCCACATAACCACCGTTTTCAGGTGGATATTTGTGGTGCTCGCGGCCTACATTCTTCTCATAGCTATCGTGTCGCTATTGACCACCAGAGCGACACCTGAGATATGGGGCTACTATATGGTAGAGGAGGGCGGCGGTTTCCCGATCACACACTGGGAGAACGTGATAGGCCGCTCGCGTTCGGCAGATATCAATATCCCGCTGACGACAGTCTCCAATAACCACGCGCTCCTTATAAGGCGTGACGAAGACAAATGGATGGTAAAGGATCTGGGCTCTCAGAACGGCACCAAGGTCAACGGATACAGGCTGGACCCGGACAAGCGCTACATCATAAGTCCGGGCGATCAGATAGATATGGGCGGAGTAATCTCAACGATAACACCGCCGAGCATAGAAGAGACCCGCAACAACAGGTTCATGAGACGCCTTGACAAGGAGCCGGTCGCGCCGTGGAAGATACTTCTGGCCATCACCATCTTTCAGCTGCTGACCATTGTGCAGCTGGTCCTGGGCATGGGCGAGGAGATCACGGCGTCAGCGCTGCTGTGCATAGCCCTGCTTTGCGTTGTGATGTGGGCATATGTCATGTTCTTCCACATAACAGGCAGCCGCGGCTTTGAGATGGAGATGATAGCGTTCTTCCTCTCTACCATAAATCTTGCCGTGACGGCATCGTCGGATCCGGGCTCGGTAGTAAAAGAATTCATAGCGTTACTTATAGGGCTCGCTCTCATGATATTCATGTGCTTTTACATGAGGGATCTGAACAGGACACGCAAGGTAAAGCCTGTCCTTATAGGTCTTTCGATCGCGGCCCTTCTGATCAACCTGATATTCGGTACCGCGCAGTACGGCGCCACCAACTGGATCAGGATAGGCGACAACCTTTCGGTGCAGCCGTCGGAACTGGTCAAGCTGGCGTTCATACTGATAGGCGCGGGCACTCTGGAAGAACTCTACGACAGAAAGAACACCGTCATATACGCCGCGTTCTCACTCTTTTGCCTGGGCTGTCTGGCGCTGATGAGCGACTTCGGAACGGCGCTCATATTCTTCGCGACTTATCTGGTCGTCTCGTTCCTTAGGAGCGGCGACTTCTCGCGTTTTGTCCTTACAGGCGTCGCGGCAGGCGCGATGGGACTTATCGTATTGAAATTCAAGCCGTACATAGCTTCGCGCTTTAACGCGTGGGGCCACGTCTGGGAGCCTGAGTTCATGGATGACCTGGGTTACCAGCAGACGCGCACCATGTCGTTCGGAGCCGGAGGCGGCATGCTCGGCCTCGGCGCGGGCAACGGCTCTCTCAAATACATCGGCGCGTCCAACACTGACCTTGTTTTCGGCTTCGTGATGGAAGAGTGGGGCTTCATAATCGCGGTCCTGCTGGTGCTGTGTATCGCGACCCTGTCGGTGTTCGCGGTCATGCACATCGTCGCCGGCAGATCCACGTTCTACACCATACTCGCGTGCAGCGCCGCCACGATGTTCCTGGTGCAGACGATGCTCAACGTCTTTGGAGCGATCGATCTCTTCCCGCTCACAGGTGTAACATTCCCGTTCGTTTCGACGGGCGGTACCAGCTTGTTGACATCATGGGCGATGCTTGCGTACTTCAAGGCGGCTGACATGCGGCGGAATGCCGGCCCGGCCGTCGGGAAGGAGGAATAGGCATGCGTAAACAGGAAAAAAGAGCAGTGATATGCCTCGTTCTGGCGGCCATCCTGATAGCGGGCATCGGGATCTTCGGATACAGGCTCGTGAAAAACGGCGGCGAATGGGCGACATTCTACGGCAATACACAGATATATACCGACGGAGCCATCAATCGCGGCACGGTGACCGACCGCAACGGTGTGGAACTGTTGAGATGCACTCCTGACGGATTCGAATATACCGACGATTACGAGCTCAGGGTCGCAACGGCACATGTAGTGGGAGACCCTCAGGGCAATGTTTCGACCGGCGCGATATCCATATTCAGGAGCCAGCTGATAGGCTACGATATACTTAACGGCACATATGACGCGACCGCGAACGGCAAGAGGATATCTCTTACGATAGACGCGAACGCCAACCGCGCGGCGTATGAGGCGCTCGCCGGAAGGACCGGCACGGTAGGCGTATATAATTGGAAGACAGGCGAGATAGTCTGTCTTGTGAGCACACCGACCTTTGACCCGGCATACGAGGAGTGGGAGGCGGATGAAGAAAGCTCATACTACTTCAACAACTTCATCGACGGCCTTATCATACCGGGCTCCACGTTCAAGCTTGTGACATCCGCCGCCGTAATAGAAAAGATGAAAGACAGGGATTCCTTCACATTCGACTGCGACGGGATCAATCAGCTCGGAGAGGGTGATGATACCAGGCTTACTGACGTGTCGGCGCATGGAGAAGTGGATTTCAGGGGAGCTCTTGCCCAGTCGTGCAACGGAGCGTTCGGAGCGCTTACCCGCGAAGTAGGCGCAAAGGCAATGCAGGAGTACACGGAAAAGGCAGGTCTCACCAAGCCTGTCGAGGTCGATGGGATAGAGACCGCGGCGGGATCCTTCACATTCCCTGACGATAACGAAGTAAAGCTGAGCTGGGCGGGCATCGGACAGGCCGATGACCTGGTCAATCCGTGCGCAATGATGGTGTACATGGGTGCCATAGCAAACGGCGGCGAGCCGGTGCAGCCTACACTCATCAAGAGCGCGACCTTCCTTAAGGATCTGACCGGAGGTAAGAGCCTGGGCAGATATTTGGACAAGGACACAGCGGACGAGCTCAGGAGCATGATGAAGAACAATGTCGTGGAGAATTACGGCGAAGAGAACTTCTACGGACTGGACATGTACGCCAAGTCCGGCACTGCTGAAGCGGACTCCTATCAGCCCGACGCGTGGTTCGTAGGGTTCACGGATAATGAGGACGCGCCGTACGCCTTTGTCGTCTGGGTGCAGGGAGGCGGCTTCGGAGCTCAGGCCGCGGCCCCGATAGCGACTCGCGTGATCAACGCACTGGGCACATCCGGCGAATAACACAACAGAATACTGACATATTTCAGACCGGCAGCGTAAAAGCTGCCGGTTTTTTGTTTGCAAGCAAAAGACAGAGAAAAATGACTATTTTGATGACGAAACGTCAAATAAAGAGGCTATAATCGTCAAAATCAAATTACTGATGACGCTATCTATGACGATATAAATGATAATATTCAATCGTAGAACGAAACAAAACGGACTTAAATTAAAAAAGCATTCTCAAGGTTGGAAAAAGGTGAAAACAATGAAAAAGACTATCAAGGAAAAAATGATCGCAGCCACTCTGGCTCTTATCATGTCAGCGTCGCCTGTATGGGGCGTCGCGTTCGCGGCGGACGAAGCCGCGGAAGAAATCCCGCAGACTGTTGTTTCCGAGGAGGTCGCTCAGCCTGAAGAGGCAGCTGAGGCGGCTCCGGCAGTGGAAGAGGCACCTGTGGAAGAGGTAAAAACAGAAGAAGTAAAAGAAGAAATCAAGGAGGAAGCTCCTGTGGCAGAAACTCCTGCAGCGGAGACACCTGCGGCAGAGGCTCCAAAGATGAAGGCGGCAAGCGTGCCGGAAAAATCAGAAACTTCTGAGCCGGCAGCAGCTTCAACCGAAAAAAAGGAAGAGACAAAGCCTGAAGAGGCAGCGCCTGTTAAAAGAGCGTCCTCGTACAAGGTGACAGTCAAGCTCGCGGGCATCAAGAATGCTTCGGGCGGAGAAGAAACAGCAACGCTCAGCTATACGGTAAGCGTATCCGGAATAAAGACGATCTCGGCTTCGACACTGAATGCCAAGGTCAAGACAAAATCGTTCAAGCTCGACGGCGTCACATACAAGTTTGATAACATGTGGAGAGACGCGTCCGGCAACGAGGTCTCAAGCATCGTGATCGATGGCGCGGATCTCTGGGAGCCGACTGAGCTGGTCTACACCGCAGTTTACTCAGCGTATCCTGACAAGACGGTCACGGTCAATTTCACCGGCATACTTAAAGCCGACGGTACTGAGACTGAATCTTCGACCAGTAATACGCTCTCCTCGGGAGTCGGCTGGTCGTTCTCCAAGAAGAAACTCGACAACCTGATCCCGGCAAAGAGCTTCACTGTCAACGGCGACAGATACGTTTACGCAGAGAAGTGGGAAGATGAGAACGGCAACGAGTTCACATCCCTGTCCGTAAAATACGATGAGCTTGACGGAGACACCGTGATCAACGTCCACCCGATATACATCAAAACAGAGTGCAAGAAGCTCAGCTTCAACTACATCGACGGAGTATCCACCGGATCGGGCTCCTGGGCAAACAAGGACTCGTTCGATTCATACACACATACTTTCAAGCAGCCTGATGATCAGGACCACTATCAGTTCATCTGCTGGGAAGACCCGGAAGCAGAAATAACATATCAGGCGGGAGACAAGTTCACGATCAAATCGGCAGACCTCCCGGAGATCCACAACGAGATCAACATCTACGCGAAGTGGCAGCCATCGGTAACAGTAAGATATCACTACAACGGTGAAGTAGCAGAAGTCGAATCTTTCGAAGACATCAATGTATATGACAAGGCGGCCGAGTTTGATGGTATCCAGTACAACGGCTGGTACGGTGAAGACGGCAGCATGCTCGCAGAGGACGCTGTTTACGAGGCACCTGAAGCAGTAAACGAAAAGATTGAGCGCACAGTATACGATGTATATGCAAAGAGACCTGTTACTATCAAGGCAGCAAGCGCCACATGGACATATGACGGCAAAGAGCACAGCGACAGCTCGGTCAGCGTTACAGAAGGCGGACTGTTTGAAGGAGACGAGATCGTAGCTGAGGTAAGCGGATCGATCACAAAGGTCGGCGAAGCCGCAAACATCATCGACAGCGTAATGATCATGAGAGACGGCGTTGACGTCAGCGAATACTACGATATCACAACGATCGAAGGCGCACTGAACATCAAGGCGGCACCGGCAAAGCCTGAAAAGCCGGAAACACCGTCGACACCGGCAGCACCTGTAAAGCCGGGAACACCGGCAGCACCGGCTACACCGTCTGCTCTTGAAACAACCTACAGCGTGAGCGCGGGAACAACAGCGACTACAGCACCTGCAGCCGCAAACAATGAGCCTGAGGCAGTTTCGCTCATCGAAAACACACCGGCTCCGACAGCGGATTCCGTGAACATTGAGGACGGAGATACTCCTCTCGCAGTCGAACAGACATGGGCTCTTCTGAACCTGATCATGACCATAGTTACAGGCATCATCTCCGCAGTACTCCTGGCCGGATGGTTCGGTAAAAAGGAAGAGGATGATGAGGAAGAGAATGAGGACGAGAACGAGGAAACAAGACGCAAGGGCTTTGTGAGACTCTCGAGCATTCTCCCTGCAGCCGGCGCGATCGTAGCGTTCATCCTCACAGAGAACATGAACAACCCGATGGCGTTCACAGACAGATGGACGATCCTCATGGCAGTCATCCTCCTGATCCAGGGAGTTGTAGCACTCCTGGCAAAGAAGGAGTCGAAGGAGGAGGAAGACGAAGAAGCAACTGAAGCAATCAACGCATAATAACGTTCCAACCTTATAATAAGGGGCACCGCCCCGATAAAAGCCCCGGCAGAGATTATCGCCGGGGTTTTTACATGCGTCCGTAAAGCTGTTTTGTTGAAAAACAATCCCATTGTCTTAATAACCGGCCATGTTTTTGTTCTAATCCACAAAACGCCTTGACTTTGCACCTCTTTGTATTTATTATGTACAATATCAACAAGTGAATAACACCTGACCCGATAGAGGTCGCGGAGATTAAGAGTAACGGTCTTAAGAAGCGCAGGGAGCGCGGCCGTGAAAGGATGATCCGCCGAAGCTTACCGGAACCCCAAAGCCGGTCAGCTGGGACGGCGCAATAAGATGCGCCGGACTGTCACGCAAGTGGAGCGCTATCATGGTAGGCGGTAAATTAATATGTAAGTTACCAGATCCATGGCAGTTTCGTTTCAAGCGTTATTCATGGATCTTTTAATTATATGGAGGTAACTTATATGGACACACCTGCTCTTTACGCAACATTCTGGGCGGTTCTTCCACCGCTTGTAGCCATCCTGCTGGCTCTTATTACCAAAGAAGTTTACAGTTCGCTCTTCCTGGGCGTTCTCGTAGGAGCTGTGCTTTACGCCGGCGCTGACTTCGCAGGCGTTGTAAATCATGTTGTCAACGACGGCCTCATTGCATCACTCAGTGACGGCTGGAACGTGGGAATCCTGATCTTCCTGGTCGTCCTCGGCATCATCGTAGCTCTGATGAATCTTTCCGGAGGCTCAAAGGCATTCGGCGGCTGGGCTCTCAAAAGAGTCAGAACCCGTGTTGCTGCTGAGATAGCCACGGTGCTGCTCGGAATCGTTATCTTTGTAGACGACTATTTCAACTGCCTCACAGTAGGCTCTGTAATGAAGCCTGTCACGGACAACTTCAGAGTATCAAGAGCAAAGCTCGCTTATATCATTGACGCGACAGCTGCGCCGGTATGCATCATCGCTCCGGTATCTTCATGGGCTGCCGCCGTATCGAGTTTTGCCGGCGAAGGAGAGGGGATCTCGCTGTTTATCAGATGCATCCCTTATAACTTCTACGCGCTATTCACTCTCGTAATGATGTTCGCGATCATTTTCATGAGATTTGACTATGCCACCATGGCCAATTTTGAGATGAACGCCGTAGAAAACGGAGACCTGTTTACGGTACAGGACGTCAACGCCCAGGCGGCAGACGCTGCAGATGAAGGAAGTGACAAAGGCATCGTGCTCGACCTCGTGTTCCCTGTAGTCGTCCTCGTAGTAAGCTGCGTTCTCGGAATGGTTTACACAGGCGGATTCTTCGACGGAGCGGGCTTTGTTACTGCTTTCTCGGATTCCGATGCTTCCGTAGGACTGTCGATGGGATCTCTCGTAGCGCTGGTCATCATAATCGTTTACTACACCATCAGACGCACCATCAGTTTCACGGAGTGCATGAGCTGTGTGCCTGAAGGCATGAAGGCCATGGCATCGCCTATACTCGTACTGACGCTCGCGTGGTCGCTCAAGGCCATGACAGACAGCCTCGGCCTTGCTGATTACGTCAGCGGCCTTGTTGAGGGAATGAGCGGATTTGCCGTAGGCATCATTCCTGCGGGGCTCTTCCTGATAGCGTGCGTTCTCGCGTTCGCATCCGGAACATCGTGGGGTACTTTCGGTATCCTGATCCCTCTCGGCCTGGCGATCACGGAGTCGCACCCGGAACTTGCTACACCGATCATCGCCGCCTGCATGGCCGGAGCCGTATACGGCGACCACTGCTCACCGATCTCGGATACGACGATCATGGCATCCGCCGGAGCGAACTGCAACCACGTATCTCACGTATCCACGCAGCTTCCTTACGCGACCACAGTCGCTGTAGTTTCCGCGATATCCTATGTGATCGCAGGTTACGTAAGCAGCCCGGTGGTCCCGCTGATTGTGGGAGTCGTACTGCTTATTGGAACACTCTTCTTCCTGAGGGGAAGGGCGGGATCCTACAGAGTGTCTGATTCAGCTAACACGAACCAGGCTGCCGCGGAATAGCAGACACGCGCCCACAGGCAATCAATAAGAAAAGCGTAAACACGGCTCGCCTTCACGGTGAGCCGTGTTTTTCTGTCTCGAGGGTAGTATAATCAGTGTAGAAAAGGAATTGGCCGTTCCATATAGAAAGGGCAGAAAGATGAATTTCACATCAAGTGAGACCGACTTTGTTAAAGAGAATGAAGCGTACGTACCGGTACCGGAAAGCGAAAAACGGCGCCTTGAAACCATAGGGGACTTTGAGGCGGAACTTGGAAGGATGCGTGAAGCGGCGGCCGGCGCCATGCCGGACATGCGACACTGCGTCATAAAGGGTCTTGACCTGGCCGGCCGCGATCTTACCGGCATCGATTTCAGACGATCCACATTTGACAGCTGTGATCTGCATGAAACAGACTTCAGCGGCTCTCAGATGGATAACATCGCCTTCTATAATAATGACCTTACGGGAATGAAGCTCTGCGGATGTAAGGCAAGAGGGTGCAGCTTCCGCTTTCAGGATATGACCGACATAGACCTCAGAGGGGCCAACATCTATTCGTCCGTGCTCGAGGACGCGATAAACCAGGACAAGGTGATCACCGATGATGATACGATGTGGTATCGCATGCGCTGCCCTGAAGAGGGAGAGGCATTCATCGCCTGGAAGTGCTGTACCGACCTTCGTGTCGTGATGATGCTTGTGCCGCGCGATGCGAAGCGCTGTATGGCTACTATGGAGACCGGCAGAGTTTCAAAGGTGAAGGTGCTGAAGATCACCAGCATAGATGAGTCCGAAAGCTACACATGGGCGCAGTCGACGGTCGATCCTGACTTCTACTACGAAGTCGGCAAGTGGCTCGAGCCGGCGAACGGTTTCCAGGAGGATAGATGGAAGGACAGTTCGCCCGGCATACATTTCTTCCTCGACAGACAGCAGTGCGTGGACTATCAATCAAAATAAGGATCGTAACATGTAAGGGCTGTAATAATAAGGAAAGCACAAGAAGCAGGTGACAGAGACCTTGCTTCTTTTTTGTGCAAGCCTCGAGATTGAAAGAGGGTAGTCTCCGCTGTATAATTATTGAAGCAAAATATCGTGTTTCTTCTATTTATATATAGAAGCTAATGATTGCGTAAGGGCATTAAATGATCAACTACGGTACCGTCTTCCGGCGGTACCGACATAATGTAAAAGGGAGGAAATGCTTTATGAAAGTTATCATGTCCGGTAACGAAGCGACCGCTCGCGGAGCCTGGGAAGGCGGCGCAAGATTCGCTTCAGCATATCCGGGAACACCGAGCACGGAGATCCTCGAAAACATGCCTCAGTACGGAGAAGATGTTTACTCCGAGTGGGCGCCTAATGAAAAGGTAGCCACGGAGGCTGCGATCGGAGCATCCATCGCAGGCGCGAGAGCCTTCTGTGCCATGAAGCACGTAGGAATGAACGTAGCCGCGGACCCGATCTTCACATTCGCGTACACCGGCGTGACCGGCGGATTCGTAATGGTAGTCGCGGATGACCCGGGTCAGCACAGTTCGCAGAATGAACAGGACAACAGAAACACGGCGAAGTCCGCAAGGCTTCTCATGCTCGAACCATCTGACTCGCAGGAGTCGAAGGACTTCATGAAGAAGGCTTTCGCTCTTTCCGAAAGATTCGACATGCCTGTACTCTTCCACGTAACTACAAGAACATGCCACTCCAAGGGTCTTGTAGAGCTGGGAGAAAGAGAAGAGGCAGAAGTACCTGATTACGAGCCAAAGATCAAAAAGTATGTAACCGCGCCGGCAAACGCTAAGGTTCTGAGAGCAACACTCGAAGAGAGAGTCGCGGCCGCAAGAGCGTTCGCTAACGATTGCGAGTTCAACAGGGTTGAGATGCATGACACAAAGATCGGCGTCATCACATCCGGCGTTTCGTATCAGTACGCAAGGGAGACTTTTGAAGAGAACGCTTCGTATCTGAAGCTCGGTCTCACTTTCCCGATGCCGGACGAACTGATCAAGGACTTCTGCAGCAAGGTAGACAAGGTCTACGTTGTTGAAGAGATGGATCCGTACATCGAAGAGCATGTTAAGATGCTCGGCATCGAGTGCACGGGCAAGGATGTCATTCCTAAGTTCGATGAGCTCAACACGGATATCGTAAGAAAGGCCTTCCTCGGAGTGGAGCCTGAGACTTACACGACTGATATGAAGACGGTCGTAAGACCTCCTGCACTCTGCGCAGGCTGCCCTCACAGAGGACTGTTCTACTGCCTCTCCAAGAGACAGAAGAAGGGCGATCTCATGATCACCGGAGATATCGGATGCTATACACTCGGAATGGCGCCTCCGCTCAGCGCGGTCCATACAACGATCTGCATGGGCGCGTCGCTTTCACAGGGCCACGGCGCATCCAAGGTCTTTAAGGACGCGGGCAAGGCTACAAAGGTAGCTTCCGTCATCGGAGACTCCACGTTCTTCCATACCGGCGTCAACTCGCTGATGGATGCTGTATATAACAGCGGAAGCAACCTGTCGATCATCCTCGACAACCGTATCACGGGAATGACAGGCCACCAGCAGAACCCAGGTACAGGATACACTCTCATGGGCAAGGAAGCTCCTGAGGTAGATATCCCTGCGCTCTGCAAGGCTATCGGCGTTAAGGATGAGAACATCATCACAGTCAACCCTAATCACCTCGACGAGGTCGAAGATGCTCTTGACAAGCTCCTCGGCAAGGATGAGCCGACGGTCCTCATCACAAGATGGCCGTGCGTACTCAAGAAGTTCAGCCAGCAGGATATCGATGAGTTCCCGACACTGCACAAGACACAGTGCGTGATCGATCAGGAGAAGTGCAAAAACTGCAAGATGTGCGTAAAGACCGGATGCCCGGCTCTGATCAGCACAAAGGATAAGGTAGTCATCGACAAGACAAGCTGCAACGGCTGCACAGTCTGCAAGCAGGTTTGCCCATTCAAGGCTATTGAGGAGGTGACAAGATAATGAGTGAAGTAAAGAATATCCTCCTGGATATCCTCCTGGTAGGAGTAGGCGGACAGGGAACCATCCTGGCCAGCAAGATCCTGACAAGCGGCCTCATCAAGGCAGGCTACGACGTCAAGATGAGTGAGATCCACGGAATGTCGCAGAGAGGCGGCTCCGTATCCACACAGGTAAGATATGGCGAGAAGGTCTACAGCCCTATCGTAGGTAAAGGCTCGGCAGACGTTATCGTTGCTTTCGAAGAGATGGAAGCTCTCAGATGGCTCGACCACCTCAAGATCGGCGGCAAGATGGTAATCAATGACTACCGTATACAGCCGGTACCGGTAAACCTGGGAACTGCAGAGTACCCTGAAGGCATCATCGATCACCTCAAAGAGAAGTGCGAAGTGCTGGCCTTCAAGGCTGCTGATGTAGCTACAGAGCTCGGCAACCCTAAGGCCATGAACGTCGTTCTCCTCGGAGCCCTCGTAAAGGCGATGGGACTTGATGAGATCGACTGGGACGCTGAGATCGAAGCCAACGTAAAGGCGAAGTTCATCGATCTTAATAAGAAGGCTTTCCACGCGGGCTACAGCCTGTAGGGCTAAAGCCTCTGACAGCGAAAAGATACCCGCTCTTGCGAGAGCGGGTATTTTAGTGTAGTATAGTACGGACGTCAAAGGAGGACGCGATGAGAACATTGATGATGATCGCAAGTATTGCGATGATAGGTTCGGGAATATTCTGTGTTGCCAACGGGAGCGCCGCGTTCCTGTCGGTGGCATTTGTTATCGGTATCGTTTTCGACGTGCTGGGGGCTATAGAGCTCCTCATAAGCAGGCGCGCCGATTTTGACGTATCCGAAAAGGGCGTAGGCATCGCCAAGGACGGCATACTCATGCTCATTGTGGGCCTTGTAATACTGACCGACCAGGTCACTGACGATATATCCGCTCAGGTGGTATTCGCGATGTGGCTCACCATCGAGGGAGTCCTGGCGTTCAAGGTCGAGTGGTTCGACATTATGGAGACCGATTGGGGACACAGAGTCGGCATAGCCATCAGCACGCTGATGCTCCTGTTCGGCGTATACATCTTCTTCAACAACTCAACGTTCAGACTGGGCTCGACGCTTATCGCCGGCATCTGCATGATAGTGTTGGGACTCAGGCGTTTCTGGCAATCTCTGGACATAGAATACTCAAAGCCGAAGTTCGTGACCGGCAACGAGGAAAAACTCAGGGAAGCGCAGGACGACGAGAAGCGGGCTCTCGCCAAGGCAAAGGAGGGCATAAGGGAGCAGAAGAGCGCTCAGAGACGCATCGCCAAGATCAAAGAGGACATGGCGGCAGAGCAGGATGTAATGATGAGCGCGGCGATAACCAGACAGGAACGTGAGGCTGAGCGCGAACTGGAAGAATAGAGCCTCGCCTGAAAAGCAGCTTCCTATATCAAAGCTGAAAAAAGTACATCGCCATACAAAATGTAAAACGTCATATATAGTATATATATAATGTAGAAAACACAAATTGCGGGATTTTTTGATCCCGCTTAATTTTTTCAAAAAAAGTTTAAAAAAAATCAAAAAAAGTGTTGACCTGAGGTGTCCGTTTTCATATAATAATGAAGCTGTCGCTGAAAAGCGCAGCGGAACCTTGAAAACTTCATAGTGCAGAACAGGTCTTGAATTAACAGGGCAAAGGCCCTGAAAATGAAAGACTTTGAAAGAAAAAGACAAAC
>CACYPK010000028.1 GCA_902776285.1 uncultured Eubacteriales bacterium
CCTGCTGGTCTTGACATAAAACCACCTCCTTGAATAAATCCTAGCATAAGAAAAGTAGACATGCTTTTTTAACATGTCTACTTTCATCTTACTAGTTCACACGATGACCGGCTCTTTTGATGTTGTCCAAATTGTTTGGATCAGATCCTTTGATCGCTGGTAGCAAACTATGCTGCAGAGCCCTTCTGGATAGCGTCCTTCAGGTAGAGGAGCGAAGTGACGAAGCAGACGATAACTACCATCAGTGTGAGGATGTGTGTAGGCATGGAACCTACGATCCAAGCAGCGATAGGAACACCGATCACGCCGCCGCCGAGAGCCATAGCCCAGCAAGCGTTCATGTCATAACGTCCCTCCTTGATGAACTTAGGACCATTACCATAAGCCATCAGGAATGCGCAGGATCCCATCATAGCAGGGAACGCGCACTTCGCGTCGAGTCCAAGCAGTACGCAGAGAGCCATGCACGGAGCATAGAGTCCCACGCCGATGGACATCAGTCCGCCGAGGATGAAGTTGACAACGATAGCAACGATCAGCTTGACGCCTCTGAGACCCATTTCTGTTCCTTCCAGCTTGAACGGACCCCAACCAGCCCATCTTGCAAGCATTATGATGGAGAGAAGGAAGAGTCCGACGAACAGAGCGTAACGTACGTGCTTACGGTCGAACTTGGAAACGATACCAGCCATCAGATATGAACCGAGAACGGATGCTACGATCATTGTAACGAGTGTAAGAACATCCATGTCAACGATTCCGAAGAACGCTGCAGCCTCTACGCATACAGGAACTGTATCGCCTACGTTGAGTGTACCAGGAACGAGAATGTCGTCGCAGGACTTAGCGACCTTGAACATTGTCGATGTAGGAGCGAATGATCCGATACCGAGAGTGTCGAAGAAGTTAGCGATGATTCCAGGGCCAATGAAGTTGAACCAGAAATGCTTCTTCTGCGACTGCCAGAGTTCCTCACCGCTGCAACCGAATTCTGTTTCCGGCATTGCGCGGATCTCTTTCATCTTTCTGTACATCAGAATGACGTTGTAAACAAGTCCTAAAAGAGATATTGCAATAAGAATCCATTTAGACATAAAAAAACCTCCTATAAAATAATGCTATTATAAGAATATTGAATAGGTGATTCAACACTTCTTTAAGACAGATTATAGCAATTCTTAAGTCTAAGTCAATACTAATGTGTAGAATATGTGAAAATTTAGCCTTTGATATTTACGGATTTTAATCTGTTAAAAGCCCTGAAAAAGCATTCTTTCAATATTTGATTTGTGAACAGATTATATAGTAATATTCTATGGCACAGTTTCTCGATAATATGATCCTCAGAATGAGGCGAAAGGCTAAATAAGATGAAGAATCCTAACAGGACAGCAAGGGAGGCCCGGAGAGCGGAGACCGGCGATTCCACAGATACGATAGTTGTATGCTCAGGCAGAAGCGGTACAGCTCTTCAGTACGCGAAATGGCTGATGGAAGCCCTGAACTGCGATGGCATGGAGTACGACAAGAAGAACCTCGGATATGTCAGCATGTATAAAAATGTTGTATATATCGGAGCAGTGCGGAACGGCGATATCCATATGCTGAACATGCTATGGCAGAATTACAACAATTTCGGTCTTGAAGGAAGAAACCTGTTCATATGCGGGGTAGGGATTGGAGATGCGGAAAGCAGATCCTATGTCGATCTGTTGCGCCGGAGGAACGGATGCGAAGGGCAGCACAATATCGATTTCTTTATTCTGCCGGGAAGGATCAGAAGAGACAGACTGAAATTGCTTGACAGATCACTGTATAAAGACTTTTTCGGAGGCGGAGCTTACGGCTTGTATGATAAGGCTGACGCGGACCTCATCATTCAAAGGGCGGAAAGCAATTACGACGGTATGAGCAAGGATGCTCTCGAACCGCTTATCATGAGGATACTGGAGCTGAACTGAAAAAGTTCAGCTCCTTATTTTTTCATCTGCTCTCTGGCGATTGCGCGCTGCGAGCGCATCTTCTTAAGCTTGTTGCTGAATCTGGCAGGGATCCAGCGGCATACTTTTTTGCACCTCTTGTACATGAAATCACCGAAGGTGGACGGGTCTCCGATCGTAAATCTGTCCATAGGGATAACAAAGAAGTCCCTGCTCGCAAGACTGAGATAATAGTATTCCTCGTCATAGAAAACGGCATCTATGTCTTTGTATCTGCTGTATGCAGTCAGTTCTCCGTCACGGAAAAACGAAGCGTCGTTCTGGGTGAATTCATATACGAATCCCGTACCGTTGCGGTAATCCTCATCGGTTTTTTTTGTAAGGGCGAGCGAGATATACTGACGGAACAGTCCGAGAAGGACTACCAGTCCGCCCAGTACCCACAGAATGATCTTAAGAGCCTGAGCTTTGACGACAAAGCCCGGCGCTAATATCAGAAGTCCGTAGAGCACCATCCTCGCCGTGACCTTAGGATGGAACACGCGGTATGTAAAAGTGATATACGCTTTCAAAACACCTGAATCGCGCCTGGTTATGATCTGATAAAGCACATCCTTTTTCTTATCAGAAGCCTTAGGGCTGGTGCTTTTAGTTTCGGTCTTAGGCTTTGCCTGGGATGAAGTCTTGCTGCTTCTGGTTTTATTCTTAGCCATTGATACGGTCTCCAAATTACTGTTTCTTAAAGCAGATTACAGTCAAAGTATAATCGGAAGGCTTCCGCTTGTAAACTGCCGCGCCTGTCTGTTTTGCGATCATCCGGGAAACAGGCACGGGCTGCCGCAGAATCAGTCAGAGAACCAAAAAAGCATATCCGCTTGATTGCGGATATGCTTTTCTGTGTGCTTTGGTTTTTATGCGCTTACGCGTCAAGGCCGTTTCTGATGCGGTTCTCCGCGAATTCAGTTGCGATCACACCTTCAGGCTTTCCTGTTTCCTTTGACTCCTCGAGCATTCTGTAAACTGTATTGTAGATGTTGTGCACCTGCTCAAGTACCTTTTCCTTGTCATAAGTTGTGAACGCTTCCTGGCCCGCGTTGATGACTCCGCCGCCGTTGATGATGAAGTCAGGAGCGTACAGGATTCCGCGCGCCTTGAGCGCTTCGCCTGCGGCATCGTCATAGATGACGTTGTTGGCAGCTCCCGCGATAGCTCTGCACTTGAACTGCGGGATGGTCTTGCTGTTTACGACAGCTCCGAGAGCGCATGGAGCGAAGATATCGCACTCAACTCCGTATATCTCGTCCCTTCCCACTTCGGTAGCGCCGAGCTCCTCTACCGCGTACTTCATAGCTTCGCGGTTCGAATTGTTGCAGACGATCAGCTTAGCGCCGGCCGCGTGGAGCTGCTTTGCCAGATCCATTCCGACCTTGCCGAGTCCCTGTACCGCGATCTTCATGCCGTCGAGGCTGTCAGAACCGTTCATGAACTGCGCTACGGCGCGGATACCATCGAATACTCCTATCGCTGTGATAGGCGAAGGGTCGCCGGAAACGTCCGCGCGGCCGACAACGTAGTCAGTGGTGCGCAGCATGTAGTCCGCGTCCTTTGTATCCGTGTTGACATCCTCAGCGGTGTAGTACTTGCCCATAAAGGTGTTGACTGCCTCGCCGAATGCTTCGAACATCGCTTCAGTCTTCTGGGACGGATGCGCCAGGATCACGCCCTTTGCTCCTCCGAGAGGCAGGCCTGCCGCGGCGTTCTTGTGGCTCATGCCGCGTGACAGTCTGAGTACGTCGAAGAGAGCGGCTTCCTCACTCTCGTAAGGCCAGAGTCTGCATCCGCCGACCGCAGGACCGAGGTTTGTATTGTGAAGAGCGATGATCGCTTTGAGTCCCGCTTTTTCATTGTTGAAATATGCTACTTGTTCGTGCCCGTAGGCTCTGATCATTTCTATGTTTGTCATGTCCGATTCCCATCCTCTTTCGATTGATTGCTGTGAATTAATACGTGTGTCTAAAGATATTCCATTAATTGTGTAGTTGTCAACAAAATCCAATATTGAAATTGTGATAAAACACTGAAAATACGAGTACTTTTAGTGTATAATTTTATAATTACCGAGTCTTTTGGCTCGAAACGCAGGAGGAACTATATGACTGGAGCCCAGGCAATGGTCAGATGTCTGGAAGAAGAGGGCATCACAAAAGTGTTCGGCTATCCCGGTGTTGCGATCGCGCCTTTTTACGAGGGCCTTTACAATTCGGATATCGAGCATATTTTAGTGCGTCAGGAACAGAATGCCGGACACGCGGCCAGCGGTTACGCCAGAGTGTCGCGTAAGCCCGCGGTCTGTGTCGTGACATCCGGCCCGGGAGCTACAAATCTCATTACCGCTCTCGCGACGGCTCATGCCGACAGCATACCGCTAATAGCCATATCCGGACAGGTATCGAGCAAGCTGCTCGGCCGCGATGTTTTCCAGGAGGCGGACATGCGCGGAGCTACAAGGTCATTTGTGAAGCACAGCTACCTTGTAAAGAATCCGGATGACATTCCTCGCGTATTCAGGGAGGCTTTCTATATCGCTTCGACCGGACGTAAGGGACCGGTTCTGATAGACATCCCGATGGACGTACAGCAGGCGGAGCTGAAGAAGAGTTTCTCTTATCCGGATGAATTGCTCATCCGCGGATACAAGCCAGAGATAAAGATCAATCCTATCCAGCTGCGCAGGGTGGTGAGCCTGCTCGATCAGGCTGAAAAACCGCTTCTTTGCGCGGGCGGCGGCGTCATATTAGCCGACGGCGAGCCGGTGATAAGGGAGTTCTGCGAAAAGTTCAACATTCCGCTGGTCCACACCATGATGGGAATGGGAGTGCTTCCTAAAAAGCATCCGCTCAATTTCGGAATGCTGGGCAACAACGGCAAGCCATACGCCAACAAGGCGCTGGTCAGGGCGGACCTTCTCATAGTCGTAGGCGCGCGCATAGCCGACAGGGCCATACCGAAGCCTGAGAACCTGACGAGAAGAGCCATCATCCACATAGACATCGATACCGCCGAGATAGGAAAGAACATCGGACCTACCGTTCCTCTGGTCGGCGATCTGAAGGAGATATTCTCGCTTATGCGTGACGCCGAGATCAGCCGGAAGGATGACAGCTGGATAAGCGAACTCGATGAGATAAAGAAAAACACCGTCGACACCCGCGTGTTCAGCGACAGATTCGTGGATCCGAACCTGCTGGTGCAGACGCTTTCAGAGAAGCTGAAAGATGACGCTATATATGTCGCGGATGTAGGCCAGAATCAGCTCTGGAGCGCGGACAACTACGTAATGAAGGAAGGACGTTTCATTACGACAGGCGGCATGGGCACCATGGGCTATTCCATCCCTGCCGCGATAGGCGCTAAATTCGTGTTCCCTGAGAGGCAGACCGTAGCGGTCTGCGGCGACGGAGCGTTCCAGATGTCGATGAACGAACTGGCGACCATGCGTGAGCATGATGTGGATATCAGGATACTTCTTGTAAGGAACAACTATCTGGGGCTGGTCAGGGAATTCCAGCATTACCACTACGATTCTCATTACGAGGGCGTGGAGCTGGGACGCTGGCCTGATTACGGAAAGATTGCCGAAGCATACGGGCTGCCGTACAACGAAGTCTCATCGAACAGCGGGCTGGACGAAAAGCTCAACTGGCTGCTTGAAGGCGACGGAGCGCGCATGCTTGTGTGCGATGTCGACAGCGAAAACAATGTAAAGTGACGGGAGGAGGACGCGATGAAAGGAATCTTTTCGGTACTTGTAGAAAACAGGGACGGAGTGCTGTCTGCCGTGTCGGGGCTGTTCGCCAGACGCGGCTTCAATATCGATACTCTGGCCGTCGGTGAGACGGAAAACCATGAGATATCGAGCATGACAATAACATCGACGGGCGATCAGAGGACTATCGATCAGATAGAGAAGCAGCTCAATAAGAACGTGGACGTCATCAAGGTCAGGCGCCTGAGCGAGTCAAAAAGCGTTTGCCTCGAGATGATGCTCATCAAGGTGTCATGCACTCTGGCGAACCGCGCGGCGCTCATAGATCTGTGCAAGATGATGGGAGCGAATGTCCTGAAGGTGGCTCCGAAGTACATGCTTCTGGAGTATCACGCTCATCCGGACAGCGTTGAGGACTTCATCCAGGCGATGAAGATCTACGGCATCATCGAGATACAGCGTACGGGCACGATAGCAATGCAAAAATAGAATGAGGCGGGACCTCTGAATATACACAGAAAGGACAATTATAAAAGTGAAACTTACTGGCGCAGAAATACTGATGGAATGCCTGCTGGAGCAGGATGTCGATACCGTATTCGGCTATCCGGGAGGCACCATACTTTACGTCTATGATGCCCTGGTCAAATACCGCGGCAGGATAAACCACTATCTGACGGCGCACGAACAGGGAGCCTCTCACGCGGCGGACGGTTATGCCCGCAGCACGGGCAAGGTAGGTGTAGCATTCTCGACTTCAGGTCCGGGAGCCACCAACCTGACCACGGGAGTCGCCACCGCGTACATGGATTCATCCCCGGTGGTATTCATCTCGTGCAACGTGGCCGACAGTCTGATAGGTAAGGACTCGTTCCAGGAGGTAGACAGCACCGGAGTGATGCTTCCTATCACCAAATGCACTTTCCAGATCAGCGATGTCAATAAGCTGGCTGACACGGTCAGAAGGGCGTTCGCTATCGCAAGAAGCGGCAGACCGGGACCTGTGTTCATAGATATTCTCAAGAATGTCACGGCAGAGACAGCCGAGTATGAATTTGTTTCAAGAAAACAGCATAAGAAATCCGGATTGCTCGACGCTCTCTATGACCGCAACATGGCCGATCTTCATAAGCCTTCGATCGATGAAGAGGATATCGACAAGCTCATCGAAATGATAGGCGAATCCGAAAAGCCTATGCTGATCTGCGGAGGCGGCGTAGTAAGAGGCCGCGCTCACGAGGAGTTCAACACGTTCGTGAACCTCATGGACGCTCCGACAGCCATCACCGTAATGGGCGGAGGCGGAATGAAAGGACGCAATCCTCTCACTACGGGGATGATCGGAATGCACGGATCGCAGGCGTCGAACATAGGCGTAAACGAGTGCGATCTGCTCATCGCGGTCGGCTGCAGATTTTCCGACAGGGTGGCGCTGGACCCGGCTTCATTCGCGAAGCAGGCTAAGATCGTCCACATAGACATAGACAGATCTGAGATCAACAAGAATGTCCATACCGACCACCACATAGTCGGAGACGCGAAAGAAGTGCTGAGAATGCTGAACGAAAAACTGAGCCAGCAGGATCACACGGAGTGGAAGAAGCACATCTTCTCATTCCCGACAGAAACCAAATACGATGAGGGCGGCGATACTCTCAATCCGAAGCAGGTCTGCGATACCATTGCAAGGATGATGCCGGAAAACACCATAGTCGCGACGGATGTGGGTCAGCATCAGATGTGGGCGATACAGCACTTCCACTTCGACTATCCGGGACAGCTGATCACATCGGGAGGATTCGGCACCATGGGCTTCGGCCTGGGAGCCGCGATCGGCGCAAAGGTAGGCAACCCGGATACCATGGTCATCCATATCGCGGGAGACGGAAGTTTCCGCATGAACTGCAACGAACTGACTACGGTGGAGCATTATCACCTGCCTATCATCACTTTTGTATTCGACAACCGTACGCTCGGAATGGTCAGACAGTGGCAGAACCTTATCTATAAGAAGAATTTCTCCGAGAGCGACATGGACAGAGGCCCGGATTTCATAAAGCTCGCTGAAGCATACGGGCTCCGCGGACGCAGGGTGACCAACCAGAAGGATCTGGCGGAGGCAATAGAAGAAGCCATGGCATGCGGAGAAGGTTATGTGATCGACTGCATGCTTGACATAGATGAGATGGTAAGACCGATGGTGGGAGGCGGCAGCCACATCACCGACTTCATGAAAGTGTAAGGAGGCGCAGCGAATGGAAAAAATGAACAACGCGACAAGACAGACCCTGGCGCTCCTTGTAGATAACGAGCCGGGAGTCCTGTCCCAGATAGCCAGACTCTTCTCACGCAAGGGCTACAACATCGAAGCTTTCGCGGCAGGTCCGACAGAGAACCAGGGCCGCTCGCGTCTGACCATCGATGTGCTTGCCGACGAGCCTCACACCGAGCTTCTCTGCAATCAGCTCCGCAAGCTTTATCCGGTACACTCGGTAAAGCGGCTCAATACGGAGAACTCCATTTACAGGGAACTGATGCTCATAAAGGTAAGCGCGGAAGGCGGCGAGAAGAGAAATGATGTGATGCAGATCGCCAACATATTCAGGGCGCAGATAATCGATGTTTCCCTTGAGGCTCTCACGCTGGTGGTCACGGGGGACTCTGAAAAACTTAAAGCGATGGAAAATATACTGAAGGAATTCAAGATATTGGAAATAGCGCGCACGGGTGTAGTAGCCATTGAGCGCGGAACAGCAACGATCAACGACGAATCAAAGGAAAGGGGAGAATTCAATTATGGCAAAAATGTATTATGAGAAGGACTGCAATCTTGACGCACTCAACGGCAAGGTCATCGCTATCATCGGATACGGATCACAGGGACACGCTCACGCACTGAACCTGAGGGACTCCGGATGCAACGTGATCGTAGGACTCCGCAAGGGCGGAAAGTCCTGGCCGGTAGCTGAGAAGGACGGATTTGAAGTATATACAGTAGCCGAGGCCGCAAAGAAGGCAGACATCATCATGATGCTCATCAACGATGAGGTGCAGGCTGCCGTATACAAGAGCGAGATCGCTCCTAACCTCGTGGCGGGCAATGCCATCGCCTTCGCGCACGGATTCAATATCCGTTACAAGCAGATCGTTCCTCCTGCAGATGTAGATGTCTTCATGGCAGCTCCTAAGGGCCCTGGCCACACTGTACGCAGCACATACGTAGCAGGCAAGGGCGTACCGTGCCTCATAGCAGTCGAGCAGGACGCGACCGGCAAGGCTTATGATATCGCTCTCGCATACATCGCGGGAATCGGCGGAGCTCGCGCCGGCATCCTTGAAACCACAATGGACGAGGAGACAGAAACAGACCTCTTCGGCGAGCAGACAGTACTCTGCGGCGGCGTGGTAGACCTGATGCAGTGCGGATTCGAGGTCCTCGTAGAAGCGGGCTACAAGCCTGAGAACGCTTACTTCGAGTGCATCCACGAGATGAAGCTTATCATCGACCTTATCAACAAGGGCGGTATCGCCGCGATGAACTACTCCATTTCCGATACAGCTGAGTTCGGCGAATACGTATCCGGACCGCGCGTTCTTCCTCACGACGAGGTAAAGGCAAACATGCGCAAGGTCCTCGCAGACATCCAGGACGGATCGTTCGCGGGCAAGTGGATCGCGGAGAACAAAAATGGACGTACTTTCTTCAACTCCAAGAGAGCGCAGCTCGCGAAACATCAGATGGAGACAGTAGGAAGAAAGCTCAGGGACGAAATGCTGTGGAAGAACGACACAGACCTTGACACAGCATCCAACTAAAGGGGATCGAAAATAATGAAATCAGATAATGTAAAGATCGGAGTGGACCGCGCGCCCAACAAGAGCCTTCTGTACGCGCTCGGACTCACCGAAGAAGAGATAAGCCGTCCGCTGATCGGAGTCGTAAGCTCCTATAACGAGATAGTGCCGGGGCATATGCACCTCGACAAGATCACTGAGGCGGTGAAGGCGGGAGTACGCGCCGCGGGCGGTACGCCGATCGTTTTTCCGGCCATAGCCGTTTGCGACGGCATCGCGATGGGGCACATCGGAATGAAGTATTCTCTGGTGACCCGTGACCTTATCGCCGATTCAACAGAGGCCATGGCCATCGCTCACCAGTTTGACGGGCTTGTAATGGTGCCTAACTGCGACAAGAATGTTCCGGGCCTGCTGATGGCTGCCGCGCGCATAAACGTTCCGACGATTTTCTGCGCGGGCGGACCTATGCTGGCAGGCCACCTTCCTGACGGGAGACGCACATGCCTTTCGCACATGTTTGAGGCGGTAGGCGCGTACCACGCGGACAAACTCGATGAGGCGGGAGTCCAGGAATATATTGAGCACGCGTGCCCTTCATGCGGTTCATGCTCAGGCATGTATACTGCAAATTCTATGAACTGCCTCACCGAAGCCATAGGCATGGCACTTAGGGGCAACGGAACAGTCCCTGCCCCGTATTCGGCAAGGATCAGACTTGCCAAGGCGACGGGCATGCAGATCATGAAGCTTGTCGAGAAGGACATCAGACCGCGCGACATCATGACAGAGGTGGCTTTCCACAACGCCGAGACTGTTGACATGGCGCTCGGATGCTCCACAAACACGATGCTGCATCTTCCGGCGATCGCTCACGAAGCGGGTGTCGAGATCAGCTTCGACATGGCGAACGGGATCAGCGAGAAGACGCCTAATCTCTGCCACCTGGCGCCGGCAGGAGACACATTCATGGAAGACCTTGACGCCGCGGGCGGAGTTTACGCGGTCATGAAGGAGCTGACAAAGGGAGGACTTCTTGACCTGTCCGTTATGACGGTTTCCGGAAAGACCATGGGCGAGAACATAGAAGGCGCGGTCAATCTTGATACGGATATCATCAGACCTTTTGATGATCCGTTCATGAAAACAGGCGGTATCGCTGTTCTCAGAGGCAATCTGGCTCCTGACGGCTGCGTCGTGAAGCAGTCGGCTGTATTACCGGAGATGATGAAGCACGAAGGTCCCGCGAGAGTCTTCGATTCCGAAGAGGACGCGATCAGCGTCATCTACGACGGAGGGATCAAGGCGGGCGATGTGGTCGTCATCCGCTACGAAGGCCCTAAGGGCGGTCCGGGCATGAGAGAAATGCTCAATCCTACTTCCGCGATTGCGGGCATGGGACTCGACGCGTCAGTTGCGCTTATAACAGACGGCAGATTCTCGGGCGCTACGCGCGGAGCTTCTATAGGACATGTCAGCCCTGAAGCGGCATCCGGCGGCAATATCGGACTTGTCCATGAGGGGGATCTCATCGCCATAGACATAACGAACAAGACGATCGAACTCAAGGTCTCGGACGAAGAGCTTGAGAAACGCCGCAAGGAATGGGTATGCCCTGAGCCGAAGGTGAAGACGGGATACCTGGCGCGCTACGCGAAACTTGTCAGCTCAGCGGACAAGGGCGCCATTCTGGAATAATTCATCTGATATAAGACTGGAGAACAAATGGAACAGGTAAAAATATTCGATACAACTCTGCGCGACGGCGAGCAGTCGCCGGGCTGCAGCATGAATCTGAAAGAGAAGATAGAAGTCGCAAGGTGTCTCGAGAAGATGCATGTGGACATTATCGAGGCCGGATTTGCCATCGCGTCGCCGGGAGATTTCGAGTCGGTAAAGACCATATCCGAGACGATCAGAGGCTGCACCATCGCTTCGCTCGCCCGCTCGACCCCTAAGGATATCGATACGGCATGGGAAGCAGTCAAGGGCGCCGCGGATCCGCGCATCCATGTGTTTATAGCTACATCGCCGCTCCATATGGAGTACAAGCTGCGCATGAGCCCGGACAAGGTGCTCGAGCGCGCGGGAGATATGGTCGCTTACGCGAAGAAGTACTGCTCCAACATAGAGTTCTCGGCAGAGGACGCCACAAGGAGCGAACCGGAGTTTCTCAGAAAAGTTGTCGAAAGAGCCATAGCATGCGGAGCTACCACCATCAATCTTCCGGATACTGTAGGTTACACCACACCGGGAGAGATGCGCGAGCTGATCGAGGATATCAAATACAACGTTAAGGGCGCAGAGAATGTCGTATTCTCCGTACACTGCCACAATGATCTGGGCATGGCAACAGCAAACGCTCTGGCCGGAGTGCTCGGCGGTGCAAGACAGGTCGAGTGCACCATCAACGGTCTGGGCGAGAGAGCCGGCAACACCTCACTTGAGGAGATCGTCATGGCCATCCGCACAAGGCAGGATGTCACAGGACTCACAACGGGGATCGATACGACGCAGATCCACCGCGCGAGCCAGACGGTATACAACATAATCGGACAGACAGCTCCGCTCAACAAGCCTATCGTAGGTAAAAACGCTTTCGCGCATGAGTCGGGCATACACCAGCACGGCGTGCTCGCCAACAAGAAAACTTACGAGATCATGACTCCGGAGTCGGTAGGTATCCACGTGAACAATCTGGTTCTCGGAAAGCATTCCGGACGCCACGCCGTAGGCCAGAGACTCGAGGAGCTTGGATTCGTGCTCAGCAAAGAGGAACTGGACAGGTGCTTCGATGAGTTCAAAGTCGTCTGCGACAAGAAAAAGAACATTACGGACGCGGATCTTGAGGCTATCGTTACACACAACACAAACATCGTCTATGAGGACGAAGCTGAAGGTTACAAGCTTGACTGGTTCCAGATGTCCACGAGCAACTTTACGACCGCGACATGCACGGTGAGCCTCGAAAAGGACGGAGAGAAGAAGCAGGATGTGGCGCTGGGAGACGGTCCTATCGATGCCGCGTACAACGCGATCGACGCGATAATCCAGCCGTCACCGCACAGTTTTGACATATTCAATATTCATTCGATATCAGAAGGAAAGGACACACTGGGAGATGTCACCGTCAAGGTAAATGCCTATGACAGAACGTTCACCGGCAGAGGTCTTTCGACCGATATCATGGAAGCGAGCATCAACGCGTATCTTAAGGCTCTCAACCGCATGGCCGCTTACGAAAGAAAGCACAGCAATGATGCGGCTCCGATCAGAGCTACAGAAGTATAAAAGGAGGGACATGAGATAATGGGCATGACGATGACACAAAAGATACTCGCGGCGCACGCGGGACTTTCCGAAGTGCACGCGGGAGATCTGATCGAGGCAAAGCTCGACATCGTGCTCGGCAATGACGTTACTACGCCGGTGGCTATCGGCGTATTCGAGAAAGCCGGTTTTACAGAGGTCTTTGACAATGAAAAGATAGTCATCGCGCTCGATCACTATACGCCCTGCAAGGACATCAAGTCCGCGGAACTCTGTGTGACATCGCGTGACTTTGCGAAAAAGCACGGCATCAGGCATTTCTATGATGTTGGTACCGTTGGCATAGAGCATGCTCTGTTGCCTGAGCAGGGAATAGTGGGGCCGGGAGACTGCGTTATAGGCGCTGACTCACACACCTGCACCTATGGGGCGCTCGGAGCGTTTTCGACGGGAGTAGGCTCGACCGACATGGCCGCGGGAATGGCATCCGGACTCAACTGGTTCAAGGTTCCGCCGGCAATCAAGGTGGAGCTCACCGGAAAGCCGGGACCGTGCGTATCGGGCAAGGATGTGATCCTTCATCTGATAGGCGAGATAGGTGTTGACGGAGCGCTCTATAAATCACTCGAATTCACGGGCGAGGGAGTAGCCGAGCTGTCTATGGATGACAGATTCACAATATCTAATATGGCTATCGAAGCCGGCGGCAAAAACGGCATATTCCCGGTAGATGAAAAGACTCTCGAATATGTCAAAGACAGATTCAAGAGGGAGCCGGCGGTATATGAGGCCGATCCTGACGCCGAATATGAGAGAGTCGTGACGATCGACCTTTCGAAGCTTGAGCCGACAGTGTCCATGCCTCATCTGCCTTCAAATACGAAGACCGTCGGAGAAGCCGCGGGGCTTCATATAGACCAGGTAGTGATAGGTTCATGCACTAACGGTCGCATGTCCGACATGCGCGTCGCCGCGTCTATACTTAAAGGTAAAAAGATCGCCGACGGAATACGCTGCATCATCATACCGGCGACCCAGCAGATTTATCTGCAGTGCATGGAGGAAGGTCTGCTGAAGATCTTCGTAGAAGCAGGATGCGCTGTATCAGCGCCGACCTGCGGACCTTGCCTGGGCGGACATATGGGTGTCATGGCAGCAGGCGAAAGGGCAGTAGCCACAACTAACAGGAACTTCGTAGGGCGTATGGGTCACACTCAGAGCGAAGTCATACTCGCTAGCCCTGCGGTAGCGGCAGCGTCAGCGCTGGCAGGATGCATAGCAGATCCGCGCGCTCTCGGAGAATAAGGAGGGGACATCATGAGAGGAAAAGTATGGAAATACGGAGATCACATCGATACTGATGTCATAATCCCTGCAAGATATCTTAATAATCCTGACCCAGCCGCGCTTGCGAGCCACTGCATGGTCGACATAGACGAGAGCTTCTCGAGCAGCGTTCAGACCGGAGATATAATGGTAGGCGGCTGGAATTTCGGCTGCGGATCATCGAGAGAACATGCGCCTCTCGCCATACAGGCAAGCGGCGTATCCTGTGTGATAGCCGCCAGCTTTGCCCGTATCTTCTACCGCAACGCGATCAATATAGGCTTTCCTATACTGGAATGCCCTGAGGCAAGCGCGGCGATCAAAGCCGGAGATGTGGTAAGTGTCGATACTAAGACAGGCGTCATAACAGACGAGACTACAGGCGAGAGTTTTCAGGCAAAGCCGTTCCCGCCGTTCATAGAGCAGATCATAGACAAGGGCGGACTGCTCAACTATCTTAAGGAAAAATAGGATAAGGAACATGAAATACAGAATTGCGTTGGTTCCGGGCGACGGCATCGGCCCGGAGGTATGCGGAGCCGCGGCAGAAGTTGTAAAAGCAGTTTCGGATAGCTTTGAATTCAATACCTATCTTGCCGGCGGATGCGCACTGGACAAGTTCGGAGTGCCTCTTCCGCAGGAGACCATAGACGGATGCCTGGCTTCTGACAGCGTGCTTCTCGGCGCGGTCGGAGGACCGAAGTGGG
The DNA here is from genome assembly GCA_902776285.1 of uncultured Eubacteriales bacterium. Classification (GTDB taxonomy): domain Bacteria; phylum Bacillota; class Clostridia; order Peptostreptococcales; family Anaerovoracaceae; genus Crickella. Next base: position 14,805 of record CACYPK010000028.1, read on the forward strand.
ACGATGTCCCTAATCATATGCGCCCTGAGAAAGCCCTGCTGGGACTCCGCAAGGAGCTTGGTCTGTATACGAATCTCAGACCGGCTTCGATACAGCCGGCGCTGGCAGAGGCCTGCGTGCTCAGACCGGATATCGCGGCAAAGGGTTTCGACCTCATGATAGTGCGTGAGCTTACAGGCGGCATATACTTCGGTGAACGCGGCAGAAATGAGGCCGGTGATGCCGCATACGATACTGAGGCGTACAGCGTTATGGAGATAGAGCGTGTCGCAAGGCGTGCTTTTGAGACAGCCAGAAAACGCGGAGGTCATGTGACCAGTGTTGACAAGGCCAATGTGCTCGAGACATCCAGACTCTGGCGCGAAACTGTCCACAGGCTCGGAGAGTCGGAGTACCCTGACGTAAGACTCGATGACATGTACGTAGATAACGCCGCCATGCAGATAATACGCGATCCGTCGTTCTTCGACGTGCTTGTGACATCAAACATGTTCGGCGACATACTGTCTGACGAGGCATCACAGGTGACAGGGTCGATAGGGCTTCTGGCATCAGCGTCGCTTGGGGATTCATCCCGCGGCATGTATGAGCCGATACACGGCTCGGCACCGGACATCGCGGGCAAGGATATAGCGAATCCTATCGCGGCGATACTTTCAGCCGCTATGATGCTCAGGTATTCATTCGACCTTTCAAAGGAGGCCGACGCGATCGAAAAGGCCGTGACGGACGTGCTCACTGACGGGCTCCGCACAGCGGACATCAAGGTCCCGGGACAGGAAGACTGGATAAAAGGCAGCGAGATGAAGGCTGCGATCCTCAAAAAACTGGGTAGGGAATAGATGAAGAACAAGAAAAATGACTTTCTGTTTTATAAAGACTGGGATAACTGCGCGACGGGATCCGTAAGCTCGCTGGCAGGCAGGCTGGCGGCTTTTGCCACTGAGTTCGGTCTTTCGGGCAATGTATGGCAGCACTGGCTGACATACATACTCATGACGGACGATAACGCCTTTACGCTGGCATGCGAGCGCAGAGAGATCCTGCCGGATTCCACGCTCATGCTTCTTGCGGAGCGCGATCTTGAAGTCTTCATGGAACTTTTCAAAGCCGGTGACGCGGATTTTGACGAAGACGAAAAGATCCTGACGATGATGCTTGACTATAAGGCGCCATATGACGGAAAGTCTGTCACTGACGCCGGCCGGATGATCGAGGAGCTGAGCGCCGGACTGGCAAAGGCTGATGACGTAAAGTCCTTTGCCCGCATACTCACGGAGCATTACAGCAAACATGGCTGCGGCATGTACGGTCTCTACAAGGCTTTCAGGGTCAGCGCCGAAGAAGGAGTCGCAGGCGGACTGAAACTGGTGCCTGTAACGGAGAGCGCTGATGTAACACTGGACGATCTCATCGGTTATGAAGCCCAGAAGAAGACACTGAGAGACAACACCGAGGCATTCGTGAGCGGTCATTACGCCAACAATGTGCTGCTCTACGGAGACAGCGGCACCGGCAAATCGACGAGCGTTCATGCTCTCATGCATGAGTACTCGGACCGCGGGCTCAGGCTGATAGAGGTCTCTAAGCAGGACCGGGTAAGACTCCCGCAGATCCTTTCAGAGATCAAAAAAAGGAACTACAGGTTCATACTGTTCCTCGATGACCTCTCGTTCGAAGAGAACGAGAGCGATTACAAAGAATTGAAGGCAATGCTTGAAGGAGCGCTCGAGACGCGTTCCGACAGGGTGCTCATATACGCGACATCGAACCGCCGTCACCTGATCCGCGAGACCTGGGGCGACCGCAGCGACATGGAATATCACAAAGACGTGCACAGGTCGGATACCATGGAAGAGAAGCTGTCGCTGGCAAGCAGGTTCGGCGTGACGATATATTATCCTAAGCCGGGCCCTGAAGAGTATCTCGAGATAGTGAGGACACTGGCGGACAGAAGCGGGATCGAACTAAAAGGGACTGACCTTGAAGACGCTGCCCGCAAGTGGGAACTCAGGCACGGCGGCATGTCGGGAAGAACGGCCAGCCAGCTCATTACATGGCTGGGCGGCACGGAAAACGAATAGAACAAAAGAAAAAGGGATTAAAGATCATGGCAGCAAACAACAGATTATCACTGGACAAAGTATATCAGGCATCATTCGCGCTTAAGGATGTCGCGAGAAAGACAGACCTTATCTACTCGCCTCATTTCAGCAACGGCAACGAGGTATATCTGAAGACAGAGAACCTGCAGGTGACCGGAAGCTTCAAACTGAGGGGAGCGTATTTCAAGATCAGCAGGCTGAGCGCCGAAGAAAAGGCCGCAGGCATCATAGCGTGCAGCGCGGGCAACCACGCTCAGGGCGTTGCTTTGGCGTCAACGCACATGGGAGCGAAAAGCATTATATGCATGCCGGACGGCGCGCCTATAAGCAAAGTGGAAGCAACAAAGGCTCTCGGCGCAGAGGTATGTCTGGTAAAGGGCACATATGATGACGCGTACGCGTACGCGTGCAAACTGCGTGAAGAGACCGGGGCGACTTTTATCCATCCGTTCGATGATCCTGATGTCATCGCAGGACAGGGCACTGTCGGACTCGAGATCCTCGACCAGCTTCCTGATCTGGACGCTATAGTTGTTCCGATCGGCGGCGGCGGACTGATCTCCGGCGTAGCGTATGCTGTCAAAAAGCTTAAGCCAAACGTCAAGATCTACGGCGTGCAGGCTAAAGAAGCCGCCAGCATGGCTGACAGCCTTAAGTACGATGAACAGGTGACTTTGAGTTCAGTAAGCACCTTCGCGGACGGCATCGCTGTCAAGCATCCGGGTGATCTGACATTCTCGCTTATCAAGAAGTATGTAGATGAGGTAGTCACAGTCACCGAGGACGAGATCGCGGCGGCAATACTTTCGCTCATAGAGAAGCAGAAACTCATCGCTGAAGGCGCGGGAGCGGTATCCGTGGCGGCAATGATGTTCGGAAAGATCCCGGTAGAAGGCAAAAAGGTGGTTTGCCTTGTGTCGGGAGGCAACATAGATGTGAATATCCTTTCGAGGGTCATCACCAGAGGACTGGTAACAAGCGGCAGGAACGCAACTCTGCAGATCGCGCTCGAAGACAAGCCGGGACAGCTTGTTGACGTAGCGACTATCATAGCGGGCTGCGGAGCGAATGTGACAGGGGTCCACTACGGTCATTCAGACCCGGATACGGCGGTCACTAGCTGCGTATTGACACTCGAGATCGAGACAAGGGATTTCAAACAGCTCGAAGAGATCCGTGACACGCTTACGGGAAAGGGCTTTAAACTGATATAAAACAATTGATATATAAGGAGGATTTACAGATGGGATATGATTTCAAAGTAAGCAGGACCACATCACCTAAGGAAAAGCCTGATCAGACAGCTCTGGGGTTTGGTAAATACTACACTGATCATATGTTCCTTATGGACTATGATGAGGGACAGGGCTGGCATGACGGAAGGATCGTTCCGTACGGACCGCTTTCGATCGATCCGGCTGCCTGCACACTGCACTATGCCCAGATGACATTTGAGGGCATGAAAGCATATAAGAATCCGGAGGGAGGCATCAATCTGTTCCGCCCGGACATGAACGCGAAGCGCCTGCAGAACAGCAACGACCGTCTCTGCATTCCGAGGATCGATGAAGACCTCTTTATAGAAGCCGTCAAAGCCGTCGTTGATGTCGACAGGGACTGGGTGCCTGACGTTCAGGGCACATCGCTCTACATCAGACCTTTTATCATCTCACCTGAACCGTCCATGGCCGTTCACCCGGCTTCAAAGTACTGGTTCATCATCATTCTTAGCCCGGTCGCTGCATATTATGAAGGAAACGATAAGGAACTTCACGGCAGCCGCATCTGGGTAGAGGAAGAGTACATCCGCGCCGCGGTCGGCGGGACCGGATTCGCGAAATGCGGCGGCAACTATTCATGCGGAATGATCGCGGCGACTGAGGCCAAGAAGCAGGGCTGCGAGGAAGTGCTCTGGCTCGATGCCAAGGAGCATAAATATGTTGAAGAGGTCGGCACATCCAACGCGTTCTTCATGATCGACAACGTCGTATATACATCGTCTCTGACGGGATCGATACTGCCGGGAGTTACCCGTGACAGCGCCATCAGACTGATGAGAAAGTGGGGCGTCGAAGTGGTAGAGAAGCGTCTTGAGATAGACGATCTGCTCGAGGCCGCCGGAAACGGTTCGCTGACAGAGGCATGGGCTACAGGAACCGCCTGCGTAGTATCGCCTATAGGTCTGCTGAGATACAGAGGCACTAACTTCCCGATCAACAATGAGAAGGTCGGAGCGCTCAGCCAGAAGCTTTACGATACGCTTTACGGGATGCAGACAGGTACGGCTCCTGACGTAATGGGAGACTGGGTAGTTACCATCTGATAACGCAAGCATACGTAAAGCGGGGATTGCGGATTACAGATTGCAGATATTGGTGGCTCTGCCACAAAACACAAGAGGAGATCAATAATGAAAGAGAACGTAATTTTCTGCTATTCGGGTACCGGGAACTGCCTGGACATGGCAAAGAATATTGCTAAGACCCTTGGTGATACCGACATCATCATGATGCGCAGGTATCCGGCGGTCACTGATGTCAGAGGAGCAAAGAGAGTAGGATTCATATTCCCTTGCTACGGCGGAGGACTTCCGGGTCATGTTGAGAGGTATCTTCATGACATCAAAGTCGATCCTGACGCTTATACATTCGCCATCAACCAGAGCGCCGCGTATAAGGGCGAGGGCCTTAAGAAACTCAACGAACTGATCCCGCTCGATTACTGGGCGGCCGTTACACATCAGTGCACCTGCATCTGGCTCTTCCCGCACGACCTCATGATGCCTAAGATGGGCGCGGTAGAGGCTCAGGCAAGGTCGGAACACTTCGCGCTGAAGTTCGCGAATGATATAAAGAACAACGTGAAGTCGAAGAGGAGCGTGCCTAAGGCATACTGGAACACGGCTGAGCATGCGGCGTGGCCGAAGATCGCGCGCAGTCAGGGACAGTCTCTCAAGGCAAACGACAAGTGCGTCATATGCGGTACCTGCGCCAAGGTATGCCCGACCGGCAACATCAGATACGCAGGCAAGGCTGTCGTATTCGGCGACAAGTGCATATCCTGCTGCGCGTGCGTGCAGTACTGTCCGCAGGAAGCGATCAACTTCGGAAAGATCACCGAGAAGAGAGAACGTTATCACAACGTAAATATCACGGTGGACGATCTGAATCAGGAGATCATCTCGTTTTAAGAAAAATAACCGCCGGCTTGGCCTGAACTAGTAAGATGAAAGTAGACATGTTAAAAAAGCATGTCTACTTTTCTTATGCTAGGATTTATTCAAGGAGGTGGTTTTATGTCAAGACCAGCAG
>CACYPK010000029.1 GCA_902776285.1 uncultured Eubacteriales bacterium
GTGAACAACGTCAGTTGCTCACCCCGTGATCGCCTTTACCCCAAATATTGCAAAAGCGTCTTTTTTGCTTGACCCCCATTTAAGTTAAAGAGCCATTATATCTTAATAAACGTTTATGTTTCAATGGCTAACCTCCTATATGGAAACCGCTTATCGCAGAATAGTGTGTTTTTTCAAAACAAAGGACAGGGGCCTGTTATGACCCCTGTCCTTCTTTTGAAAGTTTTTCATCTATATTTGATGATCCGCGCCTCTGGTGCTACCCGCTTTCGCATTAATACAGCACTCCGCTTTCAACCAGGTTTTCCTTGCAGGATTGTATGTACTTGCTGTAATTAAGCGCTCCTTCATACCTGTCCAGTTTCTGTTTGAAATATGCTTCGTCGAGATATGCTTCGTTGGTATCGTATTTCAGTGTATTGAGCGTATACTGACCTGCTGTTTTTACTGCCTGGAAGTACATCATGGCGATCATCTTCTGATCGTCCGCAAGGGAATTATTGTCGCCGCCCTGGTTGGCTATCATTCTGGAATTGACATCATCGAGCATCTGCCCCAGCTTTATCGAATTCGAAAGCGACAGCCATGCATAATTGTAGTCATCGATCGTTGGAACAAGTATTGCTATCCCTATGACTTTGCAGATCGTCTCAACAACACTCATTGATCCTAATTGATTTTTAATACTGTCTACCGTGAGCTTCATAAGTTCCCTGGTTGCATCCTCGCGAAGCATGGTTAAAGCAAAATCCTCAAGCGGCTGATCCATCATATACTTGACCTGCGAGAATCCTCTGTAGAGACTTGTATCCTCAGGGATGTACGGCATCACTTCGTCAATATAGTCTCTGTATAATTCATTGAGCATTATTACTTCAAGCACATAATCCGTTGCCTCTATTGATTTGCCTGCTGCTTTATAAATCCCTGTAATACTCCACTTCGGATCATTCGGGTTTGAACTGTCAGGTTTCCAGTAAGGTTGGATCCTCTTGAGCATCTCATTGAAGTCATGCCTGTGATCTCCCTCAAAGCATCCCGACAGAGCCTGTGCAAACCTATAGCGTGTTGTATTGTTATCGAATATATCATCTCCTTCGCTCTTGAATTCTCCTACGACCTCATATACTTTATTGAATCTGTCCATATATTTTTTCTTGACTTCTTCAACTTCATCCTCAGACGCTACATCTTTTATGAGATCAAGAGCCAGCGCTTTCTCCAGTTCCTCCCGACTCCAGGTTATGCCGTCACTGGATGTTTTGTCTTCAAGCCATATCTGAAGAGCTTCCGTTGTTCCCCTCATCATTACAGTTTTGAATGCAGCGAGCTTAACATCCGCTGTTGACAGATGCTGCAACATATCATCCTGCAGTATTTCGACAACAGTAATATAGCTCTCGTTATTAAGGAATTCCGGATGTTCATCAAAGAGCTCATGGTCAGAAGGAATATAATCTGAACCATACGGCGATGGCGTCGCCGCATTGAAATGCTTCTTTGCGTTAACGGTTACCGATTCATTGCCTGCTGCAAACTGAATACTATTCCAACGTGCCTCAGACGCGGAGTAATAAACATTTTTGATGCCTGTACACCCGTAGAATGCATTTTCACCAACGGATCTTATGTAGCTGTAGAACATTACTCTTCTGATACCGCTGCAGCCATAGAGAGCTCTTTCTTCCACGGCACTTGTGCTGTTAGGCAGATAGAATGTTCCGTCCAAAGATGAGCAGTTCTCAAATACATTCTTAGCCAGGATCTTTATCTTATCAGGCATCGTAATTTTTGAAAGCGCCGTGCATCCGCTGAACGCTCCTTCACCTAGTGAAGTCAGTCCGGCAGGAAGCCTTACCTCCTGAAGTCCGGTACAGCCTTTGAAAGCTTCCTTACCGACCGATTTGATGGTGTCGTCCGTAGCTTTAGGGAAGGTCACTTTAGTAATCGACTGTTTGCCAGCAAATATCGATGGTCCAACCTCAGTAACTAACTTAGTGGTATTAGTTCCAGGATCGATTGTGATCCTGACAGGGATCTGCACTTCAGGAGTTTTTCCGAACCAATTAATAAGTCTGATATTATTTGAATCGAGCTGACGATAGCTGAACGTATTATCTATCAGTGAGCTACCGTTCATCCTTATGGTGAAGTATTTGGTCACTGACGGGAAGGCTGCTGTTTTCTCTGTAGTTACCTTGATCACCAGATCGCCTTTGCCCCTTGCCGTAAGACAGTCACCGGATTCTATCCAGGCAAGATTGTTCTTACCGTTCTCATAAACAGTGCATACGGCTTTTGCCTGTCCCGCAAGATTGACCCCCAGTGATTTGTTCCATACTTCTCCGTCACATACGTACACATCATCTTCTTTGTCATATGTGAGCCAGCTTGCGTTGAGGTCGTAGATCTTTTGCGTTCCCTTTAGCGTAACTTTCACTTTCTTGCTTCCCGCAAGGTAATGAGCCGTTGCCTTCGTCTTTATAGTGATGGTTGCTACGCCCGGCTTAACTAATTTGATATTTCCTTTTGCCTTGTCCGCTTTTTTTGTAGTAATGGAAACTATTTTCGGGTCACTTGAAGTCAATGTTACCGGTGCTTTTTCTTTTACACCGATCTTGATATTGACTATCTTGCCCTTTTTATCTGCCGTGTAAACAACGTCACTGGCTGTTATGACCTGCTTTGCCTTATTGATCTTGAAATAGGCAGTCTTTGTCTTCTTCGATTTGGCGAACAAGCCCTTTCCCTTGATGACAACTTTACCTTTGCCCGGCTCTTTGTTATTGGAATATGTAACTGTATAATCCGTTTTACTGCTGAGTTTTACGCCTTTCAGAGTAACGCTTACTTCCGGTTTTCTTGCTTTTCCGTTCCAGGTGCAGTCCTGTACTGTTACTTTTGCGTCCCCGATCTCTGCCTTTGTCCAGTGAGCATAGTATGTCTTGCCGGATGTGATCTTGGTTTTTGCGGTCACTTTCTTTCCGCCGGTTTTCGATGTATACCAGCCGAGGAAAAACATCCCGCTTTTCTTTGCGGTCGGCAGTTTTCCTATAGCCGCTCCTTCAGTAACATTCATGGATGTCTTAGACGCTTTTCCTCCATTTGCGTCGAATTTGACCTTGAAGCCCCAGTGGGCATAGTATGTTACTTCTTTCTTTACCACTGTTTTGGATGTGATCTTGGAGCCGCCTGTTTTGGAAGTATACCAACCCAGGAAAACGCTGCCCTTCTTTACCGGCTTAGGCAGAGTTCCTACTGCAGACCCGATACTTCTTGATACAGTCTTCGTAGAAACGGTGCCGCCATTCGGATCAAATGTAACGCTCACACGTGACGAATCGCCGAGGCTGTCCCATTCGAGATTATCGAAGTACCCATTCTGCTGATAATAGCGATGCGCGGGTGAGCCGTCATATCCCGAAATTACAATAATGCTCTCTCTGCTGTAATTATCGATTTTGAAGGCTTTGTCTTCTACTCCGGTGTCTTTTGGAATGACCACCTTGGCAAGAGGAAATGTCCTGCCCTCGCCATAAGCAGCAAACGCCTCAGGGGCGATATAACTGACATCATCGGCGACCTCAAAGTCCGTCACATCACTCAGCATCGGGTATTTTATTAAAACAAGCTTGCCGGTTTTCCGATTTTCTCCATCTATATAGTCATATTCAGGTTCATACAGCACATTGTCTTTTACCTGAAAATGAGTATTCCCGCTGCTCAATGCAATGCTTTCCAGATCTACCGGGAGACTGATCGACTTTATTTTCTTTCCAATAATTACACTTTTGATATTATTAGCGCCATAAAAAGCTTCTCTATGGACCTCATCTATACTGTCCGCAATAATCAACTCCTCATCGCTGTAATCACTGGAAACAAGCACAAGCTCTTTACTTGTATATGAATCATCGGAGACAAATTCATAGTCATGTAAGTGGTTTTTACTGTCGTAATTATTTATCAGGCAGTCATTAACGACCTCCCATTCAGTCGCACTGTTTCCAATATTAAAGTTTGCAATTGAACCGCATTTACTGAACGCTTCGTCCTCAAAACAAGCGTTTCCATTAATATTCAAGGTCTTAATGCTCTCGCAGCCTACAAAAGCCCAGTACCCTGCATGTATATTCCCGGCTCCAAACGTAACTGTTTCAAGCTGCCTGCAGTCTCCAAATGCGTTCATCCCGATCGTTTTTACAGTAGCAGGTATTTCCACTTCCACCAGACCTGAATTGCCGAATGCATGTTCACCTATTGCCGTGACTGCTGATCCGAATTCGATATGTTTCAGGTTATGCGCATTATAGAAAGCGAAAGCTCCGATCTTAGTCAGGCTGTCCGGCAGTTTAATAGTATTTACTCCTCCGCTGAAATTATATCCGCCTGTAAACGCATTTTCTCCAATCGAGGTCACTCCTTCCGGTATTTCCAGAAGATCCTTTTCAAGATAGTTTGGTGCCGTAACAAGGCTGGTGCCGTCCTTGCTGTATACTATCCCATCCACGGCTTTGAAGTTAGGGTTGCCTTCAGCTACAGTGAAATAACTGCAAGGGATCCCCTCATGGGATATGGCATTGATATTTTCAGAATCTATTTCTTCCATCGTTGAAGGGAATGTTATCGATACTTTTGTTACATTTTGGGATGCATCGTATTCTGCCATTTTCGAAAAGACATTATATGCTGCTGATTTGACACCTTCAGGAATAGTCACAGTGACCAGATTCCCTGCGTAGTTCTTCAGGACGCCATTGCTGACAGTAAACATTTCATCAATGCTTGACGCCTGTACAGGTATTAGATCTATCGACCCGGTAAACGGATACGAATATAACGAAAATACTTCTTTCAGATAAAGGCTGTATTCTTTGTCCTTTTCAAGATAAAGAGTCCCTATATCATTGTGGACCGAGTAATCCACATCCCTGTTATGCAATTCTCCAAGACATATATCGCCCTGATAAATATCTATCGTTATTTCACGTTCCCCGGTATATTCAGACTCCTGATTAAACGATGCAGACAGCGCATAGTATCCCGTCTCTGCGGGTGTATACTGCCATTCTCTTGCGCTCACATTTCCGTTACTATCATAAGAAAAGCTCATGCTTCCCGAACTCTTTGCAGGAGCGCCATTCTGTTCATTCGCCTTGACCTGTCTCTTGCCGCCGTTTCCCGATTTCTCATGATCAGATGCGTCCGATGGATCATTGACGGCATCGTTGCTCTCTTCTCCATCTTTATCTGATCCTTCATGCACAGCGGGCTTTTGTTCACTGTCTTCAGATGGTGCCGCAACATCTAGATCTTCTTCTGCAGTCTCTGAAGGCCCTTGTATGGCAGGTCTTTCAGATTCCCCGGAGGTGATCGGCTCAATAGTTGCTTCTTCAGGCTCTGCAAAAATGACCGGCTCATCGATCGATTCTTCAGACTCCGCAAAAGTCATTAACGGCATATAAGTAATGATCATGACAGCCGACAGCAGCAATGCCCATAACCGGTTTCTCCTCTTCATAAAAAATGACCCTCCATTCCTTCAGTTCTTGTCCCAAAAGTCCCTAAGAGTGTTGATTAATTATATCTTAGTAAACGATTATGTTTCAACGGCTAAGCCCCTGAGTAAGCCTCTTATCTCCGAATAGTGGCTCTCCAAAAACAATTGGGGTCTGATGAAAAATGAAATCTAATTTGGGGGATGCGTTTTTCGTACACCTGGTTTGGGGGCGAACTTTAGGGGACTTCTTTTCTTATCATTAGTGTGCTCAATACCAAATCAAGAAAGGAGAATTTCTATCGTGGATAATATCATAAAGTTCCTGAATTTAGAAGATTCAGACGTTGAGCTGGTCAGTCAGAGGATCGAAAAGAAGCGACGCATCGTTACTATTCAGAAGAAGATCGTCCCTCATTTCTGCCCCGTTTGTTCCTATCGAATGCATTCCAAAGGCGTCTATCCAAGGACTATCAATCACCCTATCATGCAGGATGATCTGCAGCTTGTCCTTATCGTGAATCAGAGGCGCTGGCAATGTACAAACCCTGCGTGCAGAAACATCGTGACTGACGAGTTCCTTCTGTTTGAAAAGTATAAGCACAATTCAAAACTTACCGACCTTATGATCCTTGACGCCTTCAGAGATCCTAACCTGACCGCTGCACATATTGCCCGCAAATTCAATGTATCGGATACCTATGCTCTCACTACGTTCTCCAAGTATGTAGACATGCATCGCAGGCCTCTGACGGAAGCGATCTGCATAGATGAAGTGCATGTTGAAGTCTCAAAAGTATGCAATTATGCTCTCGTAATACAGGATTTCATTACCGGCGAACCTATAGATATGATCGCTAATCGAAGGCAGGAAATAACAGAGCCATATTTCACAAACCTCCCTGCGGTCGAGAAGAATCATGTGAAATATCTGGTGTCGGACATGTACAGGCCGTACATCGCTTATGTAGACAAGTACTTCCCCAACGCCATCTCCGTTGTGGATTCATTTCATGTGATCAAACATATCAACAATCAGCTCAGGCTCTATCTCAACAAGCTCGCAAGAAACCTAAGGACTCGCGATGAAGAACGCCACAGGGCTCGCGAGGCTTACTTCCACAGAGAATTCAGATTCGTCCCGTCAAAGGAATACTATCTCGTAAAGCACTTCCAATGGGTGATCCTTTCCAACCCGGATAACCGCAAATATTCCGCTCCTCCGCGATTCAATTACAGGCTGGGATATTATCTCGATCTTCCGGAGATCGAGCACCTTCTTTTTCAGATCGATCCTGACCTTCGTCAGCTTCGGCGTTTAAAGGACAAATACATCAGTTTCAATAACTCGTATGGAGATGATCCCAAAAGAGCCAGGCCCGCTTTGCGTGGCTCTCCAAAAACAATTGGGGTCTGATGAAAAATGAAATCTAATTTGGGGGATGCGTTTTTCGTACACCTGGTTTGGGGGCGAACTTTAGGGGACTGCCCTTTAACAGCTTATTTCCAGCGTTTAACCATTAAGATCGTCTCTACTAAAATGCGGAAATCAGATTTTTTACGTCTGATTTCCTCATTTCTTGTTCGTTTTTTCAGGTAATTGCTAGCCCCCAAAATACTTTGGAGTTTTCTTTGGAGCCCCCAAATTTGAACCCCAATTGTTTTTGGATAAACCCCAAACTTTTTTGATGAGCCCTTTGCGTCAACTGATCCAGGAGTACCGCAACTCAGGCTATCCCATGTTCAAAGGGATCGCAGATACTTTGGATTATCACTTTGAATCGATCATCAACTCGTTCATAGTAATGGAACGATACTGTGCTGATGGAACTCATCTCAGCCGCTTGTCCAACGGCCCTATGGAATCACTTAACCGTATCGCAAAAGATCTTAAGCGTAACGGCAGAGGTTTTAGAAATTTTGAACATTTGAGGAATAGGTTCCTGTTCGCTGAAAGGAAAAATGCCCAGGTGCTTGCTTCGCCTCTTCCTCCTGAGAAGTACCAGGTAAAGACGGAGATCAAGCGGGGCCCGTACAGAAAGAATAAGTCTTGAAATGAATCCGAGGGAATCAGATTTTCATGTCTGATTCCCTCGTTTCTTTTAATTTTTGGAGATGTTTTCAGCCCCCAAGATTATTTGGAGTTTTCTCTGGAGCCCCCAAACTTGAACCCCAATTGTTTTTGGAGAAACCCCAAACTTTTTTGATGAGCCCGATTTCCTCATTTTTTGTTCCTTTTTCAGGTAATCTTCATCCCCAGAATATAAAGATTACCTTTTTTGTTGGTTGTTTTAAGACTTTTAGTTATTTTGTCTTGACATTCTTGACCGCGCTCCACGGGCCGTAGACCTTTTTGCCGTCGATCGTCCTGTAAGTGCGGACCCTCACGAAGTATTTAGTCTTGGCTTTCAGTTTCGTGACCTTCTTGGAGACTGTCGCGCTCTTTGTTATCGCCACCGTCTTCGCGCTCTTCTTGAACTTGGAATCGAGCGCGTACTGTACCTCATAACCGGTGGTGTGTTTGAGATAGTTGCCGGTCGGCTTCTTCCAGGTAACAGTGAAGCCCTTGCTCGCCGCAGCCACCTTGGAAATCGTTGTCCCCTTAGGAATGATCCTGCTGTCGGCGGTCACTTCCTTTGTGCAAGCCTTATCACTGAAGCACTTGCCGCAGAACGAGCACTTCCAGTAAGCAACATTACCTTCCTTGGACGCAGTCGCGGCCTTTGCCTTCACCGTTGTCGCGATGTGGCCTCTGGCCGGCACTTCGATCGTCCTTCTCTCGCCGCAGTTCCAGCACATCTGCTTCTGCCATCCAGGTGAGTAGCAGTCCGCGTATTCAGGCGGAGCGCTCAGCCACAGATGTTCTTCGCCGCGTGATGTGCAGGAATCCTCGAGCCATACATGGCACTCGCCGATTTCACCCACATCTTCGCCGTCGTAGAATGCCTCGGCATATATCCACATCTCGTGAATATCATTCTCGGCCATCTTGTCGCCGTAGACTGTCACTGACATGCCGTCCTCGCTCAGCGACCAGCAGTCATCAGGAGCGGCGATCCATACATCCTCGCCTTCCTCTTCGTGCCATTCATAACGGCCTGCCTTGATATTCGTTTCGATGCCGCTGTAATCGAGTTCTTCCTGTCTCTGGAGATTGATCGTCCAGTTCCAGTCATCATAGACCGGAGCATCGTGAGTATCAAACCACTGATCGTAGTTCAGCGTGTCGAAATGGAATCCGCCGTTCATTTCACAGTCGCCGCCGTATTCATCTCTGAACCAGACAGTGTAGTCTGCATTGGTGTCCCATCTGGTCTTTCTGAAGAAGCTGAACGTGTCGTCTTCTATTTCTTCTCCATCGTATATTTCTCCCTCTTCGAACGAGATCGAAAGATCATTCTGATTGAAGTACCACTCCATCTTATCGATGCTGTACTCGTTGTATCCTGCTTCTCCGTTTTCAGAAAGAGCGTAGTGACGGACTGTGAAAGTGATGTCATCTGTGCTTTGACCGAGATTCAGCAAGCCGAGCTCTGTCGGCCAGAGTTCGTGATATTCTGACCTGACCCAGTAGTTCCTGTCCTCCATGGCGCGCCAGTCCTGAGGATCATCGCTTTCCGGATCCATCACTCCGACTTCGACCCTGACTTCCTCATCGATCCAGTCTTCGCCATCAGGCAGTTCTTTGAACGTCAGTGTCGCGTGGGAATGATCATTCTCATCGACTGTCAGTGTCGCGAATTCTTCTCCGTACGCGAACCTCCATCCGAAGTCCAGTCCTTCCCAGGTTTCGCGATGCTCGCCGTTCTCGGTGATATACCTGTGGACGCCGTCAGCCCAGAGCTCTATGCTGGTGCCCGGAAGACCGTTGTCGGACGGACCGTCCCTGTGCTGCCAGACGTCATAAATATCGCCCGTGGCATGTCTCGTTACCTGATAATTCTCAACCTCGCCCTTTTCGTTTTCAAATGTCAGGTCAAATATGATGTCTCCGCAGGCCTTGATGTCAAAGTGCCAGTCGTTGTCATCGGTCGGAACGGTTTCGAGATACTCTTCCCCTTCAGTGACCACTACATTCGTGACCGGGAATTGGAATTCCTGACCGTCAGGATATTCCGTGTTTCTTATTTCTAACCGGATCCAGTCAAGGTTGTCTCCCTCGCCCGGAAGCATATCCCTCTCTCTTTCCGGTTCAAAGATCTCGCGCCTTGCCTCTTCGATATGGATCCACGCTTCTTCAGGATGATCAAGCTGCCAGCTGCCGTCTTTTGACGCCGCATTCGCCACGACGCGGACGTCCCTGTGGCCATTGAGGCCCTGCATCAGCGCGTTCTTGTCTATCGTAATGACAAGCTCGTCGCCGTCGCGTTCCGTACTGATTTTGTCAGCCGAGATCACCTCGTCCCAGTCTCTGCCGCGGTCTATTGCTGCTTCTATAGTGAAATCAAAGTTTTCATCCGCTTCGGCTCCCTGTCCGAAGGCGCCTGTGTTCAGCCTGAGCTGCGGGTCTTCATCGGTATCCGAATAGATGTCAATGTCATGATTGTCGAACCATAAGTGGTAATCGTTGTCATTGAACCAGTAGCCTGCTCGCACGTTTCTTTCTTTACCGCTTTTTACGTCATCGAACCACAGGGTCAACTGTGATCCCATTCCCCGTGCCACAAGTTTCTTTATTATAAAACTGTTGGTGTCGCTAAATTCCTGTTCAGAAATAACTGGCGTAGCGGTTTCTCCATCTTTTAGGATTTCGAGCCCTTCGCTGTCGAAATCCCACTTTGCTCTTTTGATTTCAACAGTGTCATCCTGCATTTCACCCGCATCGTATGTGAAGTGATGTACCGTGAATTCCAAAAGGCCTGTGCTCTGCCCGACTCCCAGGTTATGATCGATCCACAGCGGACGGATGTCATAGTAATCGTCATACACTCCAAGCCCGTAATTATTGGATGCTTTTTCTCCGTCCGGATCTTCTTCGTCATCGGAGTTAACAAGTTTTACTTTCACTTCGACACCGGCTTCGATGCCTTCTTCTCCTTCATTCAAATCGCGAATCTTGAGCGTTGCGGTCGAGTGATCGTTTTCATCCACTTCCAAAGCCGCGATGTCTTTATCATTACGCTCAAGTTCCCAAACGAAGTCCAGTCCTCCCGGAGTATCCTTGTCGTATTCTTCCCACATCTCATTGTCGCCATGAAGGTATTTGTGCATGCCCCATGCGTGGAGAGTAAGTTCTTGTCCCGGCAGCAACGTGTGGACATCGCCTTCGGCGTACACATCTGCCTCATATGTGTCGCCACCTATGGTCAGATGTACGTCACGGGTCTTTTGAATATTATCTATATCCGTATATGTAAGCGTGAATGTGACATTCCCAATACGGTTTCCTGCTCTGTAATACCACCAGTGACTGCCTTCGTCTTCATCCGAGTCGTATTTCATTTTTATCAGGTTTTCACCTTCAGTTATCTCGATACTGTCGACATTCAGCCTAACGTCCCGTCCCTCCGGATAATTGCTGTTCTCCTCGTAATAATCGATACTGCCGTTGATCGTTCCTTCCCAGCCTGGGAGGATCGTGCGGTTTTCAGGCCAGCGGTACTCACTATATGGATTCCAAATGTAAACGAACTCCTCTGTTGTAGCCAGCATTCGGATATCTTCAGGGTTTTCCTCAGTAGGCTCATCGCCCATTCCCTTTATCTGGATAGACAGTTTTTTGTCGACAACATAGTCCGGGTGCTTCTCCGCTATGACTCTTCCGTCGACCGTTATGGTCTGTGTAGCCTCATCATAGCCGTAACAATCTTCGTTGAGCTCCGTCCACTCTCCCGGTATGCCTACGAAGGCGCCGTAATGCGTGACACCATCGACATTGAGAGCCGCCCCATCCGTGAGCCTGTATGTGGCTTCTCCGTCTGTAAATATTGCCCATGGACCTTCCAGATTAAAGCTCGCAATCTCGCCATCCCATGAGCGGGTTCCATCACCGCCGCCTTTGTCGATGCTTACAGGAGCCTTCTTGATCCCTTTGGCAATAAAAGGATGCTCCTCTTCTCCGGCAGTTTCTTCAACAACATCCTCTTCCGGATCCCCCTCGTCCTCGACAACCGGCTCCTCAACGACCGGATTCTCTTCGTCCGGGGATACCTGATCTTCCTCTCCGGCTTCATCTCCGGAGAGTTCTTCTCCTGCGGCAAGGTCTTCCTCTCCCACGGTGTTCTGATCCGCGGCGACCTCTTCATCCTCCGCGTACGCGATCGCTCCCATGCCGTAAAGCGGCGTGAAAGTCACGATCATCGCGAGCGCGAGGATCAAAGCAGCAGTCTTCCTAATAACATCTTTCATTGACTGTTTGCCTCCTTTCAGGTATCAATTTCCCTTTTCATGCCGGCCCGGTCAGGCCTTTACTCGACTTCTACGTTTCCTTTCTTGATTGAAAAATTCTTCTTTTTGCCATCGACCTTCATCTTGACGTCTTTGGTGTTATCGATCACATATTTGCCGCCGTCCTTACCGAGCTTGATCTTCTTGCTGTTTCCGGCGCCGGTGAAGACGGTCTCTTCCGGCTCTTCGCTTTCTGTTCCGTCAAGGATGGTGACCATAAAGTCTTCATCCTTAGCGGTGTCGATCGTTGCCGTGTTGACTCCCGTTTCATCGTTGGTCTCTACCGTTACAGTCTTCGAATCAGTAGCTACCGTGATGCTCTGGTCGACATCCATGGATGTTACTTCAAATCCGTCTCCGTTCTTCGCGGTATTTGTCACGCTGTACTCGCCGTTTGGCAGATATACAAGGTTAGCGCTGAGATCCAGTCCCAGAGTATCCGCGAGATAGACATCATCACTGTTTGAAGTGAATTTGCCATTCTTCATTGTCGCGACTACTGTGCCGCTGCTGTCTCTGATCTCGAAACTGTCTGTTGTAACGAACAACTGTGACACTTTGTTTGCCGCCTTTCTGTTTTTCCAGATGGACTTGTATGTTGGACCTGAAATGTACGATATTCTGTAAGGCGAGCAGAAGTCATAATCGTAGAACCACTCACCTGTGTACTTTCCGGAGCTGTTTTTCACAAGCTGGATGTATCTGGTCGAATTCGGATAATTGCTGTCATATATGTACAGGAGGTCTAAGGAGCTACTGTACTTCTCCATCTTATATCCGACAACGGCATGCCCGCCGTACGATGACTTCATTGATATGAGCACCGGTTTGCCTGTCTTTACCTGTTTCACGAGGCCCTTTACATCATACGAATTGGCGTACAGGCGGTTCTGGCACGCGTCTGATAACTGCGAGACGTGCATCGCTTCGATGAAGTCATACAGATAGTAGCTCGTGCTCTTGAAACGGCTGTATTTCGACAGAGCCGACGGATGTGAAGCAGAGCTGCTGAAATACGACGGTCTCAGCGCGCTTCCTGCCATGTTCAGCATCATGCTGCTTGAAGCCATTCCGAAGCAGACGCCTCCGTCTCCTACATCGTAGTAATAGTTGTAGTAGGACCTTGCCATGGTCGCGCTGAAGAACATCCTGAACGTGCTCTCAGATATCGTGGTCTTGGAGTAGTTTCCGAAGTTATAGGTGAGGTCTCCCAGAGCCAGCGGCGTAACAGTGACCTTATACGTCGCCTTTCCCGCGCGGTAATTCTTTGTCGCCTTGCTCTTTACGGTGATCTTCGTCGTTCCGATTTTCAGAGGGGTGACCCTTCCCGTCTTCTTATTGACCGTCGCGACGGACGGGTTGCTTGACGAATATGTGTATGTCAGCTTGGCCTTGACTTTCTTTGTCGGCGTTCTTGTGAAGCTGCCGGCAGCGGACTTGCGCGTTACCTTTGATGCCTTGAACTTCAAGCCTACCGGGGCCTTTACGACTTTGAACTTCCTTGAGATCTTTCCTTTATAGTTGCCCTTTCCGACTATAGTCACTACAGCCATAGAGCTCTTTGTGCTGACATTCTTGTTGTTTTTATACTTAACGGTATAGTCTCTGTTCTTCTTCAGCTTGATGTATTTGCTTCCGATCTTGACCTTAACTACAGGCGACTGCTTTATCGCTTTGCCCGTGTAGTAATGGGACCTGATACCGGTCACTTTTGCCTTGCTGACCGATTTCTTTGTGATCCTGAAAGTCTTTTTGATAGAACCGTAGTACTTATTTATACCTTCGACAGTCAAAGTCGCTTTGCCTGCGTTTGTATTGTTCTTGTAAACGACCCTGTAATCTCTTCCCTTTTTAAGTGTGACGTACTTGCCTTTTACCTTGAGCTTTACGGTTACTCCCGGCTTGAGCGCCTTAGCCTTATATACATAGGAAGTCTTTCTCATTGAGACCTTTGCGCCGGTGAGCTTTTTGGAGTACTTCACCGAAGCCGTGCTTGAGATCGCGTCTGAAGCGGAGAGTCTCTTCCATCCTGTGCTGGTGCCGTGATAATAAACCGTTTTGCAGTTATACACAGCGTATTTTCCTAAAGTCTTGAGACCCGAAGGAAGACCGATCGAAGTAAGAGCGTTGTCACCGTAGAAGGCGTAATCGCCGATGATGTTGACGGTCTCCGGAAGCGTGACCGAACTCAGATTGCTGCAGTACGCGAACGCGTAGTTGCCGATGTAGTGCGCGCCGCTTCCGATCGAAACGGTCTTCAGTCCCGAGCAGTTGTAGAACGCGTGGTCTCCGATATAAGTGACTCCTGAAGGAAGCGAGAGCCTTGTCAGGTTATAGCAGTTATAGAACGCGTAATTGCCGATGTAGGCGACACGGGCTCCCTTGAAGCTCATGCTTTTTACCGCGTTCATTCCGTAAAACGCGTAGTTGCCGATCTTTGTGATGCTCTTGCCGATAACGATCTTGGTTATTTTGCTTTTATATGAACTGTTCTTCCATGAACCGCCCGACGAAGAGAAATCGTTCATGGCGCCGCTGCCTTCGATATACAGCGTATATGTCGATCCGCCGTTTGTGGTTCCCAGGCGGGCTGTAGCGTTGGAACCGCAGCTGCCGAGATTGATCGATGTTTCTGTCGCTCCGTCGACCTCGATTTCCCTGTCCTTGCCCTCTTCTTTTGCGGATTCTTCGGCCTTTTCAGCGTCTTCTTTTTCCTTCTTCAGGCTCAGCCGCTTCTTCGGCTTCTTCAGTCTCGGAATAGTCCTCCTCGCTCAGCCTATAAGCGTCGAGAATGTCGGCATCCGCGGACTCCTCATCCGGCACCCAGCCTTCTACATATGCCGCGCCGCGAAGGAATCCTTCATACTTTGCTTCCGCTGTCTCGCCGGCAGTTTCGGTTCCGTCCCCGGCTGCCTCTTCATCGTTTGCAGGATCCGCGCTTTCGCTGTCCTCGCGTCCGATATCCGCCGCAGGATGGAGCACATAGCAATCCTCGCCGTCCTTCAGTCTGACGATGACCCATTCCGCGTCCTCGTCTGCCTCGTTCTTGCCCGTAAGGAGAATGTTGTCGATCTCCTTGTATGTGAGCAGGTCTGAAAGGAACACCGCCGCAGAGCTTTTGTTGTCCTTATTGAAATCCTTTAAAGTGATTTCGTAAGCCGCTTTGACGATTTCGACTGTTGAAGCGTCCTGCATTCCGTCAAGCTCCTCGGTCGCGGACGTGAACAGTTCGGCGTCATATGGATCCGCGGCTTCGTCCTGAGCCGGAGATCCTTCATCTGCGGCTCCCGCTTCTTCGCCTGCCGCCCCCGCTTCGTCCTGAGCCGCTGCGTCAGAGTCTTCTTCGTTCAGACCCGGCCCTTCGGCATCATTCAGTAACTCCGCGGCCTCGTCTTCTGAGATATCAGTGACCTCAGCTACCAGGCCGGTACCGTCCATCTCGATTACCGTATCTCCGGCGTCAGTCTGGCCTACCTCCGCGAAGGATATCGCTGGCGGTGTAAGCACAAAAAATACGCTGAGTAAAACAGCGATTGTCATTGTTCTGTAGGATTTTTTCACAGCACTCTCCTCGTTTCTATAGTTTGGCGATTATTGTTACGCCCGGCTCGGATCAACCTCTGTCGGCTTCTTCGCGTTGCCGTCGCATAAACTATGGATTGGGATCTTTTTCAGGGCCTCCGATTACGAAATTTCTTTCCGTTTCTCCGGCCCTTCAAATAGTTGATAATATATTACATTAACATTTATTAATGTATCAATTTGTATTTATAGTAATTCCCTATTATTAGTGCTTTTCTTTTCAGTTTTCCCGTTCAGTTGTCTAGCTTTCTTTCAGCCGCTCATTTGCCGCGGCATGCATTCACCTCACTTCACTTGCAATGTCTGCGGGCTGCCCATATGGCCGCTGTAGCACGAAGCCGGGATAAGGCCCTCGTCTATGCCTCCCTTGTACGGATCCCCTTCGCCGTCATGGCCAAGCACGTGCTTCCCGTCTGCGTCGTATCTTGTGATAACGATCTTTCCTTTATATATCTCAAAAACGGTGCCGGTTAGCGTCTCATCCGCCGCGTGATAGCCTTCTCCTCCGTTTACGTATTCAGAATTAGCGCAGTTCATGTAATAGCCCACGTATCCGGCGTTCATGTATGTGAAGTTCAGCGTTTCCTTTGAGTAATCATCAGTGTTGACCTCCTCCTCGCTGAATACCGGTATAAGGATGTCGTCGCCTTTAGCCAGATAAACGCTGCTTCCACCCAGATAGCAGTCCCATCCTTTAGAGTGGTCGTGACCAAACAGATAGACGATGTCCAGAGACTTTGCGGCGTCATTCACGACATTGAAAATGAGCGAGGAGTACAGGTTGTCTCCCGTGGTGTGCCTGGACGAGGTCCTCGCGGTGAAGTGCAGCGGAACATGGCCGGCTATGAATACCGGCCTGGTCTCGCCCTTCTGGATCAACTCGTCAAAGCTTTCCTTCATGGCAGCCGAAGACCTGCGAACTTTATCAAGGCAGCCGGAGGTCTTTCCCTGTTTCCACGGGAAGTCCTCCTCGGTGTTGAGGACATAGATGAGATAGTCATCAAATTCATACAGCCCCGTCGGAGTGATCTGTTCCGTCATCCTGTCATGATTGCCCTGCACAAACAGGATATCTTTACCGGATCCACCGGCATTTCCGCTCCCTGTATTGATGCCCGGACACTCCTCGCTGACGACTCTCCGGATCTCCTCGATAGATTCATCCGGACTCAGCTGATAATCATGAAGGACGTCATCGTTCGTATAGTCACCGCAGATTATGACCTTATCTATCTTCTTGCCGTCCGCCTTCGCCGCTTTTAGTATGTTGGCCAGTGTCACGGACGGCTCGTCAAAGCCCTCTTCATACTGATAATCCGACGCAAAGAAAAGAGTCGCGAGCGGCCCACCGTCCGCGTCGCTTTTCTTGCCGTCCTTATCTGCGGCGTCGTCCATACCTGCGCCGCTTTCCGGTCCCGCGCCGGCGTCCCTCATGTTTTCTTCCGAACCGAGCTGCTGTTCTGCACCTGACTCGCCGGCGCGTTTCATATCCTCATTCCGCAGCTTATGCCCATAAAGTATGCCAAATGAGGCCGTCAGCACGGCGATCAGCAACACGATTATCAGCGTTATCCGTTTTTTATTCTTCATAGTTATATATCTGTATTAGATACTGTATTCGCTGTTCTTTCGGGCTTGCCGTATAAGTCGTTCCCTTCCACGTCGCTTTGCCCTCTCATCGTTTCTTCTTTTCTGATCCTGCCGCCTTACAACAGCCAGCCAGTGATCATCGCTTCGATCAGCTCGCCCCTGAGCCCGCCGTTTCTCGTATCATATGTCAGGATCAGATTATCCCACGGGACTATCCCCACCTCTTCATACTCCTCGAGTTTGCGTTTGTAATCGATACGGCTTTCAAAATCGTACACCATACCCATATGCTCCCAATAGATGATCTTACCGTCCTTCTTCCGCTTTATCGTGAAATCCGGCACCCTGTATAGCCCCGGGATCCCCGTCGGCTTATCCCACCTGTATGTCAGTCCGTAGTGATCAAGCCTCGAAGCAATATAAGTCTCGTTCTTTGAGCGACTGGCCGTCCCGTCGTACGAGGTGTGCCTGAGATTCTCCGGATGATATCCATCCATTCTTGAAAACCTGTTTTTCCATTCTTCGGGATCGACTGTATCCCCGTAGATTCCGCCGGTCAATTCCGGATACTTGGCTA
This sequence comes from uncultured Eubacteriales bacterium, assembly GCA_902776285.1. Classification (GTDB taxonomy): domain Bacteria; phylum Bacillota; class Clostridia; order Peptostreptococcales; family Anaerovoracaceae; genus Crickella. The sequence goes on from CACYPK010000029.1 coordinate 17,634, forward strand.
TGAACCCCTCCATCACCGAGTTCTCATCGATCATTCTATAAGATTCAAGTGCAACGTCTAGCGTTTGTATGTCATGCTCTATTATCGGAATCGCTTCTTTTATGTATTTCTTACGCACCAAACCCATTAGCGTTTCCGGCTTTTTCTTTATGCCGTAACGGCGCTCCTTCTTTCGGTTTCCTTTGGCCGGCAGCCTCTGCAGATATTTGCGCACGCCGTTGCATTCAGTGCTCATAAACTCGCCATCAGGAAGATGCTTCAATTCCTGCAACAAGTCATTCTTTCTCTCGAGCAGTTCTTCTTTGATTCTTTCCAATTCCGTTTTATAGACCATTTAAGCCCCCGCGTCCATGCTGACTGGTTCCCCGAAGAGGAGTTTTTTGAAAAAAGTTACATGTTATGTCTATTTATCATTATAAATGTAACTTTTATGATTCACAATTATGTTTTAGTGGATCTTTTGCCTTATATCATTTGACAATAACCCTTTTTTCTCTTCTTATTGTCAAGTAATTCTTAAAATGGCGTTCTCCGAAGGCACCTTTACAATTAAAAAGTTACATATTGTTAGAATATGGTAATCGTTATGTAACTTTTTTGAAAAAAGTCCTATTTGCGGCGGTTATGAGCTTTTTTATGCTGACAATACTTCATCGTTTGCCTTTAGTCCATTTGCTGCAGTTAGTCCGGCTGCCGTCTTATATCTGTCTGTTTCTTTTTCAGACTAATTGCTGCTTTTTAAAAGCACTTCCGGAAAAAGAAAAGATTGCGTTGATCGGATTGTATATGCCCGGTTCAACGCAATCTTCATTTTTTGGTATTTATGGTTTCTATTACTCTACGTAAAACTTTTCTGTTTGCATTTTTTACAGCTTTGCATGCTTTTTGCTTTGCGCTTTTTGCAGGTCTGCGAATTATTGTCTTGCACCTCTTTATAAGGTGACGCCGGTGTCATTCCGTGGCCTGCGTAAGAGTCGTCTGGTCATTGCCAGCAGAGCCGTTCAGTACTTTACAGCATCGTCAGTTGCTCGTTGCCGTCGGCGCCCACGTTAGGATCTTTCGGCTCCTTAGCCTTGCCGCTGCTCGGCTTCTGAGCGGAGTCCTCGTCGACTACCTTCGCGAACGATACGATGCGGTTGCCTTTTTCTACCTTCATTATCTTGACACCCTGAGTGGTGCGGCCGAGAGTGCTGACCTCGTCAGCGCGTATCCTTATGATGACGCCATTGGAGTTGATCACCATGACCTCGTCGTCTTCGCTAACCAGGGTCGCGCCGACCAGCAGTCCTGTCTTGCCGAACTTGGTCTTGTCGTAAGTCGCGACGCCCTTGCCTCCGCGGGCCTGCAGTCTGTACTCATCGAGTGGTGTACGCTTGCCGAATCCGTTCTCGGTGATGACCAGCATCTTTCTGGTCTGGTCGATGTCGAGTTCCATGGAGACGACTTCATCACCCTTTTCGAGCAGTATCGCCCTGACTCCGCCGGCATTGCGTCCCATCGGTCTGACGTCGTCTTCACTGAACGCGATCGCCTTGCCCTGCTTGGTCACGACCAGCACGTTTTCATCGCCGCTTGCCAGCGCGACGCTTATCAGCTTGTCGCCTTCCTTCAGCGTGATCGCGATGAGACCAGTCTTGCGGTTCGTGTCGAACTCGGTCATCGGTGTCTTCTTGATCGTTCCCTGCTTTGTCACCATCACGAGGCATTCGTTTGGTCTGAACTCCCTGACAGGGATCATGGCCGTTACGCGCTCCGTGCTGTTGAGGTTGAGGAAGTTGATGACAGGAGTGCCCTTGGCAGTCCTCGACGCTTCCGGTATCTCGTAGGCCTTGATCTTGTAGACGCGGCCCATGTCGGTAAAGAACATGAGATAGTCGTGCGTGCTCGTGATGATGAGGTCGCGCACAAAGTCGCTCTCTCTCGTCGTGAGTCCGACTATGCCCTTGCCTCCGCGGCGCTGCGCCTTGTAGGTGTCAGCCGGAACTCTCTTGACGTATCCGAGGTGTGTCAGCGTGATCGCGACATCCTCTTCATCGATCAGAGCCTCTTCATCGAGTTCGCCCTCGTCCGCTACGATCTTTGTGCGGCGCGGGTCTCCCCACTTGCCCTTGATCTCCAGCAGCTCGTCCTTGATTACTCCCATCAGCTTGTGCTCGTCGGCGAGCAGGCTCTTGTAGTACGCGATCTTCTTCAGAAGTTCGTTGTACTCGGCCTGGATCTTCTCGCGCTCGAGTCCCTGCAGCTTGGCGAGCCTCATATCGAGAATCGCCTGCGCCTGGATCTCGGAGAGTCCAAAGCGGATCATCAGTTTTTCCTTAGCGTCGTTGTACGCCGAGCGGATCGTCGCGATGACTTCGTCGATGTTGTCGAGCGCGATGATCAAACCCTCCAAAATGTGGGCTCTGGCCTCCGCCTTCGCGAGGTCGAAGCGCGTTCTTCTTGTGACGACGATCTTCTGATGCTTCAGGTACTCCTCAAGGATCTGCTTAAGGTTGAGGATCTTTGGCTCACCGTCCACCAGCGCCAGCATGATCATGCTGAACGATGTCTGCAGCGCGGTGTGCTTGTAGAGCCTGTTGAGGATCACGTTAGGATTGGTGTCCTTCTTGAGCTCTATGACGATGCGCGTGCCTTCACGATTCGATTCGTCGCGGATCGCCGAGATGCCCTCAAGCTTCTTCTCCTTGACCAGATCGGCCATCGACTCTATCAGTCTGGCCTTGTTGACCTGGAACGGGATCTCGCTGACGATGATGCGCATGCGTCCGCGCTTGTCCTCTTCTATCTCGCATACGGATCTGACGTTGACCTTGCCCTGGCCCGTCATGTAGGCCTCGCGGGCAGCGTGCTTGCCGAGGATGATCGCCCCTGTAGGGAAGTCCGGTCCCTTTATGATGCGGGCCAGGTCTTCGATCGAGCATCCCGGCTCGTCTATCAGCTTGACGCATGCATCGATCGTCTCGCCCAGGTTGTGCGGCGGGATCGACGTGGCCATGCCGACCGCGATTCCGTTGGATCCGTTGATCAGCAGGTTAGGAACTCTGGACGGCAGAACGGAAGGTTCCTGCTCTTCGCCGTCGTAGTTGTCGACAAAGTCGACCGTATCCTTCTCTATGTCTCTGACCATCTGCAGCGAGAACGGTGACATTCTCGCCTCGGTGTATCTTGAAGCCGCGGCTCCGTCGCCGTCGACCGAACCGAAGTTTCCGTGTCCGTCAACGAGCGGGTATCTCGTTGAGAAGTCCTGCGCCATCTTGACCATCGCGTCATAGATCGACGAGTCGCCGTGCGGGTGATATTTACCCATGACCTCGCCGACGATACGCGCCGACTTCTTATGCGGCTTATCCGGCGTGATGCCGAGGGAATGCATGCCGTACAGGATCCTCCTGTGTACCGGCTTGAGTCCGTCGCGCACGTCCGGCAGAGCACGTCCTACGATTACGCTCATCGCGTAATCGATATACGAGTTTTTCATCTCATCGTATATCTCGTGCTCGATTATGGTGCTGTTATCCAATAAATTTGCCATTTTTGATTTCCTTTTCTTTTTGCGTGCAAGTCACGGCGCTCGAGGGGCTTTGCGGTAGCCGGCACTTAGCGATTGGCAAGCCGCAGGCGCAGACAGAGCTTAGTACCGCTGCGTTAAGCCGCAACGAGGCGAGAGCCGTACCCGAGAGGGCTGTGCACTGCACGCATATTATTTATAGGTGATCAGATATCCAGATTCTTTACGTATCTCGCGTTTTCTTCGATGAACTGCTTGCGCGGCGGCACCTTATCGCCCATGAGGGTGGTAAAGATCTCGTCGGCGGCCTGCGCGTCCTCTACGGTTATGCGCACCAGTGTGCGGTTATCGTAGTCCATTGTGGTCTCCCACAGCTGGTTGAAGTCCATCTCTCCGAGACCCTTGTAGCGCTGGATCTCGATCTTGTTGTTGCTGCCCTTGCCCTTCAGCTCCGCCAGCAGCTTTTCCTGCTCGGCGTCGGAGTAGGTGTACCAGATCTGCTTGCCCTGCTTGACTCTGAAGAGCGGCGGCTGGGCCGCGTACACGTAGCCGCCTTCTACCAGCGGTGTCATGTATCTGAAGAAGAATGTCAGCAGCAGTGTGCGGATGTGCGCTCCGTCAACGTCAGCATCGGTCATGATGATGATCTTGTGGTAGCGGAGCTTGTCCAGGTCGAAATCCTTTCCGACATTGCACCCGAAAGCCGTGATCATGTTTTTGATCTCTTCGCTGCTGAGTACTCTGTCGAGTCTCGCTTTCTCTACATTGAGGATCTTGCCCCTCAGCGGCAGCACTGCCTGACGCTTTCTGTCGCGTCCCTGCTTTGCGGAACCGCCCGCGGAGTCTCCCTCTACCAGGAAGATCTCCGAAAGAGCCGGATCCTTCTCGGAGCAGTCAGCCAGCTTGCCCGGCAGCGACGTGGTCTCGAGAACCGATGTCTTACGGGTGATCTCTCTGGCCTTGCGGGCCGCCTCACGCGCGCGCTGCGCCTTCAGGCACTTTTCGATAATGACTCTTGCCTGCTTAGGGTTCTCCTCAAGGAAGTATGTCAGCTGCTCTGTAGTATTTGTCTCAACAAAACCCTTTACCTCGGCGTTTCCAAGCTTGGCCTTTGTCTGTCCCTCAAACTGCGGGTTGGTCAGCTTGACCGAAACGACCGCGGTGAGGCCTTCTCTGACGTCATCGCCAAGCAACGCGTCCTCGTTCTCCTTGATGAACTTGTTGCGCTTGGCGTAATCGTTGATGGTCCTTGTGAGCGAGGACTTGAATCCGACTTCATGGAAGCCGCCCTCGTTCGTATGGATGTTGTTGGCGAAGCTGAGGATGTTCTCGCTGTACCTGTCGGTGTACTGAAGCGCCACCTCTACCGAGTAGCCCTTCTTTTCTGCTTCATAGTAGAAGATCGTCGGGTTGACAGCGTCCTTGTTGTGGTTGAGGTATTCGACGAACTCCTTGATGCCGCCCTCAAAGCAGAAGTGATCCTTCGTCTGCGGGCTGGTCCTCTTGTCTACCAGGTCGATCGAGAGGCCTTTGTTGAGGAATGCCATCTCACGGAGCCTGCGCTGGAGCGTTCCGTAGTCATATACCGTCTCGTCAAAGATCTCCGGGTCAGGCCAGAACTGTGTCCTCGAACCCGTCTTGCCTGTCTTGTACTCGCCGATAACCTTCAGCTTTGTGGCCTTTTCACCCTTGAAGTATTCCTGCTCGTAGATCTTGTTGTCACGTCTTACCTGCACCACCATGTGCGTCGAGAGCGCGTTAACTACCGACGCGCCTACGCCGTGCAGACCTCCGGATACCTTGTATCCTCCGCCGCCGAACTTGCCGCCCGCGTGCAGCTGTGTGTGGATGACCTCTACCGCCGGTACTCCCATCTTCGGATGGATATCGACCGGCATTCCGCGGCCGTCGTCCGATACGATGATGGAGTTGTCCGGCTCTATGCTGACTGTTATGTTTTTGCAGAATCCCGCAAGCGCTTCGTCGACCGAGTTATCCACTATTTCATATACGAGGTGGTGGAGTCCCGCCGGGCCTGTACTTCCGATGTACATTCCCGGTCTGAGCCTGACCGGCTTGAGACCCTCGAGTACCTCTATCTGACTTGCGCCGTATTCCTGTTTCTGTGCCATATAATTTACCTTCTTTATTAAGGCCGCGCTTGTTCCGCGGCCGCAGTATTATGCGCCCTTTTGGGCGCAGTGTCATAAAAAAACGGGCATTGTATCCCTCTTGTGTGTTCGCTCGTATTTTACCATATAAGCGATTTTATTGCAAGTTTTACCACAACATCTTGTATTTTTAAAAAAATCCCTTAAATCGCAAATTTTCGCCCCAAATCCTACATCGAAATCCCGAAACCCGCTGATTGCAAGTCTTTCGGGCCCATGCAAAAAACAGGCTTTTCCGACGTCCGGAATTGCCTGCTTTTTTGTCTGAATCTTTTTTAATATTTGTCCACTCTCGTGACCGTTCCATCCTCTATTCTGAAGAGCGTTCCGCCGCGAAGATCCTTTATTACCTCGTCGTTGAGCTCGGCGGACGTGATGAAAAGCTGCACGTCGTCTATCTCGTTTACAAGGAATTTCTGACGGTCGAGGTCGAGCTCTGACAGAACGTCATCAAGGAGAAGGACCGGCGGTTCATCCAGCATCTGCCTGGCTATCCTTATCTCGGCCAGCTTGAGCGAGAGCGCTATGGTGCGCTGCTGCCCCTGCGAGCCGTACTTCTTGGCGTCCTTGCCGTTGATGTAGAACTCTATGTCGTCCCTGTGCGGACCGATGCCGGCGTAGCCGTTATAGATGTCGCGATCGCGGTTGTGATAGATCTGGCTGAAGATGATCTCGCGCCCCTCCGGTCCCGTAACGAAATCGCAGGTCGTCTTGTATTCGATCTTAAGCTCTTCACGGCCGCCAGATATCTTGCGCATGATCTCGCCGGCCTCGCTGCTGAGCATCTCTACGAACTCCCTTCGGAACCTGACTATCTCGTAGCCCGTATCAGCCAGCTGGCGGTCATATATATCCAGCATCTCCTCGTTGAACCTGCGGCTGTTGTCGTAAGGGTTCTTCTCGTCAAGGGCCGCACCGCCCTGCAGGTCGTTGAGGCTCAGGTTGTCGGCGCGAGTGAAAGTTTTCTTCTTTATATTAAAGTAGCCCTTGAGCAGCGCGTTCTTTTCCTTGAGTGAGTCGTTGTAGCGCTTCAGCGCGTCGTAGTACATCGGTCTCATCTGCGAAAGTTCGCGGTTGATGAAGCTGCGGCGCCTCTCAGGATTATCCTTTATTATGCGAAGGTCGTCCGGCGAGAAGATGATGACCACCACGTTATTGAGCAGTTCGGTAGTCTTGCGTATCACCTTGCCGTCCTTCTTGATCATCTTCTTTCCGTCGGATCTCAGCACTATGTTGATGTTCTTTTCGATATCCTCGGAAGTGATGTAGGTGCAGACGCGCCCCTGCGTCTCGCCGAAGCTGATGAGATCCGCCGTATTGTTGGCGCGAAACGATTTGGCGAACGCTGTAAGGTAGATGGCCTCGATAAGGTTTGTCTTTCCCTGCGCGTTTTCGCCCACGATAATATTGCGGCTCTCGTCGAAATCGAGCTCGAGATTTCTGTAATTTCTGAAGTTTTCAAGAATGATGCTGTTGATTTTCATGTGTCAATTATAACCTATAATAGTGTATAATGGTTTCACTAATTATATTATGGCGGAGTCCGTGATGATTCCGCTGTCGGTAAAGAAAACGGAGAAACAAGATGAATAACAAGAAGGGCGGATTCGGAGCAAAATTCCTGCTGGTGCTCATACTCATGATCGCTTCAGCTGTAGGCGGAGCTTACGGTTACAGCATACTTGACGGCAAGATGGCCGCGCGCGACGCGCTCAAAGCTGTCGAGAACGTCGATGTATCGGACTACGATACTGCCGAGCAGACCATAATCCAGGGCTATATCGACGACGCCAAGAAGGATCTCGAGACGGCAAAGACCCGCAAGGATGTCTATGAAATAATCAGCGACTTTGTAAAGGACGTCGACAAGGTGCAGACCAAGGCTCAGAAAGAGCTTGAGCAGGCGCTGAGAGAGGCCGAAGAAGCAAAGAGTCGCTACGGCAACCAGAACAGCAGCGACAGCAATAACAATAGCAACACCGATAACAACGGCATCGGAAGCAACAGCACCGATAACAACGGGACCGGTACGGAATCCACCGATAATAACGGCGGATATAAGAGCAACGATCTTAACCCGGGATCGGATGGAACGGAAGATGAAGGCAGCGGCCTGCTCAACAGCCTGTTTGGCGGACTGGCCGGCGGCGCTAACGGTAACTAAAGGAAAGGGGATCCCACTATGAAGAAGAAAGTTTTACTTGTACTGCTTGCGATGCTGGTCGGCATGACCATGATCATGACCGCATGCGGCGGCGGTTCCAGCGAGCCTATGACGCTCGAAAAATACGTCCAGGACGATGCTGACGTTCAGGAGAGCATCGACAGCGCGATGTCGGATTCCAATGTTCTTGTAGAGATCAAAGAAAACTCCATCATCTATACATTCGACCTCGCATCGATGGAAGGCTACACTGAAGAACTCGCCAAGACCGAAGAGGTACAGGCTGCGCTCCAGAGCGCTCTCGACGCGGCCGGAGGAACATTCGGAGGCATTGCCAAGAAAATTGAGCAAGAGACGGACATCCCCGGCATAAGTACGGTGGTCAACTATACATGGGGCGATGAAGTGCTTATTACTAAGACATTCACCTCTGCAGACGCGCCATCTGAATAGAGCGCGGCGTAAATCACGCAAATCGAATAGGGGCTAACCCGTAGCCCCTTTCACACCACCGTACGTGCCGTTCGGCATACGGCGGTTCAACCCAATAAATAATAATCTACACAACTGA
>CACYPK010000030.1 GCA_902776285.1 uncultured Eubacteriales bacterium
GACCCCAATTAACGTAAAAGCGAAAAACGACGCTTTTACAGAACACCCCCATCAAAGTTAAAGGGAGGGGTCAGACCCCAAAAGAAGTTAAAGGGCCGGGATTTTTATGATGCAAATTTTACGCTTTTTATGGATTTTTCATCCCCTACGGGGGCTTGTGAGGGTCGGAAACCGCCCATATAATTACAGTGTACCGCAGAGCACGACTGCGAAAGAATGATCAAGGAGGCGCGTTTTATGCATATGGCAGACGCTTTACTGGCACCGGCGGTAGCCGCGACAATGTACGTCGCGTCCGCGTCGGCGGCAGGTGTATCGATCCATCAACTTAAGAAAGACGACGAACCGTCAAAGCTTCCGGTAATGGCGGTAACGTCTGCGCTGGTATTCGCGGGACAGATGATAAACTATACGATCCCGGGAACCGGATCTTCAGGCCATATGTGCGGAGGAATGTTGCTGTCAGCCTTGCTTGGGCCGTACGCCGGTTTCCTATCCATGATAGTGATACTGGCGATCCAATGCTTGTTCTTCGCCGACGGGGGGCTGATGGCCCTAGGGGCCAATTGCTGGAACATGGCGTTCTACGGGTGCTTCGTCGGCTACTTCCTCATCTGGCGCCCTATAATGAACGGCAAATGGTTCGGTGAGGGCAAGTCAGCTGAGCGGGCGCGCATAATCGCGGCGTCCATCATAGGCTGCGTGATCACCTTGCAGCTGGGAGCCTTCTCGGTAGTGCTTGAGACCAGCTTGTCAGGAATAACGGAGCTGCCGTTCGGGGCGTTCTGCGCGCTGATGCAGCCGATCCATCTGGCCATCGGTCTCGTAGAAGGACTGATCACAGCGGCGGTACTGGTATTCGTCTACAATTCGCGTCCGGAACTTCTCTCGGGCGTGGAACTTACCGGAGAGGGCGAGCCTAAGCGTTCCCTCAAGTCGGTAGTCGCGATACTCACTATCGTGGCGGTCGCGGTAGGCGGCGGACTGAGCCTGCTGGCCAGCTCCAACCCGGACGGCCTTGAGTGGGCGCTCTTCGGAAACTCGGACGGCGGTTATTCCAGCAACATGGGTCTCGACGAAGAGAACTTCGGCGTCGACAGCCAGGCGGCCGAAAAGGCGGGGTCGATCCAGGAAAAGACATCGTTCCTGCCTGACTACGCCTTCCCGGGCAGCGAATCGCCTGCCGGCACAACGGTATCCGGCATCGTCGGTTCGGCGATAGTCGCGGGCTTCGCGATCCTGATATGCTTCATCGGCGGATTCTTCCGCAAAAGAAAAGTAAAGACTGAATAGACCATACTCTAATTCTCTCTCGGAATATGGTATAGTTTGAGGGGCATCGAAGGATGCCCCTTATTACTGATTACGGCGCGGGCACGCCGCATATAAAATGCTCGTCAGATATACGCAGGCATGAACAAAATGCAGAAGGCTTTGCACGAGCTGTCTGAAATGGACGAACTGGCCGCGCGCCGTTCACCGGTCCATCAGCTGCACCCGGCCGCAAAGCTGCTTACCACAATCGTATACATACTGGTCACGCTGTCCTTCGACAAGTACGACCTGAGCGGCCTCGTTCCGATGGTGCTCTGGCCGGTGCTTATGTTCCAGGTCAGCGGCGTTAAGGTGCGCACTTGCTTCTACAAGCTTCGCATCGTTCTGCCTCTCGTGATGGCGGTCGGTCTATTCAACCCGTTCTTCGACAAGGAGATAATGGTCACCATCGGAGGCGTTGGGGTCTCGGGCGGAGTGATCTCGATGATCACACTGATGCTGAAGGGCGTATTCTGCCTGATGGCGTCGTTCCTGCTCATGGCGACCACCAAGATCGATAGTCTTTGCGCGGCGCTTCGCAAGCTGCACGTGCCGGCGATGATGGTCTCGCTGCTCCAGCTGACATACCGCTATGTGGGCGTGATGACCGAAGAACTCGCGGTCATGACCGATGCCTATCATCTGCGCGCGCCGGGCCAGAAGGGTATACACATCTCTGCCTGGGGATCATTCCTGGGCCAGCTGCTTCTCAGAAGCATGGACCGCGCGCAGGAACTCTTTTCGAGCATGATGCTGAGAGGCTATCATGAGCACTTTCACTATGCGGACATCAGGCCGTTCAGCGTTAAGGACGCGCTGTTCATGGCTGTCTGCGTTGCTTTCTTCTTTCTGCTCAGATACGCGGATCTGGCACAGCTCATCGGCGGGTTGATCGTAAGGTAAGCCGGCGGGCCAATCGTGAGGTAAACCGGCGGACCGATAGCGAGGTAAACCAGTGGACCGGTGGTGCGCTAAGGCGCCAGTAAAGATTTCGGAGACGATAATAATGATAGAATTTCAAAATGTAAATTTCGCATACGAAAAAGGCAAGAACGTCCTGCATGACATGTCGTTCAGGATAGAAAAGGGAGAGTCGGTAGGGCTCATCGGCGCCAACGGCGCGGGCAAGTCCACGATCATGAAGCTGCTTCTGGGTCTGCTGCAGGGCGAGGGCAAGGTCCTTATCGACGGCATCGAGGTGAAGAAGGAGACGCTCGGCGAGATCCGCGCCAAGCTGGGTTTTGTGCTACAGAACTCCGACAACCAGATGTTCATGCCGACGGTCTACGAAGACATGATCTTCGGTCCGCTCAACTACGGCCTCAGCCGTGAAGTGGTGGATCAGCGTGTCGATGAAGTGCTGAAGAGGCTCGATCTCGAATACCTCAAGAACCGCTACAATCACAAGATCTCCGGCGGCGAGAAGCGCATGGCCGCCATCGCCACGATACTGGCGATGGAACCGGAAGCCATACTGATGGACGAGCCGACGTCCGCGCTCGATCCGTTCAACCGCCGGCTCGTGATCAATACGATACGCGAGCTGGATCAGACCAAGCTGATCGCGTCGCACGACCTGGACATGATACTCGACACATGCGACAGGGTCATACTCATTTCGGGAGGACGCGTGGCAGCAGACGGTCCTGCGAGAGAGGTCCTCAGCAACAGGGAACTCCTGGAAGCTAACCGGATGGAACTTCCGCTCAGTATGACAAGGTAACAGGCCGCAAATAAAACTCCGGCGTTTTCGTGCCGGAGCTGATAGCAGATAACAGGAGGCGTCCCGCGCGGACACCTCTTTTACTTTGACAATGTCGTTTTCCTTGTCTCGCAGACCCCAAAATCTGCTGTTTCAGTTTTCCATAAAAAAGCTTAAGTGGTACAATGGTATCGGACAATGTGATCAGGATACTCAGGGAGAAGAATGAAATGGATGAACTGAAAACAGGGATAAAGAATCACGGAGAGCTGACAGTCACTAAAGAAATGACTGCCGACGCGTGGGGAAGCGGCGGACAGCCTGTTTTCGCGACGCCTGCAATGATCGCGCTTATGGAAAACACGGCCTGGAAGAGCGTAGAGCCCTTCATGAAAGAAGGCCAGACCACTGTCGGAACACACATCGATGTGAAGCACCTTTCCGCGAGCCCGCTGGGGGCGCGCATAACGTGCGATAGCGAACTCATCGAGATAGACAGGCGCAGACTGGTATTCAAGGTCAGCGCGTCCGATGACGCGGGCCCGATAGGCGGCGGCACTCATGAGCGCTTCATCATTGATACCGATAAGTTCATGGCAGGTACAGAAGCAAAACTGAAGAAATAAGCGCGGCGGTATGTGCCGCCGTAAACAGGAGAAGAAATGGCAAAAACCCTAGTAATATATTATTCCCGCAAAGGACAGAATTATGTGGACGGCAGGCTGGTCGACCTGGAAGTGGGCAACACAGAACTGGTCGCGCAGTACATACGCGACGCGGTGGGCGCCGACCTTTTTGAGATAGAAACGGTAGATGATTATCCGGCCGATTACATGAAGTGCACGGAAGTCGCCAAGCAGGAACAGAGAGACAACGCGCGTCCTAAACTCAAGGAATACCTGCATGACATAAGCGAGTACGATAACATCGTCATCGCGGGACCGTGCTGGTGGGGCACATATCCGTGCGCCGTATTCGGTCAGCTGGAGGAGCTCCACTTCAGAGGCAAGCACGTTTGGCCGGTAATGACGCACGAGGGGAGCGGTGAGGCCAAAAGCCGCAGCGACCTCAAGAAGTTCTGCACCGGAGCCAAGGTCGAAAAGGCTCTGGCCATACAGGGGAGCAAGTGCCCTGAGGCCCGTGAAGCAGTGACCCGCTGGGCGGAGAAACACCTGAAGTAGATGCTCCAGCTGAAGAACGAAGAGAAGAAAGTAGAATACCTCGAACTCATATACGATCTCGTCTTCGTATACATGGTGGGCCGCAACAACGCTCTTCTCAGCAGCTTTGAGAACGGCTTTGTTTCCGGCACCGCTTTCTTCGCGTATATAGTGTGCACTCTGACCATCATCCAGATATGGAACTTCACGACTTTCTACATAAACATGTTCGGCCGCAACGGCGTGCGCGATCACGTTTTTCTGCTGATCAACATGTATCTGATGTACTTTATTGGGCAGAGCACGCGCACCGACTGGCTCGCGTATCAGGCTCAATACCATATCGCATGGGCGCTCATACTGATCAACATAGGGCTGCAGTACGTCATTGAGCTGCGGAACCATCAGGCGGATGTCTGGAACCGCGACATAATAAAGCGCATGGCTGTGATCCTGTTCATAGAAGCGGCGATAGCCCTGGCGGCCGCGTTCGTTTCGCCGGGAATGACGGGGTGGGTATCTCTGGCCGCTATACTCAGCGGCATCATCCTCACGGTAGTGAACAGGAACAGGAGTCCGGGCGGGGTGATCGACTTTACTCATCTCACGGAGCGCGTCATGCTCTATGTGGTGCTCACATTCGGCGAGATGATAATCGTGATCTCCGCGTACTTCGTAGGCGACGGAGGCTTTGACTGGAACGTCATCTATTTCTCGCTGATGTGTTTCCTCATAGTCGCGGGGCTGTTCGTCTCATACGAACTTATATACGACCATCTCCTGGACAGAGAGCTTGAAGACAGCGGGATGATGTACATGATCATCCACATATTCATCATATTCGCGCTCGGCTGCATCACGGTATCGCTGGAATTCATGCGTGAAGAAGAGGTGGCGCTGCTGCCTAAGATCATACTGATCACATCGGCGATCATCGCTTATTATCTGTTTTTGTTCTGCACAGGAAAATACGCAAAAAAGAGCTGCGGAATGGATCTGCCGTTCATGCTGAAGATGGTTTTCATGGCGGCCGTGTTCGCGGCGCTCATGATAGTCTTCAGGGAGAACATGAGAGCCAACATATTTGTTACAGTGGCATACGTGTGGAGCATCGTCTGGGTGCTTTACCGGGCCAAGAATATATTTGAAAAAGGATAGAATAAATGAGCAAAGTTTATATCACAGGACACAGGAATCCGGACATCGACAGCCTCTGCGGCGCTCTGGCGTACGCGAATCTTAAGAACCTGACGGATCCGGCAAATGAGTACAAAGCCATCCACTGCAGTCCCGTATCCGACCAGGTAAGGGAGCAGATGGAGGCGATGGGCATCGATATCCCGCCTTACAAAAAGGACGTTTACGCGAAGGTCAGGGACGTGATGCTGGAGCCGCAGATACACATACAGGCCGGCGCGCCGATCTTTGCGCTCGTCAACGCGTACAACGCGGAGAATCCTTCGGTCGTTCCTGTCTACGACGGGGAAGCTTTCAAGGGCCTTCTCAGCGTGGATGACATCACCAAGTGGTTCCTGTCAGATAACAAGGAAGAGATCCCTACATACAAAGTCACCGTAGAAAACATACTGCGGGTGATACCGGGAAAGCTGCTGCACAGGGGAAAGAGCGATACGATCGAAGGATCCCTGCTTGTCGGCGCTGCCACGTTCGAGGCGTTCAGCGGCCTGCTTGAGAATATCGACGACTGCATCGTGGTGCTCGGAGTGCGCAAAGAGCTCATCGAGTACGCCATAGAAAGACAGGTGCCGGCCATCATCATCGCTGCGGCTGACGAAGAGCCTGATGTGGACTTCAGCGGATATGACGGATCGGTATTCATGACGGACCTCGGCACGGCAGAGACGCTCAGAAGGATCAGACTCGCGGAGTCGGTCGAGTCCATGATGGAGCTGGCGACGGAGACCATCGACATCGATGACCTGTTCGTTGAGGGCAAAAGGATCTTCACCAACTCCCACATCAGGGGGCTTGCAGTAATGGAGAACGGCGAGTTCAAGGGCTTCGTCACAAGGCGCTGCTTCCTCGACAAGCCGGTCAAGAAAGTGATCATGGTGGACCACAACGAACCGGCGCAGAGTGTGGAGGGCATAGAGACCGCAGACGTAGTGGAGATAATCGACCACCACAGGCTCGACTCGCTCTCGACATCAACACCGATATTCATCGCGGCCGAACCGCTCGGCAGCGTCAACACGATAATCTATCAGCTTTACATGAGGCACGGCATCATGCCGGATGAGTACGCGGCAAGGACCATGCTCACCGGTATCATCGCCGACACTCTCATCCTCCGCAGTCCTACGACAACGATACAGGACATGCAGGCGGTGGAGATGCTCGCGAGACTGGCCAAGGTGCCGAGCGTGCAGGAATTCGGCGAGAAGCTGTTCAGCATAACAGACAACCTTCAGACGCAGGTTCCGGAAGAAGCGATCCTTTCGGATTTCAAGAAGTACGAAAACGGCGGCACAAAGATGGGCATCGGCCAGTGCGAGGTCACGACCCTTTCGGATGTCAGAGAATACGCTCCGGCATACATCGAAGCGCTGCAGAAGATCGCTGACTCGCAGGGACTGGACTGGGCGCTCCTGATGGTCACCGACGTACTCAGAGAAAACAGCGTGCTGCTCGTGTCGGACTGCAGGTCGAACCGCGACCTGCCTTACGCGAAGATCGCGAAACAGATATACGACATGCCGGGAGTCATGAGCCGCAAAAAGCAATTGCTGCCGGTACTCCTCTCGGTAACATCTGCATAAAACGGCCGTAAAGAGCATTCGATTCTCTCGTAACGCTCATCTCACGCTCATCCGGCCACTATAACAAAAAAGGACAACGATATGGCTACAAAAACGAACTGGTACAAAGAAGCGGTGGTATATCAGATATACCCGTTCAGCTATATGGATTCGAATGACGACGGCATGGGCGACATCCCCGGCATCATATCCAAGCTCGATTACATCAAAGATCTCGGAGCGACCGCGATATGGTTCTCGCCGCTCTACAAGTCGCCGTGGAAGGACTACGGCTACGACATTGCCGACTACAGGGCCATACACCCGGCCTTCGGAACGATGGAGGACTTTGATGAGCTGGTGGCGGAGTGTCACAAGCGCGGGCTTAAGGTGATCATGGACGCGGTCTTCAATCATACGAGCGACCAGCACGAGTGGTTCAAGGCTGCGCTTGCCGACAAGAACTCGCCTTACCGCAATTACTACATAATAAGGCCCGGCAGGCGCAATAAAAAAGGCGAGCTGATCCCGCCTACCAACTGGACCTCGTCATTCACCGGTCCGGCCTGGGCGCACATAGAGGGCACCGACGAATACTACCTGCACCTCTTCGCGCCGGAACAGCCTGACCTCAACTGGGAGAACCCGGCGGTCCGCGAGGAGATGGCGGACACGCTGCGCTTCTGGCTGGACAAGGGTGTCGACGGCTTCCGCTTCGACGTATTCAACATGATCTCAAAGGTGTACCCGTTCAGGGATGACAGAAACCCGGTGCGCTTCCAGAAGGGCGTGCCGTATTACGTCGACGGGCCGCGCATGCATGAGTTCCTCAAGGAACTGAATGACAAAGCGCTTTCGCGCTATGACACATACACGGTCGGAGAGTCCTATATACCGGACGAGGAGCACGCGCACAGATACATACACGAGGAGTCCGGAGAACTCGACAGCATATTCGACTTCGAGCACCTGACCTCTGACAATGCGTTCGGCATGAAAATGATACCGAAGCCGTTCAACCTCAAACAGTTCAAGCGCGGTCTGCTCGATCCTCAGCTGAAATATCACGGGACCGGCTGGAACACACTTGTGCTTGAGAACCACGATCAGGCGCGAAGCGTCAGCCGCTTTGGCATCAACACAAAGAAGTTCCGCTACGAGGCAGCGACGTTCCTTGCGATGATCACGTTCCTGGGATGGGGCACTCCGTTCATCTATCAGGGCGAGGAGATCGGCATGACCAACACGGACTTCAAGAGCCGTGATGAGATGAAGGACCCGGTGTCGCATTTCATATTTGACATGACCAAGGGTCTGCATCTCCCTGAACCGGTGTCGTTCAGGCTCATGAAGAGCGCTGTCAGAGACAATGCCAGGACTCCGATGCAGTGGGACGGCAGCGTCAACGCGGGATTCAACAAGGGCGCGGAGCCGTGGCAGTGCGTCAACCCTGACTACGTCGACATCAATGTTGAAAAGGATCTGTCGGAAAGCAGCACCACTGTGACGGATCCGGCGGACCCTGCGTTCGATCCGGGCAGGTCGATCTACCGTTTCTACCAGAAACTGCTCGCGGTCAGAAAGAGCGAACCGACGCTTCTGTACGGCAGTACGGTAGAGTATTACCCTGACGACAGACAGGTCATCTCTTACAGCAGATG
Organism: uncultured Eubacteriales bacterium; assembly: GCA_902776285.1. Lineage (GTDB taxonomy): Bacteria > Bacillota > Clostridia > Peptostreptococcales > Anaerovoracaceae > Crickella. The sequence goes on from CACYPK010000030.1 coordinate 8,597, forward strand.
CCATGAAGGCAAGCGCTTTCTGATAGTCGGCAACTTCTCGGGTACGCGCGCTGACTTCATAATGCCGGGCGACTTTGAACTTGACGAGCTCAGCATACGCATGACCAACTGCGGCCGCACTGACGCGGAGGTCGAAGAGATAATGCATATGAAGCCTTACGAGGCTATCCTCTTCGAGGAAATAAGAAAATAGGCGGGAAACTAAAAGAAGGAAAATCCATGAAAACAGCAGTTTTATTTGAGACTATCATGCTTATCGGCTTTGGCTGCTCATGGCCGTTCAACATAGCAAAATCAATAAAGAGCAAAACGACTCTCGGCAAAAGCGTGTATTTTGAGATCATTGTGATCATAAGCTATCTCTTCGGAGTTGCTGCCAAACTGATCATCTTCCGGGAGACGGGCGAGCTTCAGTACTCATTCTGGTTCTATATAATTGATATACTGCTTGTGACCACAGATGTATGTCTTTATATAAGGAACCGTAAAATAGACAAAGAGATGGGCCGGATCTGACGGCGGCGCAAAACAGGCAACAAAGAGGGTGCGGACCAAAAGGAAAAAGGAGAAATGTTATGGCAATCATGGAATACTTTACGCCGACTCATGTGTACTTCGGCGTTGGGGCAGAGGATGAGATCGGTAATGTGCTTAAAAGCTACGGCGCAGTCAAAGTGCTGCTGCACTTCGGAGGCGGTTCGGTCAGAAGGACCGGCCTGCTCGACAACGTAGAGGACAGACTCAGAGAAGCCGGCATCGAGTATGTTGAACTCGGAGGTGTAGTACCTAACCCGAGAGTCTCTCTCGTAAGAAAGGGCATCGAACTCTACAAGAGCGAAGACTGCGACTTCATACTTGCGGTCGGTGGCGGCTCAGTACTCGACAGCTCCAAGGCCATAGGATACGGCGTCTACGGAGGCGGAGATGTCTGGGACTTCTACTGCGGCAAGCGCAAGGTGGAAGGCACAGCTCCGGTCGGTTGCGTACTTACGCTTTCTGCTACCGGATCTGAGATGAGCGATTCGTCAGTCATCACTAACGATGAGACCGACCCTGTATTCAAGAGAGGCGTCAACACCGACTTCGGAAGAGTCAAGTTCGCTCTGCTCGATCCTATGCTGACAACGACCGTTTCCAAATACCAGACGGCCTGCGGTGCCACCGATATCATGATGCACACACTTGAGAGATATTTCCATCAGGGCTATGCTCTCGACTTCACGGACCAGCTGTCGTTCACACTGCTCAAGGAAGTCATGAAGTGGGCACCTGTGGCTCTCGAAAAGCCTGACGATTACGATGCCCGCGCCAACCTCATGTGGTGCGGCTCGCTCTCGCATAACGGACTGATGGCAGCCGGCAACTCCAACAAGGGAGACTGGGCCTGCCACCAGATAGAGCACGAGCTTTCGGCGGAATACGACGTGGCGCACGGCGCAGGCCTTGCGGCCATCTGGGGATCCTGGGCAAGATATGTGCTCAGCGTGGATCCTGACAGATTCGTCAAGCTGGGTGAGGGCGTATTCGGCGAGAGCGATCCGGTAAAGACGATAGAAAAGTTTGAAGCGTTCTTCAGGTCGATCGACATGCCGACCGACATAAAGGGACTCGGTCTCGACTTTGACGAGGCGGCCTGCCGCAAGGCGGCCCTGGGAGTGACTTTCCAGGACGCGCGCACCATCGGCAACTTCAAGGTCCTGAACACGGAAGACATCTTCAACATCTACATGATGGCCTCCGGCCTGAAATAAAGATCCTCCGAGCAAGCCCTGAAGACATCTCGAACAAGTCCTGAAGACATCTTGAGCAATTCCTAAAGACATCTCGAACGATATCCACAGGCGCCTAACGCAACAGTATCGCACTTATTATCAGGATAATTCAGAAGAGCAATCAGAATAATAATCAGAGTTTTGTGACGCTTCTATGCCTGCAAATCACCTAAAAGGACCACATGTGTGGTCCTTTTCATTTCATATCATCAACAGAAGCGTCAATCGCAACCTGCCATGCCTTCCCAATTACCTCCGGAAGTGGCTTTTCCTGTATAGTTATTCACAGCTGCGAGTATTCACAACCGGATTTTCTCAGGCAGCGTTCATTTTTAGTTGAATTGCAACGAGTGTGGCGCATTTGCACATGATCTAAGAGCAAATTAGGTAGATAATGTGGTCCTTGTCGTGGCAAAAGCATAGGTGAAGCGTCATTCTTGTGGTTCTTCTCATGCCATTTCAGCTTATCAGGGACCACTAAATCTTATTCAGTTATTATGCATCCCGCGATTTCACGCATCTTTCGTTCCTTACGCAACCCTCGTTTATAGCGTAGTCTTCGTTCCTTACGCAACCCTCGTTTATAGTGTAGTCTTCGTTCCTCACGCATCTTTCGTTCCTTATGCAGCTCTCGTTCCGAGGATGTCCGATATCACCTTTGTGATCTGCATCGAGTCGATGTTGCCGTCTTTATCGCCGAATACAAAGAATAGATTGACTCCGGGCTTAAATCCGCTTTCAATATACCTTCTGATTCTTTTTGCGAAACCTTCACTATAGTCGCGCAGGTCCAGCATCCCTACATATTCAACGAAGATCTCAGTTTTCATATCGATCGGCGACAATATGGTAAAGTCCGGATACAGCGCCGGCCCATGATCAGCAGGTACAAAAGGCAATTCGTATATCTGCGTCAGACCGGCATCTTTGAACTTTTCGTACAGGACGACTTCGCTTACCGACTTGACCATGATCCCGTCAGATGTCCGGTGCCTCTTTTTCTGCGGATAATTCTCGGGCATTTGCTTTTGATAAGTCAGACGATTGGCTTTCCATTTCGCACTCATATGCCGATATAAGTCTGATACAGGCGGCACCTCGCTACGATATATGGCCGGAAGGATTTCATTAACATAGCTTGGATCATATGGAAGAAAACCGTTCTTTAACGACTTAACAAGATCGATGTCGCGGTCGATGCGCCGAATTGCTTCCTCTAGGAAACGTGCCTCGCGTACACGTGCGACTTCGCGGTGCGATGATTCTCCAAGATAGCTATACGAGGAAGAACCCGGCCTCTTGATATAGTAATACTTGCGGGAACCATGATTTGACTGACGCAGAAAAGCGCCCTTACAGTCGTGAAGACGCTCCAGACGATCGGCATATTCCTTTCTGTCGTGCTCTAGTATCATTAGTTCATATTCAAGTCTTTGATTCAGATTCGCGTCTAAAAATGACATTTTTACGCTCCTTTTGCTTGTGGAAATAGTGTTGCTTTGCCTGAGGATATAGCGGTGTTTTGCTTGTGGATATAGCGGTGTTTTGCCTGAGGTCGTAGTGCTGTTTTTCGTGGAAAACCAAGGCGATTTTTCCAGGGGACCCGATTCTACTATCAACGGCAAAATACTTCAAACGATAAAGGCACTCATTTCTACAATAAAAGCACTATTTTTGAAATCAGCATTTCTGCCTGCGAATGGCAAGTTTCCCATTGGCGGTCAGGGTGCTATAATAGAATTGTAGTGAAAGAGTGAGGAGATGAGTAACTGAGGAGAAAGGCGGGAAGTTATGGACGACAAGATCAAGGAATTAAAGAAGATAATCGATGAGAGCAAGAACATCGTTTTCTTTGGCGGCGCGGGTGTATCGACTGAAAGCGGCATCCCTGACTTCAGGAGCGCCAACGGTATCTACAATCAGGATCTGGGCAGGACTGTCTCGCCAGAAGAAATGATCTCGCATACTTTCTACGTGAGGCACCCTGAGGACTTCTTTGAGTTCTATAAGGACAAGCTGATATACGAGGACGCTGAGCCTAACAATTGCCACAAGGCGCTGGCCGAGCTGGAGAAGCAGGGCAAGGTGAAGGCGGTGGTCACGCAGAACATCGACGGCCTGCATCAGAAGGCGGGCAGCAAGGTGGTGTGGGAACTTCACGGATCGACCTTGCGCAATTACTGCGAGAGATGCCACGCGTATTACGGGCTGGAGAAGGTCCTGGAGTCCAAGGGCGTTCCGGTCTGCGACAAATGCGGCGGCAGGGTCAAGCCTGATGTAGTGCTCTATGAAGAGGGCCTCGATAACGATGTCATAGACGGAGCTATCAGGGCTATCTCTAATGCCGATACGCTCATAGTGGGCGGCACCACTCTGATCGTCTATCCGGCGGCAGGACTGATCCATTACTTCCACGGCAAGAAGCTGGTGCTCATAAACATGAGCGCGACCAGCGCGGACAACCGCGCGGACCTGGTCATCCACGACAAGATCGGTGAGGTATTCGCTCAGGTTATGGGCTGGTAAAGCGGTAAAGAGACGCGAATCAAAACGTGTAATCGACAAATAACAAGAAGAACGGCTTCTTTCGAGGCTGAAGCGGCCGCGGGTCGATACCCGCGGCCTTCTTTTTATGCTTTTTTACGTATTTCCCCGGGACCCGCAAACACGCCAAAAGAATTGAAAAACTGACGGAAATAATGACGCTTCTGGTGATAGTATCCTGTTGGGAATATATGGGTAGGGGAAACTCTGTCCTGAATAGCCTTAAAATACATGAAGAAAAACCACTTATATGTTCTAACAACTTGATATATGTTGCGCTTACAGGGTACGATAAAGCGTCAAAATGGGATAATAGGCAAAACCGGCTGCTTCAGCCGGATATTGCCATATATTTAATAGAACAACTGATCAACAACCAAACAATACAATCACATTCTTAAACAGTCGGAGTATTACCCTTTAGAGGGGGGGGGAAAACGATGAGAAGGAAGGACACAACATTTAAGAGATTTTTGGCGTTTTTGCTGTGCGCGGCAATGTTGATCACATACATGCCTTCGTCAGTGTACACACTTGCTGACGATACTGCGGATCAGCCTTCGGTCGCACAGGAAGAAACGGCAGCTGCGCCTGCAGAGAAGATGATATCCAATTCCGTACCGGACACTGCGGAAGAACCCGCAGCTCCGGCAGAGGAAGCGTCTGAACCTGCAGAGGAACCTGCAGCAGAAACGGCGGCTCCGGCAGAGGAGGCGTCCGAACCTGCAGAAGAACCATCTGAGGAAGGCGTTACGGATGAAGACATACCGTCCGGAGAAGCCTCATCCGAAGATGTGCAGGAGGAGGAGCCGGCTGCGGCCGGGGAGCCGGAAGCTCTCGTAGAAGAAGAGAAAGAGCCTGAAGAGGAGTCTTTCCCGAAGCAGCACTTCACCGGCAAGGCCGATGGCGTCAATGTAGTTGTTGACGCGCCTGAGGGATCGCTCCCTGAGGGGACCACGATGAAGGTCAGGGCTATCGGCACCGGTGAGATGTCCAAAGTCGAAGACGCTGTAAAGGACGAGCTCGGCGGCGACGCGAGAGTCGTCAAGGCTGTTGACATCACTTTCTACGATAAGGACGGCAAAGAAGTACAGCCGAAAGAGGATCATCCTGTTTCGGTCAGTTTGAAGTCGTCCAAATTCTCCGATATCGACAACCCTTCAGTCGTCCACGTCGATGACAATAAGAACGCTGAGAAACTCTCAGACAATGTTGTAGAGTCAAGCGGCAGGGAAGTTGCTTTCGAAGCAGATCAGTTCTCGGTATACGCGGTCGTTGAAGAAGGGGCGAACGCAAGACTTAAGATAGTCTTTAAACTGAATAAGAATACTGATACTGTCCTTGCTACGGAATATGTCAAGAAATCAGACTTTTCGTCTGAGCATATCGGCAGAATAGGCGAGGTCCTTTTTGATCCGGGAACAGGAGATCTTCCGGCCGGCGTAACGTTCAGAGGATGGACACATGAAGAGGATTATACTGCCGCTACAGAGGCTCTTACAATTGAAGGGATCCGTGATGAGGCTGAAGAGATCGTTCAGGGCGATATAAAGGACGGAGACGAGGAAGGCGGAGCAGTCTTAACATACTACGCGATGCTGTTCAAGTACTATGTTGTATCCTATATCGGTGAAGGCGTTACACTTGGCCATGAACAGATATTCTATCCTTATGACGCGAACGATCCGGACGCGACACCGGGATGTTCATATAGGGTCAATCAGGGATTTACGCCGGGCGATGAACAGCATGTATTTGACGGTTGGGTCCCGGATGAGGGAGCCGATAAAATCAGCGATGCCATGTACGATGGAGAAGCAGCATCAGAACCGTACAAAAACGGCACCACGATGACCATTACCGGCAGCATTGAATTCGCTGTACAACAGTCTGAAGGAAACTGGCTTGTCTTTGATGAAAACGGCAAAGGCGGTACTTATAACGCCCCTAAATTCATCCTGGGAGATGACCCTACAACAGCGCCTGCGAATCCGATGGTCAGAAACGGCTATAGTTTCGAGGGCTGGTATGATACCAAAGAACACGCTGATGCGCATGGCAACAATACCAGCATTACGACAGGGAAGTTCGAGTTTGGCGGTACTATCAGTCAAAAAACCACTGTTTACGCAAGCTGGAAAGCTAATACAACCGCACCATATACGGTGATTTTCTGGACACAGAATCAGGCGCGAACAGGTTATGAAGTAAAAGACTCCCTCGTAAGAGAAAACGCTACGGTTGGACAGACAATTCCATATACATCTGTTGACAACGGCGATGAGGATTATGTTACAGGATTTGGCAATAACTATGGCCATTACACAGGATTCTGCCTTACAGAAGGCAGCAAGAACCAGCAGGTAACCATAACGCCGGAAGGCGATGCTGTTCTGAATCTTTACTATGACAGAATCGAGTACAATTTCAAGTTCTATCTGTACAGAAACGGAACATCAAACAGCACGTATGATATTGCCAATGGCTCAGGTTCAGGTTCCAACTTAAATGACATTGTCACATGGCATAGACCTAGCAATCAGCATCCATCGGTAACAGGATATACCATTCAGTCTGAGCGTGTTGGAGGAAGAACTTATTATTACTTTGTTATGCAGGCTTACTACGGAGAAGACATAAGTGCGAAGTGGCCTACATACGATAAAATAATCGGAACGGATGACTATAAGCCTGTCAGCTATGTCATGATGGTTGGAACGGCTTTGAAACCACGTCCTACCACTTCTGGCTCCGGCACGGTCAAAGGTATCATTTCTGTCATGGATGAGAACATTCTGGGCAAAACGAACGACGCAGATGGCAACTTTGTATTCGTGCGTTTCCCAGGCAATTCTTTCAATAACTGGAGATACCATATCTGGTATGAAGCGATCGAGGGGGAAGACTATACCGGAAAGCCAACAAAAGTCTATAATGGAAAAACTTACTATGAGGATAGTGTTATGGAGGTTCGATCCAGCAATACAAATGTTGCAAACCAGAACGAACCAAAGTACACAGGGTTCGAGTTTGTTGGCAAAAAAGGACAAAACTGGGACGGCCCTGTCGAGTACTGGACGACAGGTAATAATCCAATGCTTTATCACCTCAATTACGTATATAACCGAGAGCAATACAAGATCAGTTATTTTGACGGGAACTATATAGATGGTGACAACAACTTTATTCAGAACCGCGCGGAACATCGTATCCACGAAAGCGGTTTGATCGGACAGGGAGCAACGATAGCTGACGAGTATAAGAATTACGTTCCGGATCTCCCTGAAGGGGAGAAAGGATACATATTCGAAGGCTGGTATCTTGATGAAGGCTGCACAACACCGTACGAATGGGACAAAATGCCTGTTGGAGGCATAAAGGTCTATGCGAAGTGGCGTCAGATCCAGTACCGTGTGTTCCTGCATCCAAATGTTCCGGCGAGCGATAGTACGCTAAATTGGGGTGGTTCGCAGGAGATGAACTTCAGAGTGTCCTACGATAAGCAGATCAGTGCTCCTACGGGAACCAGAACCGGATATGAGTTTGTCGGATGGTTCACTGACGAGGCCTGTACTGAGGTATTTAACGAATCAACCAAACTGAATGAGAGGACTGTTCATACGGATTATGATAAGGATACTCATATGACTGATCCGATGGACAAATGGGGCAACGGCGCTACGACAAACGCCGACCTTGATCGTCCGTGGATCACAAAGGAATTCAACCTGTATGCGAAGTGGCGTGCTGTACTGAAAGATGCTGATGGTATCGGCGTATTATATGATAAGAAAGGAGGAACCGGTACCGCGGAGGATACAAACCTGTATGTGGACGAAGCGAAAGCTACTGCAGTAGGTGCGGTGAAAGCGCCTACTAATAAGCAAGAGTTTGCATATTGGGTCATGCAGAAATGGGATGAAGCCGATAATAAGTATGTCGACCTTCCGGGTGATGATAACAAAATCTATCCGGGTGAGAGTTTTACTGTCAAAGCTTCAAATGCAAGATATGAAGAATATCAGGAAACCGTAGATGGCCAGGAAGTCACCAAGCATAGATATACCATTCAGCTTCGTGCGGAGTATGTAGGCTCGTTAAATGCAGTACCGACACATCTCAAGTGGTACTACAACAATGGGGATGATGCATTCCATATCGACACACTAGCAGGCTCAGAAACAGATTATAACAATAGCACACTCTTGATTAACGATGCTGTTCCTATTCAGGGAAAGCCTGCTGACAGTGTTAAGCCTGGTTATGAGTTCAAAGGCTGGGCAAGAGTTGAGGCCGGCAGTGATGCTGCATCTATAAACAGCTTCTATAATAATGAAGCTAATTTCACTAAGACAGGGCTGACACCATACTTGTTCTATAAAGACAATGCGTTCCATATAGGCAGTGAAGACGGCAAGACGGCTACAAAAATCGCGGCTGACGAATTTGCTCCATATCACGCAATGTTTGGTGTCTGGGAACCTATAGAGTATGATGTCAGATTTAATAAGAATGCAGAAGATGCAACTGGCACAATGGAAGATGAGCACTTCATTTATGATGAAGAAAAAGAACTGACTGCCAATGCATTCACCAGGGCGGACTATAACTTCCTTGGATGGAGTACAGACCCTGAAGCTACAACAGCGACCTATACAGATCAAGAGTCCGTTAAGAATCTGACCACTACAAATGGCGATATAGTCGTACTTTACGCAGTATGGAAAAAAGCTGTAGCGCCGGTTGTAGTCCACCATTATCTGAAGGGAACGGAAATACAGGTCGCCGAAGACGACACTTCAGATAAGGTTGTTGGAAGCGAGTTCACGGCTACTCCTGCTACAACATATCAGGAGAGAGATCTTACTGTTGACAGTTATAATCCAAGCCAGACAGTAACAGTATCGGAAGACGGCAATGTGATCACTATTTTCTACACGCTGCCATTGACGATCACTGTAGAGGACAAAACAGTTCCTTACAATGGAAATGAGCAGAAAGGTTACGGGGCTAGTTTAAACGATCACGTCACAGTAACCGGACTTCTTGAAGATGATACAGTTGCCGAACTTAAATACACACAGGCAAGCGGCACGCTGGTGGGAGAGTATAACGGATCATTTGACGGTCCGGTCATCAAGAAAGGTGACACTGTTGTTAATTATTACGTCATCACACCAACACCTGGTAAGCTGACCATCACTGATGGAACACCGGATGACCCGGTAGATCCTTCGCTCGTAGTAACTAAGAAGGATACTCATAACGATGATGAGGAACCTTATAAGTATGCTGAGGGCGAGACCGTCACATTCAACATCACTGTAAAGAATATTTACAAAGAAGCAAAGACGATCAATCTGTCAGAGATCCAGGGTGTAACACTCACAACAAGCACATTTGAAAACGTTGCTGCCGGTGAGACAGTAAGCACGACAGCGACTTATGTGATCACTGCGGCTGACATGGCGGAAGGCAGCTTCACAAATACAGTTACTGCTTCGTTCAGCGGCAGCTCCAAGACATGGCAGGCTACTGACGATGTTACAACTAAAGAGGCTGAACCTGAACTGACAGTCACAAAGGAAGCTGACAAGACAGAAGACGCTGAAGTCGGTGATGTGATCAATTACACAGTAACGGTAGAGAACACCGGTAATGTGACAGTGACAGGCATCACGCTCAGCGACACACTGGTAACGCTCACCGAGCCGGCATTCAGCCTTGCTCCTGGAGCAAAGAAGGAGATCACCTACACCTACACAGTAGTACAGGCTGACGTAGACGCGGGCACGATCGAGAACACTGCCACAGCGACGGGCAAGGATCCGTCTGACGAGGAAGTAACAGATTCCGATGATGAGACAGTGACTACAGTCGAGGCAGCTGCCGAGCTGACAGTCACAAAGACGGCCAATCCGACAAGCAATGTCGCGAAGGACGGTGTGATCACATATACGGTCACT
>CACYPK010000031.1 GCA_902776285.1 uncultured Eubacteriales bacterium
TACTTTTCTGAAAAATCCGCAACTGCGGAGATGTGTTTGTATGCGTTGATTTGCTATATGCTTTTCAAAAAAGCTCTTGACACAGCATTAGCAAGATTTATCACATTCTTTTTCGTATATCTGCGGTGTCCTGAACTGCTCTCGGCAGCCATTCTGCACTCACATAGTCGAGAGGAATGACCAATTCTTGTATACTGTCTTCCTGATGCGGCCGTTTGATATCCTCAGGTAAATAATCCAATCCTACTTCTCGCAAGCTTAACACACTGTCATGGATCCAACCGACAGCCTGCCCGTCGCAATAGAGGCAATAGTAGCCGAACATCTTTTTTGTTTTTACATCTAAAGTCTTAAGACCGTTCAGCCATGTCTGAACGATGCTCTCTTCTTCTAAAGCAATTTTCTTCCCTCATTAAAGCCCGATTTGTATGCTTCTTTATTATGTAATACGACTGCCTTTATATTATCACAGACAGTCGTTTTCTGAGATTATGATCTACTCATTTGTCGTGAGTGTTTCTGTCTTTGCAAATGCTGAAGATAGTCATTGCAGTCTTTGCCATAAGGTGGCGGTTCATTCCTCATCTCATAGTTGCATCGCAATTGCAACGCAATGTTTTCCATTGCACTTTTGCCGGCATAGTCATTATCGAGATGAAGCGCAATTGCCTTCACTTCCTGATGATTCTGAAGTGCATTATTCAGTGCCGCAGGTATCTTTATACTCGGGCTGTTAGGACTCGGAGCGTACACTCCGCCTAGAGATACCATCGGTTCAGATCTCCATTCACCGGTCTTCATTTTCATGATAGTTGCGTATGAGAGCAGGTCTATGGCGCTCTCGAATACATGGAGCGTGCTACTAGCACGATCGATCCTAAATGCATACCGTTTGTCCGATCCTGCTGCATCTCCCATTAGTCTCTCACCATTCGTAGCACGGTAACATGCGTAGGCAGCCTTGCCGTTCTCATCAAAACCGACAAAGATACAATTATGATATGGCAGCGACTCATATAACAGTCCTTCATCTATGCAATCCCTGATGATTTCTCTGTCAATTCCTCGTCCCGAAAGATACCTGACCACTTCTAGATTTGTTTCTGATCTTTCAGGCAAAAGCAACTTTCTTTTCTCCTCATATTGTCTGTTTTCTCCTAATAGAACGTCATTTTTAGGGGAAAGCTGCCTATCATCAGAAAGAATCCTCATAGCTTCCATAAATTGCATTCCCTTGACCTTAATCAGATAATCCAGGGCGGAATATCCGCCGAAACCCCGGCTCCACCAGTACCATCTTCCATCAGATGAGATCTTCAGACTATCATGCTCCCTGGTGCAGTAGGTATTGCCTCTGACGTGTATCAGTTCCGTCGGCTCGTATGTCTGCAGATATGTCAGAAGGTCCATCGAACGTGCTGCCTTGATCTGTTCTTCTGTATAGTATGGCATTAACATCACCTCGCTTCATCGCGGGACGCACGGCTCTGTTCTCGCTTTGTCTGTTTCTCAAGAGACTTCATGCTCTTCAGTCTGATCATGAACTCAACATTTCCATGCAGGGCATTATGAGTCGCATTCAGCGACCCCAGGTAAAGATCCGTATCGGAATACTTCCTCATCATGTACAGCTTGGCATGTATATCCTGGCTCTGTACCGGCTCGGTATCGTCAGATATAGCTGACTCCCCGTCAATAACGTTATCCCGCATAGCGTATATGCTGAAGTTGCTCACATCTGTGGCTTTCAGATATGAAAGCGATGTCTTTCTTGTTATGAGCATATACTTAGGGTCTTTGATGCCGTATCCGTTATTCCTCTCATTGAAGCGCTTAATCACACTACCATTGACGAACGGTGACATAACGAAGATCTCATGGAAGGTGCCTGAGAACAGCGGAGTATCCTCCATATCGTAATAGCCGCCTGATTCCTTCCTGACTCCTACTGGCAGGAACTCAAAGTCCTTGAACTCTTTCTCCGGCGGCGTAAACACTACATAAGGAAGTTCACGTATTATGCTACGGATGCGCTTGGCTTTCTCTTTGCCGTTTTCATCACGCGGAACCTGTGTCAGCAGATACTGCAGGAAATCGCATACAGGCTGGTTTTTCCTGAGCTTTCTCCCCTTCACAACTCCGTCCATGCAATATGATACATCCCAGCTGCGATCAAACGTGAGATTTCTGCTGAGAACGATGACGCGGTATATCACATCACATAAGGATGAAATAGAAGCGAAGCTGGGCGTAGAATTGAACTGGTGGCGCTTTGATAAGGGCAAGGCGTCCTATGTTGATTATCATGTTGGTGGTATCGGTATGGATGATGAGACTCGCTGGGAAGAAATGGCAGAGTTTCATGCAGAATGGAGCAAAAAGTTTTACGATGTATTTGTTCCGCTTCTCAGAGAGTGGGATTCAAGAAGGTAACTATAAAGTCGAGCCTTAGAACAAAAGAGGAAAACTATGTCAAATATAACGAAGTTAAATCTGTATCTGAGTGAGTCACAGTATAAGAAGCTGTGTCTGCTTGCAAATACCCTGGGCAGGGAGCCTGAAGAAGTGGCGAATGATGCTGTTTACGGTTACCTTGCAATAACTAGTCCTTTTGATGTGAACGATGATCGGGAGCCGGCGGAGGATCAGCATGAAATACTGTTTTATATACCGGAAGAAGCGGCAGAGCAGTTAATGGATCTTATGCAGTCGGATAATTATGATGATCTCGACGAATACTCAAAATACCTTCTTCTGAGAGAACTGCATTCACTGCAGAAGCAATAACGGTTGCATGAAGGAATAGTAAAATGCAATAGCAAATACCGTATTTTTTAAATACATTTGAAACGTGTCCGGCGGCGGCAAGCATATATTATAATTATGTCCCTGCCGCTTTTCGTTTGAGCAGCACGGCGGAAATTGAAAGAGGTTTAGTTTGAACTCGTTTTGGAATAAGGCTCGTGAATATCTCAAGGGAAATCTGCTGCAGGTCAGCTTCCAGACCTTTGTTGAACCTTTATATGTTCACCATTTGGATGAGGACGCCGGCGTGGTCTATTTTGCGTGGCCCAATAATGAGAATCTGATTAAGCACATCAAGGAGCGGTATCAGGATACGATACGGGAAGCAGTCAACAGGGAGTCGGAGAAAACATGGCGTATCGTCATAAAGCTGGAGAAAGAGTATAAAGCGGATAGCACAGGTTCACTATCAGGAACCATAAAAAGTGATACCGACTTAAAGCTGGAAAAGCTTTTCAACCCGCGTTTCAATTTTGAAAGTTTTGTAGTAGGCAAGTGCAATCAGTTTGCCCATGCCGTATCACTGGCGGTAGCCGAGACTCCGGGAGAGGTATATAACCCTCTGTTCATCTATGGAGGATCCGGTCTTGGCAAGACTCACCTAATGCAGGCTATCGGGATACATGTTGTAAGAAGTGATCCTACGAAGAAAGTCCTGTATGTGTCTTCAGAGATGTTCACAAATGAGCTTATAACATCGATCAATGAGAAGAAGACAAGGACCTTCAGGAACAAATACAGAAAGCTGGATGTGCTGCTGATAGACGATATCCAGTTCCTTGAGGGGAAAGAGGCGACGCAGCAGGAATTCTTTCACACCTTCGAATCGCTGTATCAGAACAGTAAGCAGATCGTTATCACGAGCGACCGCCCACCGGCAGAACTGAAGGGTCTTGATGAAAGGCTTGTCACGCGCTTTGGCGGCAACATGGTAGCTGACGTTCAGCCTCCGGATTATGAGACCAGGGTAGCTATTCTAGAGAGTTTTGCCGGAAAGAAAGGAATTGAGATCACACCGGATGTATATGAGGTGCTTTGCCTTATTGCGGAGAAGCTTACAGACAATGTCCGGGAACTGGAAGGTGCATTCAACAGGGTGGTCGCATTTTCCGAGCTGATGAATGAGGACATCAATGCGGAAAATGCGAAAGGGATTCTCAAGGACATAATAAAAAATGGCGACGAGGCGATGTTGCCGGAGAAGATAAAGATAGAAACGGCAAGGTATTATAAGATCAAGACCAGTGATATAGATTCAAAAAAACGCAGTGCAGACATAACCCTGCCAAGAATGGTTGCGATGTATCTCATAAGAGAAAATACGGACATATCGCTAGCGGATATCGGAAAGCTCTTTGGCGGCAGAAACCATGCAACAGTTATACATGCAATAGAGAAAATGGAGAAGGCGATAACAGAAGACGCGCAGCTACAAACCGCGGTTGAAGCAATAAAAAAGAAAACGAGAGAAAAGAGTAAATAGCTTTCCATAAATTGGATACTATAATTAGCAATCTTTGTTTTTTCATTTTGCCTCTGATCATCCTTTTGCTGTTATGTGTTCAATATCAACAATTATATGATAAAAAAACGACTGTATCTTTCAACAGTCGTCTTAGGTGGAAAACAAACTATAGCCAGGAGACCGGATGTCCGTTATTTATCGGTTTTTCAAAAGCCAAGATCTTCCCCAATCAGGATGACCTTGATCTTTCCTGCAGGTCGACACGCCCGGATCCGCTGATAATAGCAGCATGCCGTATCCTCTGCCAGACAGTCGCAACAAAGCCCAGTCTTAGCGCAGCCGCTCTTCAGTTCCAGCCTCTGCGCGTTCACGGGAGCAGCTATCGTCTGGGCTCTGTCAAACGCATCTTCAACATCTCCGGTCAGCTTATTCATTCCGATCACGGCAATGACTGATTTAGGACCATATGCTATGGCTGCAACACGGTTGCCGTTACCGTCTATGTTGATTAGCTGACCATCTTCGGTAAATGCATTGAAACTGGTTATGAATACATCTGAAGAGAATGCTTTGCGTATGATTTCTTCTTTTTCTTCCAGTGTCTTCGCTTCCTTTCTGTCAAACACCCTGTATCCGCCCTCTTTGAGAGCACTCAGCAAACCGATCTGCTCAGCAGTATACGATCCGCCGAAGGTAATGGTGTCCTCTTTGCTTATCAGAGAGATCGCTTTATCTCTCGCTTCTTCAGCCGTTTTGCAGTACCATGCTTGAAAATGACGCTTTCTCATTCTCTCGGCAATCACTTCTCCGGCTTTGTCATTTCTGAGTGCAAATGCGTCATTGTAATTTGCCATATTCGATCCTCCTGTGACTGTCAATCTGTAAGGAAGGAGCATTGCATCAGACACAGGGCCGCATTTTTCGCATCAGTATGAAGGTATCCTTTTCCCTGCGATCACCTGATCCTGAATACAGCGGATCTTGTCGACAGCGAGAATATCGTTAAGGAGCAGCTTTTTATCACTGTCATCAAGACAGATGAGCACGCCTTCCATAGTATCGCTGACGATCTTGTCCTCATCTCCTGTAAACTCAATGATTTTTCCGTTTGATGCATTTTTGTAATTATCCAGCGACCAGAACGTAGCATCCATCACGCTGCTTTCAAACAAAGTTGCTACATCTGAGTACTTGATAGGTATCTGTACAACGTCGTGATTTCTGGAGATATACTCATTAAGTGCGATATGGTCATATGAATCTGTATCAACGCCGATCCGCATTCCGTCTTTAATGCCTGAAGAATTTGGATCCTTGAAAAGTATGCCGCATCTCGAAACGTAGGACTTGCTTCCGAAACTGGTCAGAATACATATCTCGGGATGCTCTTCTTTAGCTTTTTCAGCTGTCATTCTTGAGCATATGATGAAATCCGCCATTCCGTCCAGAAGCAGATCAAGTCTTTTCTTTCCTCCGCGTACATATGTCATTTTAAGAAGCGTGGCGCTTTTGTCGAAATTCTTATATAGCCCCGTTGCCAATCCCTCGAACTGAATAGAGTTGGGAAGAGGCATTACACCTCTGACTATCGGATTACCACAGAGTTGAAGCAGCTTTTCGTAGTTTACATATGACAGAATAGTTCCTTGCTGCCCTTTGGAAATAAGGTCGATTGCTTCTACGGATATCAGGTATTTCAGTGCGGCCTGAACCGTGCCCGCCCCCACTTTATAATCTTTGCTGAGTTTAGAATTATTTGGTAATTTTTCGCCGCTTTTCATCTTGAGAAGCAGCTCCGAAATATTAAGGACAGTCTCGCCCTGTTTGGTAAGTAGTTCTTCAGCATACATAATTTATTTCCTCCTCGTCCAAGATTAGTATAAAACATATTCCCTTTGGTTTACAAACGTTTCAACTGATTGTTATGAAACAGAAATCGGGATACAAGCGTCCCCCAGCAGCCGGTTGGACGAGGCATAATCAGGTATGCTGTGGCTGCATGGGGGACATCGCTTGTGCATATAGAATACTAACCAAATATTGCTTTAATTATCTATGCTGCATTTTATTCTTCTGCTTTCTTTCTTGCTGCAATGTCTGCAGTGATCTTTGCATAGAGATTTCTATCTACCTTCAGCATTGCGAATGCAACTGCTCCGAGAGCAAAGAGAATTGCAGGAATAATTGTCATGAACAGATTGATCCACAGTTTGACTGTAGCGGTCTGCTCAACGTTCGGAACATAACCAATAGCTCCGAGGATAGCAACCATTCCGGCAGTGCCGATTGCTATACCGCACTTGTTCAGGAAGGAAACAAAAGCATACTCAAATCCGTCGTTTCTCTCACCTGTCTTCCACTCACCATACTCAACAGCATCAGGGATGATGGAGTAAAGTCCGGATACGCTCATGCCGAAGACGAAGTGGTTAAGCGCAGCCAGTACGATGAAGACGGTATAATTGTTGAGCGGATTGAAAAAGTACATCAGGATGCAGAGGATACTTGTAGCTCCGAATGCGATAGCTCCGACCTTACCCTTATGTCCGATCTTTCTGTAAAGCGGCTCATACAGAAGCGCTCCGACTACAGCAGGTACGATACCTACCGCGCTGTATGTTGTCATCATGTTGACATCGCCGACATAGTATGTGAAGTAGTACATATAAACACCGGCTCTGCCATAGTAAACGATACCGAAGATGAACTGTACGAGTACGACCAGAAGGAACTCTGTGTTCTTGAGCTCGATCTTGATCAGGTCAAGCAGAGACTGTTTTTTCTTGTACTCGAGCTGATCTTCTGTAGGAAGCATGGCTTCGCGGCATCCCAGGACCGTGCAGCCCTGTCCGATGAGGAGGAGGCAGGCAAATACGATCGTTGTTCCGAGATATCCTCTTCCCATGTTTTCCCCGTTGTGGCCGAATACTGCGATCAGCTTAGGAGCGATCGTGTTGAGGAGCTGGATGGCGAGCATCGCGAATGTCATACGCATTGTGGTCAGCTTAGCTCTCTCATCGATGTCCTGTGTCATTACGCCGGCCATGGTTCCGTAAGGCAGGTTCATGCATGTGTATGCAAGAACGAGCAGGCCGTAGCAGAGATAAATGTATACTACCTTAGCTGTGTCGCCCCAGCTTGAGTGTGCCCAGAAGCAGAGTACTGTCAGCAGCGCTGTGGCAGGTGCGGCGACCATGATCCAAGGTCTGTAACGTCCGTACTTAGTGTTGGTTCTGTCAGCCATTCTTCCTACGAACGGGTCGTTGACAGCATCCCAGAGTCTCGCTATGACGAACAACAGAGATACTGCTGCAGCCTTGATGCCGAATACGTCTGTAAGGAAGATCGCAAGGAATGAGCTTACATAGTTCCAGCTGAAGTTGTTTCCGAAGTCACCCATTCCATATGCCATGCGGGTTTTCAGTGACAGCTTTTTAAATGTTGAGTTGTTGTTATCCACTGTGCTTACCCCTTTCTTTCTATGATTGAGTCAATAACAAATAATCGTTGAAACTTTGGAAATAACGTATTGTTATTCAATGGTCTGTGAATCCCAGTACTTGCACATATGGTCGACAAGACCGAGCCACTGCTCATACTTGATCTGATACTTCTGCTGAGCTTCCGGATCAGGATAGTATACTTTTCTTTCGCCGAGCATTTTGTCGCATGCATCTGCAAAATCTGAGAAAATACCTGTCGCAACGCCTGCACTGATACAATTACCCAGTGCCCCGAGTTCTCCCTGACTGATTGTCTCAACAGGACCGCCGAGTACATCAGCAAACATCTGCGCCCAGTAAGCACTCTTTGCTCCGCCTCCTGCGAGTCTGTAGACTTTCAGAGGATATCCCTGACTGACGAATGTATCGAGATAGCGCTTATGGTCAAATGTGATTCCTTCATACAGCGCATGCAGTAGTTCTGCTACATTTACTCCTGCTTCGATGTTATGGAATCCGGCTGATGCGTTCAGCCTGATCCTCGGATTGCTGATGAAAGGAAGATACATTACCTTGGATTCTTCAGGATCGATCTCTGCCGCCAGCGAAGTCATGACTTCATATACAGAGACCCCTTTTTCTTTCGCCTTTGCTTTGAGGTCATCACCAAAGCAGCGCAGGAACCATTCTGTATTTGTCGCTGACGTACATCCTCCGGCCATTGACATGATCTTGTTGTCGAACGGATAAACGAGTGTCGCTACTGTATCCTTGAACATTCTGTCAGGGCTTACGACCTCATTGATCGACCATGTACCTACGACACTGCAGGCCTGCCCTTCATCGCTCAGTCCGGTACCTACTGCGCATGCACAGATATCCATCATTCCTGCGATGACCGGTGTTCCGGCTGCAAGTCCCGTAGCCGCAGCTCCTTCTTCTGAAACTCCGCCAATGATCTGGATGGATTTCTCTGCCAGCGGTGCCAGTTTATCCCCGAACTCAGGAATACCCATAAGATCAAAGAGTTCATATGTGTAATCCTTCTTCTCCCAGTCATAGAATCCGCCGCCTGCAGCATCAACAGGCTCGTGGAATCTCTTACCTGTAAGTTTGAAATTCAGGTAATCTTTGACTGCGCATATCCAGTCCATTTTTTCATAGTTTTCAGGCTCGTTCTGCTTGAGCCAGAGAGCTATGACCGCAGGATGGCAGCTGAGAACTCCAACTTTATTTACTTCAACGATTCTGTCAATAATATCTGACTTTTCGATCTTATCTACCAACGCGATCGTTCTGCTGTCGCCTGATGAAAATGCAGGTCTGACCTGTTTTCCGTCCTTGTCAAGGAATACTGCGCCGCAGCCCCATGCACACGCACCGACACCTTTGATGTCTTCCGGAGCGACCTCGCTTTTTCTGAGCAGCTCCTGAATGCTTTCGACCGCTCCGAACCAGATGGTGTCTACATCGACATCGATCCAGTTGTCTTTCGGATAAGTCATGCTATAAGGTCTTCCATAGGATGCGATCTCGTTTCCTTCAGTATCGAACAGCACAGCTTTGATCGTAGTAGATCCGCAATCAAGTCCCAGTAAATACTCTTTCATGATCTGCGCCTCCGTTTAATATTCTTTTTCTTTACGTAGATCTTCCGCCTGTTACCAGCAGTACATCACCGCTGACATAGCTGGCCAGATCCGAAGCAAGGAACAATGCCGCTTTTCCGACCTCTGACGGATCACCCATACGGTTCATTGGGATAGTAGAGAGTTTCTTCTTTACTGTCTCCTCGTCAAGGGTCGAATATGCATTGCGGACCATTTCTGTCTGGATCGTTCCAGGTGCTATCGCATTTACGCGGATGTTGTAAGGACCGAGTTCCTTGGTTCCGAATTTTGTAAGAGCGATTACACCGGCCTTGGACGCGCCATATTCAGGACCTGTATTTCCGCCTGTAACGCCTGCGATAGAGGACATATTGATGATCACGCCGCTCTTCTGCTTCTTCATTACCTCGGAAACAAGCTTCATGGTCAGGAACATCGATCTGATGTTTACTCTCATGACCAGATCCCAGTGTTCAACTGTTGCTGTCTCGAAGGTATCCATAAAAGCGATACCGGCATTATTGACAAGAATGTCGATATGTCCCCAAGTGTTTATGCAGTAATCAATTGCCTCTTTGATCGTGCTTTCTTCTGCGACATCACCTAGAATGAAGCCGACTTCAACGCCAAGACCTCTGATCTCTGCTTCGGTCTTTTCACCATTCTCATCCTTCTTGATATCGATGATGCACATTCCCAGGCAACCGGCCTTAGCCAGCGCAAGAGCAATCTCTTTTCCTATGCCTTGTGCAGCTCCGGTAATCATTACGACTTTTTTTTCAAGTGAGATGTTATACATTGTCGTTGTTTCCTCTCATGTGTCGTCAATATTGAGTTAGCCCCCATCTGTTTTTGCAATTGAGCTTTATACCCCATGTATCAGCCCAGCTGCGAAGCAGCCCGGAGGCTGTTGGTTTTAATTTGTAAGTTCGAAGATTGATTTCTTAGGGTCATATACTCCCCATACATCGATTACAGCCTGAAGTTCAGGATGATCTTTTGCGTATTCCTCAAGCGAAACGCCGAGTTTCCATGCTTCTGCTGCCTGATGCAGAGCATCTACGCCCGCTTTCATGCCCATTGGATGAGCATGCATTGCAGCTCCTGCACCGAGTACAACGTCCGGACCAAGCTCGTCCATGATAGTAGGAACCATACCTGGGTGTAATCCTGCTGCAGGGCTTGGGAAGGTTCTCTTCTTTCCGTGGAATCCGGAGAGCATTGACTGAGCAGCTCGTATATAACGGTCTGTCAGACCAGGAACTTTACCATGTGCGCATGGATATACGACGATATCAGCACCCTCAAGACGCATGAACTTTCCGAATACGAGTGTGGAAGCGATACCGCTGTTTGATCCTACATAGCCAGCTCCTGCATAGCATGGATGTGAAAGCAGCGGAACATTCAGCGATTTATCTGCAGCAAGAGCTCCGAGGAGTCCGTATCCTGTTGCATGAGAATTGAGCATCAGAGCCTTGGCTCCCATCTCGACAGCTCTGTGAGCTTTTTCAAACACCTTGTCCTGACGATCAGTGATGTTCGGAACATAGATACATCTGTGTCCTGTTTCCTCATAAGCACGGTCACTTGCTTTCAGGCACGCTTCCAGTCTTTCATAGAAAGGTGCATATACAGGGTCTGCAATCAGCTCGTCATCCTTGACCAGATCGACTCCGGATATCGCAAGGTTGTAGAACTGGCGCTCAATAACGTCTACAGGAATGCCTGTGCAAGGCTTAATCATTGCGAGTACAGGCGGACGTTCAAGGCAGCCTGTCAGTTCACGCACACCTTCAACACCGAATTGCGGTCCTGCAAACTGATCTGTAAATGATTTAGGGAAATCAAGATCAAGGAGTTTAAGATTTTCACTCATTGAGATGTTTCCGAATACCGTGCTCAGAAGTTCCGGTAACTGTGGGCCAATGTTTACCCATGGAAATGCGATTTTTACAATGTAAGAGCGTTCTTCCTCAGGGCAGGAAAGCTCATATCCAGGAACGTTGTACACAGCTATTACACGACCTACATGACCGCGGCGGACTTCATCGGTTTCGTCCGGAACACGCTGCCATGTACCTGTTGTCTGTTCTACTGCAACAGCTCCTGCACGCATAAGTGTGTCAGTCGTTTTTGCTTTTGCCCAATATGTAGCAATAATGAAGTCATCACGGTTAAGTGATTCTTCCTGACAGAAAATAATAGGATCATATTTAACGTTTCCCATATGCACCTCCTATATTAAAAGTGGTAGTTCATTATTCAGTATACTGAATAATGATAATATAACACTTCCCTGTATTGTTTTCAATACAAACTATCGATAATCTATCAATTAACAATTGACCAGCCGTATAGTATTCTTTATATAACTCACTATATGGTGAGCTGCACAATATATATGATTCATCGTGGTCAGGAGGGGAGAGATCTTCTCCTGATTTCGCGTTTTTGCGAAAGATACACGAAAATACAAAAAGAACACTTGTTCTATTTTTGAAGCCGTGCTATCATTCAGACACAAGCTAAGAAATACCTGAGACGGAACACCGGAATAGATGACAGAGCATCCCGGCTAGCGCCCTTCAAAGCGCACCGGTGTCCGTCCGGGGAGGCTTGGGAAAGGGAATCCTATGTACGAGGACATCAATACATTCGGAAAGTTTATCCGTGAGAAAAGGCTGGATGCTGGAGACGTCATGCTGAAGGATATCGGATATTCGCTCGGCATATCGCTCTCGTATTACAGTGATATAGAACATGACAGAAGGAATCCGGGAGACGGTTTCAACTATGAAGCGTTGGCTAAGCTGCTCAGACTGTCCGAATCTGAAAAGGCCCATATGTATGATTTGGCCGGTAAGCTCAGGAGAACGGTCCCGGAGGATATAGAAGATGTCATGATGAACACCGAGTCAGGCAACATGGCTAGGATGGCTCTCCGCATGACGAAGGCGGGCATCGCAAAGGAAGACGACTGGAAGGAATTCATCCGCCAGCTCGAAAGAAAGAAGCAGGAAGAGCAGAAGGAGTGATATCAGATGATAGAGTTCAGCTGCAGCAGGACAAGTGAAGACATGACACCTGTGATCAGGGACATAGAGATCGCGAAGTTCGCACAGTGCGTGCTCTACGACTACAGACCAGAGTTACTAACATACACCTCATACGGAGACGATCCATACTACGAACCTGCGCTGCTGGACCCATACGATTTCGCAGAGAACTATCTCGGCTCCAACATAGAGGTCCATGATATCTATACGGAAAAGAAAGGCGACGTTATTGCAGGCGCTGCGGTGTTCAATCTTCAGAGAGTCAAGGTCTTCGATAAAGCCAACATGTGCACCAGAGATATCCTTGTTCCGCCGGGCACCATACTACTGGACAGCGAGACAGTGAACCACTGGCACAAGGGCTTCGAATTCTTCACCATAATGCATGAAGCCGGGCATCTGATGCTCCACCAAAAGGTATACAGAAGAGAACCTCGGAAAGGCTTCTGCACCACAGGCAATGTGCCGAATTCCTCTGGAAGCACCGTACTGTGCATGAGGAGCAACATAGGCAGAGGCAGCGGAAGCCTCAGAACAAGCGAGGACTTCAGGGAACATCAGGCGAATACCTTCGCAGGATGCATGCTGATGCCACCGAGACTGTTCATTCCGTATGTGCAGAAGCAGATGAAGCAATTCAACCGTTTCGAAGACGAACTCATGGTGACCCACACTGTCAATGACGGCAGCAATCAGTACTGGTGGTATCGGGAGATCGTAAGGAGGGCTGCGAAGCAGTTCGGAGTATCGATCCGGGCGGCTGAAGTACAGATGACAAAGTACGGACTGCAGGCGGATCCGAAGGACGAGAAGATAAAGGAAGCCGGAAGGCGTCTCAGGATGTACCAGAGCCTCTGGAGATGATGCAGATAATGCCGGAAACGAGATCCTGCCGTCAGAAATATGGCGGCAGGTTAATAAAAGATAAGTGATTACGCGTTAACGCGAAACAATAAAACAATTTCCGTAAACCATAAAACACACTTTTAGTTAATGCAGAGAGGATGCTGAAGATGAAAGGAGATTTACCAGCACAAAATGCATGCGCCGGACAGATCTCCCCGGCGATGCGCCAAGGGATACAGCTTACTAATCACGCAGGAGATGATGATCGCTATGATAAGAGCACCGATACGGAATAAAGACAACGAACGGGTCTGCGATGTCATACTATACGAGAAGACTTCCAAGGTAGCGATAGTGACCAAGGAAGGCAGGCAGACCAGATATATAGATTACGAAGAACTCAAGGAACAGGTAGAATCCCTGAAGACCACAACTGAATGACTTGCTACCGAGCCCTGACCCGTTAGAACTAACGAGGTACTAAATTGCCGGAGTTGCTTATTTGACCACTCAAACCCCCAAGCAAGGTCAAGCAACTCCGGTATTTTTTGTTAAAGGATATGTCCCGGATACGACATAAAACTGTCTCTTCTGCAGCTGCAGCTACCGGAGCATTACCCAATGCACAGCAGAAGCAACTTAATAACAAGCCGGGCGATTGGGTATGGCCGGCCACTATATGAAGCGAGAGCTCCATGTGGCTTGCCATACCCGATTTATTTGCCGGTCCATGTCTCCGCTTCGAATGAAGAAAGGAGACAAAAATGTCTGACAACATGGAACTCATGAAGATGCTTTCGCAGAAGAGAGATGCCGCCAGAATCGGCCGCGTTAAGGAAGATTTCGGAGAGATGATGGAACGCCTGATGAAGGAGAAGGGCTTTTCGAGCAGGACGCTGTCATATGTATCCTGCCTCTCCGACAGAACGATCAGAAGGATGAAAGGCGACGATATGTATGAGCCGACAAGAGAGATGGTCATAGCCGCATGCGTCGGCCTGGGGCTGACACTTGACGAGTCCCTTGATCTCATCCATAAGTCTGCCTATCGGCTGAGAAGGGACGCCCCAATCGATGCAATTTATCTTGAGATCCTTGAAAACAGGGAAGGGCTGAGCGTTGCGGAATGGAACATGGTTCTTGATCTGATGGGGATGAAGAACCTTGGGGGAGGACGCTGAAACCCTTGAAAACGGCCTGTGTCAGACCGATTGCAATCGGTCTGGCGCAGTCAACAAAACGGATTTCAAATCTGCTATTATACGGACACACCAAGGGAACAGAGGTCACAGAAAACTGCAAAGACAGCCAAATATGAAGACTGAAAGTTCCGGGTGGAGGAACTTTGATAACTGAATACACAGTAGGGCAGTTGCTGATAATATCAGCATTCGTACATTCTTAATCCGGCTCTGTAAAAGGAGAGCGCCGTCCAGTGATGCGCCATGACCCGCAAGGCGAGCGACAACATCTGCAGGATCAAGCGAGGGGCACCCCGCCGAGCGCAATGACACCGGATGGGTATAATGATACGCTTCCCCAGTCTCAGTCCGTGCGTTAAGAGCGTCCCAGGCAAAGAGGGGAAACCGATAGATCGTCGGTGGGGTTAGTGACCCCGTGAGTGTGCTTAGCCGGCACACGCCTGCTTTATTCCCTGATCCGGGGGCGTGGTGGACAAATGCGGATAGATAAAGAGAAACGAAGCGGTGCAGCAGGGAGCAGTGCGCCCTCTGAGGCATCGCTTTAATACATATCGATCTGCAAAGACACCTCCGCAGGGAAACTGTGTATTCAGTATCACGTAAGACTGGAGGCGAACATGGAAATATTCGATTCAGAAGAAAGACTCTTCCGGAGGGGCGAAATATATGACATAGGCGAGCTGGATACAGCCGGCAGCGAGCAGCAGGGCAACCGCCCGATCCTGATCGTAAGCTGCGACAGCTTCAACGACAGCTCGCCGGAGGTCGTGATCCTGTTCATAACGAGTCAGCTGGAAAAGCGCGGTGAACAGTATCACATAAATCTGCCCGGCGTGCTTGGGCTTGAGAAGAAGTCGATGGTTCTGGCGGAACAGATCAGGACGGTCGACAAAAGCAGGATCCTGGAAAGAAGAGGCCAGCTCGACTTGGCGACTATGAACCGTGTCGACAGGGGACTGAAGACCGTCCTCGATCTCAAGACAACAAAGGCGAGCAAGGCCCTGAAGGAAGCGAACAAAAAGGATAAGATGAAGGCTTTCGAGGATTGGAAAAAGGTAAAGAAGCTCGAAGAGGAGATCAGCCGCAGCAATGCAGCGATCTGCGCTGCGAAGCTGACGGAAAGGAAATGGTGAAGAAGATGATCGAAACGACAGGATATATATACGATGAAAACGACGATATGGCCCCGATAATGGATACCATACTTAAGAGACTGGCGATCAAAAGGATCGAGAGACCAGTCGGCGATGAGTGGATCAACGGAGCAGGCCACAGAGATATGGAGGACGCGCTCAAAGCAATGATGCCGAAAGAACGTGAGATAGTAAGGAAATACTTCACCGAAGACAAAACTCTTCTGGATATCTCCATAGAGATGAACATGCCGATGGAGCTCCTCGGCGGATATATACGATCGGCAAAGGCACAGATCCTGATCTGGATGTGAAAGCGTGCTGGCAGCACGATCCGCAGGGAAAGTCAAGAATGCCGATTTCAGCCCTGCATCATTGCAGGTATGCCGCAACAGTGGCTAAATCAGTGACACGAGAAGCGTGTCACTGATCAGGACAAGACGAATGAAAAAGGAGAATACTACAATGGCAGATAACAGTTTTGAAAATACGATCATGCAGAGCATAAAGATTGCATGCATTTCCTCGCTCAGAGATGACGGGCTGATCTCCGACAGACAGTTCGATGAACTGATCGACAGGATCAGCCAGATGAACAGCAAAGCTGCTGAAAAGCAGAGAGAAAGAGAATCAAAGAAAGCTGCCGGCCAGGATACTGATCAGCAGGAGAAAACCAGAGTGTATCATGTCGATGGCAAGGACTGCCCAATATGGGAGAAGAGCCTTCTCACTATGCAGGAAGCTTCGATCTACTTCAACATGGGCTATCCAAAGATAAACGCCCTTACTTCGGACGATGACTGTGATTTCGTGGTATGGAACGGCACGCGCAGGCTTATAAAGAGGGAACGCTTCGCCAAATTCCTCGACTCACAGTTCTCGATTTAAACGAAGCTGGGAAAAGGAGGCAGATATGGCAGCGAAAAGAAAAGACGACAAGGGCCGGCTGCTCAAGACAGGTGAGCGGCAGCGGGATAACGGGACTTATGAATACAGGTATCAGATCCGCGGCAAGCGACAGTCTCTCTATTCATCCACGCTTGAGGGCCTGAGGAAGCTGGAAGACCAGCTAGTCTCAGACAGACATGCAGGCATCAAGATCAGCAACAATTCAGCCAAGCTCGACGACTTCTTTAAAGTCTGGTGCGATACAAAGAGAGGTATCAAGGACAATACATATAATAACTACAAGTATATGTACAGGCAGTTCGTTGCACCGGCTCTTGGAAGGGAGAAGGTGTCAAGTATCAAGAAGTCAGACATAAAACGATTCTATAACCGCATTATCGAGATAGATGGCGTGAAGCTGTCCACGGCTGACAATATACAGACTATTCTGCATCAGGTTCTGCAGATGGCTGTTGATGACAACTATATCCGCGTCAATCCTTCAGACAATGCCCTCAAGGAACTCAAGCTGTCTCATAGTTATGACAGCGACAAAAGAGCGGCGCTTACTGTCGAACAGCAGAGACTGCTGATGTCATACCTTGACGAGAGCGAGCTGTTCAGACACTGGAGACCGATAATCACGGTCATGCTTGGAACGGGTATGAGAGCCGGAGAGGTAACTGGCCTGCGCTGGAAGGATGTGGATCTTGAGAACGGCACCATCGATGTGAATCACACACTGGTATTCTATAACAGGAATCATAAACAGACTTATGCTATCAATACGCCAAAGACGCCTAGCAGTATCCGGACGATACCAATGCTCGACTCAGTCAAAGAGGCGTTCCTTGAGGAAAAGCGCAATCAGGAGGAGAGCGGCCTGTACTGCAAGAGTATTATCGATGGATATCAGGACTTCATCTTCTGTAACAGATTCGGTGAAGTGCTGAATCTGGGAGTCATCAATAAGGCTCTCAGGCGGATCATGATAGATTGCAATGAAAAAGTGTGGGAAAACCATGAGGGTGACGACATGCCGCTGCTTCTGCCGCGGATCAGCTGCCACTCGTTCAGGCACACATACGCGACTCGTCTGTGCGAATCCGGTATGAATATCAAGGTCATTCAGGGATTGCTTGGTCATTCGGATATAAGCACTACAATGAACATCTATGTGGATGTTACGAAAGAGCTTCGGGATATGGCGATGGATGATCTTGCCAAATATCTGAAGGAAAAGAAAATAAGCTAACGGGCTCATGTAACTTGCATTTTCAATGGGGAGGACACAATGGAGGTCCTCCCTTTTGCTGTTGCCGTACATTTTGCTCCCGTATCCCAATAAGGCAGAGGAATGGACAGTATATCCTTCAGTTGCCGGTTCAAATCCGGCCGGGAGCACCAATTTTCTGCGGTTGAATGTAAAAGTAAAAGTTAATAAAGATGCTGATCGAAGAGGTGATGGTGTTTGAAGAGCAAAATAGATGCTTTTTCAAAGCACTAGCATGGTATAATGAGGCAGAAATCGCAGGAAATCGTGTAAAAATGCTCTTTTTTATGCATCACAAATGG
>CACYPK010000032.1 GCA_902776285.1 uncultured Eubacteriales bacterium
TTCCATTTTCTTTTTGTATGGATGTTGGAGTGAGAAACAGTATTTCCCGATGTCTGACCCTTGCCGCATACTTCACATTTTCTGGACATTTGCCGCACCTCCTTATAGTTTCGTAATTTTGCCCGCTTTCGCAAGCCTAGTTATAGTAACACAATGGCATCTCATAATGCAAGCACTTTTTTTGCTCATTTTTCAGTGTTTTCTATACTCCTTATACATCTTCAAATCAACATATTATAAGAGTATAATATTCAATGTATTAATATGTGCTGATACATTTGACAACAATGAGCAAATTCTTAAAGAAACATTTACTACCCATACTGCTTATCCTGATAGTCCTGGTGACTGTTTCCGGCGTATTGATTTACAAGTCCCGGAACACGAAGCTTCTTGACCGGGAAGCGTACGCGGAGATCAAAACGGCGTTAGAAGCTGTACGCGATTCCGAAGAAGGAGGATTCGCGGACCGGCAGGCTCTTGCCGACTTCATAAAACAATGGGCTGACAGTCATTCTCTTGAATATAAGGAAGACAAGCACGGCAACATCATCTTTGACAAGTCCGCTTCGGGCCGCAAGAAAAACATTTCCCCTACCCTTATCGCCGTCAGCCTCAACCATGAGACCGCGACAGATAATATTCAGGTACTGGCTTCAGCCGCGGCCATCGCCGTCTCCGATGTGGAGTCGGGACGCAGGACAGTCGTCTTCTTCAATGACGAGCAGAGCCTCGGAGAAGGTTATCAGGGGATCAGCAAGAAATACATAACATCGAAAACCAAGGTCATTTATCTCGACAAAGGCGCTTCGAATTATATCTCTACCGCTTCATTCCAGCACAGAGAATCCGAAGTCACCATACCGGCTGAACGTGAGGAAAACCCATGTGACACAGCTGTAAGAGTCAAGATCAGCGGGATAGATTCGGGCATCATAGGTCCGGGCATAAACAAAAGGCCTGATCCTATAGCCGCTCTCAGCAGTCTTCTTACCAGACTCAAAAGCAAGTCCGTGGTCTGCAGGGTCGCCGATGTCACCATAGGCAGCAACGGCAATATGTACCCTGTCTCGCTCGACGTCACGATATGCCTTAATTCATATAACCGCAAGTCGTTTACCGATTATATCGATAAACGCATAAAGGCCTGGGAAAAGTCGTACAGAGATAATTACGAAAACCTTATATTCGAATATGAGGTCCTGGACGATGAAGATGCTCTGCCGGAAACAGCGTATTCGGAAGAAACGACTGATAAGCTTACAGGCATCCTCTACACCATCAACAGCGGTTCCTACAATTATTCGGAAAACGACGCCATGCCTGAAGGTAAAGAGGCCGGAGACGTATACGGCTATAACTGTCTTACGGGCCTGAACGCCGACGATGACAGTATCAGGCTGACTGTAATAACCGAGGGAGTCAATGACCTTTTCACCGAGAGGATCATGAATGACAACAAAGCTGCCGCTGAGCTCTATAAGTGCAAATACGATCAGAAAAGCTTTATCAAAGAATTCGTTAATGACAGAGACTCACTCGCCCGCACGTTCCGTAACACTTATGAAAAGGTCAACCAGATCGATACGAACGATATCCGGCTCGGGGCTGAAACGGATAACTTCTTCACGCCTTGTTCTTATCTCGCCTCCAAGAACGGAAAGGCAGACATCATACACATAAGAATGAAGGGGTCCAACGCGACAAGGATCGCCAATACCATCCTCTGCTATATCAAGGCAAAGGGCAATACATCAATCTTTAAATAATAAGAAGATTTATGATAAAATAATATATTGAAATCCAACCCATTAGGAGGATAACGATGAGATCAGACAGAGACAAGAGAACTGATACAGAAAACGAGATAGATGAGTTTCTGGCAAAGTTCGAGAATCCCGCTGACGAATTGTCTGCTGATTACTCAACATATCTGGATGAAGACAACACGACCAGAATGACGGCCGCGCAGACTTTCCATTGGAAAAGCGTGGAAGCTCCTGATTTGAAGAAAATACAGGAGAGCCACCCTGCTAAGGACGTAAGCGGAACTGCCGATCCTGTCGTTAAAGAAGCCGCAGAGACCCCTGCCGCAGAAAAAGAGGCAGTTAGCGATACAGAAACAAAAGCCGCAGAGGTCGCCGAAGAAGGCAAGAAAGACATTCGTGATGAAAAGCCTGCTTCGGGAAAGGCTTCGGGAAAAAACAAGAAAAAGAACAAGAAAGCAAAAGGAAAAAAGAAAGCAGCCGCGAAGTCTCCTTCTCCGGATACGAAAGCATCCGAAAGCAATGCCGCGCCGTCCGGCAAAGACGTTCCCGCAAGCAAAACCGCGGCAGCTAAGAAGGCCTCAAAGAAATCAAATAAGAAATCCAAAGCTAAAAAAGAGAAAGGCAGCGTCAAACGTTTTCTTTTCCTGAAGAAGAATAAGAACTACGACCCTTCTCAGGGCGCGACATATGTAAAAAACGGCAAGACCATAAAGAACAAAGAATACAAGTTCAGCTTCATGAAGCTTATTGCCGATATGGTCGCTGTCGGTCTTATCTGTGTTATGGCAGGACTGATCTACGCGCTCGCCATAATAACGGTCGCTCCGAAATACGACTACAAGGATATCTATTCTGCTGTAGATACTTCCTCGACCGTTTATAACGATGAAGGCAATCAGATAGACAATGTTTTCTATACTGAGAACCGTAAGATCGTCAAGTATGAGGATATGCCTGAAGATCTTATAAACGCCTTCATTGCCATAGAAGACAAGACTTTCTGGAAGCACCACGGTTTCAACTGGACCCGAATGATAGGCGCCGTAGTGTCGTCATTTACCGGCAGCGGGCGGATAAGCGGAACCAGTACCATCACCCAGCAGCTGGCCAGAAACGTCTATCTGGCAGATACGAAGAGTGTCCGAAGTATCAAGCGAAAACTGCTGGAGATGTACTACGCGAGCAGGCTGGAACACTCCCTCAGTAAAGAAGAGATCATAGAAGCTTACCTGAACACGATCTACCTCGGGCACGGCTGTTACGGCGTAAATGCCGCGGCTAAGACTTATTTCTCCAAGAGCGTAAAGGATCTTGCTCTTGTTGAGTGCGCCGCCCTTGCCGCCCTGCCGCAGTCTCCTGATACCTATGCCCTGCTCAAGCTGGGCAGCGAAGCTCAGGACGTAGTGGATTCCCAGGTCGTGGCAACAGAGCCTGCTACTGTCGTTACCAACGATATAGCAAGAGACAGACGCCAGCTCACTCTCGATCTGATGCTGGCTCAGAAATACATCGACAAGGATGAATATGACGCCGCATACGATCTTAAGCTGAACGATTTCATCGATCCTAACCTGAGTTCGAGCAGCAGTATCTATTCATATTTCCATGAGTATCTTGTTGATACCATCATAAGCGATCTGATGGATCAGTACGGCATGGAATACGAGACCGCGGAGCGCATGGTCTATACAAAAGGGCTGCAGATCTACTCGACCGTTGACAGCACGGCAATGGAAGTCATCGCCAAGGAATTCCAGGATGAAAGCAACTTCCCTTACGTCTCCGCCCCTACTGACGCTGACGGCAACATGCTCAACAACGACGGGAAGATCGCGCTCTACAAGTACTCCAACTTCTTTGATGATGACGGAGATTTCAGACTGAGCGGTGATGACGGCGACGTAAAGGTAAACGATGACGGCAGCATCACGATCAGGAAAGACCACAAGCTGCACATCTATCAGACAGAAGTGAACGGCGATACCGATTACAGTCTTGAATTCAAGAGCTATTACTTCTATGACGATAACGACGTCCTCTATTCCATCTCCGGCGGATACGTTAACATCCCGATGGCGTACAAGTCAGCCGACAAAAAAGGAAACGTGATAATCAGCAAGGATTACTTTACCGATCCTTACTACGAGGGCGCCATAAAAATCGACGGAAACGACGTTATCCTTACTCAAAGCGCCTATACCCTCTCGCCTAGACAGAGACAGCCTCAGGCCGCGATGACCATCGTCGGCGTAGGCACAGGTGAAGTAAAGGCAATGGTAGGCGGACGTCAGTTCGGCGGACAGAAAGTACTCAACAGATCGCTAAACGCCCGTCAGCCGGGATCGTCGATCAAGCCGCTTGCCGTATACGGCGCTGCCCTGCAGAAGAGTTATGAGCTCGCCTCCAAGGGTCAGAAGTGGAAGTTCGTTGATTATCATATAGATCAGCAAGGCACCAAGGGCTGGGGTGATTATGTCACAACTCACTCTTCGATCGAAGACGAAAGGACTAAGATCGAAGGCAGATACTGGCCTAACAACTTTAATAATTCCTTCTCGGGCAAGAACACCTTCAGAACTGCTGTCCAGCATTCGATCAACACCTGCGCAGTGAAACTCGTGCTTCAGGTCGGAAGCGAATACTCCATCGCTCAGCTCAAGAAGTTCGGTCTCTCCACAGTGCAGGATGACCTGAGCGATCCTGTCAACGACGCCAACCCTGCCGCTCTCGGCCTTGGCGCCATGACTCAGGGCGTAATGCCTCTTGAGATGGCTCTTGCTTACGCGTCATTCCCGGGCGGCGGCAAGGTCAATACGCCAATCTGTTACTACAAAGTCCTTGACCGTGAAGGCGAAGTCCTCCTGGAGGGCAAGTCGAAGCAGTCCGAGGCGCTTAATGAAGGCGTTGCCTGGATCATGACCGACGTTCTTCAGAGCGTAGTAAGAACCAACGGTTACATGTCCGTCTCCGGCGTCAATCCGGGCGGCAAGACAGGAACTACCAATGACCAGTACGACATCTGGTTCGATGGATTCACTCCTACATATGCAGCCTCTATCTGGATCGGTACCG
This sequence comes from uncultured Eubacteriales bacterium, assembly GCA_902776285.1. Taxonomy (GTDB): domain Bacteria; phylum Bacillota; class Clostridia; order Peptostreptococcales; family Anaerovoracaceae; genus Crickella. Next base: position 4,842 of record CACYPK010000032.1, read on the forward strand.
ACGAGAACGTCGAGATGTCGTCCATGTCGACACCGGCTGCCCGTCTGTGGGGACTCATCATCGATCAGATCCCTAAAGCCAAGAACGGCAGTTACGCTTCTATGCCGGAGAACGTAATAAACAAAGGCGGAGAGTACTATACCAAAGGCACGGAAACCGGACTCTCGACATGGAGCAAGAAAGACGAAGAAAAGAAAGCCCGCGAAAAGGCTTATCAGCAGTGGCTCGTCGAAAGGGAGAACCACAAGAAGAAAGTCATTGACGAAAAAGCCCATACTGAAAAAGTCAAGGTCAAGGACGCTGAATACGAGTATCAGGAGACTGGTGAGTATGAGCAGAAATGGGACATTGTCGGTTCACATGAAGAAGATGTCCTTGTAGGCTATGAAAAGAAAACGATACAGGATCCGGAGTATCCTGATGATCCTACAAAGACTATCGAAGTAGATGACGAGACGAAACCTATTTACGAAAAACAGACGGTAGACGATTATGATTGGGTAGACGATCTGAGTAAACCTATTAAGAAAAAAGTCAAGGTCAAAGATGCCGAATACAAGACCAAAAAAATACCGGAAAAATGGCATTGGGAGTACGAACCGGGTTATCGGGATGGTGACTTCTCATACAAAGGCGATTAGCGCGATTATTATAAGCTGAAGTCTTCATAACATAACAATCACAGATCGAGGGCGGCTGAGCCGCCCTCTTCTATTGCCTTACAAGCAAAATAGTCAACCTTTAAAAGCGTTGGAATTTGAAACTTAATTTGCTTTTATGTAGATTTTGTGAAGGCGTTTTCATATTGACATCACTTTTTATCAGTGTATAATAAATTTTGTATAGTTAGACGCTGATTTAGCGTTTTGTTCTAAGGAGGTATTTATTATGGAACAACAAAAAGGTAAATTTGATTCCAATTTTGGATTCCTTATGGCCTCGCTCGGTTCCGCTGTTGGTCTTGGTAACCTCTGGGGATTCCCGTACAAGATGGGTCTTGGCGGCGGATTTGCATTCCTGCTTATCTACGTCATCCTCCTCATCGTTGTAGGCTACCCTCTGGTTCTTTCCGAGGTCGCCATCGGACGTAAATCGCAGAAGGCTGCGATCGAAGCTTACAAGGAGATCCATCCTGGATTCACATTCAACGGTGTACTTCAGACAGCAGTACCGTTCTTCCTGATCGCGTTTTACTGCACATTCGGCGGATTCGTAATGAAGTTCTTCTTCAAATCCCTCGGAATGTTCGCAGGAAACAAGTTCGATCCGGGTGAGACATTCGGCGCAACGCTTACAAGCACTTCGTCTGTAATCTGGGTACTCATCTTCCTCGCACTGACTGTAGTGATCGTACTCGGCGGTGTTTCGGGCGGTATCGAGAAGTTCTGCAAGGTCGCTATGCCTGCACTCTTCGTAATGCTCGTAGTCGTAGTTATCAGATCATGCACACTGCCTGGTGCCGGCGCAGGACTCGCATTCCTGTTCAAGCCTCACTTTGAAGGCATGAGCTCAGTTGCCGGATTCTTCAACACAGTAAAGCTTGCGGGAACACAGATGTTCTTCTCGCTCTCACTTGCATCCGGATGCCTGATCGCTTATGGTTCATATCTGGACAAAAAGGAAAACCTTGAGAGAGACGCTGTCATCGTAACTGTTGGTGATACCGTTGCAGCTCTGCTCGCAGGTATGGCTATCATGCCGGCTTGCGCGGCTTACGGCATTGACTTCGGCGGCGGCCCTGGCCTGCTCTTCGTATCCATGCCTACTATCTTCAACGACATGAAGGGCGGAGCTCTCTTCGCTCTTCTGTTCTGGCTGCTCGTATTCTTCGCTTGCCTCTCATCTTCGATCGGCATGATGGAGGGCGGAATCTCCGCTATCCTCGACAGCCGAATCAAAGCCGGCAAGTCCGCTAACAGATTCTCTGTTACAATGATAATGGCAGCATGGGCACTCATCGGTAACCTGATGACAACTCTTGATGGTCTTGGCGCAAGAGATACACTCAGCTGGTTCCGTCCTTTCGGAATCCCTACAGTCCTCGACTTCTGGGATGTACTTGCTGAAGGTATCCTGATGCCGCTCACAGGTCTGATCATGGCTATCCTGATCGGCTGGATCGTCCCTCACTACATCGATGACGAAGTTGAGTCCAGCTCCGCATTCAAGAGCAAAGGCTTCTTCAACTTCTGCATCAAGTGGCTTGGACCTCTCTTCATGGCTCTTATCGTTTACGGCCAGGTTTACAGCATCATCGTAAACCGCGCTCTGTAATCGAACGTCTTTTGAGGTCAGGTTATCAGACAGTAAAGTTTGATCATTAAAACCAAGGCCCCGGCTATAGCAGCCGGGGCTTTTACTTTTTTCGCTTTTACTTGTATAATTATTTCAGTTTTTTATATTTCAGGGTCGAGAGCCCGTTTAAAATGAGGGACTGCAGACATGTTAGTAGACAAGTTTCCGTGGCTGCTTGAGCCAAATATTCTTACACTAGTGATACGCGCCCTACTCGCTCTTGTCTGTGCGGGTATAATCGGTTATGACAGAGACGCGCACGGTTCCGCGGCAGGTCTCAGGACGCACATTCTTGTATGCGTCGGCGCCATGCTTGCCATGTGTACAGGTGTGTTCACATCAATGCATTACGGAGGAGATGCTTCGCGTATAGGCGCTCAGGTCGTATCAGGCATAGGTTTTCTCGGCGCAGGCACAATAATCTTCCATAAGGGTCATATTTCCGGCCTCACGACCGCTGCCGGCCTCTGGGCATCTGCGTGCATCGGCCTTGCCATAGGTACCGGTTTTTACGAAGCGGCAATAGTAGGCACTATCGCGGTATTCTTTGTTGAGCGCGGACTTCGCAATGTGTCTAAAAACATTATGAAGAAGCACGGACATTTCGACGAAAAAAGACATCCGGAAGAGAACGGCCAAATACCTGAATAATCGCTTGCATTGAACTTTTTTGAGATATATACTTGCGGAGTAGCAATTGCTGAATGAAAGGAGCTAATACCGTGGCAACTAATGAACTTAATATCAATCGTATCGCGTACTGTGCAGGAATGGATCCTGAAGATTATAAAGCAGCCTGTACTCTTTCTGAAGATGCATCTAAAATAGACTATCACAACTATGACAAGACTTATGAGGCTGTTGAAGCCGGTGAATGTGACGTTTGCGTACTTCCTTTTGAACGCAGCAGAAGCGGCGAAGTCTCCCATGTCATGGATCTGTTCTATAAAGGAGATCTCAGCATCGTAAAGGTCTTTAAATGGGACAGCGGTACGGAGATCACACGTTACGCAGTCCTTTCAAAAGAAGAGAATAAGTCAGCATGTGAAGACGGATCGCGTTTCATGATCATTTTCACAGTCAAGAACATGCAGGGAACTCTTGTAAAGGCTATCAACGCGATAAGCAGCCATGGCTTCAATATACGTTTTCTGCACACCAGACCGCTCAATTATGAGGAATGGGGTTACTACTTCTATATCGAGTGTGATGGAGATGACCAGTCCGAAGAAGGTCAGAAAATGCTTGCAGACCTCTCCACAGTCTGCGAGACACTCAAGTTCATCGGACGCTACCCATCCAAGTAATGATTTGCAACACAAATGGCTCTGTGACGCCGTATACGCGCCGCAGAGCCATTTTTTATTGCCTTGTGTGATTTTCTATTTCTGTTCGGCCCAATACTCTGTAACGTCAAGTATCGTCTCGCCGTCTATCTGTACCGCGCACGGTTCCGAGAATCTTACGTGGACCTTTTTCCCCGGTATCACCTTAACCATGTCCGTAAGTTCTACATGCTTGCCTTCGAATATGAGCGGGAAGTTCTTCAGAGATTTCAGTTTTGACTTGCTCATATAAACGATCACGTTCAGCATGCCGGAAGCACGGTCCTGTCCCGGCGCCAGCATCATGCCGCCGCCGCAGTATCTGCCCTTCATCGCCGGAGCCAGCCACACATTATCAAACTCATATTCCTTGCCGTCGACATCTATCCATGCGTGGCGGGGTTTGAAAGCATATAGAAGACCCTTTATGGCTATTGTTGTATAGTTGATCTTTTTGTTCGGTTTTTTTGCCTTTATCCTGTCCGCTTCCTCGCAGCAATAACCGTCGATGCCGAAGCTCATGTTATCGATGAACTTGTACTCCTTCCCTTTAACCGTCGCCACCGGAAGATTCTTAAGATAAGGGTTCAGAAGTATCTCTTTTCCCGGTTTCTCGTTTATGTCGTTAAGAAAGTCATTGCCGGAGCCGTTGCCGAAAAGATATACATTATTTTTGATCTTATCCATATCGACATGATTGATAAGATAATTGATCGTACCGTCTCCCCCGACCAGTACGACTTCATCATCCGGTCCAAGCTTTCCGAAGAACTCCTCGTAATCAAGTTTTGAAGCATCGATCATCTCGGCATCCGGGACATAAGATTTGATCCCGTTATTTGCCAGCGGATTATACAGATAGTATTTCATCAGAGTCCCTCCTGATTATATAAGGTGCACCTTTATATGTATTATATCACAAGCTGTTTGGCCGGCGCATTTTCGCCTTTCACAGCGGATCTTTTCGGGGCGTATGCCATCTTCTACTTAATCGATTTCAGTATGTGAATAACGATGCGGCTTGAATTATCTGCCGCTATGTCACCCATATTATCATAGCTTTCATGAGCGTTTCCGTCCGCCTTGTCGGACATCGCGCGTATGACTACAAAAGGCGTTTCATACTGGGTGCATACTGCGGCTATCGAAGCGCCCTCCATTTCACAGGCGATGGCGTCAAAATTGTCCTGGAGCGTTTCTACATATTCTTCAGAAGCGACAAACTGGTCACCTGTAGCAATCGTTCCCTTGAATACATGCTCTTCTCCTATGATCTCTGTCGCTGCGTCATAGGCAAGATCCACAAGCTCATCATCACAGTAATAATAGCCTTCTTCTCCGACCGATTCTCCCGTGTTCCCGTCAGACCACTCAAATCCGTCGTTATTCATGGTACCGTAGTCATGCTGCACCAGCCTGGTAGCGATTACTTCATCGAGCACCTCGGTATCATCTCCGACTCCGCCGGCGATCCCGGTGAATATGACATTGGATATCCTGTACTGGTTAAGCATGGCCGTGACCGCGGATGCGGACAGCACCTTACCGATGCCTGACCTTGTTATCACGACCGGCTGACCGCACAATGTTCCTACATGAAAGTCTACTCCGCCGATGGTATCGACGTGATCTATATCCGCCTCGGAAAGAAGCAGCTTGACCTCATTATCCATCGCCGAAATGATGCCTATGCTTTCCGGCTGTTCTTTCTCTTCCGCAACGCTCCCCTCTTTTGGCGCGCAGGAGCATACCAGAAGCGGCACAACGATCAGCAATAGCGTAAGCAGTGTTCTTAAATGATTTGATTTCTTAAGCATTATATCTTTTCTTTAGATCTATTTTACTATTACTTTAAATGTAACTGTCTTCACCGCAGATGCCCTATAATTGCTATTTCCTTTTGCTTGTACCTTAACTGTGATCTTGTAGGTGCCCTTCTTTAGTCCTTTTTTGACAGTCACCTTTCCGCTCGTCTTACTGATTCTAAAATATTTCTTGAAAGACTTGCTTCCCTTCTTTGCGGACGAAAGCGTATATGTCTTTTTGTCATTCAGCTTCTTCGTAAACTTGATCACCTTTGTTACAGCCAGCGTCTGTGTCCTTATCCTAAGCTTGCTGTATCTGATTGCTGCAGTCTTCGCTCCGATTTTAAGCGGATTAGCAGCTTTGCTGATTGTCCATTTGACATCCTTGTCCGCTGTGGTCCCATCCGACCATGTATAGTTTGTATTGTCCTTCAAAGTGAGTATCGCTGTATAGGAACCTGCTTTTGTACCGGTGTTGCCACTTATTGTATATAATTCCTCATTTGCACTCACTCCGGTCTGCGTTTTGCCGTTATATGTAAGTTTCTTAGGCGATGGAACAGTCACTTTTGCCGGAATGATACTGAAAGTAGTTTCCGCACTCCCGGAATAATTATTAATACCTGTGATCTTCACCTTTGCAGTACCTATGCCAAGATTGTCCGCATAGGAAACAGTGTAATCCTGATCCTTTACTAGAACCTTATTGCCAATCTTAACTTCAACAACAGGCTCAATCGCGTTACCCGTGTAATCCTGATCGGAGATGTTACTGATAACGCACGAGCTCAAATCATAACTATACGCTTCCCAGGTAATGTTGCCTCCGTAGCCCAGTAAGACAGATCCTCCCCACGTTTCATCGCCTATTGGATAGTAGGCGGTGGCGGTTATGCCTCTGAAGGCCGATCCATCTATCCTAGGCGCGTTGCCGAGAAATTTAAGTCTCTTTAAATTAGAGCATCCATCAAAGACATAATAACTAATTGACTGAACGCTTTGAGGAAGCGTGATAGATTGCAGAGACTCGCAGTCTGAGAAGGTGTAGTACTCGATATTTGTAATTCCTTCAGGGATCGAGATATCGGAAAGCTTTTTACATCCATTGAACGAATGAGCACCGATCCTTGTCACACTATCAGGAATTGTAATAGTTTCCAGATTTGAACAACCTTGGAATGAAGAGAATCCCATACTGATCAGATTCTCAGAAAGCGATGCTCCTGTAAGAGCCGAACAACCATAGAACGCCTCATCTCTAAGTTCCGTAACACCGGAAGGAAGTGTTACTTCCAGCAGCGACGTGCAATCCCGAAAAGCATAGCCTCCGATCTCTGTTATACCATCCGCAAAAGTCAGGTTTTGCAGTTTGCTGCACCCCATAAAAGCACCATATCCGACACTCGTCACAGAAGACGGAATCACATAGCTGCTTTTTGTATCCGGGCAGGCCACAAGCTTTGTTTTATCCTTGCTGAACAGAACGCCGTCCTGAACTGTAAATGACTGATTTCCTGCATCAACTGAGAGGTTAGTCAGGCTCGGGCAATAAGAGAACGGATTGCTTTCTATTGTCTTCACAGTGGATGGGATCGATACATTCTTCAGTTTCGGGCAACCCTTACACAAGTCATACCCGATTTTCGTTATACCCTCTGAAAAAACGACTGTTTCTAAATTACTGCAATATTGAAACAGATCTCTGCCTATGCTGGTCAGATTGCGAGGAAACGTTACTTTTTTTAACGCACTACAATTGTTAAATACAGAGTTTCCTATGCTTGTCAAAGTATCAGGAAAACTGATTGTGTTTAGTCCCATGCAGCAGGCAAATGCATTATCCCCGATATTAGTCAAACCATTCTGAAACGGTATTTCAGACAAGCTGCTGCAGTAATAAAAAGCGTTTTTGCCGATTCTCGTCACACTGGATGGAATCGATATACTAGTCATCCTGTTGCAAAAATTAAATGCTTGATCACCTATACTGGTCACACCATCTTTAATCACGACTGAATTAATATCGTAGCGGTATTCAGCCAACCATGGTGCTGATTCCCCATTAGGATAATCAGTCATTGCACCACTTCCTGAAATCGTCAGAGTGCCGTTAGAATATGTCCATGTGACATTATTGCCACAAGACCCGCTGCTGTCCGCATATACCGTCTGTATTCCGGCCACCGGCATGAATACCACGATCATTGCAACCGCCAGCAATATTACAAACAGATTCTTTTTAATCTTTGTCATACGCTTCTTCCCCTTTCTTTAAAAAAAGACACAGCATTACACTGTGTCCGAAATTTTGCAGTTCTGTAATTAGACCTTGCCTGTCATGCCGGCTTTCCGACTTGTGAGTATGGCAGTTATTAACAGCATGATCAAGCCTCTTTCTTCCGTCTTTTGTTCTGTTTGTTTTTTTTAAATATAGCTGAAAACCGACATTTTTGCAATATTCCGTCCGTCACACTCTGGACAGAAGACAGACGCACTCGCAATGGCAAGAGTGGACATTTAGTATGTCAAAATCGCCCTTGCCTGTCATCGGAAACATGTCATACCCATTTGCTTGTCATCGGGAACATGTCCACTATCCTTATTCTTTAATCGATAAAGCATCATATATCGACTTAAGGTCATTGTATTTTAAAACCATAAAAGAGCCAAGTCTCTTTGTTCTTCCTTCTTTGCCTGTTTCATTCCACAAATAATAATAATCCCTTATTTTGAAGAAGTTATCATGAGCGATGGAGTGCCTGAGTCTAATATACAGTGAATCCATTTCGCCGTAACCTCCCCTGGAGAAAAAAATGACCGGTTTACGCCGCGATGAATAGAGTGCTTCTACCTCATCAATCAAATCTTCCATTTCAGTTCCATTCTGGCAGTACCTATATGTGACATCCTTCTTCAATCCAACGGTATCAATTATTCTGTTCTTCAACTTACTGAAATGATGACCGTAAACTATACCATAGTCGGCAAACTTCTCTGCTTTTTCAGGGCCTTCATGAGCAGGGCAATTATAGACAAACAAATCCATGAGATCTTTTCTTTCTTTTTCTCTCTTTTTTGAATCCCTTCTTTTGTTGTCTTTTTTTATCAGTTCTCTGAATCGAGTTAATGCATCACTGTACTCTTTTGCCATGTCAAAATCACCTCTGTAGGCTAAGCCAGGATGAGCATGTAGTTATAGTTATGCAGCAAACAGCATCTCCAAAAGCTCAATTATTAACCCGCGAAGTTTGGACACTGAGCTGTCGTAAACATGTCCTTTATCAGTACAAACATCCGCATGAGTAAGGTAGTTGCCACCATGTGCAGCTTCATTTCTTCTTGGAGCCACTTTCTTCAGTTCTGTTCCAAGCTTTTTAAGCAGTTTGATATCTGCTTTAGGATACCTGCTCAACACATAATCCTTAAGTTTTTCTTCTGTCTCCACCCCTTCAAACAGGAAACCAAGAACTCCGATTTCGCAGGAATCCTTTATAAAGGTGTAACTGTCTTTCTTTTTATTATATTTCCAAAATATTCCGAGAGTAGAGACATACTTTGTCCACTTTTTACCTTTCAGTTCACTATCATCCAGACCTGACAGCACATCTTTTGCATAAGGTATATACACGAGTTTGTTTGCAAAGTCCTCAAGTGCCATATAGTACATGATGGATATGCAACTGTAATCGAACTGCTCATTAGGCTCTTTTCCATCAACATACTGTTTATACAAATACTCAGCAGAAACCAGGGAATTGAACAGTTTCGGGTACTTCATCAATTCTCCGGCATATGGCTTGAATCCATCAGACACTGCGGCATAGAGATCGTCATAAATGCTTTGTTTCTGAATGATCTCCTTTATTTTATCAGTTACCCTGACAGTTAATTCATCGAGTTTTTCTTCCTGTTCTTTGGAAGTAAACCCCTTTAAACCGGATATATATTTCTGTTTGGCCTGCATCAGCCCTTTGATGTCATCTGCTGCGATCGCATCTATAAACTCATTAACGTTATCAATAGAATCTGATATCAGCTTCGCATCATCCTCAAGTGTCTCCATAATCAGGGAATCAATGTTATGCCGTTCTTGGTCATAATAGACTTTATGATAGAAAACCTTGCTCGTGTAACGATTGTAGATTTTATCCATGATGTCATACTGGTTAAGAATATATGCTTTGCTTGCATTCATCTTTTTCAGCTCATCTTCCGGCAGTTGATTCAGCACTTTATATAGTTCACGGACAATGAACATGACATCCACTGTTTTGATCCAGACTGCATACCCGTGATAGCAAACAGCTTTCTTCCGGACAGTGTCATTGTCATCTGCTTCAAAAATACGCTTGTACTGGAGCATCTCATATTTTGAAATCTGATTGGCCGAAACAATATGATCTGCGAGACTGTCTACAGGCTGCATCCAGTCCATTTCTTTATACTTCTCGGCAATCTGTTCCGTATGAAAAGCTACTCGTTCAAGCCACTCGGTAATGATTTCGAGCTTTTTTATTATCATCAACCCATCGACCGGACGGAAGAGTTTCATATCCGGATCGTTGTCAAAGTCATAATAATATGTTCGTATGTAGTCAATTAATGAAGATACGAGTTTCTTCAGGTCCTTCTTGGATCGTGTAAGCCGCCAGTAAGTAAAAAGCAGATACAACGACTCGGTGGAACTTTTTCTCAAACGTTCTCTCAAAGAGAAAAAGCTAAGATACAGATCTACTGTTCTTTGACCGTGCAAAGCCATTTGTCTTTCTGCAAAATCGTTCAGGGTAACGATGCTTGGAGACAGCTGCGGGCAATCTGTTATTGAATCAGCAACTCCGAAATACCGCTCTATCAGAATCTGCTTGTTCTCCCTGTTACGTTCATTTCTCAAATCTGAAAGTGTCTGCTTCAGATAATCTGTTAAGGCTTCGCTTAAGAACACCGACATCTTTATGATGTCCAGGTCAAGCTTGTCATCCTCGCTTGAGAGGTCAAAATCATGGCTGTCTCCAGCACAGGATAAATCGAACGAATCCTTAATTTCAAGAAGAGCATCAAACTGGTTCCTATCCTGCCGACTCCACTCTTCATATTTATCAAGCCAGTTTTCGTCAGTCTCTATACTCGACAGCCCGGCTCTTATATCTGTCTGCATTTTTAGAATATTTCTCTGGATATCCTCAGTGGTTCTGCTCATATCATTAATCCTCATAATAGCAAAAAGCACATAGCCCGAAGACCATGCGCCTGAACTCATATATCGGAGTCAACAGTTACTGTTGACAGTAACTGCGTACTCCTTACCAGCATCGATCGCGTGGATCGAAACCCGCTCAGCTGCAGACGCATCCATCTTCACTGCGAAAATGGTGCCGACCGTAGCCGCTCCAAGGGCAACAACGAACTTCCAGTCGATAGTGACCACAAGGCTCATAGCTCTCACCTCCTTCCTGGACTATGTCCGTGGGATATATAGGTGGCTATGAAGTTGCCCTTACCCGATGTTCCATCGGAATATTAAAATATACTGCGTAGTGTATATTCTGTCAACACCTTTTTTCAGAAAATATGATAACACATAAATTATCCTCTGAACAGACAAAAAGCCGACCTCAATGAGGTGACCCCCAAAAGTTAGACTTTTGCTCCAGCGAGAAATCGCTGGAGTTTTTCTATGCAACTAACATCTCTTCACGGTACTCAACCGGACTTCGGTATCCGAGAGATGCCTTGCTGCGCTTCTGGTTGTAATAATGTATATATTTATCTATCGCGTTCTTGAGTTCATCGAAGCTGCTGTATACCTGTCCATAGTACATCTCCTGCTTCATGATCCCAAAGTAGTTCTCCATAGGTGAATTATCGTAGCAATTGCCCTTGCGGGACATGCTTTGAAAGATCCGATTGCTCTTAAGCGTTTGCCGATAAACACCCATCTGGTATGCCCAGCCACGGTCCGAGTGGAATGTTCGCCTGAACCTGCAGTCGTTCGTTACATTGATTGCTTCATTCAGAGCTGTCATGATGCTTTGTGCAGAAGGTCTTTCTGAAATGCCATAGCTCAAGATCTCCAGATTCCACATATCCATAAATGGATCAAGATAGAGCTTCTTTATGGACACTCTGCCTTTGTCATCAGGCTCATAGTACTTGAACTCTGTCGTATCCGTGGTGATTTTCTGGTGAGGAACACTAGTATTAAACCGTCTGTTCACCCTATTGGGAGCGATCCTCCCTACGACACCCTTGTATGTGCTGAATCTGCGGCTCTTCCTGGTGTAGGAGGTGACCTGCATGCCATACTTCTGGACTATGCGATGGACACGCTTCTTATTG
>CACYPK010000033.1 GCA_902776285.1 uncultured Eubacteriales bacterium
TTCAGATTGTATCTGTTCTGGGATAGTCGAGATCAGACAATTGTTTCCGTTCTGGGATAACCGACACATTGTGAGGTGACAGCTCTTCTGAAGAGGCTGTAAGCGTTGGAATTAAAGGCTTTCAGAGTTATTCTGGAAATCAAACGTAGAGCAAGGAAATACAATGAAATACATAAATACTATAGTAAGATGTGTCAAATGGCATGTCTTACTTTTGTTTTATGATAGTTATTCGCATACCGGCAAAACCTAAAGAAGAAAAAGCGCAGAAGCTGAGGGTTGCAGCGTATTGCAGAGTAAGCTCTACAGATCCGGAGCAGATCGCAAGTCTGGAATCACAGGTCTATTACTATGAGCGAAAAATCAAAAGTAATAAAAACTGGCTATATCGGGGTGTTTACTATGATGTCGGCAGCGGACTAAGGAAGGAACAGCGAAAAGGATTGGCAAAGGTACTTAGGCAGGCAGAAAAAGGGAGGATCGATCTGATCCTGACCAAGTCGGTAAGCAGACTTGCCAGAAATACAGTTGATGTACTGGAGGCGACGAGAATGTTAAAAGACAAAGGTGTAGATATTATTTTTGAAAATGAGAATCTGAAACTGTCTGATCAGCAAACAGAACTTGTACTGGCAATACTGAGTGCAGTTGCTCAGGAAGAGAGCAGAAACATCAGTGAAAATATCAAATGGGGTTATCAAAGAAAGTTCGAGCGAGGCGAGATCCAGACGAAATATAAGAATTTCATGGGATACACAGAAAAGAATGGAGAACTAGTTGTAGTTCCGGAAGAGGCAGCAGTAGTGAAGAAAATCTTCGAGCTGTATGCAGACGGGTACTCAATTCGCAAAATCTGCAGTTATCTTGAGGACAAAGGAATAAAAACCAAAACAGGCAAATCAAAATGGGCACCGAATGTCATCGGTAAGATGCTGCACAATGAAAAGTATAAAGGTTGCACGTTAATGCAGAAAACATATGGTGAGGAACTGCTTTCAGGAAGGCGGAAGAAGAATCGAGGGGAGGTAAAGCAGTACTACTACGAAGACACGCATCCTGCAATCGTAAGTAAAGAATTATATGAAAAAGTACAGAGGCTGCTCAATGCAAAATGATAATGTTGATGCACTTTGCGTTGACATTTATAATTATAATTGGATTGAGATGACGGATAATGAGGAATAAAAATGATGGACACCTTAGATACAGAAATTGTGATTTACCAGTCTGAAGATGGTCACACTAGAGTCGATGTCAGGTTTGAAGATGAGACAGTTTGGTTAACACAGCAGCAACTTGTTGATTTGTTTCAGACCAGCAAGTCGAATGTTAGTGAACATATAAAGCATATTTTCGAAGAGGGTGAGCTTGAGGAGAAGCAAGTTGTTCGGAAATTCCGAACAACTGCATCAGATGGCAAATCATATAATACAAATCACTACAATTTGGATATGATCATATCCCTCGGCTATAGGGTGCATTCGCATATAGCTACCCAGTTCCGCCGTTGGGCGACGGAGCACCTTAAGGAGTATCTCATTAAAGGCTTTACAATGAATGAGGAGAAACTCAAGAATCTCGGCGGCGGAGACTATTGGCATGAACTTCTGGAACGAATCCGCGATATCAGATCATCAGAGAAGGTGATGTATAGACAGGTTCTGGATCTGTATGCTACAAGTGTCGATTATGATCCTGACAGTGCAGAGTCAATAGCCTTTTTTAAAATGGTCCAGAATAAACTTCATTATGCAGCTCATGGACATACAGCTGCGGAAGTCATATATGAAAGAGCAGATGCGGAAAAACCTTTTATGGGCCTCACCAGTTTTTCAGGAAGCAATCCGGCAAAGAAGGATGTAACAATCGCGAAGAACTATCTCACTGAGGATGAATTGAAGATTCTGAACAATCTTGTGTCAGGATATTTCGATTTTGCTGAAATTCAAGCAATGCGTCATAATGTAATGCACATGAACGACTATGCTGAACAACTTGATAGGCTTCTGGAAGCACAAGGAGATCCTGTTCTTGACGGGGCTGGAAAAATCAGTCATAAGCAGGCTGTTGATAAAGCAATCGATGAATACAGAAAGTATCAGGTAAAGACATTAAGTCCTGTCGAGAGGGATTATCTTCGCGTCATCGAAGAGATAGATCGAAGCGTAAGTGATGAGATTCGAGATAAGAATAAAAAGGGAAACTGACATGGGACTGATTGAAACTGCAAGTGCTAATTCAGTTTGGCGTGGAATGGACTATTATGAAAACAGGAAAGTTGTTTCGTGGGCGCAAACAGGAACATTTGCCTATGATGGCATTGTCTCCGGCTCGGAAGGAAACAAGTATACTGTTCATATCGAAACTGCGGAAGGACGCAGGGTTGTTTGTAAGCATATGATAGCGCTGTACTTTACCGCAGTGCCGAATGCAGCTGACGATTATCTCAGACAAGTTGAGGAATGGGAAGCCGAAGAACAGGAACGAGAAAAACAACACTATGAAGACCTCCGCAAGTATGTAAATCAACTTAGCAAAGCTGAACTGCGAGAGCGATTATATGACGCGTTAGTTGAACTTGAAGAGAAAGACAACTATTGGAGATGAGCGTTGCATAAATACTAATCAGAATGTAGTCGGGCCAATAAGATTGTATCTTTTCTGAGATAACTGAGATCAGACAATTGTTTCCGTTCTGGGATAAACGACACATACAGAAGGGGTATGTCTATTGAAAAAATACAATAATTGAGGATTTCATGAACAAATCACTCGCTGATGCCGCTCATGAGATCTTTAAGCGTGATGGACTCACTGAACGCCGGCAAGCTGTTCGCCGAGCACTGGATGTACGGACCGTCCGACAGGACATTCAGGGTTAGGGTTCTCATGGAAATGGAACAAGTCTGTATCGGTTTCTACAGCGTTGAATACATCCAGGAGAGTAATATCAGCCGGATCACGGGCAAGTGAAGCGCCGCCGATACCAGCTTCGACTTTGACTAGTCCTGCTTTTTTCAGCTTTCCCAAAATGTTTCTTACAACAACAGGATTGACATTGACACTTCCGGCCAGGAAGTCCGATGTCAATTTTTCTTTGCCCTGGAAATAACCGATGCACATAAGAATGTGTGCTGCGACCCTGGAAATAACCGATGCACATAAGAATGTGTGCTGCGACTGTAAGTCTTGATGAATAACGCATAGAGCTGCCTCCTCTAACCATAATAAATAAATCGCAATGATGTTGTAATGTCAAGGATTACAACGTACAAAAAAGAATACAAGAATAGCTTGATGTAACTATTGACGTTACAACTAACGCGTGCTATATTGTCGTTGTAATCGATAAAGTTACAACAAAATCAATGAATCATAAACCACAAGGCAGAAATCTAAAGGGAGGAAGTAAAAATGAAGAAAGTACTGATCGTAAACGGAAGCAAGAGAAGAAATGGTAATTCTTATGCACTTGAAAGCTATATCGCTGAGAAGCTTGCGGGCAAGGCAGAGGTATCAACATTCAGGATCGGGGAGAAGACAGTCAATGCATGTCTTGCATGCGATGCCTGCAAGAGGCAGCACACCCCTAACTGCATCCAGAAGGATGACTTCACCGCTCTTATTCCTGAAATCGACGCGTGCGATGCGATGCTCATTCTCGCACCTGTACACTGGGATCAATTTCCTGCACAACTCAAGGCATTCCTTGACAGAACATATTCATTTATGGATTTCACACAGCCTGACTTCTCAATGGCAGGCCGTAAGGACAAGAAAATCGGCGGATACTTCTTTGCAGGCTTCGGCCCTGTAGATGTGTACACGAATATGGTCGCAACCAATATCAAGAGCTTTGCAACTGCAGGTTTCACAGATTATAAGGCACATGTAGCAGGCGATGCCAATGTTCCGGGCAGCATCATGGAGAAGGAAGATGATCTAAAGGCTGCAGACGAAATGGCTGCATGGCTTATCGGCTAGTACATAACATATAAAATGATCGCTAACAGAGGGACCGGGTGTAACAGCCCGGTCCTGATCGAAATGAGGACAAGAGATGACAGAAAGAAGTGTAAGCAAAACAAGAAAACTCACAGCGGCTGCAATACTAGCCGCCGCCGCATATCTGCTGGCTTTTCTGGAATTTCCGGTACCACTGACACCGGCATTTGCACGCATGGATCTTTCAGATCTCCCAGCCCTGATTGGAGCATTTGCGTTCGGCCCGGTAACCGGTGTAATGGTCGAACTGGTCAAAAACCTGCTCGGACTGATGACATCTTCGACCGGTGGGGTCGGAGAACTCGCTAACTTCCTGATGGGAGCTTCGTATGTTTTTACGGCAGGTGCGGTTTATAAGCACCACAAGACCAAGAGAATGGCCCTCGTTGGAGGAGTTACAGGCAGCATAGCTATGGGTATCATGGCTGCGGTAACTAATTACTTCATTCTGCTCCCGATGTTTGAGCAGTTCATGCCGTTGGAGGAGATAATTGCTGCATTCGGCGAATTCATACCATTCATTCATACGAAAATGGATGTAGTATTATATAATGCGTTCCCGTTTAATGTGATCAAAGGGCTTGTTATAACTGCGGTAACTATGCTTGTCTATAAGAAGTTAAGTCCTGTACTGAAAGGCAGCAACTAAGGAGAATGGCGATGTCAGAATCAGAGAAATACTTCAGATACCTTGTTGATGAGATACACACTACAATTATGGCTACGATTGATGAAACCGGACTCCCGGTTACTGCTGCCATAGACATGATGGATACAGACGGCGAGTCGCTGTACTTCCTGACGGCTAAGGGCAAAAGCCTGTATGACAGGTTGTTGTCAAAACCGTTTGTATCGCTGACAGCGCTCAAGGGTGAGGACACTATGTCGAGCAAAGCGCTGACCGTACGTGGCAGCGTGAGAGAGCTGGGACACGAACTCATCCCTGAGCTGTTCGAAAAGAACCCTTATATGAAAAACATTTATCCGACGGAGGAGTCGATGCGCGCTCTCACTGCGTTTCAGATTTATAAAGGCAGCGGTGAATGGTTTGACCTCTCAAAGAGACCAATCGAGAGAGCATCTTTTGATTTCGGCACGGATGGGGATGATGAGACAGAGCTTAGAAAAGAAGGATATGTAATCAATGATAAATGCATCGGATGCGGAAGCTGTGTGGCAGTTTGTCCACAGAACTGTATAAGTACAGATAGCATACCGTTTGATATACATGCAAGCCACTGCCTGTATTGCGGCAACTGCATGAATGCATGCCCGGCGGGAGCTGTGGATAGAAGGTGATACTATGAAACTGATAACAAATATCAAACCGAATGGCTATCTTGAGAGTATAAGAAAAGGCTCTGCAGGAGTAAGCAGATTCCGCAGCGGCGTTTACTACGGCAGCGGTGACAGGGAATCTGAAATAGCTAGACTTAAAGAAGAAATCGACACAGCAGACGCTATCATCATCGGAGCAGGAGCCGGACTCTCGACCTCTGCAGGCTTTACATACAGCGGGGAACGCTTCGACATATACTTCTTTGATTTTGCCCGCAAGTTCGGAATAACGGACATGTACTCCGGTGGATTCTATCCGTTCCCTGATGCGGAAACATTCTGGGCGTGGTGGGCCAGGCATATATACTTCAACCGCTATATCGATGCTCCAAAGCCTGTTTACAGACAGCTTCTTGAACTGGTAAAAGACAAAGACTATTTTGTAATCACGACGAATGTAGACCATCAGTTTCAGAGAGCAGGTTTCGATAAGGCGAGGCTGTTTTACACTCAGGGAGACTATGGACTGTTCCAGAGTGTAAGGACATCCAATCAGAAAACCTACGACAATGAAGAGTGGGTAATGAAAGCGATGGAGGCTCAGGGATTCATAAAGGATGAAAACGGTGTGTTCTGTGTCCCTGCAGACCGCAGACTGCTGATGAGGATACCATCTGACCTGATCCCGAAGTGCCCGGATGACGGGAGCAATGTAACGACCAATCTGAGGGCAGACATGAGTTTTGTTGAAGACGAAGGCTGGCATGAGGCTTCGGCGAACTATGCGCACTTCCTGAGAAAGCACGAAAAGGGCCATGTACTGTATCTGGAACTTGGAGTGGGAAGCAACACACCGGTGATAATCAAATTCCCGTTCTGGACCTTCACATATGATAACCCGGATGCGGTCTATGCGTGTCTGAATTACAATGAAGCATATGCACCTAAGCAGATAGCCGGACAGTCGATCTGCATAAGCGGCGATGTAGGTGATGTGCTACGAACTATGTTTTTCCCATAGACCTCGTCGTGGCAAAACCTGTTATTTCTGTCTATAACGACACACACGGAATGTATCACACTCATGAAACGATCCTGAAATCTTCACAGTAATGTGGTTGATAAAAAGAAAAAATGCAGTATGATTGTCCCAAAGAAACACAGGACGTGGAAGCAAAGGCATCCGCGTCTTTTTTCTTGCGCAAATATTTGATAATCTTAAATATGCAAAGAGAATGGAGAAGAAGTATGGATCAGGACAAAATCAAATTATTCGAAGACCAGCCTATAAGAACTGCCTGGGATGAAGGCCGGGAAGAATGGTATTTCTCTGTTGTTGATGTGGTAGGAGTTCTAACAAATCAGAAGAATATTGATAGCGCTAGAAACTATTGGAAAGTATTGAAAAACCGCTTGAAAAAAGAGGGAAGCGAACTGGTTACAAATTGTAACCAGTTGAAAATGGTCTCTCAAGATGGAAAGCGGCGCATGACCGATGTAGCAACAACTGAGCAGCTCTTACGACTGATACAATCGATCCCATCAAAGAAGGCGGAACCTTTCAAGCTTTGGCTGGCTCAGGTCGGGCGTGAGCGCATAGAAGAAACTATCGACCCAGAGCTGTCAATAGAGAGGGCTCTGGAAACATATGCCAGACTTGGTTATCCTGAGGACTGGATCAATCAGAGGCTTCAGACCATAAGAGCTAGAAAAGAATTGACAGATCAGTGGAAGTCGCATGGTATAGAAAAAGGCAGAGAGTTTGCAATCTTGACTGATGAAGTCACAAGAGCATGGTCAGGGATGAGTACCAGACAGTACAAGAACCTGAAGGGTCTCAAGAAAGAAAACCTCAGAGACAACATGAGCACGCTGGAGCTGGCTCTCAATATGCTTGCAGAAGCTACAACCACAGAGCTGACTAAGGTCGAGGATCCGGATGGGCTTGAGGAGAATCTGCAGGTTGCCAATGCAGGAGGCACAGTAGCTGGCAATGCAAGAAAAGAGATAGAAGACCGCACAGGAAGATCGGTAATAACATCGCAGAATGCGGTTCAACTAAATAGTGTGGTAACTGATCTCATTGAGGCGGTGGCAAGCCCGGAAACAGAAGACACTGAATAATTATACAAAGCGATTAAATACGGCTCATGAAATGTGTATTTTTTCCATATATCTCTGCCCCGTCCAAAAAGTTTTTTCTATCTAGGACGACACACATCGAAGTCGTGGCATTGATTAGTAAAAATGTGAATTGAGATAAGAGAAGAAAAGCGCCGGCGCCCATGAGATGCGCAGGCTTGGTTAGGAGATGCTATATGAGTTTTTACCTTTTGGATGACATTATAAAGCCTTGCACGGAGAAGGAACTGTTTGATCAGACAAGCAATAAATATGTGGCTGTTCTTACAACTCCTGAGTGGAAACAGTACCGTGATCGCTTTGAAATGGGTATTGAGCTGGAACCGGATTCCGGGGATATCCATAACACAAAGGCAGAGGTCAACTACGACTCGCTTACCGGGACTTTCCAGATCCCTGATCGTGAGAATATCGAATCAAAAGACTATCGCTTCGCGTTCGCGCTGGACGAAAAGGGCGTTGTTTTTATTGATGACAGCGGCAAGGCAGAGCGCATGATAGATGCGATCAGGCGGACAAAGCGCTGGCGTAAGCCGAGTTTAGAGCGTTTCCTGTATGATTTTCTGGAACAGATAGTGGAAAACGATCTGTCGGTCATGGAAAGATATGAGAGGGAACTGAACCGGATCGAAGAGGCGATACTGGCTTCCGAGGAACCTGTAGACCTCGGGAGAGTCAACGAGATCCACAGCGATATCCGCAAGCTGTTTATACACTATGAGCAGCTCATCGATATGACCCAGGAACTTGAGGAAAACGAGAATGGATTCTTCAGCGAGGAGAATCTTCGTTACATCCATCTGTTCATGAATCTCTTAGCGCGCAGGCACGATTCCGCCGCGTCGCTTCGCGATTACACCATGCAGGTGCGGGACCTCTATCACGCGCAGCTTGAGGTGCGTCAAAACAGGATAATGACTCTTCTAACTGTCGTCACTACGATCTTCATGCCTCTGACGCTGATAGTAGGATGGTATGGCATGAACTTCCGCTATATGCCGGAACTTGAATGGCGGTTCGGATACCCCGTTGTTATTGCGGTGAGCCTTGCGGTTGCGATCGCGTGCCTTCTGCTCTTCAAAAGGAAGAAATGGCTATAGAACCGCCGACAATGACAGGAAACAGGCCCGGATATGCATTTTGTTGACGCGAAAGGAATACTGACAGGGAAAAACGGATATTACGGAATGAATATTTACCGCGGGTGTTCCCATGGCTGTATTTACTGTGACAGCAGAAGCAGGTGCTATCAGTTCACGCATCCGTTTGAAGACATAGAAGTGAAGCGGAACGCGCCTGAGCTGTTAGAAAAAGTTCTGAGATCGAAGAGAAAAAGGTGCATGATCGGAACCGGAGCGATGTCGGATCCTTATATGCATTGTGAAGAAGATCTGCGCCTGACAAGAAAATGCCTTGAGATCATTAATAAGTACGGCTTTGGCGCGGCTATCCAGACAAAGTCGGACCGTATCCTTCAGGACATAGATCTTCTTGATGAGATAAACCGATCCGCGAAGTGTGTAGTGCAGATCACGCTCACGACCTACGATGATGATCTGTGCCGTATATTGGAGCCTAATGTGTGCAATACAAAACGCAGGATAGAAGTGCTCGAAGAGATGCATGAAAGAGGCATTCCCACGATCGTCTGGCTGACTCCCATTCTCCCGTTCATAAATGATACCGAAGAGAATATCACATCAATAATGAACGAATGCGTCAGAACAGGGGTGAAGGGGATCATCGACTTCGGAATGGGACTGACTCTGAGAGAAGGGGACAGGGAATACTATTACGCCGCGCTGGATAAGCATTTCCCCGGAATGAAGCAGCGTTATATACGTACATACGGAAATTCATATGAGCTGCCGAGTCCTGACGCGAAAGAACTGACAGCTGTTTATAAGAAAATCTGCAGGGAAAACGACATGATGTCGACTCCGGATGAATGCTTCAGATATATGGGTGAACTTCCGGATAAACATTCGCAGATCAGCATTTTTGATCTATGAATAAAGCAAAGCGTTTATGAAGAAAGAACTTGAGCATTTTTACATAGGCAACTCATATGGCGGCAATCAGGACTGGTTCCACTCGTTTATGATGCGTATTGGCGGCTGCGCTGCGGAGACAGCATGTGACAGCAGCCTGTATTTTGCGATGCACAAAGGTGTGGAAAGAATATATCCATTTGCCTTCGGCAAGGTAGAGACAGTCACACAAAAGGAGTATGTGGATTTCGCTCACCTGATGGAACCCTATCTGAAGCCGAGGCTGTCAGGCATAGACACTCCGGAATTGTATATACAGGGATATAATGAGTATCTGGAGACGCACGGCATAACGAATATAGATATGTCGATCTTCAGAGGGGATGAGCCTTACGAGGACGCGGTAGATACAGTCAGGAAGCAGATCGATGCGGGGTATCCGATCCCGACGCTCATATTGAATCATCGCAACAAGGCTCTGCACGATTATGAGTGGCACTGGTTCCTGATCAACGGCTATGATGACAGCGATGACAGATTCATGGTCAAGACGGTGACATACAGCTGCTGGAAGTGGATCGATCTCAAAGAGCTGTGGGATACCGGTTATCGCCGCAAGGGCGGATTCGTGATATATGAGATCTTTGAAGAAAAGCATGAGACCCGTGAAACGGTCAGAATAAGCGAACTGGCAGAAAAAAACGGTTATGACAACAGACTCAATACCATAAAGGATATTGTGGAACTTACGGGAACGCCGCTCTTGGAAGCAAAAGAGATGGCCGATGAATACTATGATAAAGGTAATGACCGCGAGCTGAAAGTTAAGAAATGACAGATATAGAATATGAAATAGCGGAAGAAAAAGACATAAGGGAGCTGTATGATCTTCAGCTGCGCGCTTTTGAAAGCGAGGCTGAAATGATAGGAAGCAGAAATGTCCCCGCACTGATGGAGTCCTATGAGGAGAACGAAGCGGATTTCGGGAACTGGACAGTGCTGGTAAAGAGGGACGATTCCGACAGGATAATCGGGGCTGTGCGATTCCGGGAGGAAACCGGCCATATTGAGATCGGCAGGGTCATGGTGGCTCAGGAATTCAGAAACCAAGGAATCGCCAAGGGGCTGATGACTGCTGTTGAAGAGCTCACTCATGCAAAGGTGTTCGAACTGTACACCTGCACAAGGAGTTATAAAAACCTAAACCTGTATGAAAAGCTCGGATATAAGACATACAAGGTCGAACAGGGAGACAAAGATCTCTCCTTCGCGTATATGAGAAAAATTCTTCTCACCGGTGAAGAGAGTGATTCCTACGAAGATAATCATGACCCGTGTCTGCGTTTTCAGAGGTGAGGATGACAGTATGGATTCTTATTTGATCAAGGATACGACTAAGGAAGAACGCGAACGGATCGTCGCGGAATCCATCGGGAACATCAACGGTTCCTGCGATGGCTGCGCTGCCGGTCTTGCGGAGATGTATCAGGATTACATTGACGGCAAGAAGGAGATCCGCGATATCAACATGGAGTTTAGCGCGCAATATGAGCCTGAAGATGATGACTCAGATGAAGACATCCATGATCCTTGCCTGCGTTTTCAGAGATAAAGGAGAGAACTGAATGAAGATAGCGTGGTTTTGCATACCGGCACATGGACACACCAATCCGACGTTGGGACTTGTAAAGACTCTTACTGATGCCGGACATCAAATCTGGTACTTTTCATTTGAGGAGTTCAGAGAAAAGATAGAAAAAGCCGGGGCGACATTTATTGGCTGTGACGGCTATGACTTTGAGATGGAAGACAAGGAGAACGCGGACCGTGTTGGCAAAGACAAGGTGTTTGCGACAGAGCTCCTCGTTTCATCGACGCTGGCGCTCGATGAGATGACGACACGTGTCATAGGCGAGATCAAACCTGATGTCATCGTTTCGGATTCCGTAGCCTTTTGGGGGAAGCTCGCGGCAATGAAGCACGGGCTGCCATATGTATCTTCTACAACTACATTCGCTTTCAACCGCTATTCGGCAAAATATATGCAGGAGAGCGCGTGGGACATCGCCAGGATGCTGATAGCCATGCCCCGCA
The DNA here is from genome assembly GCA_902776285.1 of uncultured Eubacteriales bacterium. Lineage (GTDB taxonomy): Bacteria > Bacillota > Clostridia > Peptostreptococcales > Anaerovoracaceae > Crickella. The sequence goes on from CACYPK010000033.1 coordinate 11,511, forward strand.
TCAATAAGCAGCTTGACCGTCTCCGCAAAAAAGGATATCCGGTAAAAAGTCTGCTGGATATAGTCCAGAACGACAACGACACCAATACTATCGTATATACATCGAAGTATTTCCAGCCTTGCTCGGAAACGTTTTCCGGCAGGTATCACTTCATCGGTCCATCCATAAGGCCGGTCACTGCGCCTGTAGAAAAAACTGCGGACAAGACAGTATATATATCAATGGGAACGATCAACCAGAACAGGCAGTTTTATCACAATTGCGTCAATGTGCTTGCTGCAACAGGCTGGCAGGTGATCATATCCATGGGAACCAACACCGATCATTTTGATGATCCGCCGGAGAACATACAGGTGTATGAGTCGGTGGATCAGATGGCAGTCCTGTCAATAGCAGATGCATTCATCACTCACTGCGGAATGAACTCAGCCTCAGAAGGGCTGTACTTCGGAGTTCCTCTGGTGCTCTTCCCGCAGACACCGGAGCAGGACGCAGTGGCAAAGAGAACGGAAGAACTCGGCGCCGGAGTCAGGCTTAAATCGATATCCGAAGAAGACGTTCTGGATGCTCTTGACAAAGTCATCAATGAACCGCAGTACAGGGACGCTGCAATACGTGTTTCCGAGAGTTTCAAGGCTTGCGGAGGAGCGCAAGAGGCAAAAGAGTTTCTGGAACAGATCGCAGGCCGATAAATAAAGAAAGATTATGTGCTGCAGATATTATTACGCAGATCAGATCCGCGACATGATGGATGACCTGATCGCCTCACAAACCATCAAGCTTGCTGAACCGCTGCAGGTAGAGCCGGGACGGGACATCCGCCCATCGGATGAATCTGCAGTGATTTGCCGTGACGGCGGTGACCTGTCTGTTACAAATATGCGATGGGGATTCGATAATCCGTACGCTAAGGGACTTATCATCAATACCAGATCTGAGACGGCAAGAGAAAAGAATATGTTCAGTGACAGCATAATGAACCGCCGCTGCGTTATTCCGGCAAGCGGCTTCTATGAATGGGATGCGTATAAGGCGAGGTTCAGATTCTTTTTGCCGGGCGAGTTGCTTTTTATGGCAGGCTTCTACCGTGAAGAGCAGGGTGTACCGAGATACACTATCCTGACAACGGAAGCCAATGAGTCCATGAAACCGGTGCATGACAGGATGCCTCTGATGATCGGCAAAGATGAAATAAGCCCATGGCTCTCAGATAACGAAAGGCTTTCGGAATTCCTCGAAAGACCGCAGATCCGGCTGATCAGAGAGCAGGATTCAGGGCAGATAAGAATGGATTTCGGGATATGAAAAAACAGGCGGATCCATCGGGAATCTGGAAAAAGCTGATAGTTATCCTGCTGGCGACTGTGCTCGTTTACCTGACAGTGACGACAGCGGGCATAGTTTCTTTTTCAAAAAAGGATGAAACAAGGCCGGCTGATACGGCCATTGTTCTCGGCGCCGCTGTTTACGATAACAGCCCCTCGCCGGTATTCTGCGAAAGGATAAATCACGCGATCGATCTGTACAACGATGGCTATGTCGATACCATCATCATGACAGGGGGAGTCGGAGAAGGAAACATCCGCTCGGAGGCGGACATCGCCCGCGAATACGCGGAGGAACAGGGCGTGCCCGCCGGATCGATCCTCATTGAAGAAGAGTCGAAGATAACCGCGGAAAACCTTGAAAACGCGAAGCGGGTCATGAGCAGGCATGGTATGGAAACAGCGCTTATCGTCAGCGACCCGCTGCACATGAAGCGGGCGATGCTGTACGCGCAGGATCTTGACATGACCGCCTACAGTTCTCCTACACCGACCACTTTGTACCGGAGCTTAGGAACAAAGATCCCGTTCCTTGCGAGGGAAGAGATCTATTATGCGGGATACGGGCTTGCCAGGCTTACGGGAAACCGTATCCGATCCGAAGCAAATCTTGAAGTGATCCGGGAGACCGGATGATTTGGCAGGTACACCGGGGATGCGCCTCGATCTCAGGTGACTCCACGATGCGTGGGTAGTGCTCTCGCGGCATATGTGATACCTTAGTGCCGCAGGGAGGTAATAATCATGGACAGATATGTTACCGGAGCCGTGATACGCAGGCTCCGTGAAAGAAAAAAGATAACTCAGGAAGAGCTGGCTGACATGATACATGTCAGCGGCAAAGCCGTGAGCAAGTGGGAGACGGGACAGGGATTCCCTGACATCAGCCTTCTTGAACCGCTGGCGAAGGCGCTCGATATTTCGGTCATAGAACTGCTGTCCGGAGAAGACATCACAAACACGAACCGCTCTTTCAATATGGCAAAGGGCAGGTTCTATGTCTGTCCGGTCTGTGGAAATGTAATTGCAGCAACGGGAGAGACGGTAGTGAGCTGCTGCGGTATAACGCTGCCGCCCCTTGAGGCGGAACCCGCGGATGAGGAGCATACTATCCGCAAGGAAATTGCCGAAGATGAGTTTTACGTTTCTGTCGATCATCCGATGACCAAGGATCATTACATCTCGTTCCTGGCGGCGGTATCCGACTTCGGGGTGCAGCTCGTAAAGCTGTATCCGGAGGGAAACGCGGAGGCGAGATTCAAGATCGACAGGGTCAGGAAAATCTACGCATACTGCAACAGGCACGGACTTTTCCGGTTATAAACTAAAGAATCAACATTGATTACTCAGCCCCGTAAAGAGGGGCTTTTTCATTTTTTAGAATAGAGGGAAACAGTGTATAATGTTCTTAACAACAGTATGAAACAGAGATTGAATCATCCTTTCGGACCTTTATATGATGAGAACAGCCGGGTGCTTATACTCGGCTCTTTTCCGTCCGTGAAATCGAGGGAGCAGAACTTCTTTTACGGACATCCTCAGAACAGGTTCTGGAAGGTGATCGCAGCGGTATTTGATCAGCCTGTGCCGAAGACCATAGAAGAGAAGAGACATCTGATACTCAGCAGCGGCCTGGCTCTCTGGGATTCGATAGCAAGCTGTGAGATCACAGGTTCATCCGATTCCAGCATAAGAAACGCGCGCGCCAATGATATAGGTATCATCCTGGATAATTGCAATATAGAGAGGATATACTGCAACGGCCGCAAATCCCACGAATTGTACCGCAAATACATAGAACCGCTGACCGGGCGCGAGGCAGTCTGCCTGCCTTCCACCAGCCCGGCAAACGCTCAGTGGACGCTTGAGAAGCTGATCGAAGCATGGTCAGTCATAGGGGAGATAAAATGAAAATCATGGTAAGCGCCTGCCTGCTCGGGCAGAAATGCAAATATGACGGCGGCGATAATTGCAGCGAAAGAGTCCTTGCGTTCATTGACGGTCACGAGGTGATACCCGTCTGCCCTGAGGTGGCGGGCGGTCTTCCGGTCCCGCGGATCCCTTGCGAGATCGTGAACGGCACGGTCATGAACAGAGCGGGCGAGAACAAGGACAAGGAGTTCAGAGAGGGCGCGGAAAAGTGTCTGAAGCAGGCGATAGAAAAGGAGATCGACCTTGCCATATTGCAGCCGCGCAGCCCAAGCTGCGGTGCGGGGCACATTTATGACGGCTCCTTCTCGGGCAAAATCGTCGAAGGCAACGGTGTGTTCGCGTCTCTCTTGCTGGAGAACGGTTTCAGGGTCATGAACGCCAATGACCTTAGACTCTTTGAACTGCAGGACATAAAGTACAGGGACTTCCAGGCCAAACTCATCCCGAATATAGATCCGGAAACGATGATAGGCATACGCACTCCGGAACTCAGGAAGCTTGCGAAGACGATGTCAAAGGAGCCTGATGTGGGCAAGTTTCTCGAGGCGCTGCCGCACAGGTGGTTCGATGAGAACCAGCTGCACGCGTTCATAATATCGCTGACCAAGGACTATGAAACATGCGTCGCGCAGGTCGAGCGCTTCCTGCCGTATATAGACAACTGGGCGACCTGCGATCAGCTGCCGCCTAAGGCATTCAAAAAGAACAGGAAAGACCTTCTTCTTCACATCAGAGAGTGGCTGAAGTCGGATAGAACATACACGATCCGCTTTGCGGCCGGTATGCTGATGCAGCACTATCTGGATGAGGATTTCGATCCCGCGTACCCGGAGATGGTGGCCTCAATAGAGTCTGACGAGTACTATGTCAACATGATGCGCGCGTGGTATTTCGCGACGGCGCTGGCAAAGCAGTATGACGTGATACTTCCGTTCATAGAGGAAAAACGCCTGGATAAGTGGACCCACAATAAAACGATACAGAAGGCGGTCGAGAGCTACAGGATCACTCCGGAGCAGAAGGAGTACCTGAAGAGCCTCAGGATCAAATAGAAACGATGACGATAGAGCAAAAGGTGTTCAGCCGGAAGCGCTTCAATACGAAGCGGCTGGCTGACTACGGATTCATCAATAAAGATGCGTGCTATTCACTGTCAAAAGAATTTCTGGACGGTGATTTTACTGCTGAGATAAGGGTGTATGAGAATGGCTCGGTGACCGGCAGGGTAATGGACAACATGATGGGCGAGGAATACATCCCGCTCCGCATGCCGAACTACGCCGGAGCATTTGTCGGCTCGGTCAGAGAGGCTTATGAGGAACTCCTGCGTGACATCGCGGATAACTGCTGTACGGATGTCACATTCGCTTCGGACCAGAGCAACCGGATCTCCGCGGCCATACTCAACAAATACGGTGTTGAACCGGACTTCCCGTGGGAAGATGAAAAACACGGAGCTTCGGGAGTGTTCAGACACGGCAGCAACAACAAATGGTTCGGCCTGATCATGAACATCGACAGGAGGCTGCTGGACAAGACCGCTGATGAAGAGACCGTAGATGTTCTGAACCTCAAAGCGGATGAGAACAAGACGGCTGCCCTGCATAGGATACGCGGCATTTATCCCGCGTATCACATGAACCACAGCAAGTGGATATCCGTCACTCTCGATGACACTCTTGAAGACAGGGATGTAATGGACCTTGTGGACGAGAGTTTCCGGCTGACGGCAGGCGCGGCAAAGCCCATGAATGAAAAACTCATGCGTGAGGTCTACGCGGTCGCCGACAGCATACCGCCGGGCAAGGTGATGTCATACGGACAGATCGCCGCGCTCCTGGGCCGCCCAAAGAACTCGCGCCTCATAGGAAAGATAATGAGCTTGGCGGACAGATACGGCGATCATCCGTGCCACAGAGTCGTGAACAGCGCGGGCCGTACTGTGCCCGGCTGGCCGGAGCAGCGTGAGCTCCTTGAAGCCGAGGGCGTTGCCTTCAAGAGTAACGGCAATGTGGATATGGCAAAGCATCGCGTAGAGTAAGAGGACATACTATGGAAAAATACCTCAAACGGATCAGGCTTTCAGCAGGCGTGGGAGAGAATCTCTTCACCATGAAGAGGGGAAGCTTCAATTACCGTCAGAAGGTCCGGAACAAAAGGGCTTTCAGGCAGAAGGAGATCCGTAAAACAAATAAAGGATATGAAGTCGTCTTTAAGAGAGCCGGTGATGAGATCATCATGGCTGTCGAAAGGCAGGACGGTTTCTGGCGCGCGCATCTGAAGATCGACGCGAAGCATCCGTATAACCGTTTCAGTTTTACATTTCCCGCGGCGCCGGACATCCACTATTACGGCGGCGGAGAGGTGCACTCAACGCTCGATCTAAAAGGGCAGCGCGTACGGATATTCGTCGCGGAGCATCAGAACGCAAACCGCATCGGAAGGAAGATCATCAGAGCGGGCCTGACCGCGGGCAGATCCGAAAAGACTTATCCGGTCCACAAGTATGAGTCGTATTATGTGCAGCCTACCTTCGTGACGAGCGAAAAATGGTTCTTCCACGCGGAGACCAAGAACTTTTGCGAACTGGATTTTACAAAAGCGGGAGAGGTGTCTTTCCACGCGCAGGAGGCTCCTGTGATGTGGATGGGAGAAGCGGACAGCTTTGAAAGTATATCTGAAGATCTGACCTCTATACTCGGCAGGCAGCATGGCCTTCCGGACTGGGTATACGACGGAGCGATCCTGGCGGTACAGGAGGGCAGCGAGGCCGTAGACAGAAAGATCGACGCGGCGCTCAGCGCCGGCGCCAAAGTGTGCGGTGTGTGGTGCCAGGACTGGTGCGGATGCAGAAGGACCGGCTTCGGCTACCAGGTGATGTGGAACTGGGAATGGGACAGGGACCTCTACAGGGATCCTGAAGAAAAGATAAAGGAATGGAAGGCAAAAGGCGTCAGGTTCCTCGGCTACATAAATCCTTTCCTGGCTCTCGAAAAAGACCTTTATGAATACGCGGCCGCTCATGGATACTGTGTCAAGGACAAGGACGGCAATGACTACCTTGTGACCATCACGACTTTCCCGGCTGCCATGATCGACTTTACGAATCCGGAAGCTTACGAATGGTACAAGAAGATCATCAGGGAGAACATGATAGGCTCGGGCATGGGCGGATGGATGGCGGATTTCGGAGAGTATCTGCCGACAGACTGCGTGCTTTATTCAGGGGAGGATCCTGAGGTGCTGCATAATCAGTGGCCGGCTATCTGGGCAAGGCTCAACAGGGAAGCCGTAGAGGAAGCCGGAGCTCAGGACGAGGTGTTCTTCTTCACAAGAGCGGGCTATACGGAAACTCCGAAGTATTCACCAATGATGTGGACGGGCGATCAGCATGTCGACTGGTCGACTGATGACGGGATCGCGTCCGTCATACCGGCGACCCTGTCGCTGGCGATGAGCGGCTTTGGCATGACTCACTCGGACGTAGGCGGATACACGACTGTTATGAGAATGACCAGAAGCAAAGAGCTCCTTCTGCGCTGGGAAGAGATGAACGCGTTCTCACCGCTTTACAGATTCCATGAAGGCAACCAGCCATCGAGAAACGTGCAGTTTGACGCTGATGAAGAACTGCTTGCTCAGCTGGCAAAGTTCAGCGGCATCCACGCTTCTCTCAAGCCGTATCTGAAGGCTCTTGAAGCGGAGAATTCCTCAAAAGGCATACCGGTGATGCGGCCTTTGTTCTACCACTATGACGAAGAAAAGGCGTATACTATATCGGATGAGTATCTTCTGGGACGGGACATCCTGGTGGCTCCGGTACTGAAAAAAGGAGCCGTTTCAAGAAGTGTCTGGCTCCCGGAAGACGAATGGGTACATTATTTCACGGGAAAAGAGTATAAGGGCGGAGAATTCGAAGTAGATGCCCCGATAGGGACACCACCAGTATTCATAAGAAAAAACAGCAAGCTAAAACCGGAGGTATAAGAATGAAGTACTTTTTAGACAGCGCTAAACTGGATGAGATCAAAGAGGCCTACAACACGTTCGGCATCGACGGGGTCACTACGAATCCGAAGCATATCATGAACTCGGGTAAGCCTTTCCTTGAGGCTCTCGGAGACATAGCGGGATGGCTGAAGGAAGAAGGCCTTACGGGCGATGAGGATACGCCGGGCTGGGAGGTATTCCCGGTCTCCGTCGAGATAAATCCTCACCTTGACGACGCGGATGAAATGGTAGCGGCCGCGAAAAAGATTTCTTCCATCTGCGGAAACTTCGTCATCAAGATCCCTTCGACCATAGAGGGCATAACAGCGGCAAGAAGGCTGGAAGCGGAAGGCATCAGGACCAACCTGACACTCGTTTTCTCAGCCGCTCAGGCCATTCTCCCGGGAAAGATCGGCTGCCTTTTCGTTTCTCCTTTCATCGGATGGAAGGAAGCCAACGGTGAGGACTGCAAAAAGTACATACGCGACATAGTTGAGATATACGCAAACTACGGTTTCCTGGGCGAGACTCAGATAATCTGCGCCGCTATCAGGACACCTAAGCAGTTCGTTGACTGCGCGGTCGCGGGCGCGGACATCGTCACAGCGGGGCTTGCGGTCTACAAAGACTCCATAAAGCATCCGTACACCCGCCAGGGCATCGAGACTTTCTGCGAGGCATGGGACAATACCGCCGGAAACTAATACAGAAACTGAGGTCAGAATAATGAAGATTGGATTTGTAGGACTCGGCACGATGGGTGAGTCCATGTGCGAAAATATCATAAAGAAACATGACGATACGGTCTTCTGCTATGACGTAGTCGCCGCGAAAGTCGAAAAGCTCGCGGCTCTCGGAGCGGTAGCCTGCGGCTCTTCAAGAGAAGTCGCGGAGAAGTCGGACGTTTTCATCTCGATGGTCCCGAGGTCGGAGCATTCAAGGGCGGTGTATGAAGAGATCATCCCGGTGCTCGGCGCCGGCAAGACCTGCATCGACATGAGCACCATAGATCCGGGCGTCTCAGTGGAGATATCCGAGGCGGTAAAAGCGACGGGCGCTGAATTCATCGACGCTCCTGTAGTAAAGAGCAAGCCTGCCGCCATAGCCGGCAAGCTGGGCATATACGTAGGCGGAAGCCCTGAGGCTTACGATGCCATGCGCCCTGTACTGGCTTATATGGGCGAGAACATCATCCGCATGGGAGACAACGGCAAGGGCCTCGTGATGAAGATCTGCCACAACGCGCTCGTCTCTCAGATCCAGAACGGAGTCAATGAGACTTCGACGCTTGCAGCGCTGAACGGCATAGATATTCCGCTGTACGCGGAGGCCATCTCATACGGCGGGGCCGGTAACTGGTATCTGGATTCCAAGAAGGACGTGCTCGCGAAAGAAGACTACACCATGGCGTTCTCCATCGAGAACGAGCATAAGGACGTGCACATCTGCATGAAGCTTGCGGAAGAGTGCGGCTTTGAGATGCCGGGCGAAGAAAACGCCGTTAGAGTATATGACAAGGCGATGGAAGCGGGTCTTGGCAAGGAAGACTTCTGCGCTACCATAAAAGTGGTGCGCGGAGAGGTATAGACGTTCCGCATGAATGATTTCTGGTTCTACGTTGTAATACTGTTCTCACACATCATACAGGGGATCACGGGCTTTGCCGGGACGCTGCTGGCGATGCCTTTTTCCCTGATGCTGGTGGGACCGGCTGTCGCAGTCCCTGTCCTTAACGGGCTGGGGCTTTTCAGCGGGGTCTACGTTTACCTCGGAAACAGTAAGGACGTAGTCAAAAAAGAACTGCTGACAGTGCTCGCGGTGATGATCCCGGGAATGCTCCTTGGGGTATGGCTGAGGATGAAACTGACCGCGAACGAGAAAGCGCTGTTTGTCATTCTGGGCGTCACAGCTCTGGCCATCGCTGCAAGAGGCCTTTATGATCTTGTGATCAAAGGGGGCAACGGCATGCCGGGCAGCAAGTCCGCGGCCGTAAGATGGGCGATGCTCATTCTGGCAGGAATAGTCCACGGGATGTTCGTCTGCGGAGGTCCGCTGCTCATCGGCTATCTGACCGAGAGATTCGATGATAAGGCGCAGTTCCGCGCTACCCTGGGAACCAGCTGGATGTTCCTGAACGGACTGTTGCTCATCATACAGATAGCCGCAGGCGACTGGAACAGGGATATCCTCATTACCATGCTCATAGCGCTGCCCGTACTGTTCGTCTCGATGTTCATAGGCGGCCGCCTCTACAAGAAGATGAGCCAGCGGCTGTTCATGTTCATCACTTATATACTGCTGGTCATTTCCGGCATAACACTGTTTTTAAAATAATGATCACGGAGTGATTTATGAAAGATTTTGAACCCATCTATCTGCCGGTAGGAGTACCGACGTTTCATCTGGAAAGCGCAAGGGAAGAGTTCCGCTCTTCATGCGATCTGCTGAAAGGCCTCTGCGAAAATGTCAGGGTCCCGGATGATCTGCTGCTTTCACTTGACGCGCTGGATGCCTTTACGGACGGCGCGGATCCGGACCTCATCATATTCCAGAACGCGACTTTCGCGAACGCGGCCTACGCTGAGAAGGTGCTGAACAGATTCCCTGATGTCCCTATACTGCTTTGGGGCCTGAGGGAGCCTGTCATTGACGGCGGACGGCTGAGACTCAACTCTCTGACCGGCTCGTTCTCGGCCGCGAACATGATAAGGCAGCACAGAAAAGAGCCTCTGGACTATGTTTTCGGATCTCCTTCAGAAGAAGAAGTAATAAAGAAGATATCCGAGGCGATAAAGGCCGCCGGGCTGAAGAAGTCTCTCAGATCTCTGAAGCTCGCTCAGGTGGGCGATACTCCGCAGGGATTCGGCTTCGGCAAGGCGGCGGATCAGGAGATGATGGACACTTTCGGCGTCCGTCTTGAGAACATCGAAGCGGAAGCGCTGATGGAAAGAGCAAAAGGCTTTTCCGATGAGGAATGCAGAGAGTATCTTGAGGACGCAAAGAAGAGGACCGTGGGCCTTGAGGCTGTCCCTGAACAAAACCGCAGGGACTTCGTGAAGCTTTACAAAGCGTACGCGGACTATGTCAAAGAAAAGAATATCGGCGCGCTGGCATCGAGATGCTGGCCGGATTTCTTCACCGTATACGGAACTCCGGTCTGCACGGTGCTGAGCATACTGAATGACCTGGGCGTGGCCGCGTCCTGCGAGACAGACGCCTGGGGAGCGCTGTCAATGTATATGGGCATGTATCTCACCGGACAGAGCGCTTTCTTCGGAGATCCGGTGTCTCTGGATGAAGAGGAAAACACGGTCACCTTCTGGCACTGCGGCATGGCGGCATGCTCGCTCGCCAGAGAAGACACCGGAGCAGTATGCGGAGAGCACTGCAACAGACATATAGGACCGACCATGGAGTTCGGATGCAAGCCTACGGATAAGGTGACCATATTCAGAGTGGGCAAGGCCCCGGACGGTCAATTCAGATTCATGATCGCGTCCGGAAAGGCGCTTGATAAAGAAAAGCAGTTCTTCGGCACGAGCGTTGTGGTAAAGACAGACGCCTGCGCAAAGGATCTGGTGCAGTCGGCAATAGAAGCCGGATTTGAGCCGCATTTCGCGGTGATCTACGGCGACGCCGCTGACGCACTTGAGATACTCGCCCATATGCTGGACATCGAAGCGGTCAGATACAGTTGAAGCTCCCGCTACTTAGGCTGAACGCCTTGAAGTAGGGGATTCCTGCTTCGCCGACCACAGCGATACAGCTCCGAAGAGAGTATCGTCTTACACGATCTCCACAGGCGTGGATTCCCGCCC
>CACYPK010000034.1 GCA_902776285.1 uncultured Eubacteriales bacterium
CAGTTGGGTCCGGGTATGGGGCTGACGGAAAAACAGATCTCTGAAACGCAGTAATTGCAAGGGATACACGTTCAATTTTTTACCATGTCCTCCGCCAGAATCGACTGTTGAAATATACAGTCGTTTTTTATTATCACAGTGGTATATCTGCATATTGAATAACGCTTTATATGCAGATAATTCCCACAAATATTTGCTTTTCTGCATATAAAATTATACTATATATGCAGAAAAGGAGGCTTATGATGAGAAACTTCGACTATTCATTCCTCGACAATGGAATGCTTCCTGCTGGGTTGATCAATACGACTGGAGGTATTTATTCTCTTCGTACTGCGTCTGATGTTCGAAAGGAAGAATATCCAAGGGTTTTTACGGAACTAGAGGCAATAGCAAAAGTTCAATCAGTAAAAAGCTCAAATGCCATCGAGGGCATAATAACCAGTGATCAGAGGATAGTGGATATAGTGAATCGAAGCAGCGCGCCATTGAATCATGACGAAGCTGAGATCGCAGGCTATAGAGATGCTCTCAACATAATCCATTCAAATCACGCGAATCTCACTTTCTCTGTAAAAGATATTCTCCTTCTTCATGAGACAATGATGGCTCCCTCCGGTGATGATCTGGCAGGGCAGTATAAGCAAACGGATAATGTTATTGTAGAAATAGATACAAACGGAAACAGAAGAGAAAGGTTCCGTCCAATACCGGCAAATGAGACTAAAGAGGCGATGGAGCAGCTGGAACTGGCATATCTGATTGCATGCTCCAATTCTCATATAAATCAACTTCTGCTGATTCCATGTGTCATACTGGATTTCCTGTGTATTCATCCTTTTCGGGATGGTAACGGAAGGATGTCACGGCTGTTATCGCTGCTGCTTCTTTATAAGAATGGATTCGATGCCGGGAAATATATCTCGTTTGAAGAGCAGATCAACAAGTACAAGGATCTGTATTACGATGCACTACAGCGTTCATCTTCGGGATGGGATACTAATCAGAATGATTATTTCCCATTCGTTCAGAACTTCATAACTATGCTGTATATATGTTACAAGGAGCTCGACCAACGCTTTGCAGTAGTACAGGGGAAAAGAGTAACCAAGACTGCTCGTATTGAAGCAACGGTACTTGGGAGTCTGACACCTTTATCTAAGGCTGATATCTGCGCTATCCACCCGGACATCAGTCCAACGACCGTAGAAGCCGTACTCGGGAAGATGGTAAGAGAAGGACAAATAAAGCGTATCGGTGCATCCAGAGGATCAAAATATATCAGAAATTGGGAAAAGAGCTAATTGATTCCGGGTACAAACGTGGGCGGCGCTTTTCCTCCTTGGAATTTCAACGTTTGTACGCTTCTGACTTCTTCGAGCCCCATGTCCTCCGCCAGAAACGACTGTTGAAACACACAGCCGTTTTTATTATCATTTTTAGAAGAAGACCGAGTCAAAAGACAGATCAGGAGGAAAAAATGGGATCCGGTATTTATGACTGTTATTTTCATCACGATCCTGCGGAAGTAAGTAAGTGCATGCTGTGCTACGATCCTGAATGCTCCAAAGCATGTCCTCAGAGCGCGGATATCGGCGGGATAATCAGGTCGCTGTATTTCCAGGATTACATGGCCGCGGTCAGAAAACTGAACTGTGACTGCGCTTACTGCAACGCTCCATGCGAAAAAGCCTGTCTGTTAAGCAAAGAAAACAGGCCGGTCGCAATAAGGGAACTCCTGACCAATGTCAGGAAAGACAGGCATCTGCTGCCTGAGCACAGGATCGAAACCATCGATATATCGACAGATATATGCGGCGTCAGGCTGGAGAACCCGTTCCTGCTTTCGTCATCTGTGGTATCTAGCTCATATGACATGTGCAGGCGCGCCTTTGAGGCAGGCTGGGCGGGAGCCTCGCTCAAGACGATATGCAATTTCCCGCAGCATGAGGCATCTCCGAGGTTTTCCGCCCTCAAGAACCATGCCAACGCTTTCTGCGGCTTCAAGAACATCGAACAGCTCTCGACCCGGTCCGTAGAGGAAGACCTGCAAGTCATAGAAAAGCTGCACAGGGAATTCCCGTCGAAGGTGCTGATCGCTTCGATCATGGGACGAAACGAGAGGGAATGGACCGAACTGGCCTCGAAATGCGAAAAGGCAGGAGCTTCGGTGATAGAATGCAACTTCTCCTGTCCGAACATGGAGGCTGCCGATCTCGGCGTCACCATAGGACAGTCGGAGGAGCTGACGGAAAGGTTCACAAGAGCGGTCAGACGCGGAACGGATCTGCCTGTGCTGGCCAAGCTCACTCCTAATATAACTGACATGGTTCCGCTGGCCCTTGCCGCCGGACGGGGAGGCGCCGACGGCATTGCCGCGATCAATACGATCAATTCGATCACGGGCGTGGACATCGATACGCTTGTTGCGGAGCCTTCTGTAAGGGGCAAATCAATAGTAGGAGGATACTCGGGAGCCGCTGTAAAACCGATCGCCCTGAGTTTCATCTCGGATCTTTTCAGGTGCGAAGGACTTGCCGGCATGCACATAAGCGGCATGGGAGGCATAGAGACCTGGATCGACGCGCTCGAATTCATGCTTCTCGGAGCGGGCAGCGTTCAGGTAACGACTGCGGTGATGCAGTACGGCCACAGGATCATCGAAGACCTGATCGAAGGCCTTAGTGAATACATGAAGGGTAAGGGCATTGATTCTGTCAGAGATCTGATCGGAGGCGCGGCGGAAACGGTCGTTGACCACAGCAGCATCGAAAGGGATACCATAGTATTCCCGTATGTCGACTATGAAAGCTGTAACGGCTGCGGCAGATGCTATATCTCGTGCATGGACGGAGGGCATCAGGCTATAAAACTGGATCCGGAGACCAAAAAACCTAAGATCGACGGAAAAAGATGCGTTGGCTGCCATCTGTGCCGGCTGGTATGCCCGGAAATGGCTATCAGAACGGCCGCAAAGTCCTGGATACCGAAACCATAGACCTCGCTGCCTGAGATTTGGGATTCGATCACGGAAATAGGAATTTTTTCTGAGCGCTTCGTCAAAGTAGCGCTCAGTTTTTATTTTTGATATAGCAACTGCACGGTTTCCGCATCTGCATCTCAATGCTGAAAGCAATGAGGGACCTGTCAGCCATCTGACAAGGACGACCATGATGGTGCTTGCTGTTGTATTGCACAACATTCCTGAGGGGATGGCAGTCGGAGTCGTATACGCGGGATATATTTCCGGCTCTGCGGATATCACCGCAGGCGGAGCGCTTGCCCTGTCTATAGGTATTGCGATACAGAACTTTCCTGAAGGCGCGATAATATCCATGCAGCTCTATGCCGCGGGCAAAAGCAAGCTGAGAGCTTTCGCGGATGGGGTGCTTTCAGGTGCTGTAGAACCGGCAGCAGGGTTGATCACTGTGATCGCGGCAACAGTCATAGTGCCTGCAATGCCATACCTGTTAAGTTTCGCAGCGGGCGCAATGATATATGTCGTAGTTGAGGAACTTATACCTGAAATGGCCGAAGGGGAACATTCCCATATCGGAGTCCTGCTCTTCGCGACAGGATTCACAGTTATGATGGCTCTTGATGTAGCGCTGGGCTAGTGTCATCCGCCGGAAATAAATGTTGAGATATGCAGTTGTTTTTTTGCGGAAAAATCAAACCGATGTGATATCATAAAGATCTAAAAACGGGGCTTTCAAAATGGAAGCAAAAGGAAGGAGCGGATCAATGTTGAAAAGAGCTATACCGGGTAAAGACGGCAATAAATATGTACCGTTCGATGAAAGACATGGAGAAGAATCTGTAGTTTTTTTCACCCGCGACCTGTCCGAAGAAGGGCTCAAAAAGATTTATGACAAGGTCAGCGAAGTGCTTGAAGGACGTGTAGCTGTAAAGCTTCACACGGGAGAGCCTAAGGGCCCGAATATCATACCGAGACCATGGGTCAAAGAGTTACTTGCATCGAGTCTGCCTGACGCTGTCATAGTAGAGACCAATACCTACTATGAAGGAGGCCGCCACACTACGGAGCAACACAGAGAGACCCTAAAAACTAATGGATGGACATTCTGCCCTGTTGACATCACGGATGAGGATGGTGTGGCCGCGCTGCCTGTAAAAGGCGGCAAATGGTTTGAAGAGATGCATGTAGGAAAGAATCTCCTTAACTACGATTCTCTTTTGGTGCTCACGCATTTCAAAGGGCATATGATGGGAGGCTTTGGAGGAAGCAATAAAAACATCGGTATCGGCTGCGCTGATGGGCGCATAGGTAAAAAAGAGATCCACACGCCTGAGGGCTCGGACAACATGTGGGGCATAGCTGAAGAAGAGCTGATGGAAAGAATGACTGAAAGCACCAAGTCTGTGATCAACCATTTCGGACCTCATGTCTGCTATATCAACACTATGAGAAATATGTCCGTATCATGTGACTGCGAAGGCGCTGAGGCTGAGCCGGTGGTAACTCCTGATGTCGGCATTCTCGCATCGTTGGACATACTTGCTGTGGATAACGCCTGCGTGGACATGATCTACAATCTCCCTGACAGAGGCGGCAAAGCCATGATCGAAAGAATTGAGACCCGGCACGGCCTGCGGCAGCTCAGCTATATGAAAGAGCTGGGAATGGGCAATGACAGATATGTCCTGATCGACATCGACAATGGTGACGCAGAGATAACTGCAAAAGAGGCAGTAAAAGATATTGAGCCGAATTGGAAGCCTGACCTCTATAATATTTTCTGGGGCCGCAATAACAGGAAATAATTGAATGAAAATCCATGTTTTGCACTGCGGATACATAAGAATAGCCAGGAGACTGCTGGATAACGGCGGGAGGTTCTCGACAGATATCGCGAAAGCGATGACGATCCCGGACAGAGACAGGGTAACACTACCGGTCAGTGTTTATCTTATCGAGCATCCTGCCGGCCATTACCTTGTGGATACGGGATGGAGCAGAAAACCGAATCTTCCAAAGCATCTTGAGGCACTGTACCATCCGTCCATTCCGGATGGGATGGCTGTTACAGATCACTTGGAAAAGATAGGGGTCAGACCGGAAGACATAAAAGCTGTTCTGATAACACATTTTGATGCCGATCATGTCGATGGACTGAGATCGGTAAGCGGTGCGCAGCGGATAATAGTTCCGGAAGATGAAGCATATTGGTCAGTACGCACGAAATACAGGATGCGTCAGGTGAGAGAACTATGGGAAACAGTCAGCTATGAGCGCATGTTTTACAGAGGTTATCTGCTTGGGCCGATGAATAAAGCGATAGATATCACCGGCGATGAGTCTATCATGATGGTGAATCTACCGGGACATACTGATGGGCAGGCAGGAGTCATTGTCAGAAACGGAGACAGGTTTGTTTTGCTGGCTGCAGATGCAGCATATTCTCCATACAACTGGGGGGAAATGAGAGCGCCGGGGCTCAGTGCAGATAAGAACCTTCAACTTAAGACACTCAAATGGATAGCAAAGACGGCAGAAGATCCTGCCTGCATGAAAGTGCTGTGCAGTCATGATCCTGCAGAGGAACACGGAAAGGTGTACGAACTATGAGCATGAGTTACAATATTCCTAATGATCCCAATATGCTTTTGAGCTATGTCAATATGATGCTGAGAGACAGGTTTTCTTCGTTTGAAGAATTCTGCGCCGTGAATGATGCGGACATGACTGAGATCACCGATAAACTCGGAGCGATCGGATATACATACAGCGAGGAACTGAACCAGTTCAAATGATACGGACTATGCAAAAGGCATAAGAGTCTTATATTTCTAAAGAGACGACTGTTGAAATTTACAGCCGTTTTTTATTACGGTCTTTTATTTCGAGAACAAAAGTGGTAAAGTTAGTTATATTTAACTAACTATTATATATTTCGAGGATTATGTTTATGAAAATAGTTCAATTCAAAGATGTAACAAGAACGTATGTGACGGGCGATCACACACAGGATGCTCTGGCTCATGTAGATCTGGAGATCGAGGGCGGTAAGTTTGTTGTCATACTCGGCCCATCCGGAGCCGGAAAGAGCACATTCCTGAACCTGCTCGGAGGGCTCGACAATCCCACAAGCGGTACGATAATCGTGGACGACATTGATATATCCACTCTTTCAAGCGATGAGCTGGCGGACTACAGAGCGGCGAAAGTGGGATTCGTATTTCAGTCATACAATCTGATCCCGACGCTTACTGTGCTGGAAAACATTTCTCTTGTAGAGGAGATAGCGCCGGATCATATGAGCGCTAAAGAACTTCTTCTGGAAGTAGGCCTGGACGATCACGCGAATCAGTTTCCGCATGAGCTGTCGGGCGGCGAACAGCAGAGAGTTTCCATCTGCAGAGCTCTGGCGAAGAATCCTAAGATACTTCTTTGCGATGAGCCTACGGGCGCGCTCGATTCCGAAACGGGCGTGGTCGTGCTCAAGCTTCTTCTTAAGATGGCAAGGGATTACGGAAAGACGATAATTATCGTGACGCACAACCAGAATATCGCCAAAATGGCTGATGTCGTTATTCGTATCAGGGACGGCAAGCTGACATCCGTGGATGAGCAGCTTCATCCGTTATCTGCGGAAGAGGTGGAATGGTAATGCTGAGACGTAAACTTTGGAGAACCGCAAAAGTATATAAGGTCCAGTTCATTTCCATGATACTTCTGATCGCTCTGGGCATCGGAGTTTTCGTGGGATTCAACGCCGAGTGGGTGACCATCGGCAGGGATACTGAGACTTTCTTCAACGACTGCGGCTTTGCCGACTACAGGATAATAGATGAAGACGGAATATCATCTGCCGATGAAGATAAGATAAGGGATATCGAAGGCGTTGCGGGAGTCAGCAGATTCCTTTCCGTCAATGCCGATGTCAAAGACTCAGATGACCAGCTTGCTCTAACGGTAACAGAAAGCGAGCATACATCCGGCTTTGTCCTGATGGAAGGTGAGAAGTATGACAGATGGGACGCGGAAGGCTTCTGGCTGATGGATAAATACGCTCATCAGAACGGAATAAAGCCGGGAGACAAGCTGACCGTCACTTTCGAGGACATGGAGTTCACCGGAACCGTCAGAGGCCTGATCGAATCGGCCGAGTATCTTATTTGTGTACGTGATGAATCCCAGGTGATGCCTGACTTCAACACATACGGATATGTTTACGCCTCGCCGGCGATGCTGAGGAAGGTGATCGAAAAGGAGATAAGGGAGGAAGAGCCTGACATCGATGACGATGTTATGAGCATGGCTGTAAAAGAGGTATGTGACGAGACCTTCTGCCAGGTGAATGTCAATTCATCAATGGACAAGCAGGATATACAGGCAGCTGTGGATGAAGCTCTGGGCCGCTCTCTGATGATACTGACAAAAGACGAGAATATATCATACGCTGAGTCGAGAGGCGAGATGAACGAGGGCAGAACGATGGGAGCGGTACTGCCGGTGCTCTTCCTTGCGATAGCGATACTGACCATGATAACCACTATGAACAGGATCACTATAAGCGAGAAAACGCAGATCGGCACACTCAAGGCGCTCGGCTTCAGAGACGGAAGGATAATCCGGCACTACACCTCATACGCTGTCGTGATTTCCGTTATAGGTTCAGCGCTTGGCATCGTGATGGGATATCTGCTGTGCAGAATGGTAATGTCTCAGGACGGCATGATGGGAACATATTTTGTGATGCCTGACTGGACGATACATATACCTGTTTGGATATGGGCAATAGTGGCGCTGATAGTCGCGTTCACGATCTTCATTGGCTATCTGTCGGTCAGGGATCTCCTTCGCGGAACAGCCGCGGAAACTCTCCGCCCGTATACTCCGAGACATATTCACAGGCTGCTTCTTGAAGGTACGGCGCTCTGGAACAGGATGAATTTCGGCACAAAGTGGAACCTCAGAGACATATTCAGGCACAAATCACGCAGCGCCATGTCATTTATCGGTACTTTCGGCTGCATGCTGATGCTCGTCGCGTCGTTTGGCATGAACCAGACTATGGATAATTTCCTGGACACTTTTTATGACGGGACGGCGGCCTACGCTTCGAAAATATTCATGTCATCGGATGCTGAAAACAGCGATGCGATAAAACTTGCGGAGGATCTTGACGGGGATTACAGCGCTTCTGTAAGCGCCAAGGTCGGAGACAAAACGCTCTCCGTTGATGTTTACAATGTCACACATGAACTGTACAGATTTATTGACGAAGACTCTGCTATCATCCCATTGCCTGATGAAGGCGCGCTCATATGCAAAAGGCTCGCCAGAGACTTTGACGTGAAGGCCGGGGATACTGTGACCGTAGAGCCTTATGGTACGGATGAAAGCTATGATATCCTGATCAGCGGCATCAACGGATCTCTTACGGAGAGTATCTCGATGAACGAGAATTACGCGGAAGAGATCGGCCTGACCGGCAGTGAGGCATACAAAATAAACAGCGTGTATACCATGACGGATAAGGCGCAGATCGGTACCGGCAGCAACATCACAAGCGTGCAGAGCAAGCAGGATATCATCGACTCTTTCGACGCGTTCATGGAGATATTTTACTTCTTCATCATAGTGCTCATAGTCGCGTCTGTACTGCTGTGCCTGATAGTGCTGTACAATCTCGGGATCATGAGCTACATGGAACGTTACCGCGAGATGGCGACGCTCAAGGTACTGGGCTTCAGGAACAAGGCGATCGGCCGGCTCCTGATATCCCAGAATCTCTGGATAGCTGTGGCAGGGACTCTGCTGGGCATACCCGCAGGTATCTGGGCGCTGAAATATCTGATGGAAATGCTGGCGCGCGAATATGAGATGGAGGCCCTTGTAGGACCTGTAAGCATACTATTGGCTACGGCCCTGAATCTGGGAGTGGCAGTGATAGTGGGATGGATGATATCCCGTAAAAACCGTAAGATCAACATGGTAGAGGCTCTTAAGGGAGCCGAGTAGAAAGAGGGATGAGCAATGACTGCAACTGTGATAATAATCATTGGAGTACTTCTGATCGCGTATGCTGTATACGGAACAGTTCAGAAGGTGAGAGGAAAGGCGAGATCGAGCTGCTGCGGCAGCGCGGAAACCGTGTTGCCAAAGCGTGTAGAGGATACTGATGAATCTCACTATCCTTTCAAATACCTTGTATCGGTCGATGGCATGAAGTGCAGCAACTGCGCCGTGAATGTTGAGAACGCTATCAACGCGTCAGGGGATACATGGGCGCATGTCAATCTCGGCCGCGGCCGGGCGGATGTGCTTTCCAAGAATGAGAAAACCGAAGATGATTTCGTCAGAGCTTTGAAGGGCACCGGGTACAAGGTGAGCGGGTTCGAGCCAGTGAAAGAATAGGCTGACTTCTTCGAGTCCCATATATTCTGCCAGACGAAACCCTGTGATCTAAATGATCACAGGGTCTTCTTTTGCAGATGACTTTTGCTGTGATAGTATTAAACAAAAGTCATAATTCAGAGATTTGCGGAGATTATCAATGAGCCGGAATCATCAGAGAAAGGTCTGTCTTTGCATATGCCTTGTCATCGGAGTTCTTGCGGATGGAACACTGCGGTTGGTCAGCGGGGATGAGGGCAATCTTTTGGTTCACACAGCAGTATTTCTGGGAAGCGCAGTACTTGCTATGCTGAGCATAAAAGGCTTACGCTTGCTGCAGCTGAAGACAGATGATAGAGGAACTGAAGTGAGAAAAGCAGTCCATATTGCGGTTACATTTGTGGTGATGCTGATTGTTTCAAGATTCCTGATCAGGATAGTAGACTCAACTGTGCAGATAGATGATGACATAGGAATTCTGGTTTTGATGTTGATAGTTGTGAATGCAGCTATTGGTATCGGCAGTTATATGTTATATCGGTACTTTGATGATTGAATCCGTTCGTACAATATTGATATATGGATTCACACGCTGTGATATCATAAAGACGTTAACAAATCGCAATTTGCATAGTTAAGGGTTTATAGACAAAGATGCGCATTTCAGGGCTCTGTGGAGGGAAAATGCATAAACGATTGTCAGTGATACTCAGCCTTGTCGGCATGATATTACTCATTGGATGCGGCAAAACAGAATCAGGTTTCAGATACGAGCTTGCGGAAGCTCATCCTGTGGCAGGCAGGCAAGGCGTGTGTACGGAAAAAGGGTATTACTGGGTAAGCGGATCTGCAACACTGGCAAAATACGACAGCAGCTGGAATCTTGTTGCAGAAAACACGGATCCGTTTGAGGGGTACACACTGGAAGTCAATCATATCGGCGATATCGATGTGTATAACAATGAGCTGTATCTGGGTGTGGAATACTTTATGGATGGTGAAGGAAAGAATATACAGGTCGCAGTCTATGATGGCGATACCTTAAAGCTTAAGAGAGTCTTTCCGTTCAGCCCCGATACCGGTCAGCTTGAGTGCAGCGGAATTGCCGTGGACTCAGGTTCGAGAACCGTGTTTATGACTTCGTGGATCGACGACGAATCCAGTGAATATCTCTATATGTACGACCTTGATACGGGCAATTATAAGGGCAAGCTGAAGATGGACCCGAGCCCGAAATGGCTGCAGGGCGTAGCCTGCTTTAATGGAAATCTGTATGTAACGAGCGATGATGGGAATGCCGATAATGATGAACCAGATCATATGTACAGGATAGATTTCGCAGGCAACAGCAACAAAGACACCGGAAAAGTCACTCCTGAAAAAGCATTTGATGATGTGATAAAGCAGGGTGAGATCGAAGGTCTGTCATTTGATGAGGACCGCAGGCAGCTGCTGCTTTTGTATAACAGGGGAGCAAAAATCGTTGCCGGAATGCCGGTAGGGTTTTATGAAGGTTACAGTGAAGAAATACATGAAGTGTTTGTTTATGACATAGTCGAAGACAAATAAATCCGGGTTTGCGGGCGGCACGAATCCTGAGGGTATCGTCTTGAATGGAAAGCCGGAGCCGGAGATCACGATAGCTATCGTTGCGCTGAAAGTATACGTAGATGTATAGGCTCTTTGCCGCTACTGTTATAGCGATGTTCTGAGAAGGGATGAAAATAATTCTTATCAGGGACACAGCTGTGAAGAAAGAAAACAATTGATCATGGCCCTGAGACGAATGTCTCAGGGCCATTTACAGCAGAAAATAGTGTTTTATTTACAGTGATCCTCGCTCCTATTTCAGCTTCAAACCATCTTTGAAAGCTTCTCCGACGCGCTCTGTTACTTTGTAGTAGCCATGTGTATACGGATCAAACGCTATGGCGTTCACGAGAGACATGTCGAGTTTTCCGTCGACCATCACTCTTTCATCGGCGGTAACATTTACGACCTTGCCGATGACTCCGCATCCGTATTCGTTATCCTGGTATTCAACGAATTCACACTCAAGGCAGAGCGGAAATTCATTGATCACCGGCGCGTCGACAGTCTCGGCCTTGCCGGCGGTAAGGCCGCTGCGGGCAAACTTGTCCGGGACATTGTTGCCGGATTCAACTCCGAAGTAATCGGCTTCAACCAGATGGTCCGCGTCCGCGATGCTAACGGTAAACGCGCCTTTTGCTTTGATATTCTGTACCGTCTTATGAGATTCCGTCAGGTTGAGAGCCACGTGTCCTCTTTCCTGCATCGTTCCCCATGCGGCGTTCATTACGTTGACGCTGCCGTCCTCGTTGTATGTTGCTATCATAAGAACTGGCATCGGGAAAATACCTTCCGTGATATTGATTTTTTTTCTCATTCTTATAACCTCTCTTTTTATTGGATTGACAGGATCAAATATCCCAAATAGAATTTTAATCGCACAGGAATAAAATTCAAGTGCCGGTGCAAACAGGAGAGTGAAAGACTTGATAAAAGTGGTTTTTATAGACATCGATAATACGCTCCTCAGCTTTACGGGATATGTAAAGGAAACCATGAGAGAGGGCTTTTCATACTTCGGATTAAAACCGTACAAGGAAGACATGTTTCCCGTCTTTGAAAGGATCAACAATTCTCTCTGGAGACAGCTCGAGCAGGGATCGCTGACCTTTGAAGAACTGGTAAAATGCCGTTGGGATCTGATCTTCAAGGAACTCGATATAGAGTTTGATGGAAAGGTATTCGAGGAGTATTTCCTGGAGAGACTCTTTTACAGCGCCGTGCCGGAGGAAGGCGCTGAGGATCTGTTAGAATACCTGAGCCGCAAATACACATTGTGCGTAGCGAGCAATGGCCCTTATGAACAACAGATGAACCGCCTCAGGGTAGGGAAAATGGCAGACTATTTTGATTATTTCTTTATTTCTTCTCAGATCGGGGCCCAGAAGCCGTCCGGAGAATTCTTCGATCGCTGCTTCAGCATATTGAGAGAAGACAGATTCCCCGGACTGGCATCTGAAGATGTGATGATCATTGGGGATTCGATCTCTTCCGATATCTCAGGAGGGATCAACTATGGCATGCATACCTGTTTGTATCAAAAGGATATTATGCCTGAGCGAAATAACTCCGGAGCGGACCACGTGGTAGTAAGCCTTTCCGAAATCAAAAGAATACTGTGACCGGATCATTCGAAATCCTATATGATAAGACACAGATATGTTATTATAAAAATGTTAACGACCCGTTAATTGCTGCTGATCTTTAGAGGAGGATCATATGAAAGGTATCAATACAGAAAAAGGCCGCATTCGTCATAAAGTTTTTACTGAAGTAGCAAGGTTCGCTTATGAAGGAAACGGGCCGGAAGTGCTCGATGAGCTTCCTTATCAGATGGTCAACGGCGATGATGATCCGTACAGACATTCGCTGTTCCTCGAAAGAGCGATCGTCGGGGAACGGATCAGGGTCGCGATGGGTATGGCAATAAGACCGGTAAATGAACATACTCCGACATCCAAGGGCGTTGACGCGAGCATGATAGAGGAGAAATACTACGAACCGCCTCTGATAGACATTATCCGTTTCGCGTGTCACTGCTGTCCGGAGAAAAGAGTATATATCACTGACGGATGCCAGAACTGCCTCGAACATCCATGCATGGAAGTCTGCCCTAAAAAGTGCATATCATATGACAGGGATCTGCGACGCAACGTGATCGACACGGAAAAATGCATCAAGTGCGGCATGTGCATGAAGGCCTGCCAGTACAATGCCATAATCAGGCAGGAGAGACCGTGTGTAGCCGCGTGCGGCCTCGGCGCGATCGGAGAGGATGACTACGGTCACGCTATGATAGATCAGGAAAAGTGCGTGTCGTGCGGCATGTGTCTCAACAGCTGCCCGTTCGCAGCCATAGTAGACAAAGGTCAGATATATCAGACCATAAATGCCATGCAGTCCGGTACGCCTGTTTACGCCATAGTAGCGCCTGCGATCGCCGGCCAGTTCGGCAAAGAGCTCACAGATACGAGAATGAAGTCGGCTTTCGGCAAGCTCGGATTCAAGGATGTATTTGAGGTCGCGATCGGCGCCGATCTCTGCACTATCGAAGAAGCTGAGCATTTCCTTCGTGAAGTGCCTGAATCGCTTCCGTTCATGTGCACGAGCTGCTGTCCTGCATGGTCGATAATGGCAAAGACACATTTCCCTGAGTATGCCGAAACCGTATCTATGGCTCTCACTCCGATGGTTCTGACTGCCAGACTTGTCAAAAAGCTGCATCCTGACTGCAAAATAGCGTTCATCGGCCCGTGCCTGTCCAAAAAGCATGAAGCCAGCAGACATACTGTTAAAAGTTATGTGGACTTTGTCCTTACATTTGAGGAACTTGCGGGCATGTTTGACGCGAGGGGCGTCGTTTTCTCGGAGTGCGAGGAAGGCGAACCGCTGAGAAAAGCCAGCAGCGACGGATTCGGTTTCGCTATCGGCGGAGGTGTGGCGCAGGCTGTTGCCAATCACATCAAACGTGTGGACCCGGAGCGCGAAGTCAAGATCGTACGCGCCGAGGGGCTCGGCGAATGCATGAAAATGATGAAGAAGGCTGCTGCCGGGGAATACAACGGTTATCTGCTTGAAGGCATGGCGTGCCCGGGCGGCTGCGTCGCGGGAGCCGGAACGCTCCAGCCTCTCAACAAAGCGGTCTACTCGGTAGGCGTCGCTCAAAAGGAGGCGCCGGTAGCCAACGCGATCGACAGCAAGTACGCGGATCTGCTTCCTGCGCTTGAGCATATCCAGGAGGAACTCAGCAAACAGCAGGATGATCTTGAGCCGATCAACAGAACCAAGATAAGCATGCTTGCTTATAAATAGCTGTCTTTGGCCTTTCGCAAAAATGACTTCCCTGAGATGAATATCTCAGGGATTTTTGCTGCGATAAGAATGGTACCGGAAGTGGCTCTAAATTGACATGTCTATATCCATGTGGGAAAATACCTGCAAAAGGGGACTGACAAAATGAAATACAGAAAAGACAAATACGGGAATGTGCTGTCGCAGCTCGGATACGGCTGTATGAGGTTCACCGGCAAGGGCGGTAAGATCGACTATGAGAAGGCCGAGCGCGAGATCATGTGCTCTGTAGAAAAAGGAGTCAACTATTTTGATACAGCGTACGCGTATCCCGGCAGCGAAGAGTGCCTCGGCAGGATCCTTGCGGAAAACAACGCGCGCGACAAGGTCAATATCGCGACCAAGCTGCCGCAGTATATGGTCAGATCCATGAAGGGGATAGATAAGATCTTCAATGAGGAACTCGCGCGCCTTCAGACAGATCACATCGACTACTACCTGATGCATATGTTCACAGACATCTCCGAGTGGGAGCGACTGAAATCGTACGGCATCAAGGACTGGATCTCCGCGCGCAAGGCTGAAGGCAGCATAAGGCAGATCGGGTTCTCCTATCACGGCGATACGGAAATGTTCCTTAAGATACTGGACGCCTATGACTGGGATTTCTGTCAGGTACAGTACAATTATCTCGACGAGACCAGCCAGGCCGGACGCATAGGTGTAGAGGCTGCCGAAGAAAAGGGCATACCGGTCGTGATCATGGAGCCGCTTCGCGGAGGCAAGCTGGTAAATCTGCCCGTAAAGGCAAAGCGAGAGCTCAGCGAGAGCGGCAAGGGGTATACCGCTGCGGAACTTGGCCTCAGGTGGCTGTGGAACCAGACCGGCGTTACAGTAGTGCTCTCGGGCATGAATTCCCTTGAGATGGTAGATGAGAACATTAGGATCGCGTCGGACGTGGAGCCGGGGAGCTTTGATGACAGCGACTTTGCGCTTGTGGAAAGCGTCAAAAAGATAATAAAAGAGAAGGAAAGAGTCGGATGCACAGGCTGCAGGTACTGCATGCCTTGCCCGAGCGGCGTTGACATCCCGGGCAACTTCCACCACTGGAACCTTATGTATATAGAGGGAAAGAAGAATCCGGTCAGATTTGAGTTTGCGCGCAATGTAGGTCTGCAGGGAAAACCGGGCTTCGCAAGCCAGTGCGTAGGCTGCGGCAAGTGCGAGACTCACTGCCCGCAGCACATACAGATCAGAGAGATGCTCAAAAAAGCGGATAAGGAGTTAAGACCGCTTCCGTACAGGCTGGCGATGCCGATAGTCAGAAAGATAATGTCCAGGTAGGTAAAAAGCATGACACAGAATGAAAGACTTGACTATCTATTAGGCAGTTTCAAGGCAGAATCGCCTGAGTACAAAAGAGTAAGGATACCGGAAGATACCGAAGGCAAACAGCGCCTGCTCAGATCATTGATGAATGTAAGGATGCCGAAGCCTGCGTCTTCTGCTGTTCTTGCCGTTCAGGATACGTATCTGAAAGGACGCGCGCTTGAAAAGGGCATAATCAACATTCCGGAAATACCGACAGTCGGGGAGAGCCTCGGAAGCGCCCACCCGTTCGCGGACAGAATATCCATCTGGCAGGGAGACATAACCCGCATCGCGACTGATGCCATCGTAAACGCGGCCAACTCTCAGATGCTCGGATGCTTCATACCGATGCATACCTGCATAGACAACTGCATCCACACATATGCCGGAGTACAGTTGCGTGAAGACTGCGCCAGACGCATGAGCTCCCTGAGACTAAAGTTCGGGGAGGATTATGAACAGCCGACAGCAGTTCCCATGCTGACAGACGCGTATAATCTGCCGGCAAAGAAGGTGATACACATCGTCGGGCCTGTCGTTCAATATGATCTGACGCCGCAGTTGGAGAATGATCTGGCTGACTGCTACAGAAATACCTTGGACATGTGCAAGGAGAACGGACTCAGGAGTGTTGCCTTTTGCTGCATTTCTACGGGAGTATTCCACTTCCCTAATAAACGCGCGGCAGAGATCGCCGTGCAGACTGTGACTGAGTGGATGTCCGGGGATCCCGGCGGCATTGAAAGAGTCGTATTTAATGTATTTAAGGACGAAGACAAAAGATACTATGAGGAACTATTCTGATATGCCGGATGGCTATATGGAGAGCATAAGAAAGGGCTCGGCGGGAGTCAGCAGATTTCACGGCGGGGTATATTACGGAAGCGGCAACAAGGAAGCTGATATCCGCAGACTTAAGGAAGAGATAAAGACAGCTGATGCGATCGTCATCGGCGCGGGGGCAGGAATGTCCACATCTGCCGGATTCACATACAGCGGGGAAAGATTCGAGAGATACTTCTCGGACTTCGCCGCGAGATTCGGCATAGAAGACATGTATTCAGGCGGTTTTTATCCGTTCCCTGACGCGGAGACACGCTGGGCATGGTGGGCGAGGCACATATACTATAACCGCTACATAGATGCGCCTAAACCTGTCTACAGGGATCTGCTCGATCTTGTTAAGGACAAAGATTATTTTGTCATCACGACCAATGTGGATCACCAGTTTCAAAGGGCAGGCATTGAAAAGACCAGGCTCTTCTATACTCAGGGCGATTACGGACTGTTCCAGACGGTGGACGGCAGAAACGGCATGACCTACGATAATGAAGAGTGGGTCATGAAAGCGATGGAAGCGCAGGGCTTCGTCAGGGATGAAAACGGAGTATTTCAGATCCCTGAAGACGGCAGGGTGTCCATGCGGATACCAAGCGATCTGATTCCTAAGACTCCGGATGGAAAGGATGTCACCAACAACTTAAGGGCGGACATGACCTTTGTACAGGATGAAGGATGGCATGAAGCATCGGCAAACTACGCGAGATTTCTAAAGGAACACGAGACCGGCCATGTGCTGTATCTGGAGCTCGGAGTAGGCGCGAATACGCCTGTGATCATAAAGTTCCCGTTCTGGGTAATGGTCCACGACAATCCTGACGCGATATACGCGTGCGTCAATTTCAGGGAGGCTTATGCGCCGAAGCAAATAGCCGGTCAAAGCATATGTATAGACGGAGACATCGGCGAAATAACAGACAAACTAAGGCTCTTTAACTTAAATGGGGGTCAAGCAAAAAAGACGCTTTTGCAATATTTGGGGTAAAGGCGATCACGGGGTGAGCAACTGACGTTGTTCACCCCA
>CACYPK010000035.1 GCA_902776285.1 uncultured Eubacteriales bacterium
CTGCTGGTCTTGACATAAAACCACCTCCTTGAATAAATCCTAGCATAAGAAAAGTAGACATGCTTTTTTAACATGTCTACTTTCATCTTACTAGTTCAGCGGTTATACGCGCCGGTTTTGTTTTATTTAGAATTTGAGTTTATCAAATCTTTGCTTCTTCGGATAAGCTTCGCTTCCTATCTGCTTTGCCATCTCTTCTATGGCCTTCTTTTCCTTGCGGTTAAGCTTGGTCGGTACCTCGACTACGACCTTTACATACAGATCTCCCTTGCGTCCGGTCCTTACGTTAGGAACGCCCTTGCCCCGGAGCCTGAACGATGACCCGGTCTGTGTTCCCGGAGTGATCGTGTAGCTGTAGGTCTCGCCGAATCCCGGCACCTGCACCTTCGCTCCCAGCGCCGCCTGTTCGAATGTGATAGGCAGGTCGAGATAGAGGTCGTCTCCTCTCCTCTTGTAGGTGCTGTGCGGTCTGACGTTGACGACGATGTAAAGATCGCCGTCAGGTCCGCCGTTGACTCCCGGCTCGCCCTGTCCTCTGACGGTCACGATGCTGTCGGTATCGACACCCGCAGGGATGTCTATCTTGATCTTGACAGTCTTGCGGTTCACGCCCGATCCTCCGCAGTCGGTACACGGGGTCTCTATCATCTGGCCCGTGCCCCCGCATTTAGGACATGTGGTGACGTTCTGGAACCTTCCGAAAGGTGTGTTGCTCACCTGTGAGATCTGACCGCTGCCTCCGCACTGATCGCAGGTCTTCTTGCCCGTGCCGGGCTTGCATCCGCTTCCGCCGCAGGTCTTGCACTTGACGTTCTTGGCGATTTCTATCTGTTTGCTGCATCCGAAGAGAGCGTCGGTGAAATCTATTGTGACCGTCTTCTGCAGGTCTCTGCCCTTCTGAGGACCGCCCCTGCGCCTGCTCCTTGCGCCGCCCATGCCTCCGAACATGTCAAAGATGTCATCGAAGTTCATGCCCGCGCCGCCGAAGCCGCCGCCGAAGTTCCCGAAGCCTCCAAAGCCGCCGAAGCCGCCCTGGCCCGCTCCGAAATTCGGGTCTACGCCAGCGAATCCGAACCTGTCATATTTATCCTTCTTGTCAGGGTCAGAGAGCACCTCGTACGCTTCATTGATCTCCTTGAACTTCTCCTCAGCCGTCTTGTCGCCCGGGTTCTTGTCCGGGTGATACTTCATGGCGAGTTTGTGGTAAGCCTTTTTGATCTCAGCATCCGAGGATCCCTTGTTGACCCCGAGGACCTCATAGTAATCCCTTTTATCTGCCATTATTGCCAATCCTTCCAGATCAGTTTTTTGTCTTTGTGAATGCATTCACGGGAGACCGGTACCGGCCTCCCGCTGATGCGCCAACTATTAGTTTTCGTCGTCTACGACCTCGTAGTCCGCGTCGACTGTTCCGTCGTCATGCGGAGCGCTGCCGCCCGCGTTGAAGCCGCCCATGTTGTTAGGGTCGAAACCCGCGCCGCCGAAGCCGCCCATGTTGTTAGGGTCAAAGCCCTGAGCGCCCGCGCCGCCTGCCGCGGCCTGCGCTTCCTGATAGATCCTTGTGGAGATCGGATAGAACGCGTTTGTGAGAGCTTCCATCTTGGTCTTCATGCCCTCTACATCGCCCGCGTCGATCGCGCTCTGCAGATCGTTCTTAGCTGCCTCTACAGCCTGCTTCTCGGACTCGGTGACCTTGTCGCCAAGCTCCTTCAGCTGCTTCTCGATCTCAAAGATCATGCCTTCGGACTGGTTCTTTGTCTCTACAGCTTCCTTCTGCTTCTTGTCCTGCTCAGCGAACTGCTCAGCCTCTTTGATCTTGGCGTTGATCTCATCGTCAGAGAGCTTTGTCGAAGATGTGATGGTGATCTTCTGCTCCTTGCCCGTAGCCATATCCTTAGCGGATACGTTCACGATGCCGTTCGCGTCGATATCGAATGTTACCTCGATCTGCGGGATCCCGCGAGGAGCCGGAGCGATGCCGGTCAGCTGGAATCTGCCGAGTGTGATGTTGCCGGCTGCCATTTCTCTCTCACCCTGCATTACGTGGATGTCTACGGCAGTCTGGTTGTCGGCCGCTGTGGAGAAGATCTGGCTCTTCTTTGTAGGTATAGTAGTATTTCTCTCGATCAGCTTTGTTGCTACTCCGCCGAGTGTCTCGATGGACAGTGACAGCGGTGTAACGTCCAGAAGCAGGATGTCGTTGACTTCACCTGTCAGAACGCCGGCCTGGATGGCAGCTCCGATAGCTACGCACTCGTCAGGATTGATGCCCTTGAACGGATCCTTGCCTGTAACGTTCTTTACAGCTTCCTGAACAGCCGGGATCCTTGTGGAACCGCCTACCAGGATGACCTTCTCGAGGTCAGCCGAGGTGACGCCGGCGTCCTTCATGGCCTTGTGCATAGGCTCGATGGTCCTGTCTACGAGGCCCTTTGTGAGCTGCTCAAATCTGGCTCTTGTGACATCCATGTCCATGTGGAGCGGACCGGAAGCGTTTGCCGCGATGAACGGCAGGTTGACCTTTGTGGTCTGAGCCGAAGAGAGCTCCTTCTTTGCCTTCTCTGCAGCTTCTTTCAGTCTCTGGAGAGCCATCTTGTCCTGTCTGAGGTCGATGCCGTTCTCCTTCTGGAAGCTGTCAGCGAGGAAGTTCATCAGAGCGTTGTCGAAGTCGTCGCCGCCCAGATGAGTGTCGCCGTTTGTAGCGAGTACTTCGAATACTCCGTCGCCCAGCTCGAGCACGGATACATCGAATGTGCCGCCGCCCAGGTCATAGACCAGGATCTTATGGCTTCCTGTATCCTTGTCGAGTCCGTACGCCAGCGAAGCCGCTGTAGGCTCGTTGATGATCCTCTTTACGTCGAGACCGGCGATCTTTCCGGCGTCCTTTGTAGCCTGCTTCTGCGCGTCGCTGAAGTAAGCCGGTACTGTGATTACAGCCTCTGTGACCTTCTCGCCGAGATAAGCCTCAGCGTCTGCCTTCAGCTTCTGAAGGATCATAGCCGAGATCTCCTGCGGTGTGTAGTCCTTGCCGCGGAGGTTGACCTTGTAGTTCTCGCCCATATGTCTCTTGATGGACGAAACAGTGCCTTCAGGCTCTGTGATGGCGATACGCTTTGCTGTCTCGCCGACAAGTCTCTCGCCGCTCTTTGTGAATGATACTACCGAAGGTGTGGTTCTCATGCCCTCGGAGTTTGTGATAACTGTAGGCTCTCCGCCTTCAAGAACTGCTACGCAGCTGTTGGTGGTGCCCAGATCGATTCCAATAACTTTGCTCATTTGTATGTCCTCCTCTGAATACTGAGATTTATTAACAATTTCACTTGTCAGTCAATTACTATTTCTTATTGACCGCGACCATTGACGGCCTCACGACTTTATCACGAAGTTTATAACCCTTCTGCAGGACTTTCGTGATCACGCCGTCCTCTTTGTCTTCGACGTT
Source organism: uncultured Eubacteriales bacterium (assembly GCA_902776285.1). GTDB lineage: Bacteria > Bacillota > Clostridia > Peptostreptococcales > Anaerovoracaceae > Crickella. Next base: position 3,443 of record CACYPK010000035.1, read on the forward strand.
TTCTGCCATAACGGCGTTGTGTACGTTAGGGTCGAAGACTTCGTCCTCTGCCTTTATCTCTTCAAGGCCCGCGTTTTCGAGCGCCTTTCTGAACTGCTCGAATATGAGCTGCATGCCCTTGGCGTATCCTTCGAGATCGTCTGTCTCGGTGGCCAGCGCTCTTTCGAAGTTGTCTATAACAGGCAGGAGCTCGGCGACTATCTTTTCATTCGCGTACTGAAGCGTGTCTGTCTTCTCCTTCGCGGCCCTCTTCTTGTAATTCTGGAATTCGGCCATCAGCCTCATGTATCTTTCGGATTCAGCCTCTGCAGCAACCTTTTCCGCGGCTTCAGCCTCGCCGGCCTTTTCTTCTCCGGCGGCTTCTTCTGCAGGCGTCTCTTTTTCAGCTTCTTCAGGCGCCTTTTCTTCGGCCTTGGCCTCTTCTGCTTTCGCTTCGGCTTTTGCTTCTTCGGCCTCAGTGTTTCCGTCTTCTATCTTGATATGCTTTTTCTTTTCTTCTGACATCAGTATCTTTTCCTTTCGGGTAGTTGGTCTGTTATACCTGACTATTCGTCCTTACCGGCGTTTCCGTCGCCGGAGCTGCCCGGCAGTTTGAAACTCTCGCTCAGGTTGTTGGTAAGATATTCCATGATCGACGTTATCTCGTCGTATTTCATCCTGGTCGGTCCGATGACTCCGATCTTGCCGACCAGCTTACCATCAACATGATATGTCGCGGTTATCAGCGTGCAGTCCTTCATGACCGCGTTCTCTTCACCGATCGTAACTACGACTCCGTTGTCCCTGGCCAGCATCTTCTGCGTGAACCAGTCTTTTCTGGCGAAGAGCTCCATGAAGTCCCTTGCCCTGTCTATGCTGGTGTACTCAGGAAGGTTGAATATGTTTGTCATGCCCTCCATGTACAGATTGACGTTCAGCATGTCCTCAAGCGTTCTGAGGAAGCTCGGCATAACGTTACCCTTCAGCTGGCTCAGCGCTTCGATATCAGATCCGACGTCTTCGGCGATCTCGTTCTTGAGTACATCGTCGAGAGTGCGCCCCTTGTAGCTCACCGTCATGTTCTTGCTCAGGAGATCGAGCGATTCCTGAGTATACGGCGAGTTCAGTCTCAGCGTGGTATTGGTAACGTTGCCGCTGTCGCCTACTATCATAAGGATAAGCGTTCGCTCGTCCACCGGCAGAAGCCTTATGAAGCTTATGGTCTCCTGGTTTGTCGCGGGTGTCATCGCGAACGATGCCAGATGCGTTATTTCGGAGAGCAGCTCCGCCGCGTGCCTTATTGTGCGGTCGAACTCGTCCCTGCTTGCGACAAGACGCTCGTTGATCATGCGTTTGTCCTTCGCGGAGAGATTTTTCTTTTTCATCAGCTCATTTACGTACAGTCTGTACGCCTTGTCCGATGGAACCCTGCCCGCCGAAGTATGAGGATGCGTCAGATAGCCCATTTCCTCGAGATCCGACATCTCGTTACGGATGGTGGCCGGACTGACGCCAAGGTCATATTTCTTTGCGATCGATCTCGAACCGACCGGCTCGGCGTTCTCCACATAATCTGTTATGATCGCCTGCAGTATCTGTAATTGTCTTTCGCTCAGATCCATGTCTTGCCTCCTGTTGTTTGTATTTTTGTTAGCACTCGTCAAGCGAGAGTGCTAATCGCTATGCATAATATACTCGCTTGACAAGCAGTTGTCAATACCTATTTTTCAATAAAAAGAGCGGCATATCCGCATGCCTCAGGCCGGGTAATAAAATGCCCTTCTAGCGCATATGCCGCGCAATAAAAAACGCCCGCAGGCGTTTTTTGTTATCACGGTTCTCCGAGTATGCTGTGCATGAAATACGGCAGCTGTTTTCTCCACCAAGGCCAGTCGTGATTGACATCATAACCCCAGTAGTCCGCCCAGTGGCTCACGCCCTTTCTGGTGAGCACCTCGTCCATCTTGTGCAGGTCGACGCGCATCTCGTCCTCCCAGGCGCCCTGCCCGCAGCAGATGATTATGTTGCTCTGCCTGTAAAGTCCCATCCACGTGTGATCTTCCGGCATGTTCTGCAGGAATTCGATAGGCGAATTCGCGTATGAAAGATCGTCCTTGTAGCCGTGGAAGAAATAATTAGTGTCGTAAAGGCCGCTAAGCGCTATGACACCGTCAAAGATATCCGGACGGCGGAAGAAGAAGTTTGCCGCGTGGGTCGCTCCCATGCTGCAGCCTGTCGTTATCGCCTTGTCGCCGTCATAGGCGTACTGAGGCAGCAGCTCGTCCGTCACGTAACGGAACCATCTCTCCTGCAATTCCAGTCTCTGTCTCTCCGGCTGCCCTTCTGCCGACCATGTTTCCTCGTCAATGCTGTCCACGCACAGGACTCTAAGTTTGCCCGACTCGATCCACGGAGCGATGCTGTCTATCATTCCGAAGTTGCGGAAATCGTATGTATGACCGTTCTGCGGGCCGAAAGCCACCAGGAGCTTGCCGTTGTCACCAAAGACCGCGTGCTCCATGTCCCTGTCCATTATCCAGCTGTACTCTTTTTTGTAATAATCGTTCATTCTTTTCCCCTTTATATTTTATGCGTGCTCCTGCACGTAATTGAAGAATTCCTCTACCTCTTCATATGTCTTGAACACCGCTGTGTACATCTGGTTGCCCATCGCTCCTGAAAGCACGTCAGGCATGCGCTCTGCCATCTTCATGCAGTGTCCGTATTTTGCCATGATCTCCTCATGACTGTGCTTGTACTGATGGAGATCCTTCTGTGAAGCGTACGCGCAGTATTGATCACCGCCGATGTCAGGCAGCCTGCGCTCGTTGTGAGCCACCATCTCAGCCCAGATCTCATAAACATCAGTATTGTGGGAGTAGTTCATCATGTCAGGCGTGTATCCGCCGGCAGGTCTCATGTTGACCTCAAGGCCTACGAATTCACCTATATCACCCAGGTTCTTTCTTGCCTGTGTCAGGCGGAAGAACTCGAAGTGTACGAATCTGCTCCTGACCTTGAATGCTTTTATTGTCGCCCGTCCGAATTCACGGAGCTGCTCAGGAACCTCAGGCAGCGTGTAGTACGATAGTTCGAGGCCCTTGTTGACCAGATCTGCTATTGACGGAGGGAACCAGTTGGAACTCTCAAAGAGCACTTCTCCCTCGGAGGTAACTATCGCGTCGTAAGAATATATGTAGCCGTATACGAACTCCTCCATCACGTAAGGGTGCTGAGGAAGGTTATTGTAGAACCATTCAAGATCCGCGTCGTTTTCGAGCTTCCATGTGTCTGCCGCTCCGACGCCGATATCCGGCTTGACTATGACCGGGAATCCGCCGATCTCATCAAGGAACTCCCTTGCAGCTTCAATGGTAGTCACCTTGTGGTTGCGTGCTGTCGGAACACCTGCCTCCTTGTAGAACGGCTTCATGGCCGACTTGCTCTTCCACATGGCGAGTTCTTCAGGCTGCACGCCGCTTCCGATGTTGAAGTCCTTTCTGAGTCTTGCATCCTGCTCCAGCCAGTATTCTGTGTTGGACTCGAGCCAGTCGATCTTGCCGTGCTTGAACGCGAGATATGCCACGGCGCGGTACATCTCGTCGTAGTTCTCCATGTTGTTGACCTTGTAATACTCGGTCAGGCACGCCTTTAAAGGCTCTTCGAGCGAATCGTACGGCGCGTCGCCTATTCCCAGCACATTGACGCCGTTTCTTTTGAGTCTGTCGCAGAATTGCCAGTACGTATGCGGAAAATTCGGTGATACAAAGATGAAATTCATTTTCCCTTTCCCTTTCTTTTGTCTGCTGTTATATGCTTTTAATCATCGAGCCTTCCGGCGAGGTAGTACGGCAGCGCCACAAAGACCGCGCCGCCCACGATGTTTCCTAATGTAACGATGATCAGATTGTAGAAGAATCCGCCGATCGTGACCGCCTCGTGTACAGGCTGCAGAAGCGCCACCGTGAACAGCGTCATGTTGGCGACACTGTGCTCAAAGCCCGTCGTGATGAACGCGAAGAGGCACCAGAACACCATAATCAGCTTGCCTGCGTCAGATGTCGCCCTGCCCGCGCACCATACAGCCAGGCATACCAGGAAATTACAGAGGATCCCTCTGGCAAAGAGCGCGACCGCGCCGGCGCCCATCTTGGTCGCTGCGGCAGATACCATGAACTCGCCTACCGGTCCGGTGCAGAGCCCCGTCAGGCTGTATATGCCCGCGAGCAGCATTCCGCCCGCGAGGTTTCCTATCCAGCAGACGCACCAGAGCTTGACGGCATCTTTCCAACTGACCTTCTTGTCCAGCAGGCCTGCCGCCATTGCCAGGTTATTTCCGGTAAAAAGCTCAGCGCCCGCCATGACCACGAGGCTCAGAGCGACTCCGAAAGTGAGTCCCATGACGATCCTCGCGTGAGGCTGGCCTGTAAGCAGACCGCCGGAAGTGAACGCCAGAAGCACGCCGATGCCGATGTAGGCGCCGGCCAGCATGGATACCGCAAAGTATGCCAGCGGATCCCTGTTCATGAAAGCGACCTTCGCGGCCGCCCCATCAGATGTCTTGTTAAAATCGCTTCTGAACATTACTTACCTTCTACAAGTTTTATAGTTATAACTTGTTAATTATACCCGTATTCCGCTCTTTTCACAATAACGATGAGCTCAGTGGACGCAATAAAAAAGCGGGATCATGAAATCCCGCCTTCGTGGTGGCCCATATTGGACTTGAACCAATGACCTACAGGTTGTCACCCTGTCGCTCTCCCAACTGAGCTAATGGACCGCGTCGCTGTCCCCTATTATAGCGAAGAACAGCTTTGATTTCCACCCCTTTTTTTGAAGCGCGTCTGACCTAGTCTTCAAGAGCCTTTTTAGCAAGTTTGTCAGCAAGCTCATTGTACTTGTTGCCGGCATGCGCCTTGACCTTTACGAATGTGATATCCATGCTCTTTCTTGCCTCCGCGACAAAGTCTCTGTAGCCCTGAGTCAGCGGGTTGTTGGCCTTCCACTTTCTGTCGGCCCAAGCTCCGATGCCCTCATAGTCATGGTAGATCTCGATGACCTTCACACCGTTGGCCTTGCACCAGTCGATCGCGAGTTTGGATCCCATGATCTCGCCCGCGACGTTCCTCTGCTGGGCTGCCTCGGTATCATCAAACGCCGAGTTGACCTCAGTCGTCTCGCTGTTGCCGTTCGCGTCAGTCTCGACAATGACCACACCGCATGAGAACCTGCCGCTTCCGTTATCGTAGCTTCCGTCTACATAAGCCCTGACGCCCTCGGGGAACTTCTCCCCGCCTGCCGCGCTGCCTTCAGCCAGTCCGAGATAAGCCATCGCCTCAGCAGGATCCGCAAAGCTCTTGTACTCAGCGCCGGCAAAGCCGTCCACCTGAGCCTTGCAGTCATCCCAGTTCATGAATATGCCTGTCGTCCTGCCCTTTCTGACAGCGTACACTTTCTTAGCCACTTCTGCAGTCTCCTTATCGATATTAACAGCAGTCTTCTCCTTGGATGCCTTACGCGCGTCATGCCCCGTCTCCGGATTCTCATCGAACTTCTTCAGGAAAGTCAGCCTGTGGATCGGCGTCTTTCCCAGAGTCCTGAGGCCTTCGTAATGCTTGGCCGTACCGTAGCCCTTGTTTCCCGCAAAGTCGTATCCCGGATAGACCGCGTCCATTTCAGTCATGTACGCGTCCCTTGCTACCTTCGCGACTATCGAAGCAGCGGCTATGCACAGGCACTTTTCATCGCCCTTTATGATCGATTCGCTCGGCATGCCCGCGTCCAGTTTCACGGCATCGATGAGCAGCATATCCTTCTTATGCTCCCCGCCTTCACCGGTCAGCAGGCCTTTTTCTGCCAGCATGTCTCTAGTCGCGGCGATCGCCTTCTTCATTGCGTGCTTGGTAGCCTCAAGGATGTTGACCTCATCGATTTCGTGATTATCGGCTATGCCTATGCCCCAGGCGACTGCTCTCTCCTTTATGATCCCGGAGAGTTCCTCGCGTCTCTTTGCGGAAAGCTTTTTGGAGTCGTTGATGCCGGTGACATCGAAATCTTCCGGGAGGATCACACAAGCCGCGTAAACAGGACCGGCGAGCGGGCCGCGGCCCACCTCATCGATCCCCGCAACGAACCTGTAGCCTTCAGCTCTCAGTTCGTCTTCACGGGCACGCATTTCTATTAACTTGGCAGCGTCTCTTTCTGCTCTTTCCTGTTTAGTCATCTTTCCAATATGTAAAGAACTCTTTACATCAATTCCTTCTATCTATGTAAAGCTTTCTTTACATCAGTCTTCCTGTGTTTATGTAAAGTTTTCTTTACGTAAATCATATATGTAAAGTTATCTTTACATTGTGGTTCTGTCTCTATGTAAAGACTACTTTACATGTTCCAGCGTTATCCTTCCGATCTTACCGCCTCTGAACTCATCCAGCACAGCCCTTGCGGTCCTCTCGTAATCTATCCTGTTGCCCGAGAGTATAAACCCGCGCTTCCTGGCTATATTGTCCATGTTCTCAAGCGCGTCTTCGGATATCTCATCCAGCCTGTATCTTTCTTTGAGCATATCCGGATACTCGCTGCCGAGCACTTTGATCAGCTCATAGCCGAGGTCCTGCACACCTATTATGTCGTCCTTTATACTTCCGCAGAAAGCAAGATCCAATCCCACCTGCGGGTCCTCAAACTTCGGCCAGAGTATTCCCGGCGTATCCAGTAACTGCATGCCGTTCGAAAGTGTCAGCCACTGCTTTCCCTTTGTGACGCCCGGCTTGTCGCCCGTCTGCGCGGAGCGCTTTCCGGTCAGCCTGTTGATAAGCGAGGACTTTCCGACGTTCGGCACGCCGACTATCATGATGCGAAGCGGTCTCTTTACTGATTTCGCTTCGTCCCTCTTCTTCTGCTCAGCCTCAAGCGCCTTCAGGAGTTTCTTTATGTTCTCTCCGGACTGCAGGTTAAGCGCCATGACACGCCTGACGCCTTCGCTCTTTGAAAGCGCGTCAGCCCATCTGGCAGTCTCCTCTTCATCAGCCAGATCCGCCTTGCCTAGCACGATAATGCGCGGCTTGCCGGATACTATTTCATCAATGACAGGGTTTCTGCTGGACACAGGAATACGGCTGTCGACGATCTCGATCACGAGGTCCACAGCCTTTAGGTTTTCCTGTATCAATTCGCGGGTCTTCTTCATGTGACCCGGATACCAGTTGATGTTGTCTATCATTGTCTTAATTTATCAGTGTGGTTAAGAGAGTTGCGAGGCGAGAGTCGTTCGAGGATCTTGCCGGCTGCACCGATGGAGCGATAGCAGAGCGGTTGGAGTTTGAATCAGAAGCCCTGTCTCTGACGCTTCGTATGAAAACTCCCCGCGATTGCAGAGCGACTGAGGATGCAACGGCAGATCCGAGAACTTCGAGCCGAGCACTCTCCTGACCGCGCTGTTCCTTATAAAGCAAAATGCATACCGTCGGCCTGTGCCTCGGGTATGCACCATTGATCACTATTCAGCGCTTCTGATCCTTGCCGCCTTACCGGTTCTCTGACGCATGTAGTTGAGCTTAGCTCTTCTGACTCTGCCTCTTCTGACTACCTCGATCTTCTCGATCTTTGGCGAGTGCAGCGGGAATGTCTTCTCTACGCCGATTCCGTTTGACAGCTTTCTTACTGTGAAAGTCTCATTTACGCCGCCGTGCTGTCTCTTAAGCACATAGCCTTCGAAGACCTGGATTCTTTCTCTCTGGCCCTCGATGATCTTTACGTGTACTCTGAGTGTGTCGCCGACTTTGAATTCAGGGATGTCGTCCCTTTTGTAATCCATTGTGACCTGGTCTAAAATGTTCATGTTATTCTCTCCTTCCTCTCAAGACGTTCTTGGAGCCTCCGGCCTTATGCCGTCTCCAGAGGACCGCCCGAAATAACCATGGGCCGCCGGAAAACCGACAGCCCATATAGAATACTATACCAAGTGCTGGATTTCAAGCACTTTTTTTATGTTTTTTACGCTTTTTTCAAGGCTTTTACGCGCGCGGATGGCAGCTGCGGAACACTTCTCTTACGCGTATGTCTATTACCGCCAGATAAGCGATGCCGACCGTCATGTCCTCGAATCCCATAAGTTCCTGCAATGTCTTCAGATCGCCGCCGTTCTGCAGGATGTGGACCGCGAAACTGTCGCGGAGTATCTGCGGAGTCATGCGCGACTCTATGCCCAGCATCTGCCCATAGTCCTTTAGGATCTTCCAGATCCCCTGCCTTGTCAGAGGATCTCCCCTGAAGTTGATGAAGACGTAATCGTCGCTGTTATGAGCCCTGCCCTTGATCTGGTCGTAGGCGTTGTTGACGTATTCCGTCATCGCGGCAGCCGCGTAGCTGCCCAGCGGAACGATCCTGCTCTCGTCGTTTACATCGCGGAGCGTCACGAAGTTCATGCGGAGATTGATATCGCTGAATCTCAGTCTAACCACCTCGGTGACCCTCGCGCCGGTTCCGTACATGAATTCGAGAAGCGCCTTGTCTCTTAAGCCCTTCACATCATCCGCAGGCAGGTCCATCAGCCTCGCGGCCTCGTCCATCGTCAGATAGTCGATCTGCCTTCTGTCGCTCTTGACGGCCTTGATCTTTGTGAACGGGTTGCTGCTCATCACGCCCTTGCCGATCAGGTATTCATAGTACGTGCGCAGGGCCGACACCTTTCTGTTTATTGTCGGCTTCGACTTGTTCTCGTTGCCAAGCTGCAGTACATAAGATATGGCGTCATTGTCCGTACAGTCCTCAAGCCCTTTGGCCCCGCGGCCCGTCAGGTACTTCTCAAAAGCCTTTAGATCCCTTTCATAAGCTATCAGCGTGTTTTCAGCCTTATGCTTCTCATTCTTCATGTATTCAATGAAATCTCTCATCTCACACCTCTAAAGCTCTCCCGCCTGCCTCGCGAACAGCAGGCCGATTATGGTTTTCGCGTCTTTGATCTCGTTTTTCATTATCATGTCGATAAGCTCATCGATGCCGAATTCCAGCACGTCGAGGCTCTCGGTATCGTCCCACGCAGTCTCGCCCGGGGTCAGATCTCTGCAGATGAATATGTCCAGTTTTTCGGCCGAATACCCGCACGTCGGATAGAAAGTAAGCAGATGCTTCACGGAGCCGGGGATATACCCCGTCTCCTCCTTGAACTCTCTGGCCGCGGTCACTTCACGGGCCTCTCCAGGATCGGCTTTGCCGGCCGGCAGCTCAAGCAGTGATTCCTCGAACGCCTTTCTGTACTGCCTTACCATCAGCACCTTGTCATCGTCGGTGATGCCTATCATTATGCCGCCGCCGCCATGTTCTACTATGTCTCTTACGGACGCGCCGCCGCGTGTCTCCACAAGATGTTTTCTGACCTTAAAAACAGGCCCCTCGTACACTATTTCACTCTTCAGAGTCTTCTCTTCGAATACCATCGCACACCTTTACAATAACTGTATTATCCTGATTCAATTTTAACATAAAAGAGCTTATATCAGCAGTAGATTTTTTGCCAGTTCCCGTATAAAAACCTTTCTCCATTTGCGCCAAGTGTTCTCGTGCGCGATGTCAGCGTACGGGACGTTGTACACAAGACAGTCTATTGTGCCCTGCCTGTATTCCTCGGGTACTTTAGCTATCGCCTTTCTGATACATTCCAACTTCCATGCCGCCTGTGTCAGCACTTCCGAATTCCTGATCACCTCCTGATCGTCTACAAAGAAAACCAGTTCGTCGCTCTTCTTCGCGTAGCTGCCTATAGCCTCCAGCCTCTTGAGCCTGTCTATGTCCTTTATTATCCAGTAGCACTGGAAGTACACCGGTTTAGGCACTGTGTATTTGCTGTCGTTCATGCCCTGTCTCCTTTCGTGTATATCTTATGCGAGAATCTTACAGAGACGGGGCCGGTGTTTTTTGACGGTTTTGTGAGGAGGTCTTTCAATGCTGAAAAAAGGTCATTTATTGCCGTTTTCCGTGTCACATAAGCATTGAAGCTCCCGCTACTTAGGCTGACGCCTTGAAGTAGGGGATTCCTGCTTCGCCGACCACAGCGATACAGCTCCGAAGAGAGTATCGTCTTACACGATCTCCACAGGCGTGGATTCCCGCCC
>CACYPK010000036.1 GCA_902776285.1 uncultured Eubacteriales bacterium
TCGCGATTTGAACCTTGGGAGTCGCTTTGGGGTTCGTCGTTGGCTACGCCCCTCGTGGACTTTCACCACAGATTGACGGCATGCCCGTCATACAGCAAAGAGCATCGGCCATTTCGACCGATGCTCTCTTTTGTTGTCTTTTTCTGACGCAGCATCTACTTGTATGCAGCCGCGAGTTCTTCGGCAAGCGCCTCGAGCTTTGCCCTGCTCTCGTCGTTGAGCGCCGACAGTATCCTTAGGTCGTTGTCGCAGTATGTCATGTTCTTGCTGCCCTCGAGCATGCCCTTCATGACCTTGGCTGCCTGAGGCGCCCATGATCCGTTCTCGATGAACGCGACTCTCTTGTTCTGGAAGCTTCTTTCAGTCAGTGACTCGATGAACTCCCTCATGAACGGGAATATACCGTTGTTGAACGTCGTTGTCGCGAATACGACAGTATCATATCTGAACGCGTCCTCTACTGCCTCGGCCATGTCGCTCCTTGCCAGGTCAGTCACCACGACTTCAGGGACGCCCTTTGCCTCAAGCTTCTCCGCCAGCATCTCTACGGCCTTCTTTGTGTTGCCGTATACCGAAGTGTAGGCGATGACCACGCCCTGAGATTCAGGCTCGTACTTCGACCATGTATCATAAAGGCCGAGGTGATATCCGAGATCCTTTACGAGCACAGGACCGTGCAGCGCGCAGATGATCTTGATGTCGAGACCGGCGGCCTTCTTGAGAACGGCCTGTGTCTGGATGCCGTACTTACCGACTATTCCGAAGTAGTAGCGTCTTGCCTCGCATGCCCAGTCATCGTCTTCTTCGTTAGTCTCGCCTATCACATCGAGCGCTCCGAATCTTCCGAAAGCGTCGGCAGAGAACAGGACCTTGTCCTTCGCGTCGTAGGTCATGATGACCTCAGGCCAGTGTACCATAGGCGCGGTGACGAAAGTCAGCGTGTGGCTTCCGATCTCGAGCGTGTCTCCCTCTTTTACTACGAGTCTTCTGTCTTCGTAGGATTCACCCTCAAAGAAGTTGGCCATCATATTGAACGCTTTCTGAGACGAAACGATGGTCGTCTCAGGAAAAGCCTTCATGAACTCCTTGATCGAGCCGGAATGGTCCGGTTCCATGTGCTGTACTATGAAATAGTCAGGCGAACCGGCGGCTTCCTTCACCTTGCCGATCCATTCGTCAGCGAAGTGAGCGTCGACGGAATCCATTACAGCGGTCTTGCCGTCCTTGATGACATACGAATTGTACGCCATTCCTTCAGGAACGATATAGTGTCCCTCAAAGAGATCGACGTCGTGATCGTTGACACCGACATAGATAATATCATTTGTGATCTTCATTTTTACCGTCTCCTTGCTATCAGTGTTATTCGGCTTTCCAGAGCGAGTGCAGGTTGCAGTACGCGTATACTGCCACTACCTCATCGCCGTCGCAGATCTTGAAGCATGCCTTCGGCGCTTCGCCCGGCTTGAGAGCCTTGCGCTGGTTGCCCTGCTTTGTCTGCAGCGCGATCCACTCAATGTAGTGCTCTTTGAGCATAGGATGCTCGGCCGCTCCGACCGTGACCTTCACGACGTCGCCTTCTACCTCGAATACAGGCACATGCTTCTCGACGGAAGCGTCGGTCGTGCCGGCAACGATCTCCTTCATAGGCTCGCCGCAGCAGATGATCGGAACGCCCGTCTTCTTTACTACTGCTACTATCTGTCCGCAATGCGCGCATCTGTAGAATTTCATTTCCATGGTATTCCTCCCTTATCACATGGGTAACTATTACACTTTGGATTTTATCACAGCGGTGTGCTTCGGGCAATTGACGGCATGCAGTTTTTGTTGACGCGGGCGCTTTATCATGCTAAAGTGTTAACATGAAAAATGCATGTTGCCGGCTGACATTATATGGACACGGAGGAACCGCAATGAAAACACTACCTTTCAGATATGAAGTGATGGACGGCAAGGGCGAGCCTATGTATATAGACTTCAGGAGGGCGACGCCTGACGATCTTGATAAAGTGATGACTCTGCAGGATGAGATTGTTGAGGCTCTGCCGGATAAGGACCTTTACGCGACCTTCACAAGAGAGGAGTCACTTGGTCAGCTGGAGCACGACATCTGCATGATAGCCGAGTGTGACGGAGAGGTCGCGGGTTACTCGGTCATGATCCCGAACGATCCGGACAATCCGGAGAACTACGGTAAGCATTTCAATTACGACAGAGAGCAGCTCGCCAAAACGGTATCCATGGATCTGACCATGGTGGCTCCAAAATACAGAGGCCGCGGGATCCAGCGGATATTCAACAAGCTGCGTCTCGGCATGGCAGCTGAGATGGGCGCGACCGAGGCTCTGACCACTATCTCGCCGGACAATCCATACAGCTACAGGAACTTCCTTGTGCTGAACTTTGAGATAGTCGATGAGAGAGAGCTATACGGCGGAAAGCGCCGCTATATACTGCGCAAGGAATTTTAAGGGATCCTGATGATCGATTCGTTGATGATAACGGCATGACAAAAGCGGGCGCTGTGCCCGCTTTTTCAGTTTCAGTCTCGATCGTTATACTCTGCTATTTTATGGCTGCCGTGAAGCAGACCTGCCCTTCTTCATTCAGGGCTCCGATCTCCATCAGGGCGCTGTCCGCCGAGCGCTTCACAAAGCGTATGGTCTCTCCTTCGTAGCACTGCTGCAGAAACTGCGTGTCCAGCTCGTGTATGTCCATCTCCGCAAGTTCAGCACAGGTAAAACAGCCCAGCATCGCCCTCACGTAGTTGACGTTGTTCATGTGTCCGCCCCTGTCGATGTCGACCGAACGTATCTTATAATCTCCGAGCGGCTCCGCCCCTTCAAACTTTCTGCTCATGCGGGTGAACGGCTCGTTATCGGGCGGCGCGATCGTGAAATCCGAATCAGGATAGAAATCCGCCATATGAGCCGGTCTGCCGTTGTCCCTTCTGAGCGCCGCCCATACGCTCCTCACGTACGCGAGCGTCTCGCCGTCTTTTGAGATAGACCAGTCTCTTTCGCAGGTCGCCCTGTCAGCAGGCTGTATCCACGTGACCGCGTCAAGCATCTCATCTACGAAAGGCCTTCTGATGATCCTGAGTCTTATCTTTGAGACTATCCAGAACAATCCCATCTCCTCAAGGTCCAGGGCGCCTATACCCACCGAACCGGCATGTATGCCGGCAACATCCTGAAACAAGTCAAGAATGGCAGGTATGCTCATGAGCGAATTCTCATCGCACATGCTCGGCATGACCCGTGCCTCTATTCCCCGGCTGCATTTGACCTTGCTCATTGCTCTTGTCTCCGTGACGCGCTGTCGATAAAGTACTTCACAGCACCCGCCATGCCGGCGTCATTGCCCAGCGCGGCAGCCTTTATTTCAAGGCCGTCCGCAAAGTCAGGCTGTACCAAGCCTAAGATCTTATCTCTGAGCGGCTTTATGAGAAGGTCTTCCTGGGCGGAAACTCCACCGCCGATTATTACGGTCTCAGGGTCGAATACGTGGATAAGCCCCATGATCCCCGCGGCTATCTCATATATCCAGTCGTCCAGTATCGCGAGCGCTCTCTTGTCCTCCCCGGCTGCCGCGTTGAATACCTCGCGTCCGTTAGTCCACGGAGTGCCGGCAGCGTATGCCAGATTGACCAGCGCGCTCGTAGCGGCATGCTTCTCATAGTCAGCTCTCAGGTCGCCCTTGTATTCCGGCTTCTTCTCCGCGTGTGTTGGAAAATGTCCTACCTCTCCTCCGAAACCGCGCGCGCCTTCAATAAGCCTGCCGCCTGAAATGATGCCTCCGCCTACGCCCGTTCCGAGCACAACGCAGATCACATCATTTTTGCCTTTCGCGGCGCCTATCCAGGCTTCAGCCAACGCCACGCAGTTCCCGTCATTGGCTATCGTCGCGGGAAGTCCGTACTTTTCGGTAAGAGGTCCTGTCACCTCGGTGTGCGGCCATCCCGGCACATTACCGCCGTTATTGGCCACGCGCCCGTTTGCCGTGTCGATACATCCTGCAGCCGAAACACCTATTCCGGTAAGGTCGAGCGCGTCAAGTCCATGCTCCAGCAGGAATTCATCCACGCCCTTCATCAGCGTTTCCATGACAGTCTCGCTGCCGCTTCTGTCGATAGGCACTTCGCGGCGCATACCTACCGTTCCGTTCTCATCAACGATGCCGAGTTTAATAAATGTTCCGCCTACATCTATTCCAAGATACTTTCTGCTCATATCATTACCTATTATTGCCTAGTTGATCTCCAGCATTTCTATAGTGAAATTGAGTGCCTTTCCGGCCATCTCATGGTTGCAGTCGAACGTGATGTTCTCATCATCAAGTTCTGTTACGAGAGCGTCGAAAGGTCTGCCGAGTTCATCCTGCAGCATGACCTTGTCGCCTTTCTCTATTCCATCAAGTCCCTGTATCGTTTCTTTCTTTACGGTAATGACAAAGTTCGGGTTAGGCATGCCGTAAGCGTCTTCAGGCTCGAGGTGCACGTCTATGATGTCTCCCACGTTCATCTCAGCTACAGCGCGGTCAAAGCCCTTGATCATCTGGCCTACTCCGCAGATGAATTCGAGCGGCTGATCGCGGTCATACGACGCGTCAAACTGCGTGCCGTCATCAAAAGTGCCCTTATAGTGTACCTTGACTGTCTTGCCTACATTTGTACCTTCAAACATATAGAAAGCCGAAAGATCTGCCATGCCGCCGCAGCCGCCCGCGCAGCCCGCGCACATGTCAGGTGTACAGCCTCCTTCACTGCCGTCATGATCGTGGTCATGCGGATGGTCATGTCCGTGCTCGTGGTCATGATGATCGCAGTTGACGCCTGTATTCACGAGTTCTCCCGCAAGGTAAGCCTCGACTGCTTCGTCGGCATTGCCGGATGCTCCCGCGCAGACCTCGATACCCGCCTCGGCAAGCGCGTCCTGAGCTCCCTGTCCCATTCCGCCGCAGATCAGCGCGTCTATGCCGCATTCCTTGAGCAGCCATGCCAGCGCCTCGTGCCCTACTCCGTTGGAGTTCATTATCTCAGAGGATACGACCTTGCCGTCCTCCACCTTGTATACTTTAAAATTTTCCGTTTTCCCGAAATGCTGAAACACATTTCCGTCATCATATGTGACTGCTATTTTCATTCTTTTCTCCTGTTTTTGTATTTTGCTTTTAGAATCCGAGGTTGTCGTTGACCAGTATCACATGGATCCTGTTGTTATGCCTTGAGTACCTCGTTATGAGGAACTGGCAGCAAATAGTGTCGGGCGACTTGCAGTTCATGCAGGAGCCTGTGCTCGCGCATGGTGTCTTCAGTCCGAATCTCTGCACATTGATAGGCGCCGCGACGTTGCGGGCTCTCTTCATAGCCATGTCAACATCCTTGCAGATCTTGTTCATGCCGACTATCAGGATCACCTTGCGCGGTCCGAACGCTATAGCCGATACCCTGTTGGCATTGCCGTCGATATTGACAAGCACTCCGTCCTCAGTCATGGCATTGGCGCTCGCGAGGAAGAAATCCACATCATACGCCGCAAGAGCCGCAGCACGCTTGTCATCCGCGGTGTTCCTGTCAAGGAATTCATAGTTTCCTTTCTTGACGGCATCAACCAGTCCGATCTCAGCAGCGCTCACGCTTCCTCCCATCGTCACCGAACTGCCTTCTGGAATGAGCCCGAGCGCGATCTTCAGCGCTTCAGCTTTGTCCTTAGCGTAGTATCCTCTCATATTTCTGGACTCGAGTCCCTTTATGACCTTATTCGCAAGCAGGTCGTTCCTCTTTGTTACCATTTCATTCATTGCGATCCCCTTTCATTGCTTACATAAATGAATGACTTCGCTGTCTGTCTAGTTGCTCGGATGTGGCATGTAAGCGTAGAGGTTCATGGCCAGCGCGTTGATAGGCATGGTCTGCAGCCAGACCTTTCCCGGTCCGGTCACTACGGTATTGAAGAGTCCCTCGCCGCCGAGAACTATATTGGTGAGTCCCTTTACCGTCTGGATATCCATCGTGCAAGATGCCTCCATGGCGGCCACATATCCGCTGTCGACTATGAGCTGCTCGCCAGCCGCGAGTTCTCTCTGCTGTACGGCGCCGTCGATCTCGAGCCAGGCGTATCCGCTACCCGTATACTTCTGCATAAGGAATCCCTCGCCGCCGAAGAAACCCGCCGATGCTCTCCTCTGCAGATAGATCTCCATGTCAACGCCTTCAGTTGAAGCCAGGAACGCTGTCTTCTGCGCAATGATAGGGGTCTCGCTGATGTTGAAGACCATGATGTCTCCCGGGCTGTGCTTTGCCAGGGTAAGCTCGCCTGCCTGAACCGCTGTGTAGTGGTTGAGCGCCAGCGATTCACCGACAAGAGCCTTCTTGAACATGCCGCCGAGACCGCCTGTCTTGGTTTCCATCTGTATCCCCGGGCTCATCCACGCCATGGCGCCGCTCTGACACTTTATTGCTTCACCCTGCTCCATGTGGAGTGTGAGTACTGTGAATGGCTGATTCTTGATTTCGTATTTCATCTTTTTACCTTTCTTATGTGACACCTCTTATGTGACACCCAAACCCTTTACGGCTCCTTTTCGGGGAGTTTCCGCACATGGCAAATTGCCATAAATATACTATACGTCAATCCCTTTCCTGAGTCCAATAATCTTTCCCTCTGTACTCGAAAGTCAGTATGTCATAAGTCCTGCTTCTAACCGCTAAGCCGGCACGCAGGATCTCATTGCTCTCTACCCCTTTGTATGATTTCCGAAATAGTCCCTGAGGATCCCGAGAGCCTGCTCCCTTAAAACACCCGCGGTAACCTGAGGCTTCCAAAAGGAATTCTCAAAGACCATCCTGCTGCAATTGCAGCCTTCGTTTCCCAGTATCTCTTCAAGGTCCGTATTACTTGCGCCGTAAACAAGCCTCCCCAGTTTTACCCAGACCATGGCTCCGCTGCACATGAAACAAGGCTCGCAGCTGGAGTACAGAGTGTAATCTCTGAGATCAGTGATCCCCGTTTCTCCGCAAAAGCGCCGGATCAGGCCGGCTTCACCGTGGAATGTGGGATCATGCATTGTGTAGATCTGATTCTCGTTTTCAAATACGATCTCTCCATCCTTTACCAGCACGGCGCCGAAAGGTTCGTTTCCGTGCGCCACAGCCGAAGCAGACAGCTCTATCGCCCTCTTCATGAACAGTTCGTCATTGGACTTGATCATTGCGTTACCTCATTTTTCTCTGTTTCAACATCATGCTGTTTACCGGGATCACACTCTGACAGAAAACTGCGGATGCAGTCATTCACCTCTTCAGGCTTATCGACATTCGCATTGTGTGCGGCCCCTTTGATGATCTTCAGCGGATAGCCTGTTTGCTGTGCCCATGCTTTATTATATTGAACAACTTTTCCTGTCCGGTCTTTCTCACCCAGGATCAGCAAGACCGGACACGGGATCTCCAGGTCGCAATTATCATCCAGGAATCCGGCATAAGCCAGCCCCATAAGATGACACAGTTCACTTTTATTATACGGTGAAAGCATCTGCATCATGTTTTCGTATGATCTCTGAGTCGTGGACACCTGCTTTGACATCGCTTTTTTCATGATCCTGAACGGATAAAGATGCGCCATCCACTCGACCTGCCTCAGTATCCAGATGTCAAAACCCGAGTAATAGCCGGATCCATATGGAGTGCTGTCTATTGCTATAAAGCTTTTTGCGCGGTCCGGATATCGTTTTATAAAGGACTGCGCCAGAAAGCCGCCCATAGACTGGCCGGCCAGGATGACCCGGTCCACAGAGTGTCTGTCGAGAATGCTCCTTATGTATTCAGAAGTGTCACCATAATCGAACGCGGCAAAGGGTCTGGATCTCCCATGCGCGGGAGTGTCCCAGGTCAGAAGATTATAGTCTCCCGAAAAAGCTTCGATCTGTCCGTCAAACATGCTGTGATCAGCGGTGAGGCCATGAAGGAAAAAGATCGTATCCTTCCCTGTATCCCATGACTCCGACCGCCAATAACAAACCGGTCCTTTATTTGTATACAGTATCTGTTCTTCCATGTCCCCACCCGAATCTGCCTACAGTTCCATCTTCATATAAACTAATTCCTGATATCCGCTTATTCGCGAATTGAATCCTCTGGGATTCCGTCCGAATTCCGTAAATCCCAGGCTTTGATATAAAGATATTGCAGCTTCATTCTCGGCTACCACGTTCAATTCCACTTGAGTATAGCCGGCCTCCTTTGCGCATTGAATACAGGCTTTTGTAAGGGCTTTTCCCAGACCGAGCCCCCAGTATTCTTTTAAAATGCCGATCCCCAATTCAGCCCTATGCCTGAGTTTATGTTTTCTCCCTACAGCCTCGATCCCCGCAGTTCCGACTACTTTCCCATCTACTACTGCGATTATCTCGATTTCATCAGGGCTGTTCGTTTTTTCCTCCAGGAACTTCGCTTCCTGTTCAGGATCAAAACTGTTTTCATCAGGATATGACAGCAGATAATCAGTCTCAGCATGGGTGGCATTGAAAGTCTCAAATACGGGGAGCCCATCAGCTGAATCGCCGTTTCTAAGCAAAGCCTCTTTACCGTTTTTCAGTAAAATTATTTGGCTGAATCTCATCTTTTTCTCCTATACGTGACAAACTTCTTCTCACTGTGTCACGTAAAGACGCTGTTTTATGCTCCATACGTGACTTGTCATTTGCTCCGGCTGATATTTCACTTCAACGCTCAAAAGTATGCGTACTTATTATAGAAGTATACCATATTGAAATCTTAGCCACTTCATCAGTACTGCATTTAACAGAAGGATTTCCTTCTGTCAAAACTGCACTTGGTTCCGGCTGGCCGGACATCATTCTTTTTCTGACTTTTTTCATAGCATTCTGCTGATTTGTATTCTTATTTTGGTAGTTTTCGACTTTAATAATGTTGTAAAGTATTACTATATTACAACACAGCTCAGCGGTCTCACTTCCAGTCTGAGCGATATCAGCAAGCAGTTTAAGGAGGATGAAGCAACATGGCAGCAAAGTGGCTTAAGAATGCTGTTTTTTATGAGATATATCCGCAATCATTCAAAGATTCGAACGGTGACGGAATCGGCGACATAAACGGGATCATCCAAAAGCTGGACTATATCAAGAGTCTTGGATGCAATGCTCTCTGGATCAACCCGTGCTACGACTCCCCTTTCAAGGATGCGGGTTATGATGTGCGCGACTACAAAAAAGTAGCTCCGCGTTACGGCACGAATGAGGACCTTTACCGCCTTTTTGATGAGGCCCATAAGAAAGGTATCCGTGTCCTTCTGGACCTTGTACCCGGTCACACATCTGAAGAGCACCCATGGTTCCTCGAAAGTCAGAAGGCTGAAAAGAACGAGTATACCGACCGCTTTATCTGGACGGAGTTCTGCTTTCAGGGCACCGACGGTCTCCCGTATATAGGCGGAGAAAGCGAGCGAAGCGCCTGCTATATCCTGAACTTCTTTAAGTGCCAGCCGGCTCTCAATTATGGTTTCTACAGGATCACGGAACCGTGGCAGAAGAGTTTTCGCGACGCGTCCGCTTTGACTACGCGGGAAGCCATCAAGGATGTGATGCGCTTCTGGCTTTCTCACGGATGCGACGGCTTCCGCGTGGATATGGCATCCTCTCTTGTGAAGAATGATGATGAAAAGAAAAGCGGCACCAGTGAGATATGGCATGATATACGCCGGATGCTCGATCTGGAATTCCCGGAAGCAGCTATGGTGTCAGAATGGAACGACCCCTCTCTCGCTCTGCGCGCCGGCTTTGATATGGACTTTTACCTCAACGAACCGGGAGGAGGCTACTCTACCCTGTTGCGCGATTACTACAATAACGGAGGAAGCATCCATGGTGATCGAAACAGCGAGGATCACAGCTATTTCAAGAAAGATGCCGGCGGAAATATCAACCGTTTTCTGGGGCAATACCTTGAACGCTATGAAGATACAAAGGGTCTTGGATATATATCATTACTGACATGTAATCACGACACTATCCGTCCGAGCTATAGCCTTGACAGCACAGAGCTAAAGCTGGCTTACGCATTCCTTTTTACAATGCCTGGTGTACCGTTCTTGTATTACGGTGACGAGATCGGTATGAAATATCTCGAAGTGCCGACCAAGGAAGGAGGCTACTTCCGCACAGGATCAAGAACGCCAATGCAATGGGATGGAAGCGCTAACCTCGGTTTTTCTACATCGGACGGATCTGAGCTCTATCTCCCTGTAGATGATTCCGCGGATGCGCCTACAGTAGCTTCACAGGAAAACGATCCGAACTCGCTGCTTAATACCGTGCGCTCAATCATTGCGTTGCGTCACCGGGAAGAAGACCTGCAGGCGGATGCTTCTCTGCGGTTTATCTGCAGCGAAACAGACAGGCCGCTGATCTATTGCCGCGGTTCGCTTGTTTGCAGCGTAAATACCGGCAGCAACGAGCTGAAGACCGCTCTTCCTCACGATGTGTCCGGCCGTATCCATGGTGAAATACTCTTTAAAATCGGCGATGTCTCTGTCAAGGACGGGATGATAAGCGCCGGGCCGCAATCATTCGCAGTGATCAGATAATCCGATCATTCAGAAAGCCCTGATTCGGCCACGCAGGCTTACATACCATCTTCAAAATAACAGACCCGCTGATTGATCAGCGGGTCTGATACTTGATCGCATTTACTGCACGAGATCCTTCTTTATAGTTCTTTCCCCATCAGGATCACCTGCTTTTCGCGGCTGAATCCGTACTTTTCATAGAATTCCGGCAGGAAGCCCTCCGCTTCGGTTATCAGATTTAGACCTGCAATGCCTCGCTCCTTCATATCCGCAATGCACTTTTCGAGGAGTTCCTTTGCAATACCCCTGCCTTGAAACGCGGGATCCACCGCCAGGTCGTTTATCTCAAACATTATTCCAGGGCTTTGTCAAAAGCAAGCCTTACCCCGTCTTTTACTGTCTCATACGGCATGAAAAGCGCTGCTTCGTATATCTTCTCCTTGCCTATGAACAGACTCGGTACCGATATTCAGCCCCCATTCATACGTCTACATACACAGTAAGCGCCACGATCGCTATAGTGATTTCTGTTTTTGGCTTGCCATTCAACGCAATGCCCTCAGGATTCGCGCCGCCTTGATGGACCTCGGCTTTTACGTTCCACCATTTGAGGTAATCTGTTACTACAGCCGGATCCACTTCTTCCGGATGCGGCGCGTAGATATCTGCCTTGATGAAGGCCTGTGTCTTGCGGTCCGTTATCTCAAATATCTCAGAGATGCCGGCCATACAACAATGATGAATGGCATCCTTTGCGGCCTTCAGAACAGCATTGTTCTGGTCTCCTCCGTGCATATCCACACCCTGACCGAATTCGATCAAAAGTCTTTTCATTGCCATTGCACTTCTCCTCCACTATCTACTTATTAATGATTTGTGCACCGAATGGCGTCAGCGATAGCTTCGCTAATTTGAAAAACTGCTTTCCGAACGGAATACCTATTATAGTGATGTAAAATATGCAGCCTGCTATCAAATGACCAAGAGCCATCCATAATCCAAAGAAGATCAGCCATATAATATTAGCTATCGTTGATACTGCCCCGCCTCCATAAATTACTTCTTTTCCAAACGGACAGAACGACAGGCTTGCGAATTTAAAACATTGTTTCCCATACGGAATTCCTATGATGGTGATGCACCATAGTATGCCCGACAAGATCCATGACAAACCACTAACTAATCCTCCAAATATTAACCACAGTATGTTTCCTAATAAACTCATTTCATATGATCCTCTCTTATCTGACACATCTGCATCATTGACGAGTGACAAACCTGATTCACTTTATGCAGCTAACAAGTTATACAGTACTGTATTTGCTGCCCATAGTTTAGCATGATTGAGGCGATAAATATAGGCGTCCTAAAAAGGCCTAAGTATTCAGTGGTGGATATAATTGTAAAGGATGGTGACGATCTGGCAGGCGTATACAAGTGTAAAAAACGCCGGTATGCTATTCGCTTACGAGAAGGAGTGCTGACAGAAGCGGTGAATAAATCTCAAAATGCTTTTGCGCCCTCCCGGGGAAGTACTCATTCAGGTTCTCCCATGTATCGTATTCCGTGTTCATGAACATGCCGTGGTCTCCCAGGGAGTAATCGTAGGTCTCGATATATCCTGTAAATGATGTCCCCTCGACTTCATCGTTGCCGCTTTCGGCAAACCAGTTTGTCGCTTCGAAATAAATGTATTCAATGCCAAGATCCATATAGCCGATATGATCGCTTGCGGGAATCGTAGCCGGCGACATTGCGGAATTGTTGGCCGGAGCAGGGTTTTCAGGAGTCCACGGATTGGTGTACAGCGTATTGTCCAGAATATCCGGTCCTGTTCCGTGCTCGGCGAAATAACCATCCAGATCCGCTGTTCGCATCACGTTAAACCCAAGATTCTGTGCGGTATCTGCGGCAAAACTATAGGCTTCTGTAT
>CACYPK010000037.1 GCA_902776285.1 uncultured Eubacteriales bacterium
GCCGGCTTATGCGTTGCAATACAAAAGCCCAGTCCAGTACAAGACTGAATTGGGCTTTGTATGACTTTTTTAACTGTCTACTTTCGGTTGACTAGTTCACATCGTGACCGGCTCTTTTATTATTTGTTTTATAAAGTCTGTGAACTATACTCCTCGCTATACTGTTCTCTCAGCTTCCCGTCAGCCTTGACGACTTTTCTTTTATACGGAGCAAGCAGGTCATCAAGTTCATATTTATCGAACGGGACAAGCGCATAGAACTCATCCACTTTTTCTTCCGTCTCAGCGCTTCTGGACTGTATGTTGACAGTCGCCTTGCCTTCGATGCAAAGGACTCCCGACTCATCATCGCGTCTGATTTTTTTGATTTCAGCGTCGCGTATGTAATATGTTTTGAGCTTCAGTCCCTGCTGATATACATAATAGACCGTATCATCACTGACTTCGAACCTCGCGCTGTGATATCCGTTGAACGGGGACTCGGACAGCACCCGTCCCCGGTGAGCGACGAGATAAGTTAGTAGCGCAACGACCCAGATCGTTAAGTGGATAGGCAGCTGGCTCGCTCCATCAGGTGTCTTTGATGCCACAAACACGATTGCGGCAAATCCGGCCGCCAGGACAGCAAAGGAGCCGTACTTGTATTTTGTTCCTTTTTCCCCTGCCTTGCTCCATTGATGCTTTCTTTTGTTAAGCAAAGCGAGATCTCCGGGATATTTATCATTGTTAGGATCCAGCCACATATGATTTTCTCCTTTTTCTGTTTGAATTTATCCTCAACATTGTACATTATTAGCACTTAAAAGTAAATTTTCATTGTCTCACAGGATCCATGCTCTGACCCCGCCTTTGCCTGTTATCACCTGCATTCTGTTGACTTAGATTTAAGAAATGCTATAATCTGTATTAAGAGATTCTTTTATCATTTTGTTAAACGAATTATTTATATACATGGATATTCTGAAGTGCAAAGCGTTTATAACTGCCGCGGATGAAGGGAGTTTTACCGCGGCGGGAAAAATAATGGGTTATACTCCCTCCGGTATCAGCCAGCTCGTGGCTGCCATGGAAAAGGAGTTTGGTTTCTCACTCCTGATGCGCAAGAGCAACGGTGTGGTCCTGACCCGCGAGGGCGAATACATCTATCCTTTTGTCATGGAGTACATTGAAAAAGAGGCGGCTGTGTACAAGGCTGCCACCGAGCTCTCAGGGATGTACAAAGGCAATGTGATGATCGCCGCGTATTCCAGTATCGCCGCGCAGGTCCTTCCTCAGATCATCAAGGATTTCACTGATCTGCATCCTTCCATCAATATTCAGATAGAGGAGGCTACAAAGAATAAGATCGACAAGATGGTCACCTCAGGTAAGGCTGACCTTTCGTTCTCATCACGGCTCTCAAACAAATCTTTTGTCTGGATACCTTTTGCCGAAGACCGCATGGTAGCCGTTCTTCCAAGAGATCACAAAGATGCAGGCTTACAGGCATACCCTATCAACAGATGTAAAAAGGAAAACATCATAATGCCGAGCGAGGGGGATGACGCGGATGTAAGGGAGCTCTTCAAGCGTCACGGGATAGTCCCTAATGTGCGGCTTACCACTCTTGAAAACTATACGGCAATAAACATGGTTGAAAAGGGGCTGGGCATAGGCATAATGAACGAAGGCATCACCAGGAACTGGAAGACCGGAACGGTCATCATTCCTGTTGATCCTCCGAGCAGCATCGAACTGGGAATCTGCCTGCCTTCGCTTGAGGACGCTGCGCCTGCCGTCAGAGAATTCGTTCTCTTCGCGGCAGATAAACTGAACGCAAAAATACCGGAGTAACATCCGGTATTTTTAATCCATATGTTCATGTCTCCCGGGTCCCGGGAGTTTTTTATCCGAGTCCTATCGCGATCCCGATCAGCCTCACGATAAGCGCGGCGACCCATGCTATGGCGCACTGACAAAGTACCACGTACAGTGCCCATCCACTTCCGAGTTCTCTTCTGACCGCGGCTACGGCTGCCACACACGGTGTATACAGAAGGCTGAATACCAGCATTGATACAGCAGCCAGCGATGAGAGTGCAGCCGCTACTCCTCCGGCAAAGAGAACGTTCATGGTCGCTACGACGCTCTCCTTGGCCATAAATCCGCTTATAAGGGCTGTAACTATGCGCCAGTCTCCCAGACCTACAGGAGCGAATATCGGCGCCAGAACGCCCGCTATGGCCGCCAGCATCGAGTTCTGCGGATCAGCTACCATATTGAATCTGAAGTCGAAGCTCTGCAGGAACCACACGACTATTGTCGCAATAAGGATCACAGAGAACGCCCTCTGCAGGAAGTCCTTGGATTTGTCCCAGATAAGGTGTCCGACGTTTTTGGCAGACGGCAGTCTGTAGTTAGGAAGCTCCATTACCAGAGGTACCGCCTCTCCTTTGAACACTGTCTTCTTCATGACTATGGCTGACAGTATTCCCGTCACAACACCCAGCAGATACAGGGCAGTCACTATCCACCATCCGTTTCCCGGGAAGAACGCAGCGACAAAGAATCCGTATATCGGCAGCTTTGCCGTACATGACATGAACGGCGTGAGCAGTATGGTCATGCGCCTGTCCCTGGAACTCGGTAATGTACGTGTCGCCATGACAGCCGGTACTGTGCAGCCGAAACCAATGAGCATAGGCACTATGCTTCGTCCCGAAAGGCCTATCTTTCTGAGTGGCTTATCCATCACGAAAGCAACTCTCGCTATATATCCGCTGTCCTCAAGCAGGGACAGGAAGAAGAACATGGTGACGATTATCGGCAGGAAGCTGAGCACGCTTCCTACGCCTTCAAAGATGCCGTCCATCACCAGACTGCTGATCGCAGGATTCACATGGGCGGCGGTCATCGCGCTTTCAGCGCCGGTGCCCAGAGCATCTATACCGCTCTCAAGCAGTCCCTGCAGGAACGGTCCGATAACCGCGAATGTCAGGAAGAATACGGCTGCCATTACCGCGATGAAAACCGGTATGGCCGTGTACCTGCCCGTAAGGACGTTGTCGTACCTGCTGCTTCTTATATGCTCCTTGCTTTCTTTAGGTTTTGTGATACATCTGTCGCAGACCTTATAAATGAAAGAATAGCGCATGTCGGCTATGGCCGCGCTGCGATCGAGTCCGCGTTCGTTCTCCATCTGGATGATGATGTGCTCCAGAGTCTCCTTCTCATTCTGATCGAGCTCGAGCGCCCTTAGGATAAGATGATCGCCCTCGATAAGTTTTGCCGCGGCGAAACGCACAGGTATACCCTCTCTCTGCGCGTGGTCTTCTATGAGATGACTTACGGCGTGAAGGCAGCGGTGCACCGCTCCTCCGTTGTCCGTGCTGTCACAGAAGTCCTGCCTGAGCGGACCTTCCTGATACTTCGCTACGTGTATCGCGTGGCTCACAAGCTCGTCGACGCCCTGATTCCGTGACGCCGAGATAGGCACTACCGGTACGCCAAGCATCTGCTCCATGCGGTTGATGTCCACAGAACCGCCGTTCCCCGTCATCTCGTCCATCATGTTGAGCGCCACTACCATAGGAAGTCCCATCTCGAGAAGCTGCATCGTCAGATACAGACTTCTGTCGATGCTGGTGACATCCAGTATGTTGATTATTGCCTTAGGCTTCTCCTTCAGGACAAAGTCCCTGGATACGATCTCCTCGCCTGAATACGGCGACATCGAGTATATGCCTGGCAGGTCTGTGATAAGAGTATCCGGGTGTCCCTTTATCACGCCGTCCTTGCGGTCGACCGTGACTCCGGGGAAATTCCCAACGTGCTGGTTGGATCCCGTCAGCTGGTTGAAGAGGGTCGTCTTGCCGCTGTTCTGGTTTCCCACGAGAGCGAATGTCAGAGTCGTGCCTTCAGGCAGGGGATCCTCTCCCTCCTTCTCGTGGTATCTGCCCTCTTCACCGAGGCCCGGATGCTCCGCCTCATCCTTTCGGTCATCCGGTTCATTCTTCACTCCGGGGCCCTCATGTACCGGTATTATCTCTATCTGCTTTGCATCAGAAATACGAAGGGTCAGCTCGTACCCGTGTATGCGCACTTCGATCGGATCGCCCATGGGAGCAAACTTTATGAGCTTTACCTGGGCTCCCGGTATGACTCCCATGTCCAGCAGATGCTGGCGAAGAGCTCCCTCTCCTCCGACCGATTCTATGATCGCTGATTGTTCCTGTTTTAAATCACTTAATCTCATGTTGCTAAATAGAATCAGTTAAATATATCTACACTCGAATAATCTCACATATCCGGTCTTCTTTCAATCCCGCAACAGAAAAAGAACCCGGGCATATCACCCTGCCCGGGTTCCTTGCACAGCTGCGGTCATTTATCCGCAGCAGTTGTTTTGCTTGCTTTTAGGGCACTGGTCCGAATACGGACACCCTATGCATGCTTTTCCTTTTTTCTTTTCTTTGTACAGATATCTTCCGGCAAAGAACAGTATCGCAGCGATCGCTACTATCGCTATTACCGTCGCTGTATTCATCTTTGCCCTCCTTTCAATGATATGTTACGCAGCCGCTCCTTTCGCTGCTGTCTTTTTGTGAAGTGTGTACTGCTCGTCGAAGTGAGCTCTCACCTTTCTGGCGATGAGCACGAGCGCTGTTACCATGACTGCTTCCGCGATCAGTCCCGGAATGAATCCGGCAGCGAAGTGGCCTTCAGTAAACAGAGTACCGAACTGGTTGACCAGGAACGCGATGGTATAGCCTGTTCCGAGCTGCAGTCCGATCGCTCCCCAGAGCCATCCTCTGCTCTTCATTTCCGAATTCATGGCTCCGATAGCCGCGAAGCACGGAGGTGTGTACAGGTTGAAGAAGAGGTATGCGAGAGCTGTTACCGATGTCAGTCCCATCGTGGCTGCTACTGTATTCGCGCCGCCTGTCATGGCAAGCTCTTCCGTATCGATGAACGATGTCAGAGCGAATACTACAGCAAGCGTACCGACAACGTTCTCCTTCGCGATAAAGCCCGTGATGGCTGCCGCCGCGAGCTGCCATACTCCGAATCCCAGAGGGATCAGCAGGACAGCGAACGGAGTCGCGATCGAAGCGAGGATCGATGTGTTCTCAGCTCCTTCCTCAACGACCTGGAAGTGCCAGTTGAAGGTCTGCATTACCTGTACTACAGTGTTGCAGATAAGGATGATAGTTGCGGCCTTGATGATATATGCCTTTGCCCTCTCCATCATGGATTTGAACGCGAACTTGAGGCTCGGCGCCTTCCACTTAGGAAGCTCCATGATGAAGAACGACTTTCTGTATTTGTAGCCTGTGATACCCTTGATAAGCAGAGCTCCGAGGAAGATCAGCAGGAGTCCCAGGAAATACGAGATCGTGCTTACCCAGCCCGCTCCGTTGAAGAACGCGCCTGCGAAGAGCGCGATCACAGGGATCTTGGCTCCGCAAGGGATGAATGTGGTGAGCATGGTCGTCGCTCTCCTCTCTCTCTCATCCCTGATCGTGCGGCATGCCATTATTGCAGGGATACCGCATCCTGTACCGATGACTACCGGGATTACCGACTTGCCTGAAAGACCGACTCTCTTGAAGATAGGGTCCATTACAGCGCTTACACGGGCCATGTAGCCGCAGTCCTCAAGCAGCGCTATCAGGAAGTACATTACCATTACCAGAGGCAGGAATCCGACTACGGCTCCAACGCCGCCGACGATACCGTCCGCGAGCAGTGCCGAGAGGATCGCCGGGCTGTTCTCAAGCTGTCCGGCTACCCATTCCTGGAAGGTCTCGATCCAGCCTACCAGCCAGTCGGCCACGAGAGGTCCGAGCCATGCCTGGGATACCCAGAACACGCCCCACATCACTACGGCGAATACGAGGATACCAATGATAGGGTTTGTCAGTACTCCGTCCAGTTTGTCTGCCGAAGTCGTCTCCGCCGAAAGGGTCTTTCTTGTCTCAACGTCCGCGACGATGCCGTTCACGAAGCTGTAGCGCTTGCGGTCCTCAGCATCTACCGCGTTCTTGTCGTGCAGGTCGATGTCCGCCTGCATATAAGGTGCCTCCTGCGCGGTACCCGCGAGCGAGATCGCCTTTGCTATCATCTCAGACAGCCCCTTATTTTCTGTTGATACTGTCTCAAACACAGGGCAGTTCAGCCTCTTGGACAGCTTTGCGGCATCGATCTTTGTGCCTTCCTTCTCATTGATATCCGTCTTGTTGAGCGCGACAACCACAGGGATACCGAGTTCGAGCAGTTGTGTCGTGAAGAACAGAGATCTGCTCAGGTTTGTGGCGTCCACAATGTTGACGATGGTATCAGGGTTTGCAGTGCGGACATACTCGCTTGTGATGCCCTCCTCAGGTGTGAACGGAGACATCGAGTACGCTCCCGGAAGGTCTACCGCGATGACTTCCTTGTCACCGGCATATTCCTTCTTGAGCTGGAATTCCTTGCTGCCTACCGTGACACCGCCCCAGTTGCCTATCTTCTCATTCCTGCCCGTAAGGGCATTGTACATTGTTGTCTTGCCGCTGTTTGGATTACCGGCAAAAGCGATTCTCATAGAAATACCTCCTTATATATACATTTCCCTTTTTATGATCTATATGATGATCGCCTCGGAGAGCATCTGATCGAGGTTGTATCTGCCATCCTTTATCACTACTATGCAGTTCTTTTTCTTTTTTGAGATAAGAGTGATAGGTTCTCCCGCATAGCAGCCGAGCCTGAAAAGGAATGAGTTCATTTCATCATCATCCGTATTGATCTCTTTGATGATGTATGTATTTCCCGGCTCTGCGCTCATAAGGGTGCGTTTTTCTTCCGTCTTGGCCGCTTCTGCTTCCGCGGCCGGTACGGATGCCTTTGCTCCGTTGTTCAGGGTGATCTGCGCAATCATGGTTCTGGCTCCTTTGCTGATAATTAGCGTTCTTTAACTCTGTTAGTTATATCTAATCTACCTCTGCTTGTCAAGGTTTTCCCACCATATTAATAGGGATTTTGCAAATAAAAAATCGGCCTGCTTTCGCAGGCCGGTCTGTATCTGATCCTACATGCTAAGCACATCTACGCCCTTGTAAAGATCATATTCAGTGCCTCTTGGCATCTCGAGGGCTTCGGCAATGTCGAAGTCTACGATGTGCCCGTCCCTTTCGCCTATCGCTCTGTTCTTTATGCCGGCGCGGATGAGTTCTATGGCATGCATCCCGCACTGAGTGGCGAGCATCCTGTCGCGGAATGTCGGCGATCCTCCGCGCTGCAGATATGAAAGCACGATGACCTTTACATCTCTGCTCGTGTTTTCCTTGAGCTTCGCTACCAGTTCTTCGGTGCTCACAGGAGCGCCCTCGGCTCTGATGATGGTGTTATGGAGTTTGCCGGATTCGATGCCTGCGTTGACCTTTTTGCAGATCTCATCCAGATCGCAGTCTATCTCCGGCATCATCACGGCTTCCGCTCCTCCTGTGATCCCCGCGTACAGAGCGATGTCTCCGCAATGTCGACCCATGACCTCGATGATGCTCGTTCTTTCATGGGCAGAGCTTGTATCCCTTATGCGCGAAATGGCATCAAGAACTGTATTGATGGCGGTATCAAAGCCTATCGTATATTCGGTATATGACAGGTCGTTGTCTATGGTGCCCGGCAGCCCGTATACATTGACGCCGAACCTTTTTGAGAGTTCCCTGGCTCCGGCGAGGGATCCGTTTCCGCCAATGACGATAAGATCTTCTATCTTGTGCTTCTTCAGCGTCTCATAGGCCTTGGTCATGCCCTCTTCTGTCTGGAAGTACTTGCTTCTGGCTGTCTTGAGGATAGTGCCTCCGCGCTGCAGGATATCACCTACAGAGCGTTTGTAGAGTCTCTCTACATCTCCTTCAATGAGTCCTTCATAGCCTCTCTTGATTCCGTAGACCTCCATGTCATAGTAGATGGCATATCTGACGACTGCCCTGATAGCCGCGTTCATTCCCGGCGAGTCTCCGCCGCTTGTAAGGACTCCTATCTTCTTCATATCCGTTGCCCCTTCTTTCTTACCTGTTATCATCAGCCCATACGGACTGCGGCTTGCCTGTTAATTATACTCTATTAGGCACGTGAGCGGAAGACAGCCTTCATGATCTCATGGTAAGCCACATAGAGCACTCCCGCTATAGGCCATACGATCCATGTCGTCTGCCACTGCATGTTATAGAAGCTCCATCCGAGGTATACCGCCAAGGCGACAGCCCAGTAGATGCCGTCGTATCTGCCGGCTTTCTTGCCCAGCCTTGTGTAATCGCCTTCCTCAAGAAGCTTGTCATAGCCGTCCTGTCTGATGCATGTCAGAACTATCAGCTTTACTCCTACGGCGACCATTGCCAGCAGCACGGCCACTCCGACAGCCGGAAGCAGATCCGAGTTATTGCTGTAACCCATCATCAGAAGGATCAGCAGAGGGATCGCTGCCATCACGCAGAGCATGATGCCTATGACCAGAAGACGGCTGTGTGTCTGGGCGTAAGAGGCGCGGCGCTCCTTTGCCATGCCGCTGACACCGTATTCCGTGTCGATGTTGGTGTTCTCGAGGAATTCGTAACCCTTGCCGCGAAGGCTGGTAATGATGAACATCCCCACCGCAACGGCTACTATCATCAGAAGGATGACTACTCCCGCCATTCCTGCAACATCTTCGCTGACGGATATCCTGCCGCTGCTTGAAAGTCCTCCGAGTATCATCAATGCCACAGGGGAAAGGATGCAGAGCATGACTCCTGTCGATACTGTCGTCGACGCCTTCATATTGTGCTCGAGGAAGGCGCTTGCCTCCTCCATGCTCACGGATCTGACTTCATCCGCGAGTCCGTTGTCTACAGGCGGAACATCCGGAGCCGACGCCTTCTCGATGTCATCTCTCAGTAGATAGTCTGTGCTGACTCCGAAGACCTCGGCCATCTGGATTATCTTCTTCATGTCAGGGACCGCCTGCGCGCCCTCCCACTTGGATACAGACTGTCTCGATACTCCGAGCTTGTCAGCGAGCTCTTCCTGTGACCATCCGTTTTTCTTTCTGTTCTCTATTATTTTATCTGCCAATATCATTTGCATGCCTCCTGTTGTCGATGCGCTTTTCCGCGTCGTTTGCTTTTGCTTTCTGATGCAAAAGTACTATTTTGCGCGGTTGCACACTACCAACTGTGCTTTTCAATCTGTCAACCGGCGGTTGCAAAGCATTGAAAAATGTGCTTTTTTATGTTATTGCGCTTCTTTGCTGTCTTTTTATCATAAAGTAAGCGAGAACCCCCACCTCTATGCTAATGTGCGATAAAGAAGTAATAGAAGTGTAAAAAATTTTGCCGTTCCTATCCGGCACTTAGGGCTGTGTCGGATAGGTCAGGCGTTAGGCTTCCG
>CACYPK010000038.1 GCA_902776285.1 uncultured Eubacteriales bacterium
TTTTTCATCTGTATAGAAAACTGCTGCACTGGATGTATACATTGCTTCTATGTCCAGCCAGTCGAGTTTCAGATTGTCGATTCTTCTCCTGGCCGCTGCAAATCTTTCTGACACATAGCTGCTTTTCATTCTTCTATACCCCTTTCCCTTATTGTTAACAATACTAGGGGTGGACTGAATCTTCAAGTTAAAAGAGATTTGCTTTTGGCAGGAATGCAGGGTATGATTTTTGTTATGGAAAGCAATATACTCGATGTCCTGAACATGACCGCATGGCGTATGGAACCCCCTCAGCTTTTCGGCAGCTTCCACATCGCCGCCTCTCTTATAACCGCTGTTCTCGCGGTACTGGCTGCTGTGTTCTTTGCGCGCCGTGCCGACATAGAGGAAAACGTACGGAAGACACTTGTTTTAGCAGGCTGGCTGCTTCTGATCCTGGAAGTATACAAGCAGTATTTCCTTTATTACATTGTCAATGAAGGAGCATTCGACTGCTGGTTTTTCCCATTTCAGCTCTGCTCTATGCCTATGTATCTCTGCATGCTACTGCCATTCCTTAAGGATGAATCCCGCGTCACACTCATGACCTTCATGGGCGGATACATATTCATCAGTGCCACGGCAACTCTTATCTATCCGGAAGACATACTGCGGCCTTATATATCTCTTACAGTCCACGGCTTCATCTGGCACGGACTGCTGCTTTTCATGAGTCTGCTGATTATTTTTACAGGCTGTACTGATGCCGGTCCGCGCGGACTGCGCGGCGCTGCAGTTCTTTTTGTGATTCAGTGTGTCATAGCACTCAACATAAACATAGTGGCTGAACCTGTTATGCCGGCTATACGCGCCGCTCACCCTTCTGTCGCCCATGACTGGGCCGCGATGTTTTACCTTAACCCGTTCCACATCTCGCCTCAGCCTGTAATAAGTACCATACAGGAAACAGCGGGCATCCCCGCGGGGCTTGTTATATATGTGATCGTTATTGCAGCTGTAAGCAGCATGGTGATCGTGTTATCGAAGAAAATTTTCAGGGAGTCTGTTCTGGACAATACTGACGATGACCTGTAAAACAAAGGAGGTCTTCATGGAAGACCTCCTTTTGGTTTGTGCAGTTTTAAGTGATTATCATTCGAAATCATATGATTTGCATACAGGTGCATGAGCCTCTGCCGCTTCCTTATCGTACCAGATGAGGTTCTTTCCTGTCTCCTTATCGAAGAGCTGGATGAGCTCAGGCATCACATCGAAGTGCACCTTGCTTCCCATCGAAACATCTTCTGCCAGTCCGATGGTCGGGATGACCATTACGACCTCATCATCTCCGCTGCGGGCATGGAGGTTGTACTCGGAACCAAGGAGTTCGGATACTTCGATCACAGCTGTAAGTTCGCCTGAACCGACACGGATGTGCTGCGGACGGATACCCGCAATTATGTCGCATGGCGCCTGACCATTATGCTTAAGCGCTTTCTGCTGGAAGTCCGAGAGTTCAAATTTTACTCCGCGTATCTCCGCATAGTACTTTCCGCCCTCAAGCAGCAGCCTGCATCCTTCGAAGAAATTCATCACAGGCATTCCTATGAATCCCGCAACAAACAGGTTGACCGGCTTGTTGAACACATCACGAGGCGTGCCTATCTGGTTCACATATCCATCCTTCATGATAACGATACGGTCGCCGAGAGTCATGGCTTCTGTCTGGTCATGCGTTACATACATAAACGTGGTGTTGATGCGCTGACGGAGCTTTATGATCTCAGCACGCATCTGGTTTCTCAGCTTAGCGTCGAGATTAGAAAGAGGCTCGTCCATGAGGAACACCTTAGGATCACGTACCATGGCGCGGCCGATAGCAACACGCTGGCGCTGACCGCCGGACAGAGCCTTTGGTCTGCGCTCCAGATACTGTGTGATGTCGAGGATCTCCGCGACTTCATTTACTTTCTTATCGATCTCATCCGGTTTAGCCTTTTTCAGCTTCATGGCGAAGGCCATGTTCTCACGGACCGTCATATGCGGATACAGAGCATAGCTCTGGAATACCATTGCGATATCGCGGTCCTTAGGCGAGATATCGTTCATCAGCTTGCCGTCGATATAAAGTTCGCCGCCGCTGATGTCCTCAAGTCCTGCTACCATGCGGAGCGTTGTGGATTTACCACAGCCCGATGGTCCGACCAGTACGATGAACTCCTTGTCCTTGATATCGATGTTGACGTCATGGACTGCAGTTACCTCGTTGTCATATACCTTTTTTAACCCTTTTATGATTACTTCTGCCATATATACAGCCCTGACAAACGGGACTCCTCCCGAGTGCCTCGCGACCGCCCGCAAGGGACGCGCCGCATTACGACAGGTCTCCACACTGCCGCACCGCGAGCCGGCGGATAGTTCCTCCTTTCTTTAGGACGAAAGATCAGATCGTGGAGTGATCAGGCGCCCTTTAGTTGGTAGTTATTCCGGAGCTGTCCGGCCGTAAAGCCGGGTCATTTTTAATATTTCCTCAGCGAGTTCTTCTGTGGCTGCGCCGGGTCTCATCCTCCAGGTCCAGTTACCCATAGGTACTCCCGGTGCGTTTATCCTGGCCTCATCGCCGAGTTCCAGCCAGTCCTGCATCTGTGCGACGAACAGCCTCGCAACGGAACTCATGCCCCCGCGGAGGACTCCCCTGCAGAAGCCTTCCTCTTCGTTCAGACCGAAGTATTGCTTTGCAGTTGACAGTTCCTCCTCGCCAGCTATTGCAAGCCAGCCTGCCAGCGTGTGGTTGTCATGAGTGCCGGTATAGCAAATGCAGTTGCTTACGAAATTATGAGGCCTGAATGCCGTGTTATTCATGGCGTCAAAAGCGGCTACCAGCAGCTTCATGCCCGGGAATCCTGATTCCTTAAGCAGCTGCCTGACCTCAGGTGTTGAATAGCCAAGGTCTTCCGCTATGAAATCAAGCTGCGGGAAACGTTCCTTAAGTGTGTCCACGAGCCGGATCCCGGGTCCCTTGACCCAGTGTCCGTTCTGTGCGGAAGTCTCTCCATATGGAACGGCGAAATAACTCTCGATCCCTCTGAAGTGGTCGATGCGTATCCTGTCGAACAGTTCTCCCGCACCGGCTATCCTGCGGACCCACCAGCTGAAACCGTCTGCCTCCATTGCATCCCAGTCATACAGCGGGTTTCCCCAAAGCTGTCCGTCCGCGTTGAACAGATCAGGCGGAACTCCGGCAACCTCTACGGGAATGTTCTTTT
Organism: uncultured Eubacteriales bacterium; assembly: GCA_902776285.1. GTDB lineage: Bacteria > Bacillota > Clostridia > Peptostreptococcales > Anaerovoracaceae > Crickella. The sequence continues at coordinate 3,249 of CACYPK010000038.1, forward strand.
CATCCAGCCGGAACCAGTGAGGTTCTGCCCAGACGTCTGCGGAATCAAGCGCAACATATATCGGAAGATCACCGATAATGGAGATGCCGGCATCATTTGCGTATGCCTTCAGCTGTGCCCACTGGCGATAGAACAGGAACTGTATGTATTCATACATTTCCACTTCTTCGCGGAGCTCACTTCTCCATTTTGCGCAGGCCTCAGGTCTGTGCAGCCTTATGTCCTCATCAGGCCACTCGAACCACGGACGTGAATCGAAGTGCTGTTTCAGCGCCATGAAGAGCGCGTAATCAGGAAGCCACGCTTTCTTTCTGATGAAAGCGGAAAACGCCTCCCTGTCTCTGGCAATGCCTCTCCGGGCTGCCTTTCTGAGCAGTCCGATCCTGTTCTCGTAAAGCTTTCCGTAATCGATCTTTTCAGGATCCTGTCCGAAATCCGGGGAACTTACCTCTTCTTTCGTCAGCAGTCCGTCTTCGATCAGGATATCCGGATCCACATAATACGGACTGCCGGCGTAAGAAGAAAAGCTCTGATACGGAGAGTCTCCGTAGCTTATCGGTCCTACCGGAAGCATCTGCCAGCAGCTCTGTCCCGCGGCGTGCAGAAAGTCGACAAACTTCCTTGCCTCAAGACCGAGAGTCCCGATCCCGTACGGAGACGGGATGGAAAATAGTGGCATAAGTATTCCTGCTGTGCGCTCTGTATTTTTCATAAGATTAACCCTTTACGGCTCCTGCAGCCACACCCTTGATGATGTGCTTCTGGAGCGCCATGTAGAAGATGATGATCGGCAGCATGGAAAGCATGATTACCGCCATCGTAGCGCCGAGGTCTACCGAGCCGTAGCTTCCCTTGAGATACTGTACATGGATAGGGATCGTCATGTATTTGGTCCTGTCGAGTACAAGGTACGGGAGCAGGTAGTCATTCCACACCCACATGGTCTCAAGGATGCCGACTGAAATAAGTGTCGGCTTCAGCATAGGCAGGACTACTGAGAAGAACGTACGTATCGGTCCGCAACCATCTATCGCGGCCGCCTCCTCTATCTCAAGAGGCAGGCCTTTTACGAAGCCCGCAAACATGAATATCGCAAGTCCCGCTCCGAATCCCAGATATACGACCGGGATAGTCCAAGGTGTATTCAGCTTCAGATTATCTGCCGTGAACGTCAGAGTGAACATCACCATCTGGAAAGGAACGATCATGCTGAACAGGCAGAGATAGTAGAAAATGTTGGCAAATTTTGAGTTTACACGGGCAATGTACCATGCAGACATCGATGTGAACAGCAGTATCAGGAATACCGAAGCAATCGTGATGAAAAAGCTGTATCCGACGGACTTCATGAACGGATAATTACCGAAAGTCATGCCCTTTATGTAGTTCGCGAATCCTACAAAGCTTTCTGCAGTAGGAAGCGAGAATGCATTTGTATTGATTGATGCATTCGACTTGAACGAGTTTATTACTACCTCGAAGATCGGCATTATCCATGCTATGCACAGCACAACGAATATCGCAGAGACGACCTTGCTGAGCGGAGTAAATTTCTTATAGTGCTTTTTATTCATTGCTGCACCTCCTTACTCCTGGTAGCTCTCTGCTGAGCGAGTGCCAGCACCGCAACAAGAATGAAGAATACCACGGCCTTAGCCTGTGCGGCACCGTGATAATTCTTATTGATGTTGTATGTTGAGAAGATATTCAGCGCGAGCAGCTCTGTCATGTTGACCTTGGTGTTCTCAAGCATGACTGAAGGAGCTCCTCCGGTCAAAGCTAAGTTCTGGTCGAACAGTTTGAATGAATTCGTCAGCGTCAGGAATGTGCAAATGGTGATCGACGGCATCACATTAGGTATGATGACTCTTGTAAGAGTCTGCCAGCCGGTAGCGCCGTCTATCTTTGCAGCTTCCAGCATGTCGCCCGGAACAGCCTGAAGACCTGCGATGTAGATGATCATCATATATCCTATCTGCTGCCATGCCACGAGTATGACCAGTCCCCAGAAACCGTATGTGGCGTTAGCTGTCAGATATGTGTTATAGCCTTTAAGTATGGCATCGAAGATCATCGACCATATGTATCCAAGTACGACGCCTCCGATGAGGTTAGGCATGAAGAACACCGTACGGAACAGGTTTGCTCCTTTAATATGCTGAGTCAGTGCGTAAGCGATGAAAAACGCCAGCACATTAATGAGTATGATCGAAACTACCGCGAATGCCGCCGTATTCCAGAAAGCATGACGGAATCCGACATCAGTAAATGCTCTGACATAGTTCTGAAACCCTACCCACTTTGCATCCCTTGGAGTATTGAAAGTGCAGAAGCTGAGATAAATACCCTGAAGGAAAGGCCATACGAAGCCAATAACAAAGCATGCAAATGTCGGGAGTATGAACAGCGGAAAGCAGCGCTGTATCGGTCTGCGGATCAGAACACTGTTCACGGTGGAGTGATCGTGTTTCTTTTTCTTTTTGCGCAAAACGCTCATCTCCTTTCTCTTTTGATTACCTATAAGCTTTTATAAAAAAGCAGGGGCAGGCGAGTATTGCCCGCCCCTGTCATTTATTAGCTATCAGCTAAAAGGAGTGAGTATTAGTTGTTCTCTACACCGTACTCGTAAGCCCAGCCGTCAACGAACGCCTTAACAACGCCGTCCCAGTTAGCATCGGACGGATCTGCAGAGTAAGCTGCAAGAGCAGTCACGAGTGTAGCACGGAAGCTGTCTACGTTTGGTGTGAAGGTGAATGCCCATGTGCAGGCGTAGTTGCCGTTAGCGAGCATTTCAGCGGCGGCCCTGGAGAATCCGTTTGCTGACTCAGGAGCCTTCTTGAACGGGATGTCGCCGATCGAGCTGAGTACTTCGATTCCCTTGTCGGATGTTACACACCATTTCAGGAAGTCGAGTGTAGCCTGCTGATTAGCCTCGGAAGCCTGACTATTTACTGCGAGGCAGTTCTCTGTACCAGAGCACAGTCCTGCATTTTCTTCGCCGTCAACGCCGCAGTAGATCGGGATCATTGTGATATCATCAGGGTTCAGCTGGAACTTATCT
>CACYPK010000039.1 GCA_902776285.1 uncultured Eubacteriales bacterium
TACAACTTAATGACCGCTACCGAGCCCTGACCCGTTAGTCATAACGAGGTACTAAATTGCCGGAGTTGCTTAATTGACCACTCAAAACCCAAGCAAGGTCAAGCAACTTCGGCTTTTTGTTTTATGCGATGTCCCGGGCATGACATTAAACTGCCTCTTCTGCTGATGCAGCTACCGGAGCACTACCCAATGCACTGCAGGAGCAACTGAATAAGAAGCCGGCAATTGGGTATGACCGGCCACGAATATGAAGCGCGAGTTTCATGTGGCTTGTCATACCCGTTTTTTATGCTCCCGGCATGTCTCCGCTTCAGATGAAGAAAGGAGACATGAAATGCAGAAGAGACTTATGAATGAAAACCTGTATATCCGTATGAGAGAGACCACTATCGCAGCGAAGAAAGTGAGGAACTATTCCGGATCATTTGCCGATACGCTGTTTGAATTGATGCGCGTAAAGAAGATGAGCAGGGCAAGACTGTCGATAGAAGCGAACCTCTCTGAGAAGACTATCCAGCGTCTTAGAAATGATGATGATTATGAACCTAACAAGCAGACTGTCATAGCATTATGCATCGGTTTGAAGCTCAACCCGACAGAAGCATTTGCCCTTATAGAGAAATCTCCATTCAGGTTGAGGCCATCAAATCCGCAGGATGCGGTATACCTGCAGATAATCTCATCAGAAAAGAACTACTGCATAGAGGAAGTCAATGAATGCCTTGAGGCAATGGGATTCCTGAGGCTTGGACAGCTGTGACTTTTTTCAGACCAGGGGGACATTCAATGTCCCCCTCGGAGACATTGAAAACTCAGGAAAAGCTATGAAATTAGCATCGAAAAACAGGACTTTCACTGCAAAAACGGGACATTCAATGTCCTGTTTTATACAGAAAAAGAGGCGATAATACGGTCACACCAAGAGAACAGAGGTCACGCAAGACTGCTAAGACAGATAACAAGAAACAGTGACGGTTCCGGTGTAACGAACATTGATAACTAAATACACAGTAGGACAGTTGCTGATAGGACAATCAGCATTAGTACATTCTTAATCCGGCTCTGTAAAAGGAGAGCGCCGTCCGGTGATGCGCCATGACCCGCAAGGCGAGCGATAACATCTGAAGGATCAAGTGAGGGGCACCTCGCCAAGCGCGATGACACCGGATGGGTATAATGGTACGCTTCCCCAGTCTCAGTCCGTGCGTTAAGAGCGTCCCAGGCAAAGAGGGGAAACCGATAGATCGTCGGTGGGGTTAGTGACCCCGTGAGTGTGCTTCGCCGGCACACGCCTGTCGTATTCCCTGATCCGGGGGCGTGGTGGACAAATGCGGATAGATAAAAGATAACAAAGCGGTGCCGGCAGGGGGCAGTGCGCCTTCTGAGGTACCGCTTTATATTACATATCGATCTGCAACACCTCCGCAGGGAAGCTGTGTATTCGGGACACAGAAGAATCTGGAGGAAATATGGAACGATTTGATTCGGAAGAAAGAGTATTCCGCAGAAGTGAGATATATGACATCGGAGAACTCGAGGTTACTGGCTCGGAGCAGCAAGGCTGCCGCCCGGTTCTGATCGTGAGCTCCGATAGGTTCAATGACTACTCACCTGAAGTCATAATCCTGTTCATTACCAGTCAGCTAGACAAACGAGGGAACAAATATCATATTAATCTGCCCGGTGTTCTAGGACTGGAAAAGAAATCGATGGTCCTGGCTGAACAGATCAGGACCGTCGATAAGAGCAGGATCCTGGCAAAGAGAGGTCAGCTGGATCTGGCTACTATGAACCGTGTCGACAGAGGTCTTAAAACTATCCTCGATCTCAGAGCTTCGGCGGAAGACAAAGAAGTGAAAGAAGCCTGCAATAAAGAAAAAATGAAGGCTTTTGAGGAATGGAAAAAGCAGAAGAGGCTCGAGGAAGAAGTAAGGCGCAGTGCTGCAGCAAGGTGCGCGTCAAAATGACAGAAAGGTTCATGGTGATAATGATGATCGAAATGACAGGATATATATACGACGAGAACGACGACATGGCTCCTGTAATGGATGCGATCCTTCAGAGGATCGGCATGGGAGTCAGCTATGGCAAGGATGATGACAATGAATGGATAACCAAAGTGCATCACCGCGATATGGAGGATGCGATCAGAGATATGACTCCGAAGGAAGAAGCTATCATATGCAAGTTCTTCTTTGATAAGAAGAACATCCTGGACATCCAGAAAGAGACAGGACTCCCGCTTGATCTGATCGGAGGATATATAAAAACACTGAAAGCGAGGATCCTGATATGGCTGTAAAGAACAGAAATGCCGTAGTGAGAAGCAAAGACTACGAAAAGTCAATGATGTACTGCATGCAGCTTGCATGTTTGTCAATGATCAGGGAAGAGGGTTTGATTACAGACAACGAGGAGTACCTGTATCTACAACAGAAGATACGGGACAAATACAGAGAAGATCCGGACATATAGGAGGAAACAGAAATGGCTGAAGTAAGAGTGATAAAGGCAGACCGGGACAGGATAGTCCGCAAAGGACAGAATGTCGATGTGATACGAGTCGCTGCTTACTGCAGAGTAAGTACCGATACCGAGGACCAGATGAACAGCTACCGTTCTCAGGTGAAATACTATACAGAGATGATATCCAAGAATCCGAAGTGGCAGCTGGTAGATATCTATTCCGACGCAGCGATCACCGGTACCAAGATAGATAAGAGGGAAGGGTTCAGGAACATGATCGCTGACGCTGCATCCGGCAAGATAGATATGGTGATCACCAAATCCATATCCAGATTTGCCAGAAACACAGTTGATACGCTCAAGTATGTGCGCCAGCTCAAGGAGAAGAATGTAGCTGTATTCTTCGAGGATGAGAATATCAACACGATGACCATGGATGGAGAACTGCTTCTCACTGTACTCAGCTCAGTCGCGCAGCAGGAGGTAGAAAACATCTCTGCCAATGTCAAGAAAGGTCTTCAGATGAAGATGCAGAGAGGAGAGCTCGTCGGATTCAACGGATGTCTTGGCTATGACTATGATCCTGCTACGAAGAGCATAAGTGTGAACAAGCGTGAGGCTGCTATCGTCAGATATATCTTCAGCAGATACGAAGAAGGTGCAGGTGGCAACGTGATCGCCAGAGAACTTCAGAAAAAGGGCGCTCTCAAGAAGAATGGTGAATCGGACTGGAAGCCTGAGCACATCCTCGGGATCCTCGAAAATGTAAAATATAAGGGGGATCTTGTTATGGGCTCCACCTATACCATCGATCCAATATCTAAGAAGAGGGTCAAGAACCAGGGCGAGCAGGACAGGTATTATGTTGAGAATCACCATGAGCCCATCATAAGCAGGGAACTGTTCGATGAGGTGCAGGAGATCCGCAAGAAAAGAGCGGAAAAGCACAAAGCGGAGGTAGGCAGCCTGTTCGAAGGAAGAAGATACCCGTTCAGTGGTATCGCGAAGTGCGGTTACTGCGGGAGCTCATACACAAGGAAGACCATCCACGGCAATACTGAACGGTACAGAAAATATATATGGGCCTGCAGCAACTATCAGAAATACGGAAAGAAGACCTGCCCATACTGTAAGGTAATAAGGGAGGAAATCCTTGAAGGAGCTTTCGTTGAGAGCTTCAAGAAACTTTGCCAGTCGGAGGAGAACATCGAACTTATCCGTAAGTCATTCAGAGCAACTTTCGATCTGGTCAACACCTCAGATTATTCGGAGCATCTTGCTGAGCTTAGGAAGAAACTCAAGAAACAGACCGACAAGAGGCAGAAGCTTGTCGATCTGCTTATAACAGATACCATAACTAATGATGTGTTCGATAAGAAGGTCTCCGGAATAGATAACCAGATAGCTAATATCCGTAACCGTATAGCTCATTTTGAAGTGATAGACAAGAGGGCAAAGGACAGACAGAAGAGTCTGGAAGCGCTTGAAGAGAAACTTAAAAAAGGCAAGAGCCTCACATACTTCGATCCTGACCTGTTTGAAGCTGCAATAGAACGGATCACGATAGGCGGCTATGATGAGAACGGAGATACTGATCCATACAGACTTGAGTTTGTTCTCAGGAACGGAGAGACTCACCTGCATGCCGGAAGAGACTATGTGCCACAGCGCAGAAACGCTGTGGCCCGGCAGTATCCGGAAGAATTCCGCGAGAAAGATTACTTTGAGATCTGCCATTTCAAGTATTACTCGCAGTATTTTAAGTTCGCAAGAGCAGAAGACGGAATGAGGAAAGTGCTCCTGGATGGAGTCGATGTCAGGATCATGTGGCCTGTTGTAAGAGTTGAAGACAAGGATGAGACAATCGAATAAAACAAAGCTTGATGCTTCCATTTCTGAGGATCGCGATGGCGGTCCTTTTTACATACCTCAAAACCTCCCTAACAGGTTGGGCGGAAGATGAATGATTTGGTAGGGTAGCTCAATGGAAGAGCAATGGAATGAACATCCATGTGTGCCGGTTCAACTCCGGTCCTTACCACCAGAAGAGCAACTAAAAAGAGTTAATTGATTTTAGACAGAAAAGTAACCGTTGCCAGACGCCACAGGGATAAATTCTGCAGCAAGGAATGCTCTGAAGAGTGGAAGACGAAGAGTGATTTCTGAAACATCTGTTAATTAAGTCATCTTGTAAATCAACATAGTCATTTTGTCAATTAATGACTATGTTGATTTATTTAACAGGGACTAAGATTCTCTCAGCTTTGGAAGGATTTCTGTTTTGACTGCTTCAACCGACTTGTCGCATATTTCCGAGATGAGTGCGACAGAGTCTTCGCATCCGTTTATGAACCATTCCAGAATGATACTGATAATCATATAATATGTTTTCTTGTCCAGTGCAGGATAATAATCCTTGATATGATCACGAAACTGGAAAAAAGCTGTTTTCTCAATGTTGGCCTTCATCAGGAGAGAATACAGATCATAGTTGTCTTTCATTTTCTGAATTATAGGCGGGAAGAAATCTTCTTCTCTGTTGATCGCTTCCCAGATAGAATTGTTTACTTCTTCCAGTTTCTGATCTATCAGTTCAGTCAGCACATCATCCACTGTCTGATAATTTGAGTAAAAAGCTGTCCTCGATACTCCTGCTCTGCGTGCCAGTTCTGACACAGAAATATCGCTGAGCTCTTTTTTATCCAGCAGTTGTACCAGGGCAGTCTGGAGACAGCTTTTCGTTACCATCTTGGCCTGCTTGTTGGACAGCCTTGTTATGTTTCTTTTTTCAAGTTCTGTTTTCTGATCTGTCATTACATTATCCCTTCCTCGTGTAAAGGCTCAGCGGATGTCAGCTGGAAT
>CACYPK010000040.1 GCA_902776285.1 uncultured Eubacteriales bacterium
CTCAGTTGTGTAGATTATTATTTATTGGGTTGAACCGCCGTATGCCGAACGGCACGTACGGTGGTGTGAAAGGGGCTACGGGTTAGCCCCTATTCGATTATCTGCGTTTCATTATCTCATCCAGTATCGCGTCGGCAGTATCGAGTTTGCTCATAAGCGGTAGCTGCTGGATGCCGTCCCTGGTCAGTATCGTCACTACATTGGTGTCGCCCGCGAAGCCGGCGCCCCTGGTGCGGAGGCTGTTGGCGCATATCATGTCGACGTTCTTCTTGACCAGCTTGACCGCCGCGTTCTTCAGAAGGTTCTGGGTCTCCATTGCGAAGCCGCAGAGGAACTGGCCCTCATGTCTGTGCTCGCCCAGGTAGGCAAGTATGTCGCGTGTAGGAGCCAGGCTTATCGACATGCCGCCGAACCCTTCAGTCTCGTTAGGAACGAGGTCGGCTTTCTTGATCTTCTCGCCGGCAGGATTAGCCGGAGTGAAGTCGGCGACCGCGGCTGCTTTGATGATTATATCCATGCCCGGCGCGCGCTCAGTGACGGCACGGAACATGTCTTCCGCGCTCAGAATATCCACTGTCTCAACGAAAGGCTCGCGCGGAAGTGCTGTCCTGCCGGACACCAGCGTCACGTTCGCGCCGCGCCTCGCGGCCATTCTCGCGATCGCGTAACCCATCTTTCCGCTCGAATGGTTCGTTATGAAGCGGACCGGATCCACGGCCTCTTCAGTAGGGCCTGCGGTGACGAGCACGTTGAGCCCTTCCATGTCTTTTTCTTTTGAGATCCACTGCTCAACGTAGCCGATGAGCACATCGGGCTCGGGCATCTTGCCCTTGCCCTCGACACCGCAGGCCAGCATGCCCGTGGCCGGTTCGATCAATTCGTAACCGCGGCGGCGCAGTATCTCGAGGTTCTCCTGAGTAGCCGGATTCTCAAACATATGGGTGTTCATCGCCGGTGAGATCAGTATAGGGCAGGTGCACGCGAGCATCGTTGTCGTGAGCATGTTGTCGGCGATGCCGTGCGCCAGCTTGGCGATCGTGTTTGCGCTCGCGGGCGCTATCAGCACCAGGTCCGCGCTCTGACCGAGAGTTATGTGCTCGGTAGGCGTCTCGTTGGCCGGATCGAAAACATCCGTCACAACTTTGTTGCCGCTCATCGTCTCAAACGTCAGCGGCGTCACGAACTTCTCAGCGCCTTCCGTCATGATCACGTGCACATCGTAGCCCTTTTTCTTGAGCCCGCTCGCGATATATACCGACTTATACGCGGATATCCCGCCGCTAACACCCAGCAGAACTTTCTTTTTATCTTCCATATCACATTTCCCCGCTTTTAAAACATGCCGTTTCCGGGATCTTTTGCCGCGGAAGGCATACTTCCGAAGAAATTATACTTTACGGGCTTTCAAATTGGCAATAATTATCGCTCTTTCAGGTGTGAATCGGGCGCCAAAAGTATTACAATAGACCTGTACCGTCCTCAGAACCGTGAGGAGGTTTGAGCGCTTTACCTGATAACCACGAAAGGACAGCAAGGTCAGCCATGAAGTTAAGAAAGGAATTGTTCGAGCAGGAGAAGATAAGTTACGCGATGGATCACATCGAGCTGCCTGAAGGGGGGATCGACTGCAGCGAGGGATGCAATCCGTATGGATTCCCACCGGAGTGCGCCGAAGTGCTGAAGAGCTTCGATCCGTCAAGGCTCGGTCCGTATCCGCACAGCGATGCGATGTTCGACGCCATCCGCGAATTCTGGAAGGATCAGATAGACGTAGAGCGCCACAACATCCTGCTGACAGACGGCAGCATCAACGCGCTGTATATCATCAACAACATCTTCGACACGCACAACTCGGTCGTGCTCGGCATCTCGCCGCAATTTACCGATTACTATATGCACGCGGAGATGCTTGGCATCGACTACGCGCCTTATCAGCTCAAGCAGAAATACAACTACAAGTTTGACGCTTCCGAGTTCATCTCGATGCACTACATAGCGGATACATTCGCGTACGCGTCGATGCCGACTAAGTCCTACAACTTCATCTACATCGACAATCCGAACAACCCGACCGGTCAGTGCATAGATATCGAGGATATAGAAAGGATCGTCAAGGACGCCCTCAAGAAGGATATCTCGGTCATAATCGACGAGGCTTACGGCGACTTCATGCCGAAGGACAATTCCGCTGTGAAGCTCTTTGATAAGTATCCGAATCTGGCGGTCGTGCGTACTCTGTCCAAGGGATTCGGCCTTGCGGGAATGCGCATAGGCTACATCATCGCTCACAAGGAACTCATCGGCTATATGAAAAAGATGGTGAATCCTTACATGGTGGGCGAACTCTCCAGAGAAGTCGGCGCCGAGGCGTTGAAGCACGGCGAGTTTATAGAGAAGAGCAAGGCGGACTTTGCGGAGATGAAGGCGCAGATAAGGGAAGTCCTTACGCCAAGCAGCATCAAGAAACTCAAAAAGCATGCCGACGCGGAATACGAAGACGTAAAGATCCACGGCCCGGCATCCGGACATCTGCACATGGCGGAGACCCTCGATACCAACTCCCTGCTGCTGCTCTATCATGACGATAAGAACATCAACCTCCGGGACGAGTTCTTCAAGCGCAAGGTACTGGTGATCGACGGCTACGACTTTAAGGGACTCGACTCCAGTTCGGCCCGCGTACGCCTGCCTCGCAAGGAGGAATTCCCGGTATTGCTTGAGGCAATCAAAGAGATCAACAAAATATAAAAAAGCGGAAGCCTACAATTACCAGGCGGCGGAGGCTCTGCGGTAGCCGGTACTTAGCGATTGACGAGCGACAGCGAAGTCAGAGCTTAGTACCGCTGCGTTAAACCGCAGCGAGGCGAGAGCCGTACTCCGCAGATGGTTATTGTAGGCTCCTGATGTTTGCGATATAATTTTAGCGGCATTTATTATCACTGATAATTCAGAACGGAGACATGATATGTTTGATAAACTGATCGAAAAAGTTAAAGCTGAGCCTAAGACCATCGTATTCACAGAAGGTTCGGACGCCCGTATCCAGGAAGCTGCTGCCAGGCTCCTCGCCGAGGGACTCATGAACGTAGTACTCGTCGGAAACGTTGAGGAAGTCAAGAAGGCTGCCGAGGAGAAAGGCTTCGACATCAGCAAGGCTGAGATCATCGACCCTGAGAAGTACGAGGGAATGGATGAGATGGTCGCGAAGATGGTAGAGCTCAGAAAGGGCAAAATGACTGAGGAAGAATGCGCTGCAGCGCTGAAGAAGGGCAACTACTTCGGCACCATGCTCGTAAAGATGGGCAAGGCCGACTGCCTGCTCGGCGGAGCGACATACTCAACCGCCGACACCATCCGTCCGGCTCTTCAGCTCGTTAAGACAAAACCGGGCGCTCATCTGGTAAGCTCCTGTTTCATCCTCACCAGAGAGGGCGGAGACGAGAACCTCAGGACCATCGCCATGGGCGACTGCGCTGTAAACCTCGGCTATGAGGACAGCAAGGACAAAGAGGGCAACGTGACATTCACCGGCGCTCAGAAGCTCGCCGAGGTAGCGGTAGAGATCGAGAAGTGCGCAAGGACTTTCGGCATCGATCCTAAGGTCGCGATGCTCAGCTTCTCCACAAAGGGATCCGGCAAGGGAAATACTGTTGCTCTTTCGGCAGAGGCAACAAAGATCGCCAAGGAACTCAACCCTGACATGGCCATCGACGGCGAGATGCAGTTCGACGCTGCGGTATCGCCTACAGTCGGCCAGCTGAAGTTTCCGGGCTCCCCGGTGGCAGGCTATGCGAACACATTCGTATTCCCGATCATCGAGGCCGGCAACATCGGCTACAAGATCGCTCAGAGACTCGGCGGCTATGCTGCTTACGGACCGATCCTTCTGGGACTCAACGCGCCTATCAATGACCTCTCAAGAGGCTGCGACGCGGAAGAAGTTTACAGGATGTCCATAATCACAGCTGCTCTGTAGATTAGGCATCATCTGAAAACAAAAGGCGGACGGCTTCAGAGCTGAACTGACCCCCAAAAGTTAGACCAAGAATCTAACTAGAGGAGGTCAGTTTTATTATGGCAAAATACAGTTTTGAGTTTAAGATGAGTGTAGTCAAGGACTATTTAGACGGACAAGGAGGATATAGATATCTTTCAGAGAAGTACGGAATTCATCATCGTTTAGTGGAGCGGTGGGTTGCATGCTACCGGCAATATGGTGAGAATGGGCTCACAAGAAGCAGAAAGCAAAAATCATATACTTTTGAATTTAAGCTTCATGTAGTAGAGTTGTACCTAACAAGTGAACTATCATATCAGGAACTTGCTATTCAGGTAGGCATTACAGACCCTGGTCGAATCACAAGATGGGTACTAGATTACAGAGCGGCTGGTCCTGAAGCATTGAAGCCAAAAAAGAAAGGCCGAAAACGAACCATGGACAAAGAGAAGATCATTCGTGAAATCGAGGAAGGCGATTCCGATGAACAGAAGGAACTCCTTAAGCAACTACAGGAGGAGAATCTTAGACTGCGGATCGAGAATGCATTTTTAAAAGAAGCGAGGAGGCTGCGTTTAGAGGAGGAAGATCTTCTGAGAAAACAGCGAGAATCGTCCACAGCCTCCGAGGAGAGTTTAAACTAAAGGACATTCTCGCGGTAATTAGTTTTCCAAAAGCTACATACATGTATTGGCAAAAGCGCTTTGATCGCGAAGATCCAGATGCTGATCTGCTCCGAAAGATCCAGGATATCCGAGAGGAACATAAAGATTATGGCTATCGTCGGATCCATGGA
>CACYPK010000041.1 GCA_902776285.1 uncultured Eubacteriales bacterium
TGCTTGACACAGCGACCGATTTGTGCGGCCGCTTTTATTGGCCATATATCAAATCCAATAAAAGCGGCCCTTTGATCAGAGGTAAGACACACGCATGAAAGGAGGTATCGAAAATGGATGCAGCATGTGTAAAACAGTCTCTGGTCAATCAAATCCAAAAGCTAGCAGAGCATCCGGAACTCTATTCTCAGAATCCGGGAAGAGATTTTACGAGGAACAGAAAGCTAACCTTTTGTACTTTGATCTCTTTTATCCTAAATATGCATGGAGGATCGTTGACGAATGAGATAATAGACTACTTTTTTAAAGATGGAATAAGCGTCTCTTCTTCAGCAGTTGTACAGATGAGAAGCAAATTGAAAGCTGAGGTTTTTAGATCTTTGCTGCTTGGCTTTAATGAAGAAATTGAGAATTTGATCCTGCCTAAGGATGAGAATCATCTGCGCATTCTGGCTGTTGATGGTTCGGACATACAAATCCCATCGGATTCAAATGATGTAGATTCTTTCTTTCCCGGTGTAAATGGTCAAAAACCATATAACACAATCCACTTGAATGCACTTTATGACTTGCAACAAAGAATATATCTTGACGCATTGATCCAAAAAAATCGGAAGCAGAATGAACGCAAGGCGCTGGTGGAAATGGCTGAATCATCTAATATCGAGAAAGCTCTCATCATAGCAGATAGAGGTTACGAGTCATATAACGTTATGGCTCATATCCACGAGAGAGGATGGTTCTATCTAATTCGAATTAAGAATGGAAGATTAGGAATCGCAGACGGTTTGGATCTGCCAGATACTGATGAATTTGACCTTGAGTTATCGATGAATATGACCCGCAGCTCTACCAAAGATGTGAAGAAATTATGCGAAGATAAAAATCATTACAGGTGGGTTCCGCAAACTGCAACCTTTGACTATCTCCCCAAACTGAATGGGGTTTATGGATCGAAACCGGTTTTCTACAATCTGCCGTTTAGAATCGTGCGGTTGCGTGTTTCTGCAGAATTGGTGGAAACCCTCGTTACGAATCTTCCATCGGAACAATATCCGCCAGATAAATTAAAAACTCTGTACGCATTTCGTTGGGGAATAGAAACTTCATTTCGAAGCTTGAAATATACTGTAGGAATGCTGAACTTCAATTCAAAAAAAGCGGAATGCATTTTCCAGGAAGTGTTTGCATCGCTTGTCATATACAACTTTACCGAATGGGTCACTGCCCAGATAACCATTCGGGTCGGCAAGCGCAAGCATACGTACAAGGTCAATTTCACCGTTGCTGTACATATATGCAGGAAATTACTTATTGGAGAAATGCATCCGCCGGATGTTGAAGCATTGATTGCTAAATACATAGTTCCGATTCGTCCCAATCGGAACTATGAACGCCGTCTGTCCAAACGAGGTAAAGTAACAGCAATCAATTTCACCTATAGGATAGCATAATAAAAACATTGATACATGCTTAAAATGTAACGGCGCACATCCTGAGGTTGGGTTTCAGGCCTGAGCGAGCTTAAAGTGCGCCGTTCTGGAAGTTGAGATGGGATCCAATCAGCAAATCCGTTTGATGTTCTTCAGCAGCTGGTTTTTTAAGATAAAGAAAAACTGGGAGTCGCAAATATTGCGATTCCCAGTTCATGCTTTCTGCCATTAACTTAATGACATTGGCCTTTGCACCCTTCTATACAAACAGCGACATTATGCCGTTGCTGATGTCGACGCCCTTCTCTGTGAGCCTGAGGCCCTCCTCATCGATGACAAGCAGCCCCTGCGCCGCGTACTCTTCAGTCTCTTCTCGTGATTCAGCGAATACTTTCCAGAAGAGCTCATCTGCACTCATATCCTCTGCTCCTGCGATCACTCCTGATGCAGTACTTCCCTGCTCTGACGCGAGAAGATATGCCGCCTTAGCCTCTTCATAGGTTATGCCTTCCCTGCGCCTGAGCCCTGTGAAAACAGCCTCGCTGATGTTGTCGAAAGCCGAGTTGATCTTCTCCTCCATCACCGGCAGCTGATCCTCTGCGAGGTTCCTGAAGTATTCCTCCATGTCGTCAGTGTTCCGGTATCTGACGCCGTCCATGAATCCGCTGGCTCCGAGTCCGAGACCTATATAGTTGTCCAGACTCCAGTACAGCGAGTTGTGCTGTGAACGGTACGGGCTGCGGCCGCTGCCATCCTCCAGGCGGGCAAAATTACTGATCTCATAGTGCTCATACCCCGACCCGCGGAGGAGTTCTATGATGCGGTGGTATGTCTCTCTGTCCTCTTCATCAGGGACCTCGCTGATCATGCCCTGCTCCGCCATCTCGTAGAAAGGCGTGCCTTCCTCGAGCTGGAGGCTGTAGCAGGATATGTGTTCAGGTCTGAGGTCAATTATCTTCCTCGCATCCTCCAGCGCATCCTCAGTGGATTCGCCCGGGACCGAGAAGATGAGGTCAAGATTGATGTTATCGAATCCGAGCTCCCTTGCAATGTTCACATCCCTTACGACATTCTCCGCCGTGTGGATCCTGCCGAGCATATGGAGCCTCACATTGTCCATCGACTGCACTCCCATCGACAGCCTGTTTATCCCCATCGACCTGTACGCGATGAGTTTTGCCCGCACCACCCTGTCCTTGATGCCGAGTGTGCCCGGATTGGCCTCGATGGTTATCTCCGCATCAGGCAGCACGTCAAAATTCCGCCTTATAGCCTTCATGATGAGTGACATGAGGGAAACATCCATTATCGAAGGTGTTCCGCCTCCGAAGTAAACTGTGCTGATCTGACCGCTGAATCTCCTGCCGGCCAGCTCTATCTCGTGCATGAGTGCGTTCGCATAGTCCCTGCGCACGCTTTCGTCCGCATTAAAAGAAAGAAAAGCGCAGTAATTGCACTTTTTCACGCAGAACGGGAAATGTATGTATAAGCCTGTTTTTCTGTCCATTTCAGTCTTCACCTATGCTGCCATAGGCCTTTCTGTCGAAATAATTGTTGACCACCCGGATAAGCGCTCCGGCAAGCCATGTGATGAGGCACAGCCCGGCGAAAATAACGAGTCCCATCGGCAGGCCCCAGGAATACCATGACCGTCATGAAGGTCAGCGCCACGGAAACGGTCGCCATGTACTTGATCTTTTCGGCAGCCTGTGAGGATTCCCTCCCTGCCGCGATCCATATAATGCAGGCAGTGCCCTCGAATATGTTCGAGAGCACTGTAAAAAACTTGAGACTTGCAAGCCCTGTATCGGTCAGCATTCCCCCGTTTGAGAACACCATTACAAGCCATGCACCGATAGAGGCGAGAGCTATAACTATATTAAGTCCGATCCTGAACCTGCTTCTGTTCATCTACCTTCCGTCATCAAGCTTGAGAACTTCAGTGAATGCCTCCTGCGGCACTGTTACAGTACCGAACTGGCGCATCCTCTTCTTACCTGCTTTCTGCTTCTCTAGCAGCTTCTTCTTACGCGATACGTCGCCGCCGTAACATTTTGCCAGTACGTCCTTGCGGTAAGCCCTGACTGTCTCACGCGCGATTATCTTCTGCCCGATAGCCGCCTGGATAGGAACTTCGAACTGATGGCGCGGGATGATATCCTTGAGCTTCTCGCATATGCCGCGGCCCTTGGCCATAGCTTCCTCTTCAGGCACGATGGTGCTGAGAGCATCGATGAGCTCGCGGTTCAGAAGGATGTCCAGCTTGACCAGCTTAGCCGGCTGATATCTCAGGAATTCGTAGTCGAGAGAAGCATATCCTCTTGTCCTGGACTTGAGTGCGTCGAAGAAGTCATAGATTACTTCGTTCAGCGGCATCTCATAGTGGAGCTGTACTCTTG
>CACYPK010000042.1 GCA_902776285.1 uncultured Eubacteriales bacterium
ACGTTGATTATCCGAGAAGTATCGTTATTCGAGAAGAACTGCTCCTGAGTACGATAAACACGGACATTTTTGTGAATCTTCTAAGATAAAAGTTTATACCATATCCTTGTAGGACCAACCACGATAACTATAAGGAGGTACACGATTTATGAAGAAAGGTTCACTATCTTATGAAGCTATCCAATCGATGCTTCTTGAAAAGATGCATGAAAGGGGCTGCAGTACTGTCTCTGTCACGTTGTGCAGATATGTCAGCAACAGCATATTCAGGATGATGAAGGACCTTGGGTATAAAGAGTATTGCAAGGAAGGAGCTTCAAAGGTCCTTAATACATACTTGAGCCAGAAGGGAGCAAACCAGTACTATTCAGACTTGAAGACGACTATCCGCCGAATGGATGATCTTCTTGACGGCACCTGGAAAGAAAGACATGGTCAAAGACGTAGGCAGTTCTCATTAGCGAGAGATCAGATAGGCGTTATTGAGGACTATTGCTCATTCTGTGAGTCCGCCGGTCGTAAGCCGGGAACAATCGCGATTAAGAAATACGCGACATCCTGGTTCCTTTATGAAATGACCGGGATTGGCTGTTCCAGTATCGATTGTATGACCCGGGACATGGTAGCCAGGGCATGCATAAAAGTCACGGACCATAACCTTTGGGGAGAGATACGTGTTTTCCTAAAGTACCTTTCCGAGAAGGGAGTCCTTTTGGCCGACTACTCAACAGTAGTGCCCCATTATCGTAAGCCGTATGTGATTCCAAGTGTATACTCAGAGGAAGAGGTGCTACAGATCGAGAATTCGATCGACCTTGAGTCTGCAACAGGAAAAAGAGACTACGCAATGCTGCTTCTGGCTTCAAGGATGGGTCTGCGTTCCGGGGATATCGTAAATCTTCGAATACAGGATATTGACTTTGACAGCGGGACGATTGATTTCATCCAGCAGAAGACAAACACAAGCCAACACCTGCTATTGTTAGAAGATGTCCGTAAGGCTATTCAGGATTACATTGCATCAAGGCCAGTTTCTAAAGAGAGCAGGATATTCCTGACCGCATGCGCGCCTTATGGACCTATCTCAACCGGCTCAATACGTTATGCGATGAGGAAACACATATCGAAGGCCGGAATCTCAACAGCCGGAAGAAAAAAGGGGCCACATTCCATGCGCTCCTCTATGGCAAGCTCCATGGTCAACGACTCCGTGCCGTATGAAACAGTTAGAAGGATCCTCGGCCACAGTTCAGAAAACGCCATAAAACACTACGCAAGGATTGACATCGAGCGGCTGAGGCCATACTGTCTTATCCCCCCGCTTCCAACAGGTCCGTTCCGGGATTTTCTGGGACTTCGGAAGGAGGGATGAACAATGGCTGATACTTACAAAAGCTGTTTCAAGGATGATATTTCAGTATACATGGAAGTACGGTTTCATGAACTCAGCAAGGATGCATTCCGGCACTGCCGACATGTAGTGATGAGTTTTGACGAATACATTCATGGTCTTGGACTCGATGAAAAGCGTGTTACTTTTGAAACAGTAGAGGGTTGGATCAGGAAAACCGGAACCGGGATAACGGCAAATACCTCAGCACAGCATGTTCATTACATAAGACATTTCCTGTTGTACCTCTCAGAATGCGGTTACAGCTGTGCGATACCACGAAATATCCGGGTTAAAGATACTTACGTGCCATACCTGTATTCGGATGATGAGCTCACCAGGATATTTCGGGCAGCTGACAGTATTGAAAACAGGGAGCCGCCGAAGAACAAATGGGCATATCTCGAGATGCCGATGCTGCTCAGGCTGCTGTACTGCTGCGGAATGCGTGTTGGCGAAGCGGTAAACATCACTGTTGGAGATATTGATTTTTACAGACAGACGATCCTGCTCAGGGTGACCAAGAAATATAAGCAAAGGCTTGTGCCAATCAGCGACGAGCTTGCAGATCAGATCTATAGATACTGTGTTTCCATGGAGATCCTGCAGGAGCCGGCAGCGTTTGTATTCCCGGGTGCTGACAGGAATTCACCGTTGGCGGCAAACAGTGTAAGGAACTATTTCAAAGCAATCCTGGAAAAATCCGGGATAACAAGGGAAGGGTACGGCAAAGGGGAACGCGGGCCGTGCCTACATTGCCTGAGACATACTTTTGCTGTAAAGTCTTTCGCAAAGAGCGGGAAGGAAGGGATGAATGCGCGGGATGCGGTCCCGTTCTTGTCCACATATCTTGGGCATGACAGCTTGCAGGAGACTGAAAAGTACCTAAAATACAGCGGTGATTACTTTTCCGACACAGTTACGATGTTTGATGAGTTCGCAGGCGGTCTGTTTCCGGAGGTGAAGTTCGATGCGTAAAAAAAGCTCCAACTTCATCCCTGTGCTCGAGGATTACTTCACAACATATCTCACATACAGCCGTGGACTGAGCGTAAATACAATTAATTCATACAAGCAGTGCTTCCTGCTCCTCCTAACGTTCATGCGAGAAAAGAAAGGCAAAGATCCGGATGCGGTCTCTTTTGACGACCTTGGTTATGATACGCTGCAGGAATTCCTGCGGTGGCTTGAAACTGAACGAGACTGTACAGCTGCTACGAGGAACCAAAGGCTTTCAGCCATATCTTCCTTTTCCGAATACGCCCAGAATCGGGACTTTGATGCAGCTTCCTTATTCCGCACGGCTGTCAACCGGGTGCCCTCTAAAAAAACGACGAAGAAGCCGAGGGCGGTTTTTACAAGGGACGAAGTTCGAATTCTTCTTTCAATCCCGGATGAGCATCACGAAACCGGGCTGCGCGACAAAGTTCTCCTGTCAATGATGTATGCGACTGGTGCGAGAGCGCAGGAAATATGCGACCTCAGAGTCAGGAACCTGCAGTTTGAGGGAACTTCCTGTGTTGCAACGCTCACAGGCAAAGGCGCGAAAACGAGGCGCGTAGGCATAGGTAAGGACTGCACAGAGATCATTAAGGGGTACATACGGCATAGAGGGATTGTGTCCCAAAAGGCAAAGCATGTATTCTCAAGCCAGACACATGAACAAATGACGGTGTCATGCGTCGAGGGCATCTTTAAGAAATATGTAACAATAGCAAAGAAAGAAAACCCGGGATTATTTTGCGCGAACAGTTATCCGCCTCATTCCATGAGGCACAGCACGGCAAGCCATTTGCTTGAGGCAGGGGTTGATATCGTGACAATAAAAAACTTACTGGGGCACGCGTCCCTTCAAACGACACAGATCTATGCGGAGATGTCCCAGGAGACTGTTGACAGGAAACTAAAGGAATGGAACGAAAAATGGTTTGCTAACAAACCGGAACCGACACTTCCAAAAGGAAATCGCAGGGCAATGCCAGATTTCCTCATCAGTCGCTGATATCATTATCCGAGTTATCCGTGAGAAGGTTGTTGTCATGTGCTTTTTCACAGCAATCTTCTCGAATAACGATACTTCTCGGATAATCAACGT
>CACYPK010000043.1 GCA_902776285.1 uncultured Eubacteriales bacterium
GGCATATGATGCCTGATCATGTACATATGCTCGTAGCGATTCCACCCAGAATCAGTGTATCAAGTTTCATGGGGTATCTCAAGGGAAAGAGTGCACTGAGTTTGTGTCAAGTAATCGTTGGCAGGATTCCTGCAATCTTTAAAAAGTCGTCGTTTCAGCTCCTCTCCAGGTCAACTTCCGCTCGTATGAAACAGGGCTCGCGGAAGTTCTCGATCGTATGAGTTCCTCGCCGGAGGGCAGGCCAGCAGCGTGTATCCCGCTGCTGACGCAGAAGAGGATGCTCCGTGTCGCGCCGTCAAGGATCATGACCGCTACGCGGCGCCGCTGGCGTCCTTGACTCTGCTCCCGCTCCCATTCTCAGTCCATACTCTATCGTTATCCCTCAGTCTGATCGTTAGTCGTAGAGGCTGTGGGAACTGTGGGTAACCGCTTTGCCTTAGTTTTCGGCGGGCTGTGCATGGTCCGCTGCGGTTATCCACGGTTTCCATGGCCTAAAAGATCATTCGCTTGAATACCTGCACTGTCCTTGGATTTGATGAATCCAAGATCGGCAGATGCACGTTGAATGTGTCGTAATATCTGTTGTTGCCTTCTGCTTCCACCAATGGCACTTTCGCAGCACTTAGTGGCTTGCTGAGCTTTTCTTTCAATGGCTCTGTCCATACTACGCCGTCAGTGTAGCGGTCAACCGCATCCATAAGGTCCTTGTTCTCTCTGTAATAGAGTAGTCTGACCATATTGGCTGCGCTCTTCTCTGCCCAGCGCTTTCTCTTACCTTTCATCCTAAGAGTGATCACTGTGCAGTTCTGGTTTTCCTGTACTCCCATATTCTTGTACAGGATACCTTCAGGTGGCTCCGGGATGTGCATGTCTCTTGCTTTGTATCTTGCGAGCTCGTCCTTATGGTCTTCAAGAAAATCCGCAAGTTCTTCTGCTGCATTTTCCTCAGGAGTATTTTCCTTAGTCGAGATGCTGTCGAAGTACATCCTTGCATATTCGATCAATTCGTCGATCTTATCCTCCCTAAGGAGTCTCAGCATATCTGCTTTTGCCTCATCATGGGATGTCTTCTGCCGGATCAGCCTCACAGCATGGAATCTGTCATACTGCTGCAGCGCTCCTGCATCATATTCATCGTGGATCCAGCTGCCGCCATCACCGTTCAATATCCTGAGTCCTATCTTTTCCGGATCGTAGATCGACTGGATCTTTGCCTCCCATTTCTCATGAAAGCTTTCACTTCTCTCTACTCCGGCTACCACGGTCTTTTCCGCAAGTGTGCTCCTTTTGCCGGCGGTGTCTTTCCAGCCCTCGTACATGGTACCAACTTTTACTTCCATGCCGGGTGCTTTCCGTCCGCTTTCCTGGGCCTTTAACCAGACCCCGTCCATTTCCTCGAACAGTATTGGAGTTTCTTTGTTGCCTCGGGTCTGTTCGTTATGAAATTCCTTTACGAGCAGTTTCTCTTCCTTCGCCAGCTTCTCTCCGATCGCCTGGACCACATTCCATGCTCCCGCGTGACTTATTACCTGTCCTGTCGTATTGCTCACATGAGATGCTGCCTTCCTAAACGGCACATCCGTTGCTGCTTCTGCGATCTTCTCTGCAAGGTTTGTTGAGATAAGGCCGATCGTGTCCATACCGAGTTCTTTATCCAGAAGGTAGACTGCGGCATTCTTTCCTTTGTCGGTCCTGGCGATGTATACATGTCTTGAGTATTCGACTTCTCCGTAGACTGTCTTGATCGTTGTCTTACGGAGGCCTTTATCCCTGTACTCAGACCTATCTCTGGTTTCGTGCAGCTCTTCATCCAGCATCTTCAGGATAGCAGCCGTATCTTCTCTGGCCATTTTGCAATGTGCTGCATAAATTTCTTTCTCAATTTCCTTGAACGAAACCTTATCCTTGCATACAATACTCATAGACATACCGCAATCTCCTTAAATGTTTTTGTCGTTATTAACATCTTAAAGATTTGCAGTA
This sequence comes from uncultured Eubacteriales bacterium, assembly GCA_902776285.1. Lineage (GTDB taxonomy): Bacteria > Bacillota > Clostridia > Peptostreptococcales > Anaerovoracaceae > Crickella. The sequence continues at coordinate 1,984 of CACYPK010000043.1, forward strand.
TGCTTGGGAAGTTCCTGCTTCCCATTTTTTATTTTTTGTCCGTTTCTGCCAACGGAAACTTTACACTAACTCAAATTGTAATCAACATTAAATTTTGCGTAAAAATAGTCTCCGCATTTTGTATGATATGCTCCCTTTGTGAGAGACAGTGAAAAACAAAACTCACTGTTTTTCATGAAGGGAGCATTCATATGGGAAGAAAAGGAATCAAGATACCTAATGAAACTAAGCTCAAATACGCAAAGCTTTGCTTTGAAAAGAAAATGAGCAAGTGTGAAGCAGCGAGGCAGATAGGAACCAGCGACACAGAAGTTGGCAGCTGGGTCTATCGCTATTCGGAACAAGGAGAATCAGCTTTTCTGGATACAGAGAACAATAATGTTTATTCGGATGAACTGAAACACAATGCTGTAAGCAGCTATCTTGCTGGTGAAGGTTCATACAAGCTGTTAGCAGCAAAATATGGATTGCGTTCTCATTCGCAGT
>CACYPK010000044.1 GCA_902776285.1 uncultured Eubacteriales bacterium
GTTAGTGTAAAGTAAATGTGGAGTTTTAAAAGAAGAAAAGCACGCTCCTGAAGCCCGCCCAGCTTTGGGCCCACCCTCAAGATCGCGTGCAAAAAATAAAAATAGAGATTGATTCCTAATGTAAAATAATAGTCGACCAAAACTAAAACTAAAAAAGGAGTCAGTCTCTATGAATAAGATTATACAACATGTAAAGGAATTTTTGGATAAGATTTATCTCATCAAACTCGAAGGGATCACAGACCTAGATGCAACGGCAAGCGTACTCACAGAGGATAGCAAGGAACTGAGCCGTAAGATCCTGCAGACGATCATAGATGAAATGAATGTCAGTCTGCGCGAAGACAAGGTGAGCAGAAAGGAAATGGGCCTTGTACTCCATGAAAAAGATCGTGAGCGCAAGCTGCTGACAGAGCTCGGAGAAATCGAATTCAGCAGAGACTATTATTACCGTAAAGAAGACGGCAGATACGAGTATCCACTGGATAAAATTTTAAGCATCGAGCCGAGAGCGAGGATCGGAGAGACGATCTGTGCGAAGCTTGTAACGAAAGCAACAGAAGAATCCTACGGAAAGAGCGCAGCAGAAGTCACTGGCGGAGTGGTCAGCCGCCAGACAGTGCGAAACAAGATCCTTGAAGCACCGGTACTTGAGAAGCAGCCTGAAGGAAGAGAAAAGAGGCAGGTCCGAGTCCTGGATGTATACGCGGATGAAGATCATGTCCATATGCAGAAGCCATTCAAAGAGCGAGGAAAGAAAAATAAAGTCGTACCGCTTGTAACGGTAACCGAAGGCATGCGCAGAGTGGATAAACGGCGGAATGAAACGATCAATCCGATGCACTTCGTGGATGAGAAGATGAGCAGCAAAGACCTGTGGGCGAGCGTAGAAGGATACATAGATAAGGCCTATGATGTGGAGAACATCAGTGCCATCCGCATACATGCAGACGGTGGGAAATGGATCGTGAACGGGCTTGAGAACTTCGCTAATGTCGAGCACGTCATGGATGGGTATCACCTTCAGAAAGAACTCAGGAAGTTCGATCGAAAATTCAACGGGAAGACCGTGAAATACAGACTGAGCAAGGCACTTGAGGAGAATAACAGAGACAAGGCCGAACTGATCCTTACAGAACTGTACAAGGACTGCAGTGAAGAGACGGACCGTGAAGCAGTACAGGAAATGCAGACATACCTGTTAGGTAACTGGGAAGCAGCAGTAAACCGGTACAGAAGTGATGTGACCGGGAGCTGCACTGAGGCTCAGGTAAGTCATGTGCTTTCAGAGAGATTCAGCCGTGATCCTATGGGATGGAGCGAGGAAGGCCTCGGAAAACTGAGCAAACTCAGAGTGTACTGCAAGAATGGAGGCAGAATAGAAGCTGCTCACTTCAAAAGCACATACGAGTGCGATGAGCGATACAGCGAATATGCCAGAAGATTTCTTGAAGCGCAGAAATGCGGATATGATCTCAGCTGGATGAACGATATGAGCGAGAGATATGTATTCGATACAACAAGCGGGACACAGCAGGCGATAAGGTTCCTAGGTCGAACGAACAATTCGATCTTCAGCTAGAAATGGTCGCATGACCATGGGAGCGGGAGCAGAGTCACAGTGACAGCACGCTGACCGCAAGAAAGGTCATGAGAGCGGTCGGGCAGCACTTGACGAAGCGACACGGAATATCCTCTTAGCCGCAGGCGGCGGGAAACACGCCGGCTGCCTGCCTACCGGCGAGGGAGAGGCTAAGATCAGTTCCTGGCGAAGCCTGGAACACATTATTTGCTCTGCAGACTCTGCAAAGCAGTGTCTGCTTAGCGTCAATGCAGTTCGATAGGTAATGGCTTCGTTGTGATCGAGCGCACGCGAGATAGCGTGACTCGTGGTGTGCGGTGCTCTCGCGCACGCTTTGAGAGCCGCTGGCATACCCACATTCTTTTACAAACATTAGGAGTCAATTGAAAACTCCACAGAAAGTTGACACTATCCACCATAAGTGTTACAATATGTTTCAGATAGTGAATGATAAAATGATGAATAGTATTCTATGCTGAAGGTCATTGTTCTAAATATAAATCTTGCAGAAAACAGTGATTTTTCAGTTATGTGAATCGTAAATAGATATAGAAGCTGTTTTCAGCTGACAGACTTAGTATACAGACCGGGATGCGTGCTCACGCTTTCCGGACGGAGGGGTTAAGCATGAGCATGATAAGACTGAAAAATGTCTCCAAGTTCTATTACAGCAAAGGTATCATCGCCAGCGGCATATCCAGAGTCAATCTGGATCTGGATGTTGGCGAATTTGTTGTAATTACAGGAGAATCCGGTAGCGGTAAGTCAACTCTCCTCAATGTCATTTCCGGCCTTGATACATACGAAGATGGTGAAATGTACATTGAAGGCAAAGAGACCAGCCACTACACAGCAACGGATTTTGAAGCAT
>CACYPK010000045.1 GCA_902776285.1 uncultured Eubacteriales bacterium
TAATGCCTGGCAGCACCATAAGGCGGAATTTACGATACGCTGATCAACTACATTCCTAATCCCGTCAGTCATGAGGCCTTTCTTTGTAAATGTTGTAATAATGCTGTCCGCTATTCGAAGATAATTTTGAAACTGATGTTCCCTCCACTTCCCCGACAATGAGCCATTTCGGTTTTTTCTATAGAAATAACTTCGTTCATTCGTGAATGAAAAGCTTTCGATATGTTGTAAGTATTTCATAACGAATATTGTATCTTCGCCAAAATCAATGTCCGTATCGAAGCGGATATGATTATCGTCAATTATCCTATTTGAATAGCAGCCGCACCAAACATAATTAGTGTATGCTTGTTAATATAATAACTATCGATATTTATTGTAAATACGCGATTTTTACTCGCATATATGCTATAATAAATGCACATCTATTTGCGTGTCAAGCAGAATACCCTTGCATTTTAAGCCTAGAAAGCGAGTTGATTGCCATGTATAGAGCCAGCACAGCATCTCAGATCCGGTTTGATGACTTCAATCAGGGCTGCGGTATGCAGCTCGATAAGAACAACGAATGGATCCGCATGGGGGATCTGATCCCATGGCAGAAGCTTGAGCATCTGTATTCAGTGTAAGAGCGGCCGGCCGGCACATCCGTTCCGGGAAGCCCTGGGAACCCTCATCATTCAGCAGCGGCTCATGCTTTCTGACCGGAAGACCACTAAGGCAATCGCAGAAGGCCCGTACCTTCAGTACTTTATTGGCCTTCCCCGCTTCCAGAATGAGGCTCCCTTTCAGCCAACGCTTCTGGTTGAATTCAGAAAACGCCTGACCCCTGAGATCATGGAGCAGTGCAACGAGATCATCATCCAGGCGCTTGAGGAAGCGGAGCAAAAGGCTAAGGAAGCTGCCCCGAAGAAGCGCGGCAGGAAGAGAGCAGAAGAAACACCGGATGAAAACGGCAATCTTGGCACCGCAATACTGGATGCTACATGCGCTCCTTCCTATATCCGTTACCCGCAGGACTTCTCACTCCTGAATGAAGCGAGGGAGAAGCTTGAAGGCATGATCGACTGGTTCTATAAAAGGTACGGCTTTGATAAAAAGCCCCGCACCTACCGCCGGATCGCGCACCAGGACTACCTTGAGCTGGCGAAATGCAAAAAGCGTACAGACTCAAAGATCCGTGCCACGGTCAGAAAGATGCTTGCTTACGTGAAACGTGACCTTGGCTATCTCGAGGGCTACATGTCAGAAGGCTATGCGATGACTGACAGGAAGATGATTAACACTTATCTTGTCATCCTCACTCTCTACGAGCAGCAGAAATACATGTGGGATAACCGCGTACACAGTGTAGAACACCGCATTGTGAGCCTTTCCCAGCCGTGGATCAGGCCGATCGTCAGGGGCAAGGTCAAAGCACCGACAGAGTTCGGAGCCAAGTTTGAGGTTATCCTTGATGAGCGCGGGTATGCTCGCATGACCCGGGTTTCCTTTGAAGCATTCAATGAATCCGAAAAGCTCCAGGAGGCGCTCATCAAATATCACGAACGTACCGGCAGATGGCCGAAGCGGGTACTCGTTGACCAGATCTACAGAACGCGGGCAAACATCGCATTCTGTAAGGAGCACGGCATCCGTATATCGGGTCCGAAGCTGGGGCGTCGTCCTAAAGATGAAAAGCAACAGCAAGCGGATAAGAAGATCGCTTACAAGGACAACACTGACCGCATCGGGGTTGAGAGGTTCTTCAGCCTCGGCAAGCGGTGCAACGGTATGGGACTGATCACGACAAGGCTTGAGGAAACATCCTTGACAGTGATCTCGCTCTCTATCCTTGTCACGAACCTTTTCAGGCACATGGACACTATTAATTTTTTTATTTTTTATCTTACCAACGAAACCGACGAGCCGGAGCGATATTTTGCTTTGTTTGACGTCGATGAGGACGAACTCGAGGCGTGACGCTGATCTGTTGGTATCCAGTAACGAAGCAAGAGGCTTTATATAGTGCGACATCAAAACCATGCACTTGGTTCCCATAGGCCGCTTAACGAGCAGACACTAATATAGATAAACTTTAATATAGATTAGCAAAAAAGAAAAGTCGTGTTTAGACCGACGTCCTGCGAACTTCATGCCTGTCTCGTCAATCTTTTGAATTAGAAAAAGCATCGATCCATCATACCGATGCTTTTCCGTACCAACTTCATATAAAATGATATCATCCCTTCTGGAAAGAAGTGCCGCAACGAGTACGTTCGTATCGACGACAGCTCAACATTTCATTCCACAGCCGCCTTTCTGGCCTTTCTCTCAACCCTG